>NZ_JAHLOD010000052.1 GCF_018917145.1 Clostridium bornimense
GATAGAGGAATAGCGAAGGTAACAGTTGATGGAGAAAGTTATTCAGTAGATATGTATAGTGCAAGTGCAAAATATAAAAATGTAGTATTCCAAAAGAAAGACTTAAAGTCTGGAACTCACAGTATAAAAATAGAATACACAGGAATGAGAAATTCAAAATCAACAGGAACATTAATAGTAATAGATGCTTTTGATATAATTGATGGTAATATAATATAATTGATAAGTGGAATCGGAAATTTTCTCCGATTCCATTTTTACTTTAAATTGGTACATAAGAAAATAATTTATCATAAGATATAACGGTAGTAGTTTAAAATAGGAAAGGTTATTTTATGAGTAGAGAAAATTGGTTTAATTTGATGTCTAAGATAACATTTGCATCTACTTGCGAAAGAGTTTTGAAAGAAGAAATAAAAGAAGCAAAGGTTAGATATATTAATTCTGGAATACAACAAGTTGAAATAATAAAAAATGATGATAGTGTAGTACATGCAAAAATAGTGTGGTCTCAAAGTGAAAAGTATATAATAAGGGGATTTCAAGAAAAAGCACATAATAATACAGTATATATTTTAGTTGATTTTAGAAATGAGAATTCACCAGATTTTTATATATTAAGGTCAGAAGATATTATTAATATAAATAATGAAAATGAAAGAAAAGGTAAAAAAAATATTATATTGTACTTTGATGAAATAAGTAAATATAAAGATAAGTGGTACAAAATTATAGAATAGAAATATTGTAGGAATAGAAGATGTTACATTAACAAGTGAAAATTTATTAATGCGACATCTTTTTTTATTAATGTTGAGTTTTGAAAATATAATTAAAGTTAATTTTCTTATTAGAGAAAATTTGAGTTATTATTAAATATAATTTGATTTATTTTTTAAGATAGATATATATACTTCATACTGTGATAATAATTAGGTGTTTTATGTAAAAATGTACAGAAAATTTAAAGAAAGTATAAGATAAGTTACAAAAATTAAGTAAAGTATATTAAAGTGAATTAAATCTATTGAATACATATTTTTATAATAATATAATTTAAATGAAATCGTTACGGTTCTGCGCAGCGCTTGTAAACGTTTTTATAAATTATAGGGGGAAAACGGGATGAAGTTTAAAAAACTAACAAGTATTATCACATCAGTATTATTAATTTCTAGTATGTGTAGTAGTTCTGTTTTAGGTGCAGAAAAAAATAATGTTACTAGCAATAAATCAGTGTTAAGTGAAAATGTACTACAAGTAAATATTGATGAAGATGGGAATTTAACATATGCTGAACCAGAAACATCATTAGAAGATTCAGTATTTAGTTGGGATAATGCTACAGTATATTTTGCATTAACAGATAGATTTAATAATGGGGATACTAGTAATGATCATTCTTATGGAAGATCATTAAATGAAGATGGTAGTGTTCAATCAGGATATAAAGAGAATCCAGGAACATTCCATGGAGGAGATTTAAAGGGATTAATAGAAAAATTAAATGATGGTTATTTTACTGATTTAGGTGTAAATGCAATATGGATTACAGCACCTTATGAACAAATACATGGATATACATTCGGAAATACTAACAACGAAGAGGAAGGATATGGATTTCCATACTATGGTTATCATGGATATTGGGCATTAGATTATACTAATGTTGATGAAAATATGGGTACAGCAAAAGATATGGAGAAATTTGTTGATACAGCACATAGTAAAGGAATACGTGTTGTTATGGATGTTGTTATGAATCATCTAGGATATATAAGTGCTTATGATACTAATGAATTTGGATTTGGTAAGACAATCTCTAATTGGAAAGATTATTATTATGGGAATCTTAGTAATTTAAGAGGTGGAGATTGGGAAGAAGCAAATATATATGAAAATGATTCATCTTGGGCAAGTAAATGGTATGGAGGAGATTTTGTAAGAATAGCATATCCTTTTGATGGATATACAGGAAGTAAATCTGGAGACGATCAAACTAGATGCCTTTATGGACTTCCAGATATAAAAATGGAATCTAAGACAGAAGTATCAACACCTCCTTTCTTGGTTAACAAGTGGAAAAAAGAAGGAAGATATGATGAAGAAATTGCAAAGCAAAATGCGTTTTTCAAAAAAACTGGGTTACCAAAGACACCACAAAATTATGTAGTACAATGGCTAACTGATTGGGTTAGAGAATATGGTATAGATGGATTCAGATGTGATACTGCTAAGCATATTCCAGTATCATCATGGAATGAATTAAAAACACAAGCAAAAGCTGCATTAAAAGAATGGAGAGAAAATAATCCAGATAAGCCAGGAGCAAATTGGGATGAAGAATTTTGGATGACAGGCGAAGATTGGGGACATGGTGTAGGTAAAGACTACTATTTTAGTAATGGATTTGATTCAATGATTAACTTTACTTTCCCTAAGAGTGGATATTCTACATCTACATTGGAAGGAACATATAGTACTTATGCAAAAGCAATAAATAGTGATTCAACTTTCAATGTATTAAGCTATATTTCTTCTCATGATACTGATCTTGGTGGAAGAGGTGACTTAATTTCAGCAGGAACAGCATTATTATTAACTCCAGGTGCAGCACAAATCTTTTATGGTGATGAAACAGGAAGACAAAAACAATGGGAAAGTTTCTGTGCTAATAATTATACAGATCAAGTAACTCGTTCTGATATGAATTGGAATTCTATTGATAAAAATGTGTTATCACATTGGCAAAAAGTTGGACAATTTAGAAATAAACATTTATCTATTGGAGCAGGACAACATAAAATGTTAAGTTCTTCACCATATACTTTTAGTAGAACATATCAAGGTGAAGATGGTGTCGTTGATAATGTTATATGTGTGGTAGGCGCAAATGGAAGTACAACTGTAGATGTATCTTCTGTATTCGATGATGGAGATACTATAACAGATTTCTACACTGGAAATAAAACAGTAGTTACTGATGGAAAAGTAACATTTACAGCAGGAACTAATGGAGTAATGCTATTAGAATCAAATAGTAAAAAACCAGCAGTTAGTGCAAATCCAGCGGGAGGAGATTACTACAAAGAAGTTTCAGAAGGTTTAGAAGTAAAACTTACTGTAGGTAATGTTGATACAGCAACATATAGCATTAATGGTGGAGAAGAAGTAAGTTATAAAAATGGGGATAAGATTGTTATTGGAGAAGGCGAAGAATTTGGAACTAAAACAACAGTTACAATAAAAGCATCTAATAATGATGGTTCTGTAGAAAAAACTTATACTTATAACAAGAGAGATCCAAAAGAAAAGTTTGTTAAATTACACTTTAAAAATGATGGATGGATAAATCCAAATGTTTATATTTATAAAAACGATGAAACAGGAGTAACTCAACTTACAGGAACTTGGCCAGGAGAAGCTATGACAGCAGAAACTGGTGAAAATCAAGGTTGGTATAGCTATGAAGTTCAAGGAGAATTAGGAGTAAATGTTATATTTAATTCTGGATCAATGCAAGTGCCAGGTTCTGGACAAGAAGGGTTTGAAGCTTCATATGAAATGTGGTATGTAGATGGAATATTAACTAATGTATGTCCAGAAGATTATACTAAAGAAGATGATGATACATTATCAGTAAAAGCAAATCCAAATGGAGGAAGCTATAAAGCAGCACTAGAAGAGGGCTTACAAATAGAACTTTCAGCTAAAAATGCAGAGAAAGCTACCTATAGCATTGATGGTGCTAAAGAAGTAGAATATAAAAATGGTGATAAAATAACAATAGGAAAAGGTGCAGAGTTTGGAAAGGAAACAGTATTAGTACTAACAGCAGTAAATGGGGAAGAAAAGGTTACAAAGACATTAACTTATAAAAAAGAAGAACCTATAACTGAATTTGTTAAAGTGCACTTTAAAAAGGATGGATGGACAAATCCAAATGTTTATATATACACAGGAGATGGAAATTCAGCAGTAAAATTAACAGGAGATTGGCCAGGAAAAGCTATGACAGCAGAAGCTGACGAAAATAAAGGTTGGTATAGCTATGAAGTTAAAGATGTAAGTGCAGCTAAGGTTATATTTAATTATGGTTCACAACAAATACCAGGATTAGGACAAGCAGGATTAGATGCATCATATGAGATGTGGTATGTTGATGGAAAGTTAACTGCAGAATGTCCAAAAGATTATATAAGAGAAGGAGAAGTAAGGATTTCTTCAAGTGTAGAGAGTGGAGAATATGCTGCAGAAACAGAAGAGGGATTAGAAGTAAAA
This sequence comes from Clostridium bornimense, assembly GCF_018917145.1. Classification (GTDB taxonomy): domain Bacteria; phylum Bacillota; class Clostridia; order Clostridiales; family Clostridiaceae; genus Clostridium_AN; species Clostridium_AN bornimense_A. The sequence continues at coordinate 4,282 of NZ_JAHLOD010000052.1, forward strand.
TTATCTTCTAAAAATGCTGAAGTATCAAAATATTCTATAGATGGTAGTGAAGCTGTAGAATATAAGGATGGAGATACTATAGTTATAGGAAAAGGAAAAGAAGCTGGAACAGTAACAACATTAGTATTAACAGCAGTAAATGGAGAAGAAACAGTAACCAAAACATATTCTTATAAAAAGACAGAACCAGTAGAAGAGTTTATAGAAGTTCATTTTAAAAAGGATGGATGGAAGAATCCTCGTGTTTATATCTATAAAGAAGATAGTAATGGAGTAGTTGAATATGTTGGCAAGTGGCCAGGAGCTGAAATGTTAGCAGAAGGTAATGATAATGAAGGATGGTATACTTTTAGAATGGAAGGTATAGCTAATGCAAAAGTAATATTTAGCTCAGGCTCAATGCAAACACCAAGTTCAGGAGCAGCAGGATATGATGTTTCAGGGGAAATGTGGTATGTTGATGGAAAATTAGTATCTACTGTTCCAAGTGATTATAAAAACTAAATATAAAAATTAAATAATAATATAATAAGGGAGATGTCGCATTAACAAATAAAAAGTTGTTAGTGATATCTCCTTTTATTATGACAAAAGACAGAACACAGGTTACATGACACAGGGCACAAGTAAGGGTAATTCACAATTCAGTCAATTCAATCAATTCGCAATGGGGGTTAATTTTCCTCTGTGGGGAAAATATCATAAACTGTGCACTGTACGACAGCCCCATTATTTTGATATATACACGATACATGATGAATTAGTTTTTCTTTTTTAGGAAAACTAAAATTGAGGTGATAAAATGAAAAAATTATTGTACATAACAGTAAATTCAAAACCAGAGGAGTTATCAGCTAGTAAAACAGTGGGAAGAGCCTTTGTAAATGAATTTATAAAGAGATATCCAGACTTTGAAGTTAAGGAAGTAGATTTATATAAGGAGCATATACCAAGATTAGAGTATAAATATTTTGAAAAGAGAAGTTGTCTTGTATCAAAGGAAGCTTTTAATAAACTAAATAAAGAAGATCAAGAAGAAGTACATAATATAGTAAAACTTTGTGATGACTTTAAAGAAGCTGATGTATATGTTATTGCAGCACCTATGTGGAGTTTATCTTTTCCAGCACCACTAAAAGAATATTTAGATTGTGTTATTCAAGATGGAAAGACAATAGAAATATCAGATGATAAGGTCAATGGACTATTAGATGATAAGGTTAGGGGAATGCTTTATATACAATCATCAGGAGCTAATATTCCTTGGGGGCTTGGAATGATATTAAATAAAGGAATTCATTATGTTGAAAGTATAGTAAAGGCAATGGGAATAAAGAGATTTAAAGAATTGTTAGTAGATGGTACGGGAACTACTGAAGAAGAAAAAAAAGAAGCTATAGATAAAGCTTTGGAAAAAATAGATGATGCTATATATGATATTTGGAGAGCAGATTAAATTTACTTTATCCTGAATAATCAATATTAGTTATGGTAGAATTATAATATGATATTGTATTTTTGGGAGGATAATTTTGAATAAATTTGAGATATTAGAAAAGTATTATGGGTATAGAGAGTTTAGAAAAGGGCAAGAAGAAGTAATTGATTCAATTTTGGAGGGAAAAGATGTATTAGCAATTATGCCTACTGGTGGAGGAAAATCTATTTGTTATCAAGTACCAGCCCTTATTCTTGATGGATTAACAATAGTTATTTCTCCACTAATTTCACTTATGAAGGATCAGGTAGATACTATTAGAGAAATTGGAATTAAGGCGGCATATATAAATTCATCATTATCATCTAGAGAGTTTAATGAAATAATTGAAGGAATTAAAGAGGATCAATATAAAATAATATATATAGCTCCAGAAAGATTAGAATCCTATGAATTTTTTTCAGTAATTGTAGAGAAGAATATTTCACAAATAGCTATCGATGAGGCACATTGTGTATCTCAGTGGGGACATGATTTTAGATCAAGCTATAGAAGAATTGGAAGTTTTATTGATAGACTTTATAAGAGACCAATAATAACAGCTTTTACAGCTACTGCATCTGAAGAAGTAAGACAAGACATAATAGAGTTATTAAAACTTAATAATCCTAAGGTTTTTATAACTGGTTTTGATAGAGAAAATTTAAGTATAGATATAATAAAAGGCGGTAACAAGAAAGAATATATATTAAAGTACATAGAAAAGAATAGAAATCAATGTGGAATAATTTATGCATCTACAAGAAAAGAAGTAGATAGTTTATATGAATTGTTGCAAAGCAAAGGATGTTCAGTAGGACGATATCATGCAGGATTAAGTGATGAAGAAAGACGAAGCAATCAAGAGGATTTTATATATGATAGGATAGGCATAATGATTGCTACTAATGCTTTTGGTATGGGAATTGACAAGCCTAATATAAGATATGTAATACATTATAGTATTCCTAAAAATATTGAAGGATATTATCAAGAAATCGGTAGAGCAGGAAGAGATGGAGAGAAAAGTCAGTGTATATTGTTGCTTTCTCCATCAGATATACATACACAAAAATATCTTATTGATGTAGGAACAGAAAGTGAAGAAAGAAAGGTAATACAATATAAGAAGTTACAACAGATGATAGACCTTATTTATAGCAATGATTGTTATAGAAAAGGGATATTAAATTATTTTGGTGAAGAATATAATAAAGAATGTGGTAATTGTAGCAATTGCTTAAGTGAAGGAGAAATTGTTGATAAAACTATTGATGCTCAAAAAGTATTGTCTTGCATATATAGAATGAAAAGAGGATTTGGAACTACAATGATTGTAGATGTTCTTAGAGGCTCTAAGAATAGAAGAGTATTAGATTTAGGTTTTGATAAATTATCTACTTATGGAATTATGAAAAACTATAAGGGAGAAAAGTTAAAAGAATTCATAAATACATTAGTATCTCATGGATTTATAGATCTTATCGAAGGCGATTATCCAGTGATAAGGCTAAATAATAAGTCTATGCTTGTGTTAAAAGGAAAGGAAGAAGTAAAATTTAAAGAATATGTAGTCGATAAAAAGATTATTGAAGATAATGAATTGGTTATGATTCTTAAGGAATTAAGATTAGAAATAGCAAAAGAGGAAGGTGTGCCTCCATATATTATATTTGGAGATATTACTCTTAAAGAAATGAGTAGTGTATATCCAAGGACAAAAGAAGAGTTCCTTTCTATATCTGGTATAGGTGAGAAAAAATATGATAAGTATGGAGAGAGATTTTCTAATGTTATAAGGAAGTATGTAGAAGATAATAATATAAATATAGTAATAAATAATGAAGATGATAATGTAATTGAAGTTGTAACAGATACAGAATTATTAAAGGAATTATTAGAAGTTAGAAAAAGTTTTGCATTAAAAGAAAATACTTTAGATAGAAGTATAATTAGCATACAAAGTTTAAAAGAAATTAGTGGAAGATATCCAATAACTATTGAAGAATTTAAAGATATTTCTGGAGTAGGGCCTAAAAAGGTTAAAGAGTATGGAGAGGCTTTTATAGAAATAGTAAAATCCTATGTTGAAAAAAATAATATTAAGAGAAGTTGGAGTGAAAAGAAGCATAGGAAAGTTATAATCGATGGTGATGGAAGAAATAATGAAGAAAAATCTATAGATATGGTTAAAGAAGGAATTTACTTAAAAAATATTTCCGAGGAAATAGAGGTATCAATTTCTACTATTTTAGGTTATATTACAGATTATATTAAAGAATATGGTGAGAATCCATTAAAAGAAGATATAAGTAACTTATATACAGATGATGAAGAAAAATTAATTATTGAAATATTAAAAAGTACGTCATCAAGCAAGATAAGTGAAATAAAAAAGAAATTACCGGACTATATTAAGTACGAAGCTATAAGGGCAGTAATAATAAAAAATGGATTGTTGAATTAATATTTTTCTGTCACAACCATAAAGGATATACTTTTAAATTATAAAAGAAGGATGTATTATCAAAGAGAAATTTGTTAATACACCCTTCTTTTTTATGGTTCATATTCTTCATAAAGTTCATAGTTGTTTTTAGATAGTTTAAATAAATCATAAGTTATTGGTAGTATTGTAATTGTAGATATAAGGTTACTTAAAATTATACATGATACAAACATATGATTATTAAATAAAAGTGCAATAAAGAAAAAAATTAGTAATTTACATAAGCTTTGAAGTTTAAATTTTTTTCTTTGTTTTGTGTTACATAATGGGTTACCTTCTGTGTCTGCCGGTGCATACATATAAGTTAATATAATAAAAGTTATATATGAAATAATAATTAAATAAATATTGAATTTAAAAGATTTGCATATTAATGCAGAACCTATAAATGATATAAATGAAACCAGGGTACATAGTAGGGATCCTCTAAGATGGATTCCAAAGTTACTTAATCTCATAATAGCAAATGAGAAAATTATTATAAGAAATTGTGGCATAACATTAAAAAAGTATGCTCCAATAAAAAGAATAATTAATTTTGTTATATTTATAAAAAATACTAAAAGACCATAAGATAATTTTTCACGATCCATAGATTTATCATCTAAGGTATTAATTATTTTAGATGATATTTTATCCGCAATTTTTTCATAGGTAATCATACTAGTTTCCTTTCTAAAAATAAATTTATGGGTATGTTACAGTGATCTTTATTGAAAAAACTGCCACACTTTTTGTGTAACAGTTTTTAAACATGGTTAAGTAAAATTATTTACGAACTAATTTTTTGTTATTAAAGTTTTTAGGCTCATAAAAACAAACCCAGAAGCAACCTAGACTAGATTCTTCAGCTATTTTGTTAGAAACTTTAGATACTCCTTTAGCAATATCCTTTTTTATAGAATTTTTATTAATGTTCATAACATTACCTCCTAAATAAATACAAATTAAAGATAAAATGTAAATATCTTTACATATATATTAACATAAATTGAAAAAAATTCAATAAAATATGAGAAAAAAATTAAATATTAATAAAACTAATAATATAATTATATTTTATTGGTATATATCGTATATTTGTAAATGGGAGGTGTAGTTATGAGTTATTTAATTTTATCTATATTGGTTGGGATAATTGCCCTTTGTTTTGCTTTAATACTTTATTTTGATATTAAAAAAAGAAATGCTGGAAACGAAAATATGAGAGAAATTGCAAAGAATATTGAAGATGGAGCTATGACATTTTTATTTAGAGAATACAAATTTATTTTAATATTCGCAGTTGTAGTAACATTAATTATAGCAGTAGCTATACACTATAAGACTGCAATAGCATTTATCATAGGCGCATTTTTTTCAATTATATCAGGATTTTGTGGAATGAGAGTAGCAGTAAAAGCAAATGTTAGGACTACTGAAGCCGCCAAAAAAGGGATAAAAGAAGCCTTAACTATTTCATTTTCCGGTGGATCAGTGATGGGAATGTCTGTAGTGGGATTTGGAATTGTAGGATTAGCAGTGCTAATGATAATATTCGATTTAGATACAGAATATATTACTGGATTTGGATTAGGAGCATCATCAATAGCTTTATTTGCTCGTGTAGGAGGAGGAATATATACTAAAGCTGCTGATGTAGGTGCTGATCTAGTAGGTAAAATAGAAGTTGGAATACCAGAAGATGATCCTAGAAATCCAGCAGTAATTGCTGACAATGTTGGGGATAATGTTGGAGATGTTGCAGGAATGGGAGCAGATTTATTTGAATCTTATGTAGGTTCAATAATTTCAGCAGTAACTTTAGGTGCATTTGTTAATGTATCATCAGGAAATAATGCTAGTATATTTCCAATGATAGTGGCTGCATTTGGAATAATATCTTCAATAATAGGTGTAGTAATAATCAGAAGTATAAAAGGTAATAATCCTCAAAAGGTGTTAAATATAGGAACATATATAGCTGGGATATTAATGATAGTTTCAGCGGCTATATTTTCTATGATTATTTTTGGTGATCTTAAATTTTTTGTTCCGATTTTAGTTGGAGTGGTTATAGGTATATTAATAGGTAAGATAACAGAGATATACACATCTTCAGAGTATAGAAGTGTTAAAGAAATTGCTAAGGAGTCTAAGTCAGGTCCAGGAACTAATATAATTTCTGGATTGGCAGTAGGAATGAAATCGACAGTAGTACCTATAATATTAATATCTATAGGAATTCTTGTTTCATATTTTGTATGTGGAGGAAATTCTGATAGTTCACAAGGATTGTATGGAATAGCTTTATCAGCAGTTGGAATGTTAGCTACTACAGGTATTACAGTAGCAGTAGATGCTTATGGACCAGTAGCTGATAATGCAGGGGGAATAGCTGAGATGGCATCGTTACCTAAGGAAGTAAGAGAGGTAACAGATAAGTTAGATTCAGTAGGAAATACTACAGCAGCTATAGGTAAAGGATTTGCTATAGGATCCGCAGCATTAACAGCATTAGCACTTTTGGCATCCTATGCACAAGTAGTTAAGTTAGAAAGAATAGATTTGTTAGATCCACTTACTTTAACAGGTATATTGGTAGGTGCGATGATACCATATCTTTTTGGTGCTTTGACAATGCAAGCAGTAGGACGAGCTGCAAATAAAATGGTAGAAGAAGTTAGAAGACAGTTTAAGGAGAAAAAGGGTATTCTTGAAGGAAAAGAGAAACCAGACTACAAAAGATGCGTAGATATATCAACAGAAGCTTCATTAAAAGAAATGATAGTACCAGGTATATTAGCTGTAGTTATACCAATATTTATAGGGATGTTTTTTGGAAAAGAAGCATTAGCTGGTATGATAGCAGGAGCATTAGTATCAGGAGTTTTAAATGCAATTATGATGTCAAATGCAGGAGGAGCTTGGGATAATGCTAAGAAAGCTATTGAAGGAGGTATTTATGGAGGTAGTGGAAGTGAAAGTCATAAAGCAGCAGTAGTAGGAGATACAGTAGGAGATCCATTTAAGGATACTTCAGGTCCATCAATGAATATCTTGATTAAGCTTATGACTATAGTTTCTGTAGTTTTTGCAACGTTAATAGCATCACACGGAGGAATTTTAGTAGATTTGTTTTTTAAATAATAGAATAAATATATAATATCTTATAGTATATGTAAAAATTCCTGCGGAATTTATTATATTTTAAGAGTTTAATTTACTATAATAGAGTATGCTGGTTTTCTTAAGTTAATTGCATTTAAATAGATTTGAGTATATTTTACTTGAGATACACTAGCAATCCGCAGGATTACTATATTTTTATTTTATACAAGAAATTAGAAATTTCATATATATAATAGGACACTAGCTATTATTTTCATAATAACAAACTTTTGTTTTTTTTCTTTATTTAATTAGATGAAGAAAAATGTTGAAAAATGTGATAAAATTTATTTAGGGAGATAAAAAATCGCACACTTTTTAGGGGGAAGAAACATGTATACAGTATTACATATTGAACAGAGTGAATTTTTTTGTAAAGCAGCTAAAGAAATATTAGAATCAAATGACTATCAATACATACATACTGATAATTTTAATGAAGCCATAGGATTAATAGATGAATTTGATGTTGATCTTGTAGTTACATCGTTATATGCTGAAGGATGTACTGTAGAAGAATTTGTAGCTACAATTAAAGAAAAATATCCGGAAAAGCCTATTTTTGTAGTTACAGGAGACTCAATGGGAGAAGAAAGAAAGAAATTAATAGATTTAGGTATAAAAGAATATATATTTAAAGAAGAGTTTAAAGAAGAGTTTATAAAATATGTAAATATGGCATTTGCAGAAGATCAATATACAAAGGGATTACAAGAAGCAAAGATTGCAGTAGTAGAAGATAGTCATCTTGAAATGCTTTTTACTAAAGATATATTAAGTAAATATAATCTTAAAAATATAGATTATTTTAAAACTGGTTCTGAATTAATAATGAAAAATAAAAAATATGATATTTATTTGATAGATATAGTATTAAAAGATGAGTTTGGTAAAGATATAATAAGAAAATTAAGAAGAGATAACATAGATTCAACTATAATAGCTGTAACAGGATTACATAATCCAAAGGTACAAGCAGAGATATTAGATTCTGGTGCTAATGATATTATAGTAAAACCATTAGAAGAAGATCTATTTATTTCAAAACTTAAGACATATATAAGATTTTATACATTAAATAAAAAATTAAAAGCTATAGAAGAATAGTGTATAAGGAGGTGTCGTATTAACAAGTGAAAATCTGTTAGCGATATCTCTTTTTATTATGGCACAATTCAGTGCACAGTTAAGGCAGTTCACAGTACACGGTTTTGGTTAATTTTCCTTAAAGGGGAAATATTATAGTTTATAGCACAACTTTTATTAAGTTTTTACTACAATTAAGAAATGCGAATTGTAATATGTAAATTGTGAAATGTGAATTTTAATATGTATTGTGTATTACACAATAGTGTGATAATATTAATTTATACTATTATGCAATACACAGTATGAAACTACTATGTATTGCATAGTAAGGTTGATAGGAGGTGTAATATTGAGTACACAATTAAGAAAAGGTGTAATAGAAATATGTGTTTTAACGATGATAAATCATAAAGATATGTATGGCTACGAAATAGTAGAATCTATATCAAAAGTAATGGATATTAAGGAAAGTACGATATATCCACTTCTTAGAAGATTAACGGCAGAATCAAATTTTGAAACATATATAGTAAAGTCGGAAGAAGGTCCAGATAGAAAGTATTACAAAATAACCACAGAAGGAAAGAAGAAGTTAAAGGCTTTAGTAGATGAATGGGATAAATTTGTTTATGATGTTAATTCTATTTTACAGGTATATAGGAAGGAGAAAGATATATGAATAAAGAAGAGTTTTTAGATATATTAAAAGATTATTTAAAAGGGCATTTTAGTGCTTATGAAATAGATGATATATTAAGAGATTATGAAGAATTTTTTATAAATGGTAAGTTAGAAGGAAAAAGCGAAGAAGAGGTAGCAAAAGGATTAGGATCACCAAAACAAGTTGCAACAGAACTTATAAGAGAAATGAAAGGTAGTGTTGGAGAAGAAAATTATGCTAAGGAAAATATAGATACAATAAAAAAGAGTGTTTTAAGAGTATTCAATAAGACTAAAAGTAAGTCAAAGGAATTTTTGAATTCTGATGCTATTGTAAAAGGTAATATATCTTCTTTTACAGTGAAATTAATAATAGTATGTCTTACCCTAATGTTGATATTTCCTATAGGTACTATTATTATGACGCTTATTTTAATTGGAATAGGTGGTATAGGTGCTAGTATTTTTAATGTATTTGTGTATATTGCATCATTTATAGCATTTCCAGTGAAAGCATCAATATCATTAACATTATTCTTTGGAAGTCTTATATTTACAGGTTTCTTAATAATTGCATGGACTTTATATATAAAAGTAGTGTCTTTTATTTGGTTATTTATAAGAAAATATATAGGGTGGATTAAGACAAAGTTGATGTATGTAAGAGTTAAGAATAATTATGAAAGTAATGGTGGGGTGAAAGAAGATGAGTAAATCTAAGATTGCAGTAATTGTTGGAATTATTCTTATAACTGTTGGAATAATAGGAGTTATACCTAGTGGAATGAATATGACTAAAGCTGTATTACTGGATATAAGTAACGCTAGAGGTAAAAATACAGCTTCAAATATTGTTGTTGGACAAGAAAGAAAAGAAATAGAAAATCTAAAAATTACTTCAAAAAATGAAGATTATGATTCATTAAATATAATAGTGAAAAAATCTAATGATGATACTTTTTCAATTAAAAAGCAAACCAGCTTTTTAGATGATGTAAATGTGACTTATCAATATGATGAAAGTAGTAAAACAATTGCGGTAGACACAAGTAGCAAAAGAAATAATTACAATTTTAACATAGTTAAAGAGGGAATCTTAAAAAGTTTATATGAAGAAGCAATATCAACTATAGCAAATGGAAGAAGTATGGGTAATAACTATATTGAAATTTATGTGCCTAATAGAGTTAATATTGATGTAGATAGGAATAGCGATACCTCATTAACTATTACTGATGAAGAGGTATTAGGTGATAGCTTAAATTATAATGTTTCATATGGCGATATATCTTTACCTAAATTTAATCAATGTAAAAATATAAATATTAATAGTAGTAATCATGTAATTTTAGATGTAAGGGAATTTGTAAATGCAGAAAAGGTAAATATAGTAGGGAATTATGTATCAATACATTCTAATGGAAAATTTACTGACTATAATGAAATTGATAAGTTACCAGAAGAAATAAATATTACAGCTGGTGATTTATATATTAATTCTTATATTCCAATGGCAAATAAGATAATTTTAGATGTTAATAGTGAATTGAATTTCCATATGCCTTTTAATGATTATAATATTTATGGTGATATTACAGCAAAATCAGATGATTTAACATTAGTAGATGTTAATGGAAAAGTTGAAAACGGGAGATTTAAAGGAGAATTATCTACTGGCGACAGGGGTAAAGTCGAACTTATAATAAAATCCTGTGACTATGGTGAAATTAGAAATGTATCAAGGTCAAACTTAGAATTTGATATGGATTAGTTAGTGTAAAAATCTCTATTTAAAGATTATAAATAGAGATTTTCTTTTTTACTTGAAAATTATTTATATAATTTTGTTAGTAAATGAGTTATAATATTCACAGATGAAAAAACGAAAGCTTAAAAGTCTTTTGTAAAGCAAAGTAATTATACATATTATAAGGAGTGATTATTGATGACTAAGTGTGATGGACACTTAACAAATAGTATTGATCTTGGGATTATAGCGCTTAAGAGCTCAAAGGAACTTGGGGATAAGATAGATGCTCATTTAAGAAGAAGATTAGACCACGAAGAAACTTTTTTAATTTCTTCAGATGAAATTAGATTTTCTAATGGTGAAGGAAAAGTAAAACTTTCTGAAACTGTAAGAGGAAAAGATATATATATTATTTGTGATGTTGGAAATTATAGCTGTACATATAAAATGTTTGGATTTGAAAATCATATGGGACCAGATGAACACTTTCAAGATATAAAGAGAGTTGTATCAGCTATAAGAGGTAAAGCAAAAAGAATAACAGTTATTATGCCTTTATTATATGCATCAAGACAACATAGACGTAAAGGAAGAGAATCATTAGATTGTGCTATTGCGCTTCAAGAATTAGAAAGATTAGGAGTTCAAGAAATTCTTACTTTCGACGTACATGATCCAAATGTTCAAAATGCTATACCATTATTATCTTTTGAAAATTTATATCCAACATATGATATAGTTAAAACAATAATTAGAGAAGAAAAAGATCTTGATATTAACAAAGATAGCATGTTAGTTATTAGTCCAGATACTGGAGCGATGGATAGAGCTATTTATTATTCAAGTGTACTTGGAGTAGATGTAGGTTTATTCTATAAGAGAAGAGATCACTCAACTATAATAAATGGTAAGAACCCTATAGTTAAACATGAATACATGGGAAGAGATGTAGAAGGAAGAGATGTTCTTATTGTTGATGACATGATAGCATCTGGAGAATCTGTTTTTGATATTGCTACAGAACTTAAAAAGAGAAAAGCAAGAAATGTATATGTAGCTGCCACTTTTGCATTTTTCACAGAAGGAACTGAAAAAATTGAAAGATTCTATAAAGAAGGATTAATAAGTAGAGTATATTCAACTAATTTAACATATATTTCAGATTCAGTTAGAAAAGCACCATGGTTTAAAGAAGTTGATATGTCTGAGCTTATTTCAGTAATCTTAGATAAGTTAAATAAGAATACAAGTATAGCTCCTTATTTAGATGCAACAAGAGTAATTACTAAGCTTTTAAATGAAAGATAAATAGAAATAGGTAAAATGATTTTGAAATTCATAAAAAGTTCTTATGATAGTCATAGAAATGTCATAAAGAATTGATATACTATAATTGTAGTTAATGATAATAGTTTAAATTTTTTTTCAAAACATTTTCCTTTTTGAATAAGAGAGTTGCATTTTAAAGTCACTCTCTTATTTGTTATATCATGAGTTAATTTATGAAACTAGAATATAATAAAAAGCGCTATCATGCCACTTAAAATTCAGTGACATATGATAGCGCTTTTGTTATAATTCAAATATTTTTAGAATTTATTAAATCTAACTTCTTATATCTTGGCAACTGTTTTATTGCATACTCACGTTTAAGAGCCGAAGATTTATCTTCAAAAGTTTCAAAATAAGCTAATTCTACAGGAAGTCTATTTCTCGTATATTTAGCTCCTTTACCACTATTATGAGTAGCGATTCTTTTTTCTAGATTGTTTGTCCATCCAGTATATAAAGTATTATCAGAACATTTTAGTATATAAACATAACACATAAGTAATATCCTTAATTAATATATTTGTTTAAAAGAATATCCTCCGTCAGTTAAAAGTGACTTAATAGTATCAATATGTTGGAATCCATTAGTTTCAACAGTTACTTCTAATACTACATTTTTAAGTCTATCAATAGCCTTAAATTGATTATGCTCCAATTGAATTACATTAGCATTAGCTTTTGTTAATAGTTGAGATATTGCAAGTAATTGACCAGGATTATCAGGTAATTCAACACTGAAGCAGAATAATCTTCCTCTAGAAACAAGTCCACTGTTAATTAAAGAAGAAATAGTAACCATATCAATATTTCCACCACTTATTACGGAAACTACCTTTTTACCTTTTACAGTTAATTTCTTTAATGCTGCAAGAGAAGCGGCACCAGAAGCTTCAGCAAGAAGTTTATGCTTTTCAGTAAGAACAATGAAACTATCAGCAATTTCTGCATCAGATACTGTTATAATTTCATCTACATATTCTTTAATAATTTCAAATGTTTTATCTCCAGGGATTTTTACAGCTATACCATCAGCAATTGTATTGACTGTATCTAAAGTTTTAAGTTCTTTAGCTTTAAAAGATTGATACATAGCATCAGCACCTTCAGCTTGTACACCAATAATTTTTACATTAGGATTTAATTCTTTTGCAGCAAGAGATATACCACTAATTAATCCGCCACCACCAATTGGACAAACTATGATATCTACATCTTTAAGATCTTCGAAAATTTCTAAAGCGATAGTTCCTTGTCCATAAATTACATCTAAATCATTAAATGGATGAATGAATACAGAACCATCTTCCTTTTCGATTCTTCTTGCTTCATTATATGCATCATCATATACATTTCCATGAAGTACTACATTTCCACCAAAATCCTTTGTTGATTTTACTTTTATTAATGGAGTAGTTTTAGGCATAACTATTTTTGATTCTATACCAAATAGGCTAGAAGCGTAAGCAACACCTTGAGCATGGTTACCAGCAGATGAACATACAACCCCTTTAGCTTTTTGTTCGTCAGTTAAAGTAGTAATTTTATTTAATGCACCACGTAACTTGTATGCTCCAGTGATTTGTAAGTTTTCACATTTCATATACACATCATTTCCACATTCTTTGGAAAAAACATTACTGTGCATTAAAGGAGTTTTTTCAACGATATCCCTAATATTTTCACGTGCCATTTTTATTTTATCTAAATGCATTTTTTAGCCCCCTTAAAAACATAAATTTAATTATATTACTATATTATATCACTATATTACTATACTTGAATAGTTATACATAATTAAAATATTTATCAATAAGGCTTAAAAAATTATTTTTAAATTTTATATCATCTTCTACAGTTCTTTTTTTTATTATCGATGGTCTTTTTCCAGCACGTCTAGCTTTTTGCCCCATATGTCTTTGAAAAAGTAACATATCAATGTTTTCATTTGTATAAATTAATCCTTTTTCATTAATAGCATGTGCACCACGACCTAATGCCATTGCTGCAACACCGTAATCCTGAGTAACAACAATATCGTTTTTTAATGTCTTATTTAAAAGAGCGATATCTACAGAATCACGCCCTTTATCAACAGTTATAACTTGGCATTTAGGTGAAGATAATATATGACTTGTATCTACAAAAAGAAGTACAGGAATATTTTTCTTAGAACATATGTCAATTATTATATTTTTTACCGGACATGCATCAGCATCTACTAATACTTTCACTAAATCATCATCCTTTCAAAATTATATTTATTATTATAAACTTTAATTAGAGAATATAACAAAAAATTTTTTATATAAAATTAATATGTGACAACATTTACACAAAGTGTTACTATATAAATATAAGGAAATTTGAATTATATTACACAAAAATGTTAAATTAAAATACAAAATACATTTATTTATACAATTTGGGGGTAATTTAAAGTGGGGTGGGATGCTATGAAAAAGCAAAAATTCAGGTTGACATTGAGTTTAAAAATTAGTTTAGCTGTGTCAATTATATTAATAGTAAGCTATACTACTATTTTTACATCAGTTTTAATGGGTCAATATAATGATAGTATAAATAGAGCAGAGACAACTGCTAAGGATATGATTTCAGTATATAGTAATCAGATTGGGACAGAAATAAAGAGCTTAGAAAATATAAGTAAAACTTTAAAAAGCTTTGTAGAAGAAAATATAAAATCAGGAGAAAAAGATAGAAATTCAATAATTGAAATTCAAAAACAATTGCTAGAAAATTATTCAAATATATATGGGGTATCTGTTACATTTGAAGCTAATAAATTTGATGGTAAAGATGTTGCCTATATAGGAAAAGAAGGGGCAGGATCTAATGGTGAATTACAAAGCTATGTTATAAGAGATGGCAAAGGGTATAAAGTATTACAATCTAAGTCATCGAAGTCAGATAGTGATTGGTATATGAAACCAAGGATAAGTAGAAAAACTTATATTTCTGATCCAAAAGAATATTCTATAGATGGAAAAAAAGTTAATTTGGTAACATTGTCAGTACCAATATTAGGTAGTGATGATACTGTGTTAGGGGTAATATCTTTAGATATAGAAATTAATATTTTTCAAGAGTTAATAGAGACTATGAAGCCTAATGGTGGAACAGCTCAGCTTTTATCAGAAGATGGATTTTTTGTTGCCAATACAGAAAATCCAGAATCAATAATGAAAGATTCAAGGGAATTAGGTGAACCGTGGGTAACAGTAACGCAAGCTACAAATAATGATAAAGACATCAATGGCTATTTAGATTCTGATGAAATAGATGGAAAAGTGCTAGAAATAACTTCAGATATTAAGGTTGATGGAGAAGATTTAGGGTGGAAGTTATGTTCGACTATACCTAAAGATAATATTATAAAGAATGTAAAAGAGGAGATTATTTCCGTTTATATAAAAGCTGCAATTTTCTTGGTGGTAACAATAATTTGTATTGCTTTTATTGTTAATAAAGTAGTTAAGAGAATAAAGTACGCTGATAAGCACTTAAATATTTTAGCTAATGGAGATTTAACAACAGAAATAGATATGGGCATGCTTAAGTCTAATGATGAGATTGGAAATATGATGAGAAGCATGAATATTATGCAAGAAACGTTGAGAAGTATTGTTAATAATATTCAAAGTGAGTGTAATATAGTGGCGGAATCTATAGAAAGTACCGATGCACAAATAGAGTCTTTAAAAGAGAAAATTGAAGATGTGTCATCAACAACAGAAGAAATAGCAGCAGGAATGGAAGAAACAGCAGCGTCTACAGAAGAAGTGAATGCATCCTCAACAGAAATGAAAAGTGATATAAATGGAGTTGTAAAAAAAGCTGAAAATGGTGTAGAATCATCAATTACTATTGCTAATAAAGCTTCAAAACTTAAAGATGATGCTATTAGATTGGAGGAAAATGCAAAAGAGGTTAGAAAGAAACTTAATGACAATTTACAAATCGCTTTAGAAAAAACAAAATCTGTTGATAAGATAAATATATTAACTAAAGGAATATTAGAAATAGCAGAACAAACTAATTTATTATCCTTAAATGCAGCAATAGAAGCAGCACGTGCTGGAGAAGCAGGTAAAGGATTTGGTGTAGTGGCAAATGAAATTAAAGAATTAGCTGATGTTTCTAGAAGTAATGTAAAGGAAATTCAAAATATAACTAATGTTGTTGTTCAATCTGTTGAAGAGTTGAAAAAGAGTTCTTTAGAGGTTATAGCTTTTATCGACAATCAAGTTATTCCAGATTATCAAAAGCTTCTTTCTACTGGTGTTAATTACAATGATGATGCAGATTTATTTAATAACTTACTTAATGGTGTCAAAGATGTATCTTGTGAATTGTTAGGAAATATTGAAGGTATGGTAGAAGCTATAGATGAAATAACTGTAGCAGCAACAGAAGGTGCTGAAGGAACATTGATAATAACTGATAAAGTAGATGAAATTGTTAATTTATCCGATAGCGTTATGAAAAATTCAAAGAAAACAAAAGTATGTACTGAGAAACTTTTAAGTGAGATATCACGCTTTAAAAATTAATAGTATAAGCTACATTTTTATGTAAGATGTAGCTTCTTTCGGTTAGTAAGTAAATTGATAGACAAAAAATAATAAAAATATTGTTATTTTTTGATGGAATAGTAAAAGGATGATATAATTATTGATATAAATATTTATAGAAATAATAAGCTCGATATAATTAAAAAATATCTAATATAGGTAAGGAAAATGGGGAAGATGTTACATAAAATATTAATTTATATGATAGGAATTTTAATATTTCTGATGATTGTGATACATGTTATTAGAAATGTAAAAAAGATGAGAAATACAGAGCAGAAGTTATTAGAAGCAGAAAATGAATATAAAGAACTAATTGAGACATTACCAGAAGCAATATTAATAATAGAAAATGATAAAATAGTATATATAAACCAATATGGATTAGATTTTTTTGAAGTGAAATCTATAAAAGATATGAGTATTGAAAAATTGAATAGTGTGTTTAAAGATTCATTGAATTATGAAAAATTAAGCAATAAGTCACAATATCAGGAACTTGAGCTTACTAATAAAGAGGGCAATATAAGAAATGTAGAAGTAAGAACAATAAGGCATATAGAAGGGAAAATAGTTGTAGTAATTACTGATATAACTGAAAGATTTTTAAGTTATGAAAATACGGAAAGAGAAAGATTAAAAAATGAGTTTTTCGGAAACTTATCTCATGAATTTAAAACACCTATTAATGTATTGCTTAGTACAGCACAATTGTTAGAAGTTAATCATAGCAAAGGTATCACAGATCATGTTATGTTTGAGATTATTAAAATAATAAAAAGAAATTCATATAGATTGTTGCGATTAGTAGATAATCTTATTGAATCTACTAAAATAGATACAGGTAGTGCAGAAATGAATTATTTTAATTATGATATAGTTCAAGTTACAGAAGATTTGGTGGATTCGTGTATATCATATGCAAATAATTATAAAATTAAAATTATATTTGATACAGAGGTGGAAGAATTAAAGATAGCATTAGATATAGATAAATATGAGAAAATTATATTAAATTTAATTTCTAATGCAATTAAATATAATAAAGAGAATGGTGAAATCTTTGTAAATCTATTAGTTAGAAATAATAAGGTAGTTATTGAAGTTATAGATACAGGTATAGGCATTGCACAAGAAAAGATAAAATACATATTCCAAAGATTTATGCAGATAAACAAATCTTTTATAAGAGATGTAGAGGGTAGTGGTATTGGATTATATATGGTTAAATCTTTAGTAGAATTACATAAAGGGGAAATAGAAGTAGAAAGTGTTGAAGGTAAAGGAAGTAAGTTTATAGTTACTCTTCCTAAAATCACAGTTGAGGGTAAAGATGATTCTTTCCATAGTAAAGGAATTATTCCTAATGGAAAAAGCAGTGTGAAAATAGAGCTTTCTGATTTATAATTATAAATAAGGTAATAATATAGTTATAAGTTAAGATAGGAGAAGTAAAGTATGGCAAAAAAGGTATATGCTATAAAGGAAGGTTTCGATAAAGAAAATAATAAAAAAATAGTTAATATAATAGTTGATACATGGGCAAAATGCCAAAGATACGTTACAGGAGTTAAGGGTGCAAAATATAAAAGTTTTGAAAATATTGAAGATGCCAAAAGATTTATTAGTGGTAGTGGAGAAATTTTAAATAAAAAGGAAAATGATTATCCTAAAGAAGGGTTGCATGTTTATGTAGATGGTAGTTATAATGTGGCTACTGAAGAGTATTCTTATGGTATGGTTGCTGTAGAAAATGATGTGGTTTTACATATAGAATCAGGATATAGTAAAAGTAATGAAGAAGCTAATATAAGACAAATTGCTGGAGAGTTAGAAGGTGCTATAAGAGCTGTAGAATATGCATTAACTCTAGGTAAAGATCAAGTTGTTATATTCCATGACTATATGGGGATAGCAAATCATGCTACTGGATTATGGGAGAGAAAGGAAAAGTCATCTATAGAATATTACAATAAGATGCAAGCGTTAATGGCAACAGGAATAAAAGTTATTTTTGTTAAAGTAGATAGTCATACTGGGGACTTTTTTAACGAATTAGTAGATGAAAAATGCAAAGAAGAACTACAAATTCCATCAGAAAAGGTAGTAGAAAGTTGGCTTAGTAGAAATGTATTAAAGGTGTATGATAATACAGTTAAGAAGCAGATATCAACTATTGCACCGAGGGGTGTAAAAAGCATTATAGTTATTAATGAAAATGATAGTAAAGAAGATGCACCTGATGTCAACGATATAAAAGTAGAAGAAGAGATAAGTACTGAGAGATTATTAGGTAGAATGGAAGAAAGAAAAGCAATAATAATAAATATGCTAAATTCAGAACTTCCAATAGAGATGATAGAAAATTATACAAAAGTTTCAATAAGAGAAATTGAAAATATAAAAAGAGAAATGTAAATTAATTTAGCTGTTGCACGAAAAGTGATCTGACTCCTGTCAAGTAGACAATCAAAATAAATAAAAGATATATGATTATGCGACTACGTTGTTAGTCGCATTTATCATGATGCTCTTTTTTTCTTTGCTTCTAACTCTGCTTTATAAGCAAGTATTCTCTTATTTTCTGGTATCGGATATTG
>NZ_JAHLOD010000053.1 GCF_018917145.1 Clostridium bornimense
CAATCTAAAAGTCAAAATCAAGAAATAAATAAATCCCGATAGGGCTTTAAATCGCCCTACCGGGATATTTTAATATATTTTTTTAATTGATAAAAGGTACCAAAACTTTGACGCTTACAGTTAAACCAACCTTAAACCTTACTAAATTAATAGTAAGGTTTAATTGTTAAATCTATATAAAGCTTATGTTATATTAATGTTAACACTGTCTATTAAATGACTGTCATTGTTTACTTTTATCATCATCTACTCGATAAAATCTTATCTTTTGACCAATTTTAAAATATGTAGTTTCTTCAACAGTCACTGTAAATTTATCTTTTCTTTTAAAGTTTCCTCTCCAAGTTTCATATCTCTCCTCAGGATACAACCCCTCTCTACCTTTTGCTTCAATTGCATAAATATGAATTCTCTCTCCTCGTATTTCACCTGAAAATATAAATGGAATTTCTGTATCTTTAATATTCATAGACCCAGTAGCATATAGATTTTCATCAACATAAAACTTAATACTACCATCTTCTGAAATCCATTCCGTACCTGGCTGCTCAGAAGGTCGTTTTCCTTCATATCTATATATGTACATACCATATAACACTACGCCAAAAAGACAAATCAATAAAAAAATAGCAACCCACACAATTATCTTCTCAAATAACCTCATAATTTTCACCCCCATTATATAGTTATTAATTATGCTGCTATATCATCTTGATATGATTTCGCTACCCATGCTAACATATTTTTTCTCCTTACTTAAAAAATACATTTTTATTCTTACTATTAAAAACAAAAGCCAGAAAACTATTTGCTTTCTGACTTTCTCTTAATGAGTTTAACTTTAATTTATTAATACTAAGTATATTCTATATTTAGAGCACTAATCCTACCATATTATCACATAAATTTAAATTTTTAAAATCACTTCTATTTATATTGCAACCTTTTGAAAACTGATATAAATTATATAACTATTGCTCTTATTAGTCATATACAAAAAAATTAATAAAATTATTCTATGTAACTAAAAAACATACCAACTAACACAATTAATATGAAAAACATACAACCACATATTAAAAAATAGGCTAACTTTTTATCTTTCCCACTGCATAATTTAGACTTTTTAATTAAAAGGAATACAAGTACAATAAAAAATTGAAGTACCGATAACACTGTATATAAAGGTAATTCCGTCCCTTGTAAACTATAGTGATATTTTTCTATTTCACTAAATATAAATCCAACCATAGCTATACTTATAGATATAAAAATTACACTTATGTTTCTACTATTTTCATTCCTTCCTTTAATAAATGTATAATATATAAAACCACATATAAAACTAATCAATAATGCTATTGACCCTAATAATATTATTAACTCATTTTGTTTTCTAAGTAATAATCCAATTATAGATCCTAATACTGAAAAAATTAAAATATTCTTATTACTTTTTTTCTTATTGTTCATACTATCATTTCCTTTTTTCTATTAATGTACTTTACAGTATTATTATGACAATAAATTATCTGGTTGTCATATTAATCTACACGTATTTATAATCCTTACCCACGAACCATTATAATATCTACTTTGTAAATAATATAATGCAGTAATTTCTTATATTATTATCCTTTTAACTACCATGCATATGTATAATCATCTATTATATATTTCTCTATATCTTTCCATTCAGAAGAAGGATAACTTACCTCCTGTGTTATGATATATTCATTATTTATAGAAGGATATTCTTTATAGTTACCAATATACTTTAAATCTTTAGGTATTATTCTTTTTGAGGTATTTAAAAGCTTTAATCCATAATTGAATAGTTTCTCGCCATTATAAATACTCTCTCCCTCAAAACTCATTTTAATATACTGCAAATTATAAAATTCCTCCTCTGTAGGAAGATGTTCATCATCAGTAACTTTTACTTTAACAATGGGTACAATATGACCTGGCCACCATTTACTTTCTCTTATCTTTTGAAAAAGAATATATCTCCCATAAAAACCCCTTTCTTTTGCATACTCACCATTCATTTTATAGGCATATACATCACCTATTTTCCATTGACACTTGTATAATCTATACTGAGATACCTTCTTCTCTTCTGGCATTGGAGATTCCAACTTATGCTTTAATTGTTCCAATACTTCTTTTCTTACTTTTACCTCCTTAGCTGTTCCTTCTTCCCATCTTCTAATGTCACTACCATCTTCTATCCACTTAATTGCATTTTCCTTTACCTCTGGTAATAATCTGCCATAATCCCATTGTATATCTGCTAATGCAAACCAGAAAATTGGACCATCATCTATATCCTCAATTTCTCCACTATATTCTTCTATTAATTCTTCTGTTATCTCTTTTGTTGTTTTTCCTCTTCTTAATCTATCTTTGTATGTATCTCTAACATCTTGTGCTATATCATCTTGATATAACTTTGGTCCCCATGCACCCATCTTTTTTCTCTCCTTATTAACGATATATATCTTCTTATTTTCACTAAAAACCAAAAGTCAGAAAACTATTTGCTTTCTGACTTTCTCTTGATGAATTTAATTTTAAAATATTAATACTAAGTATATTCTATATTTATCGTACTACTCCTACCATCTTATCGTATAAATTTAATTTTTTGAAATCATTTCTATTTATATTGCAATCTTTTGAAAACTGATATAAATTATATAACCATTCCTCATCATTCTTGTTAAGACATATTGACACTATATTTTCATAATCATTTATTAAGTTTATCTTATTAATAGAAACTAATTCTTCATAAATAATACTACTGCCTGGCCAATTCATATCTTGTAAGCACCAAAACATCTTATCAATAACCTTCTTATACTCTTTATATCCTTTTTTCACCAAAACAATTGCTGCATTTTCCCAAACATCTTTATTGTATCCTGGCTGAATAAGCAACTCTAACTTATAATCATTTCTTTCAACAAGCCTATCTTTTGTGTTTCTGTATCTAGATTCCAATCAAGTTTCTTAATTAACTCGCTAATACGTTCCATATTTACTTACCCACCTTATATTCCCATGATATTTCTTTCAATGTTATTGTATATTCGTGAAGACTTTCCTCTGCATTATCTCGTGAGTTTACCCACTCTTGCATAGCAAAACAATTAACAGGTCTAACACTAACATGATTAATCCTATCTTTTACTGCCATTAATTTTCCTGTTGAATTTATACTTTCAGTTGTTGTTACAACAGCTTTTCCCTTGAGTGGTAGCCTTGTAGAAAAAGACACCCCTGTTAACTTATCCTTTTCCTTAGGTGTTAAATTTTTGTTTGTATAACTTCCATATCTATATATAATAGTTCCCTTTTTCTTATCATTCTTAGATTTTTCTGCTTCTTTAGTAACAACCTTATTTACAGCTTTATGTCTTTGAATATAATTTATTTTATTTCCAATTAATCCGCCGACCAACGTTGCACCTAATGTTAAAATTACAGCGCCTAGCACTTTCCCAGTTGCCGGTAAAATCTGTTTATTGTTATTCCATTTACTGACTTTTCTATTCTTATTCCACAGTCATTGTATTTATAACCTATTCCTTTTATTTTACTACTTACTTAGATGAATCTTCTTCATCATCTACTCTATAAAATGTTATCTTTTGCCCTACTTCAAAATAAGTAGTTTTTTCAACAGTTACTGTGAATTTATCTTCCCATATAAAATCACCTATCCATTTTTCATATGTTTCTTCTGGATATAAACCCAATCTATCTTTTGCTTCAATTGAATCAATCCACATCATTTTTCCAGATCCAGGTTCGAGTATAAATGGAATTTCTGTACCATTAATATTCATAGACCCAGTAGCCTGTTGATTCTCATCAACATGAATCTTAATACTACCATCTTCTGAAACCCATTCTGTACCTGGTTGATCACAAGGACGATTTCCTTTATACCAATTTATACACACACCATATAAAACTACTGCTATAATGAAAATTATAAAAAATGTAGCACAGCAACACATTAATTTATAAACTTTCTTCATAAATTTTACCTCCCTAAATAATACCCACAAATATAATTACTTGCATACTCTGATGGATCCCTATAACTAACATTACCCATCCCACCTAAATTATATGTAAAATATGAAATTCCATTATACTCAACAGCAACTGTGTGCAATGAGCTCATACAAGGCGTACCATTCCAATAAGATATAATATATGTTCCTGGTTCTGTCATTTCATTTAAACCTACTCTTGAGTAACTTATTCCACTATTACTCAATACCCTACCAATAGAATTCGGATTAGATCCAAGTCTCCCAAACCCAATCATTGCATTCGACATTTGAAATTCCAGCATTGTTGACGATAAATTTGAATCTATTCCTTTTAATACTTTTGCATTATGAACAGCTATTGTCTCACATGCATTATTCGATGATGAATAGAGTCCATATCTAAAATTTGCAACAATTCCGCTCGTATCATTTTGATCATTTATCAATCTATTTTGGGTCGTTGTTTTCTTATTTCTATCAACTTTTGCATTATTAATATAATTCATTGCTGCGATAGGATTAGTTCTTGTAAAAACTGAAATCACAACAACCTTTGCTACATATTTTACTGCTTTCTTTACTGAACTTACTACTTTATTTACTGCCTTCTTCACTGCCTTTGCTGCTTTCTTTAACCACTTTGGCCAATACCCACTTCCATCACTCATATTTACAGGATTATTTTTGCAATATGCAAACATGTTAAATGACAATAAATCACCTGGTTGTCCTATTAATGCATCAGCATTTATAAACCTTCCCCACAAACCATTATAATATCTACTTTGAAGATAATATAATCCAGTTTCTTCATCATATCTATATCCTCTATATCTATATGGGTTCTTTACTCCTACACTATCCTTTAAACTTCCACTTATTGATACTATATTTCCCCATGTATCATAACTATAACTTACTATTACTTTTCCTTCACTATCATGTAGTCCTATTACATCATTTTGTACATTTCTGATATAGAAGTACTCTTTTCCATTTAGATTCATAGATATTAGTCGCCGGAACCAGCATATGTATAGTATATCTTATCTTTTTATTTATCGTTACATCCACTGGCTCATCTTCAGTAACTTGGTAAACTTAATACAAATCTTACTACGTATTTTATTGCTTACTTCGATGAATCTTCTTCATCATCAACTCTATAAAATGTTATCTTTTGCCCTACTTCAAAATAAGTAGTTTTCTCAACAGTGACTGTAAACTTATCTTTTCGATTAAAACTTCCCATCCATGTTTCATATTTATCTTCAGGATATAACCCATCTCTATTTCTTGCATCAATTGAATAAATATAAATTACCTCCCCTTGACCATCTACAAATAAAAATGGAATTTCTACTCCATCAATAGTCATTGAACCAGTAGTCTCTTGATTTTCATCAGTATTTAAAATAATACTACCATCTTCTGAAACCCATTCTGTACCTGGTTGATCACAAGGACGATTTCCTTTATATCTATATATGTACATACCATATAACGCTAAAGCAATAAATAATACTACAACTGTAATAAGATAACCTTTAGCTATCTTTACAAGTATCTTCATACTTCTCACCTTCCTAAGTAATATCCGCATCGACATCATTTACCTTCATTATACATAAATACGTATTACGATTTTGTAAAATCACGTAAATTATTTTAGCTAATTTTATTACAAATTTCCCTTTAAAACTGCTTCTATTGTTGATTTATGTCTACATACATAAAAAAGCTCCACCTTTATCGGTGAAGCTTTTCTTAATATTGTTCATTTCTTATCTCAGAAGCAATTTTTTCAATTCTTCTTAACCTATGATTAACTCCTGATTTTCCCACTGGCGGATTTAACATTTCTCCTAAATCTTTTAATGACTCATCAGGATAAGATAATCTAAGTTCTGCAATATCTCTTAAATTTTTAGGTAATCTATTTAATCCAATTGTACTTGAAATAAGTTTTATACTTTCTATTTGTCTTACTGCTGCATTAACAGTCTTTGATAAATTAGCTGTTTCACAGTTAACTAAGCGATTTACATTATTTCTCATTTCCTTCATTATTCTTATATTTTCAAAGAATAATAATGATGAATGAGCACCTACAATATTTAATAAATCTACTATTTGTTCCCCTTCTTTTATATAGATAATATAACTTGATTTTCTTTGAATAACTTTAGAATTTATACCATATTTATTTATCAATGCTGATAATTCTTTTGCATAATCAACATTATGTGTGACAAATTCTAAATGATATGTTTTTTCTGGATTTGATATACTTCCGCCACCTAAAAATGCTCCTTTTATATATGCTCTTTTTATATTATCATCTTTCAGTACAAATTCCGGTATACTATAATTTAAAGTAATTATACCGTCACACTCTATCATTACCCCTACTTCTAAAAGTAAATCCTTTGCCCCCATCTTTTCATCAATTACTACCATATATATATTATTTTTCTTTAGTGAATTACTCTTCTTAACCATTAATTTAGAGTGAATTCCAAAACTTTCTTTTAATAACTTAAATAAAAGTCTTGCTATGGCAGGATTTTCTGTAGATACTCTAAAAGAGAATGACTTATTAGCACCAAGCATAAGAGTCCCACTAACTTTCATTATTGCTGATATAATAGCTAATGCCTCTTCTCTAGGATACTCTGCTACTCTACATATCTCACTTTTTACCTTTGCTGAAAATGACATTTAAATTACTGCTCCTTTTTATTTTTATTCTCTTTCAAACGCTCAGATAAGTAAAAATATTCTACTATCTTTCTTCTATCGTAAAATAATTTCTTATCCATTATAATTTCTATAATAACTGATGCCAATACATCTGAATTATGTCTTACAAAACCATTTTGGTTTATGGCAAGCAAATTTGCCTTTACTACTTCAACATCTAATTCTTTTATTTTGTCCTCATCTATTTCTACTGGTATAGAATTTTCATCTAGGTACTTTTTCTTAAACTCTTCGCTGATTTTCTCATCATTAACAATAACATAATCAACTATATTGCTACCTATATGATTATTAATCACTTCTAAGTGATCTGAAACCTTAAATCCATCAGTTTCACCAGGTTGTGTCATAATATTAGAAACATAAGTTATCAGTGCTGGTGTTTTGTTTAATGCTTCCTTTACTTCCTTTACTAAAAGATTTGGAAGAACAGATGTGTATAAGCTTCCTGGTCCCAGTATTATAGCATCTGCATTCATTATAGCTTCTAATGCTTCATCTAAAGCTTTTGCATCTTTAGGTTCTATCTCTAATTTATCTATAGGAGACTTTCTTTTAGATGCTTCCACTGGTATATTAGACTCTCCACGCACTACTGTACCATCTTTAAGTGTAGCTTTTAGCTTCATATTATCTAAAGTAACAGGTATAACCTTTCCTGTTACAGCTAGAACATCACTCATATTCTTTACTGCTTCCTCAAAGTTAGTTGATATTCCATCCATTGCTGCTAAAAAAAGATTCCCAAAACTTTGATTTTTTAATCTTCCATCAGGAAACCTATATTGTAATAATTCTTCCATCAACGGCTCTGTATCTGAAAGTGCTAATATACAATTTCGTATATCACCTGGTGGAAGTATTCCAAGATCCTCTCTTAAATCTCCAGATCCGCCTCCATCATCAGCAACAGTTACAATAGCCGTTATATTACTAGTATATTGCTTAAGACCCCTAAGCATAGTTGAAAGACCAGTACCACCACCGATAACCACTATCTTAGGGCCCTTTACTAATAATCTTTTTTCATATATAAGATTCTCTAATCTGCGAGAATTTATATGCACATTAAGATATCCTTTGTTTATAAGTACTATCATAGATCTCATTAGATTTATTGTTGCTATATATATTATAAATACTCCAGTGGCAATTATAAATAAATAAAATAATGTATATTTTAATTCATATTCTCTAGATTTAACTAATATTTCAGCTAAAGCAAATGTTATAAATAGCATTCCCATAACTGCTAACATTATAAATCTCTTCACTTTAATACCAGGCCTTAACCAATCTAATATCCTCATAGTTTCTTTTCACCTTTTCTATTAATATCTTCATTAATATCTCTATGATAAATATTTACTATATGCCCATTATTAGATAATCTCTTATATAATTCTTCTGCTATTGCTACTGATCTATGTCTTCCACCAGTACATCCTATTGATACAATAAGTTGTTTTTTACCCTCTTTTAAGTAGTTAGGAATTAAAAACTCTAATAAGTCTTCATATTTATCTACAAAATCTGTTGTTTGTTTAAAACTAAAGACATAATCACTAACATCCTTATCTTTTCCTGACTTAGGTTTAAGATCTTTTATATAGAAAGGATTTGGTAAAAATCTAACATCCATAACTAAATCAGAATCTACTGGTATTCCATATTTAAATCCAAATGATAATATGCTTATAGATAGTCTGCTTTCAAGTTGTCCCTCTTCTGCATATATTTTTTCTATATTTTCTCTTAATTCTCTAGCAGAAAGATTTGTTGTATCTATTATATTATTAGAAATATCTCTAACAGCTTTTAATTTAGTTTTTTCTAATAAAATACCATCTAATACTCTTCCTTCTGGTGATAATGGATGTTTTCTTCTAGATTCTTTATATCTCTTAATTAAAACTTCATCAGAAGCTTCTAAATATAATATTTCATATCCATAATTTTGACTTTTAATATAGTTTAGACTTTCGAATAAGTCGTCAAAAAATAATCCACCTCTAATATCTATAACAAGTGCTATTTTTTCTATCTTAACATCTGATTGAAAACATGCTTCTGCAAACTTAGGTATTAATGTTGGAGGTAAGTTATCTACACAAAAATATCCTATGTCCTCTAAACTTCGTATAGCCTGTGTCTTCCCTGCTCCTGATAACCCTGTAACTATTACAAATCTCATCTAAAAACTTGCCCCCTTAACTTTCATTCTAATATATTATATCATAAATTTTAATTGTTTCTTTATTATTAAAGGCCAAATTGTTATTATTATATTGAAGAATTACAAGGAGGATATTATGAAAAAAATATTTTTAGAAGTAGAAAATAAAAATTTGGATAATATAATTGAGATTTTAAATATAAATGATATTTTTAATATTTATTATGATCAACCTTTTGAAGTTACTACAACAGAATATGGGTATGGGTATGTAGAAGATGAAAATTCTATTTTTAATCTAAATATTATTATTGAAAATGATGAAGATTTAGATAATACAACAAAGCTATTATCTGAAATATTACCAGAATATACTTTATCAATAGAAGATGTGGATACTAGTAGTTTTGATAATACCTTTGAGCCATTAGATTTAAATAATGGGTATATAATTTGCTCTCCAGATGATGATATCAATGATGAAACACTTGAAAAAATATATTTTATACCACAAGGTGCCTTTGGAACAGGTCTTCATGAAACCACTCAAGATTGCTTAAGATATATTCTTAAAAGTGATTTAAAAAATAAATCTGTACTGGATATTGGCACTGGTTCAGGAATACTTTCTCTGGCTGCTGCAAAAAAAGATGCTTCTAAAATTGTAGCTTTAGACATAAGAGATGTATCAGCAGAAATAGAATATAACGCTTCTCTAAATTCTATAGATAACATCGAAGTAGCTGTTGGCAATGCTCTTGACGGCGAAGTAAGTTTTGAAGAAAAATTTGATTTTGTTATTATTAACATCGGTGGCGAAGAAACACTTATGTTTAAAGATTTTATATATAATACTTTAAAAGATAATGGTACTTTACTAATCTCAGGTCTTGTTACTTGGAGCTACGAAGATGTCCTAAAAGGACTACCTGATCTTAATTTAACTATTATAGATAAATCTATATCTAATGAATGGGTTACAGTTTTATGTAAAAAAAATCAAAACTAAACTTAGTACACTTTTAATATCTAATATAAAGTAAGGAGGCATCGCATTAACAAATGAAAAGTTATTAACGATACCTCCTTTTATTATAGTACAAGGTAGGACACAGCCTTCGTCAGTGCACAGTTACTGTGAACCACCAATTGAAAATTAGCCTTAATTATTCAATTTTTATTTCTTCCTTTGAACTTTCCTTCTTATCTGATGCTTCTTCTACCTTTTTTTCTTTTGCTGTTGTAGTTTTTTTTGCAGTTGTTTTTCTCGGCTTTCTACCCCTTGTTGTAGCACTTTTAGCTACTGTCTTTGTTGTTTTCTTTTCTTCTGGTTCTATAACCTTAGATTCTTTTTTTAATGATTTAGTCTCTTTTAAAGGCTCTTCTTTTGGTACGTCAATTTTAGCTTCCTTCTCCTCTATTTTTTCAACCTTTTTTATAACATTAACCTCTGTACTATCTAGAATAACATTTTTAGACTCTATTTCATCTTTAACTACTTCTACTACCTTTTCTCTACTCCAATTAGTACCCTTTACTTCTTCTAATATATCTTTATATCTTGATTCTATTTCTTTAGCTACTGACTTCCAACTATATTTAGACTTTAACATTTCCTTTGCATTTTCAACCAGAATTGGTCTTAATAAGCTATCATCAATAGCAATATTAATATTATCCTTTAAGCTTTCTGGATTTCCCTTTAGCATTTTTAATCCATTAACTTTATGTATAATAGGATCTACAACTTTCTCTGTATCAGCTACTACAACTGGGCATCCAGCTAACATAGCATCGATAGTTTCTTTTCCAAAAGGCTTATGTGTCCCAGGAAATACTGTTACATCGGCAATATTATATAATCTTTCTTTATCTTCATCACTTAATTCCCCTGTAAATAAAACTTTATTTTCTATATTATTTCTTCTGCATATAGATTTTAATTCTTCACTTCCATCTCCAGTTCCAACTACGACAAACTTAACATCCCATCTTTCATTTAACATCATTCTAGCTGCTTCTATAAGTAGTGGAATCCCTTTATCATAATTAAGATTTCCTACAAAAAGAACTATTTTTTCATCTTCCCTAGCAAATCTATTTTTAAAAGTCTTTTTATCAAATACATTAACACTAGAATTAATATCTATTCCCTTAGGAATAACTGTTACTTTTCCCATTGGTAATGAAAATAACCTTTGTATTTCTTCTTCCATATAATTATCACAAGCTACTATTTTTGTAGATTCATATGTTAATAACCATTCTACAGAAGCTATATATCTTTGAGTTGCATTCTTTATTCCATTACTTCTTCCTACTTCTGTACCATGGATTGTAGAGATAAGCGGTATATTATGACTCCACTTTAATACTTTTGCTGCATATGCAGTATTCCAATCATGACAATGAATTATATCAAAATTTCCTTCTCTATTTATAAGTCTTGTTCCTTCTTCAATCATAGAAAAATTTAAGTGCATTATCCATTTAGTAAAATCTTCAGTAGCTATATCACAAGGAGTTACTCTATGTACCTTTACCCCTTCAATCTCTTCATATACTGGCACTACTCCCTCTTCTAAAGTAATAACATCTACTTCGTGACCTAATGAAACAAGTTCTCTTGATAAATTATATACGTAATCTGCCACCTCTCCCTTAGCTTTTGGTGGGTACTCCCAAGATAACATCAATATTTTCATTTTTTCTCCCCCTTATTGCTATTGTAAAAAATTGGTAATTCCCCTTTCTATTATTATAATATAAATATTTATAAAAAAAAACCTCATAGCCAATTATATTTATCCTTAATAATATGTTATAGTTTATATAATTAGATAAATACTAAATATAAGGAGTGATAAAATGAATTTTGTAAAAGTGGCAGCTGCTTCACCTAAAGTAACTGTAGCTGATGTTGAATATAATTATAATCAAATAGTTGAATTAATTGATAAAGCTGTAGACGAAGATGTTAAGTTTATTATTTTCCCTGAACTTTCCCTTACTTCTTATACTTGTGCAGACTTATTTCTTAATTTTTCTCTTATAAAAACTAGTGAAATATACTTAGATAAATTATGTACATATTCTAAAAATAAAGATATTGTTATAGTGGTTGGTGCCCCTATATTAGTTAAAGATAAACTATACAATTGTGGTATTAGTATTTTTGATGGTAAAATTCTTGGAATTGTCCCAAAAAGTTTTCTTCCTAACTACTCAGAATTTTATGAAAAAAGATGGTTTGCTGAAGGAATAGATATTAAAGACTCTTATATAGATCTTTCTTTCCAAAAGAATATACCTTTTGGTGTGGACTTAATTTTCAAAAATAATAATATTAATTTCTTTATAGAAATTTGTGAAGATCTTTGGGTTGCAATACCACCTAGTTCTTATGCTGCTATAGCCGGTGCAAATATTATAGGAAATTTATCAGCATCAAATGAAATTGTAGGAAAGGCTTCTTATAGAAAAGATCTTATAAAAAATCAAAGTGCAAGAACTTTAAGTTCTTATATCTATTCATCTGCCGGTGTTTATGAATCTACTACAGACTTACTTTTCAGTGGTGACTTACTTATTGCTGAAAATGGTGGAATCTTAGCTTCAGGTGAAAGATTTTCAAGAGAAAATCAACTTATAACTACTTGTATAGATATAGATAAACTTACTTTTGAAAGAATGAAAAATTCGTCTTTTACAAATACATTGAAAAATGTACCTAAATTTAGAGAAATCGAAATTGGTTTTAAATCAACTAACTTCAAAACATTTAATAGATTTGTGGATAAACATCCATTTGTACCAAGCGATCCTAAACAAATTGAAGAACGTTGTGAAGAAATCTTTACTATTCAATCTTCTGCATTAGCAAAAAGATTCCAACATACAGGAGCAAAGAAAGCTGTCATCGGAATCTCTGGTGGCTTAGATTCTACCTTAGCATTACTAGTAGTTATAAGAACTTTCGATATGCTTGGAATGGATAGAAAAAATATCGTTACAATTACAATGCCAGGTTTCGGAACTACTGATAGAACTTATAATAACGCCGTAGATCTTTGTAAGTTGCTTCATTGTGATTTTAGAGAAGTAAATATCGTTGAAGCTTCTCTACAACATTTTAAGGATATTGGTCATGATAAAGATATTCATGATGTTACTTATGAAAATGTTCAAGCAAGAGAAAGAACTCAAATTCTAATGGATGTTGCCAATAAAGAAGGTGGATTACTTATTGGAACTGGAGACCTTTCAGAATTAGCTCTTGGTTGGTGTACATATAACGGTGACCATATGTCTATGTATGGTGTTAATGGATCAATTCCAAAAACATTAGTAAAATATCTAGTTAGATATGTAGCCACTCATAAAATGGATGAAAAAGCTAAAGCAGTGCTATTAGATATATTGGATACTCCTATCTCTCCAGAATTATTACCAAAAGGTAAAGATGGCGATATAGTTCAAAAAACTGAAGATGTCGTAGGTCCTTATGAATTACATGACTTCTTCTTATATCACTTTATGAGAAGCGGCGCAGAAAAAGATAAAATTAGCTTCTTAGCTAAAGTAGCTTTTAAAAATGATTATGATGAAGAAACTATGGATAAATGGTTAGATAAATTTATAACTCGTTTCTTTACACAACAATTTAAACGTTCTGCATTACCAGATGGACCAAAAGTCGGTACAGTATCTCTATCTCCAAGAGGAGATCTTAGAATGCCATCCGATGCATCATATAATAGTTTTAGATAAAAATTTAAAAGGAACCATTGTATTAGCAATAGTTCCTTTTTCAATTCAATCAATTCACATTTCACAATTTCAGTGCACACAAGTATCTTAAGAAAATTAATCTATTCTATATCTCAAAATTAAACACTTAAAATTTTAGAAATTCCCAAAGGTAATTTCATCCATCACTATGTACTGTACACTGACAATTGTGTACTGATATATACCTGTGCCCTCATACCTGTGCACTGATTTGAACCCTTTTAATTAGTTTATCTCTATCATTCATTTCTGGATTTTCTATAACTTCTTCTAATAATTTATTTAATATCTCACCTATTTCCTTTCCTGGTTTTATTCCTAAATTTATTAAGTCTTTTCCGGAGATAGCTAAATCCTTCAATGAAAAACATTGATTCTTCTCAAGTATTTCTTGAAATTTCGTATCAACATTACTTATATTTTCTAGCTTTTTAGGCAAAAGGTCTGGATTTTGAGCTTTCACATCAGCTTTCCATACCTTTATAAGATCTTTAAAATTTTCTTCTCCTATTTTACTTAATAATCGTCTTATTGATTTTTTTGTAGATATTCTTTGATCATGATATTGTACTAATGTTAATACTTTATCTATAGTATTGTTATCATACTTCATTCTTTTTAATATAACTTCTGCCATATCTTTTGAAACTAATGGATGATTATGAAAATGATCTATCCCATTATCATCTGTGGTAATAGTTTTAGGTTTACCTATATCATGTAAAAACATCGTAAGTCTCAATATTAATTCCTTATCTATATTCTCCATAGATTTTATAATATGTTTTCCAACTGTATAAATATGATGAGGATTGTTTTGTTTAGTATTAATAGCTAACTTAAATTCCGGCATAAAATTTTCTAAAAGTCCATAATTATATAAATCATATATTGCCTTTGGATTATCTGATAAAATTATCTTATTAAATTCTTCTCTTATTCTTTCTATAGAAATATTTTTTATATTACCACTTAATTTTTCTATAGCTTCTATAGTGTCTTTCTCAATATCAAATGTTAATTGTGCAGAAAATCTAATAGCTCTAAGCATTCTTAATGCATCTTCATTAAACCTATCTATGGGATTCCCTACTGTTTTTATTATCTTATTTTTCAAATCATCGCTTCCATTAAAATAGTCCTTTAGCCCCTTTTTAGGATTATAAGCCATAGCATTTATAGTAAAATCTCTTCTAGCTAAATCTTCTTGTAGTTTTGATGTAAATATAACCTCTTCTGGTCTTCTACTATCTTTATATTCCCCATCTATTCTATATGTTGTTATTTCATAACTATCATTATCAATAATAACAGTAACGGTACCATGCTTTATTCCTGTAGGTACCACTGTAGCTCCAATTTCCTTAAATATTTCCATAACCTTCTCTGGTAATGCATCAGTAGTTATATCCCAATCATTAGGTGTTCTCCCTAAGATAGAATCTCTTACACAACCGCCTACAACATAAGCTTCAAACTTATTATTTTCCAAGATATTTATTATATCCATTACCGTACTTGGTATAATTATATCCATTTTATCACCTTCTTACTTATTTTCTAATTTTAATCTCAATTTTTTTAATGCTCTTTCTTTTCTTTTACATAATGCCAAATAAGATATTCCTAACTCCTTAGCTAATTGTTTCCCAGGAATCTTACTTATCTGAAGATTTATTATCAACTTTTTATCATCATCACTAAAATTATTAATGGCTTCAATAACTGATTTAACATCTTCTTTTAATATTATTTTTTCTTCAATATTTTCATTACCTTCTATTATATCAATTAATTCTATATTTTCATCATTACTTTTATTCAAAGAAGCTGTCCCATTATATTTAGCTCTATTTCGTATCATCATATAATAATTATTTACAATAGCTCTTGTGCCATAAGCAACAAAATTTCCTTTTGTCTCATCATATTTTTCTATAGCTTTTATAAGTGATATGTATCCTTCTTGAATCAAATCCTCCTTATCATAACCTTCTATATATATTTTATTACATTGCTTTATTATAAACTTTTTAAATGATTCTAAAATTTCTTCAACAGCTAATTTATCGCCATTTTTAGCCAATTTTATATTCATATCCATCACTCCTTTTTATGAATTTAGGATATAAAAAATAATCATCTTTTTGTATTTAAAAAAAATATGTCAATATAAAAATAATTTTTCTAAAACTAAAATTACTAAAAAAAGTTTGCGATTATATATAAAATCGCAAACTTTTTTAACATTTAAATAATTCTTTTATGTCATTACTATTTTTTATATTATTAGAATCCCACATATATAAATAATTCATTATCACTTTCTTTTTATATAATTCCTTTGTATCCAAATCTAAATTATATTTTTTATTATTTTCATAATCACTTCTATATTTTTCATTAATAAAATATACGGATAAAGAATATTCACCTAAACTCTCATCTAAAAACATATCTTTTATTACCTTATATATCTTTTTTGATTCCTTATCTTTATCAATATTATTTTTGCAAAATACATAATAAGTAAAGTTTATAGTTACATTATCAGGATATTCCTTAATAACAGATTGAATATCCATTTTATTTTTATACTGATCTGGTACAATATCAAAGTTAAAATAGAAATTAATCTCTTCCTTGTATATTTCCTTTAACTTTTTCTCTATATACTTTTTTCCTTCTTTGTTACATTTATATTTTAGATAATTATCTTTAAATGTTCCTATATCCTCTTCATTCCATTTAACAGTAAAACTACAATTTTCATTTTTATTTGGATGTGCTTTAGCTAAATGATATGTATTCTTTTCCCCATTATTATAAATTTTAGATTCTTCAACTACAAATTTTTCTTCATATTTATTTTCTAAATAATTCTTCATTGCTTCTTGGACAGGATTTAATTTTTCTTCTTTAGCATCATCACAACCTATAAAATTAATACTAAAAATTATTATGATAATTATAGATATAATTCTATAGATACATACTTTTTTTATATTAATTCCTCCCTAACTAATTCTTTCTTTACTCATAACTCCGAAAAATATCCACACTATTGATGCTACAGATATTATACTTATATTGAAAAAACTTTGTGTAATAAATGCTACAAATACTAAAAGTAAAACCTTATACTTATCGTCTTCTATATGCTTTAGCAAGTTTTTTAAAATCAGCATTAAAAATATCAAATATGTAATTAATGCAGGTATCCCCATCGTTGCTGCTATCTGCAAAAATTCATTATGAGCTTTATCCACTATAAAGCCTAATTTTTCATAATCATCACCACATATCTTTGGTAAAGCTTTGTCTAATGTATCAGGACCAGTTCCCAAAACAGGCTTTTCTTCTACAATTTTTATTACTAACTTCCATATTCCTATTCTACTTGATCCAGATTTTTCACTAAATGATGTAACATCTTTACCAAATAACCCTAATCTATTTACCACTGCCCCTTTAGATCTAATATTTATAAATCCAAATATCAATATGAATGCTAAAGCTATAATAGCTAATCTTCTAAAAAATTCTTTATCTCTTTTTTTAATTAATATAATTAAAAGTATAATACCAGCAAAAATAAAACCTATATATCCACTTCTAGTTAAAGTACAAAGCAAAGCTCCAAATATAAATAATGATGATATAAAACAATATTTATTCTTATAAAAAATATATCCTCCAATTGTCACCGGTAAAAATAAAGAAAAATACGTAGATACAAAATTTCTATTACCTATAGTAGTTAAATATTTAGGAAATAGAATCTCATCACTTAACCCCTCTTGTATCCCTTTTGTCAATGCTTTACCAAAATAGGCTTTCTGTCCCCATATTGGATCAAAGCCATTAAATTGTATTAATGCTAATAATGCTAATATCGTTACTAATGCAAGTGCCATAGTAAATGCTTTTTTATCTATAGAAAAGTAATTTTTTGCTGCAAAAAATAATATCACATAAACAGATATCATTATTAACCCTTCATATCTTCCGTTAGCCCCTATTATTGACCGTTTTATATCCATTGAAAATAACGTTGATATAAAAACTAACATTAAATATATTAGAGTTACCTTAGATATTAAATCTATTTTTATTTTTCTATCTTTTATCATTGCAATTAAAATAATAATTGCTATTACAAGTGAAAACATGCCCTTGCCAAATTCTGAACCTTTTCCTGTGACTTTTGTTACCATAAAAAAAGGTAAAATCCAGATTAATAGATATATAAGAATATTTATTAATTTTTCCTTTGTTACTTCTTCTTCCAGCCTAAATTTCATCCTAACTTTTCCTCTCTAAGAAAATTAAGTAATGCTTTATAATATTATATATTTTTTACCATAAAATATCAATATCCCATTTTTATAGTTCTTTTATTGCAATATATTCACTTTACCACTACTTTACTATAACAACTAATAATTTAAAAATACTATAATCCTCTCTAATATAAAAAGCTGCTACACTTACTGTAACAGCTCCATACAATTTTTTATTATTGAAATTCTTCTGGCATATAATAATCATCATCGATAGTTCTATTATTTACTTCAGCAGTTCCTTTAGACATTAGAAAATACTTATACTCTACTCCATAATCTTGATCTCCCCAAGTAGCATCTATATATTTTACTTCTCCATCTAATATCACCGAGTTCCAAGCATGTTCTTCTCCTTCAGCAGTTCCAAACACAACCCAGCATGGCAAATTAATTCTATCACAAATGGCTTTAAAGGCAGTAGCATAACCTGTACATACTGTTTTTCCTCTCACCAAAGCTCCATAGGTTTGTCTATAAAGATTCAAGTCTGATTCAAAATCCTCATTAACTATAACATCTGACATATCATCATCATAACTTATATTATTACAAATCACTTTATATATTTCTCTATACTTTTCTTTATCACTTTTTCCATAGATGTTTAATTTAGCAATAATGTTATCTAATGATTTTGTCACTTCTTCTTTACATTTAACTGCTGTATCATTATTTATATCTTCAACAACAACTTCTAAAATATACTCTCCACTATTAACATCTCCATATGTCAAATAACTTCTATCCATCGATGTTAATACTACATCTTCACAATCATTCCATGGTGCTGTTTCAAATAATACTTGTAAATCCTCAAAAGGCATAGCATTATCTTTAACATAAACTGTAAGAGTTTCTGCTCCTGTCTTCACCGTATCTATAATATACTTCATAGTATCTTTATCATTATTTACTACATATATATCATTAAACGGTACTCTATCATCTTTAAAATTAAATGTAGTTTCAATATATATTATATTATTTTTAACATAATAATTATATGTGCAATCCTCAAGATAATAATTTACCTTAGGATCTTTTTCTATAAAACTATTCCATGAATTTTTAAATTCTTCCTCTGTTATTCCTGGATTCTCAAAATATACTTTTTTATTTTTTTTAGTAGTTATAACATCATTTATAAAACTTTCTACTGCTTCCTCTGAATAAGATTTTTTATCTTCTACTACTGTCAAAAGTTCAGCTATATTGTCTTTATACTTATACAAAGTAAATATAGTTGCTCCAGCTATTACTATAAATATTATTGATACTATTATAAGAATCTTACTTAAAACGCTTCCCTTTTTACATTTTGAATTTATTTTCCCCATTGGTGCCCCCTTTATTTTATACCTAAATTATAATTTTTAGAATCACATGTAAATATTATACTATATTTACTTACATATTATAAATTATAATTTCATCTTTACTCATAATTCCAAATAAAATCCACATTATTGGCGCCACAGATATAACACTAATATTGAAAAAGCTCTGTATTATAAAACTTAAAAATACTAATAATAAAATTTTATATTTGTAATCATAAATATGCTTTAATATATTTATAATCACTAATATTAAAAAAACAATATATAAACATAATGATGGAATACCACTATTCAATGCTATTTGTAAAAATTCATTATGTGCTTTATCTACAGCAGCATTTATTATATTAGGATTTTTACTTTTTTCTTTTCTTAATGCTTCAAATACTGTATCTGGACCTGTCCCTAAAATAGGATGCTTTTTTATACATATAATAACACTCTTCCATATCTTAACTCTATTACTACCTGAATGCTCATTAAATTCTACAACTTCGTTTTTAAATTTATCACTTCTACTTGAAATAACACCATTTAAAGATATATTAATTACTAATAATATTGCCATAAAGATCATTATAATATTAAAAAATCGTTTTAAATATTCCTTTTTGCCTCCAATGAAAAATAGCATTACAATCATAAATAATATTACAGATAACCATCCACTTCTTGTTGTGGTACACATTAATGCTATGAAAATCACTATAGAATATACTAAATACTTTTTTTCTTTCAATTTTATATATAAAGATATTGAAATTGGCAAAAAAATCACTAAATATGTAGACATAAAATTTCTATGTCCTATAGTTCCCAAAAGTCTTTCTAATTTAGATGCTATAGCTACATCTCTATTGATCCCATACATTGTTGCTTGATTATAAATAGGATCATATATATATAATTGCATTATAACTAATAATGACATCAGAGTGACTAATATTAATGTAATATTAATAGTCTTCTTTGATATTATTATATGATTCTTTGAAGCAATAAAGAGAACTACATAACATAATATAGTTATCATACCTTCATTTCTTCCAAAAAAGCCTAATAATGCAACACTTTTATTAATTGAAAAAATAGTTGCTAATATTACTAATACACTATATATCAGTAATATTATTGTAATTAATGATTTTCTCTTTTTTATATCCTTAAGAGAAAATACTATTATAAATGATGTTATTACATATATCATTATACATTTATCATCATTAATACCTCCTAACTTATTTATAGATGTTATTAAAAATGGCATAATCCAAATCAACATATATAAAAAGAAGCTTATAATTTTATCTATATCTATTTCTTTATTCCAATTTATCTCTTTCAAAATATCACCCTTTTATCGTTATACTTAATAAAATCAATGATATCATGTTATAAATTATTTTTTTGTAATTTTATGTAATTTATTAATTGTAAATTTTTTAGAAACCCCTGATTTATGAAAAACAACACTTAAGCATAACAGTTTTATATATGCAATAAATATATCTATTAACACAATTGTAAAATGCGAATTTCCTAAACTGATTGAATTGTAATTTGCCATCGGCAGACTATAATATTTTCCCCATCGGGGAAAATTAACCGAAACTGTGCACTGAAATTTCCCTTACTTGCGCCTTGTGCCATAATAAAAAGAGGTATCACTAACAGCTTTTCATTTGTTAGCAACACCTCCTTGCACTATAATCATTTACTTAAAAATGATACTATACCTATAGTCCAATATCCTCTAAAATTTGTTCAGGAGTTAAATGATTTTCTTTCATTATATCTTCTACTACATAACGATCAATAAATTCTTTCTTAAAACCATAATTATAAACTTTAACATCTGTTGGTCCAAAATAACGAGCAATCTTCTCTCCAAAACCACCATCTAAGAGATACCACCTTCTAGTGTAATTACTTTTATTTGCTATAATAGATAATGAATCGAAATTCTTATTTTGTTTTGAAACATCAGTATTTATGCGGATGATACCATTCGTGTCATGAATGTGACATTGCGATTCTTTATATTTTTTACGTCTTTTGTTACTTTCAAATTAGCCTAATGGCAAAAAGAAAGTGAAAGGACATTGAAAAATGAAAAAGAATGGAAAAAGATTATTAATTTTAGGAATTATGTTGGTTGTAGCATTTGCTATTTGGACATTATTAATTCAGATAGTAGATGTGCAACCCATTGGACAAAATGAAACTGT
Organism: Clostridium bornimense; assembly: GCF_018917145.1. Classification (GTDB taxonomy): domain Bacteria; phylum Bacillota; class Clostridia; order Clostridiales; family Clostridiaceae; genus Clostridium_AN; species Clostridium_AN bornimense_A. The sequence continues at coordinate 21,718 of NZ_JAHLOD010000053.1, forward strand.
TATAGGCTTTGCGACATTTAACCATTGGTTTCATAAACTAACAGGTGTTCATATGACAATCTATACCATCACTGACTGGCTAGGGCTTGTACCATTATGCATCTGTATGATATTCGGTGGAATTGGATTTATTCAATTAGTTAAGAGAAGAAATTTTTTCAAAGTGGATTATGATATTACTTTCCTAGGGATATATTATGTTATAGTAATATTAGGATATCTTGCCTTCGAAATGATTCCTATTAATTACAGGCCAATACTTATCGAAGGAATTATGGAAGCTTCATATCCATCATCAACAACACTTCTTGTATTAAGTGTTATTCCAACGCTTATTTATCAGGTTAATCGTAGATTAGAAAATGCTATAGCTAAAAAAGTTATAAGTATTCTTGCTATTTCATTTTCTGCATTTATGGTAATAGGAAGATTAGTTTCTGGTGTTCATTGGTTTACTGATATTGTGGGTTCTATTGTGCTTAGTGCAGGTTTATTTTGCATCTATAAAGCAGTTGTTTTGTTGTGTTACAAAGAATAAAACTAATTTAATTGGGAGGTTCTGTGTTGTGGAATTTCATGAAAAACTTCAGGAATTGAGAAAAAATAGAGGGCTTACACAGGAAGAATTTGATCTGACTCCTGTCAAGTAGACAATCAAAATAAATAAAAGATATATGATGATGCGACTACGTTGTTAGTCGCATTTATCATGATGCTATTTTTTTCTTTGCTTCTAATTCTGCTTTATAAGCAAGTATTCTCTTATTTTCTGGTATCGGATATTGAATAGGGGTTTCTGTCGCTAATGCAGCAGTTCTAACTTCCATAGGAGCTAAG
>NZ_JAHLOD010000054.1 GCF_018917145.1 Clostridium bornimense
GCTTTAGAAAATCTAATGCCTTGGGCAAATAATCTTCCTGACAATCTAAAAGTCAAAATCAAGAAATAAATAAATCCCGATAGGGCTTTAAATCGCCCTACCGGGATATTTTAATATATTTTTTAAATTGATAAAAGGTACCAAAACTTTGACGCTTACGAACTTTCTTAAATTAATGCACATAATAAATAAAAGAATGGCTATAATGAACCATTCTTTTATATGTTTAAAAAGGAAAATGATTTGAAAAAAAACTAACTATTATCATTAACTATAAGTATAATATATCAATTTTTTGTGTCAGTATTATGACAAAATAGAGAAATATTTATGAATACCAATATTACATCTTATCTTAAAAAACATACCACATATATCATAAAATTTACCATATAAATCAATACTATGGATTTAATGGGAATGTATTGATATAATTTAGTCAAATAAGAGAGGTGATTCAATGAATATCGAACTTGATATAGATGAAAGTTATATCAAACCTAAAGCTGTAATCCATACAAAAGAAATTACTGATGAAGTAACAAACGCTTTGCATATCTTATCAAATATAAAAGATACTGCAAATAAACTCTTAGGTTATAAAGATGGAACAATTGTTCCTCTTGATACAAATATTATTGTTCGCATTTTTTCAGAAAACCAAAAAACTTATTGCGAAACTAAGAAAGAAACTTTGATTATCAAATTACCATTATATAAAATAGAAGACCTTCTTTCATCTTCAAATTTTATACGAATTTCACAATCAGAAATCATAAATTTTAACGAAGTTGAAAACTTAAATATGACTTATAGCGGGACTATTGTAATTTTATTTAAGTCAGGAAATAAAAGCTACGTATCCCGCCGTTACATTAAGAAAATCAAAGATTATTTAGGAATATGAGGTGTTATTTTATGTTAAAGAAACTATTGCTTCGTTTATTTATTGGCTTTACTGTAGGTACTTTTATTAATACAACTATTGCTATTATTGCTTCTATAATTGTAAATGATGGTAATTACTATGCTGCTAATCCCAATATAGCTTCTACAGAAATTTCTGCTGTCATTATTCAATTTATTCTATCTGGAATCCTTGGAGCTGCCTTTTCTGCAGGTTCACTTATATTTGAAAGCGATAGTTTATCCCTTTTATCACAAACTATACTTCACTTTTTAGTAGCTTCTTTAGCCATGTTACCAATTGCATATCTTTGTAATTGGATGAATCATTCCATATTAGGATTTATTCAATACTTCTCAATATTTGTAGCCATTTATTTTATTATTTGGTTAACTCAATATATAACTTGGAAAAAACGACTAGCTATTATTAATAAAAAACTAAAAAATAATTAATATTATGGATGGATTACTATAATTAACCAAAAGCACAAATAATCTATTCTCAACACCAATAATTTACAAAAGAGTTTATTAAATACTTAAAAGAAGGTTTGTCATAGCACTTAATTTACGTATACTACAAGTTAAGGGAACCTTTTGTCAGAGTTCCCTTGAATATAATATATTATAAACACTATTCTTAAATATATCCTACTTTTACTGCATATTCAAATTTATATACTAATACACCATTGTTAATCGCTACTATTATTTCATCCATTTCCTTTATTTTAAATTGTATGTGCTAAACAACAGTTACCAACGACACCTATAGATACTTATTTAAACTATTTTTGCTCCGATAACCTAATATAATGATTTGCTTCTCTTAATACATGATCTGCTAACAATGGAATAATCAAACTACTAATTGTCCTATCTGTCATTTCCCTAGCATCACACAATAACTTTGAATATTGCTGTGCAAAATTATCAGCAGTCATAATCAAATCATTTTCTGTAGGATCTAAAAATCCTCGAATAAACAAAGCGTGTTCCATCATGATTTGATTCCAGAATAACTCAATTTCCCTCAAATCGTCCTGTTTACACCTATTTCCCTCTTCTAAGTTCATAATATATTTTTCATATAACTTTGCTTCACGGATAATGTGTTCTATTAATAATGGGTAATTCATTTTAAACATCTTACACTGCAACACATTCTTTAATGTCTGCACTTTAAAGCAAATTAATCCTTTTAGCAACTCTAAACAACGTTGATTGATTCGTTCTACTCTTTTTACCAAGTCACTATTAATTTTGCTTATTTTTGACCCAATATTTTCCCATAATTTAGCTTCCAACTTAGTTATATTTTCATCAATCTCACTTCCTGTAAGATGGCTTGTTTTTCTCTCAGAAAGAAGAGTATATTCTGTTATTACCTCACCTGCTTTAAATATCTTGTCATCTACAACACCTTCACTACAGCTAATTACATCATACAACAATTTTTCAAATGCTTTTTTAAATTTGCTTGCTTCTTTTATATAATTACGATTAGCTTGTGTATATCCCACTTCTAAAAAAATGAATGTTCTTTCATAATTCTTCCAAAAATAAATACAACTCTAAAGATGATATTACATAGTAATTCATAATTACTCCTTAATTAATACAATCATTCTTTATAGCATATGCATATAGTTATATTTTGTTATCAACTTTCTATTAATCTTTCCCCCGATATTCTTCAGTATTTATACTGGGGTACCTTTCAACTATATCTTTGAGTAAATTTTTACTTTAATTAATCACTTCATGTTTAAAGGCAATAAAAAGTTATAATATTTCCATCTCAAATGCAAATTCATGTAATACAAGATCATCGTCAATTATTTCATCATAAATTCCATCAACTCTTTTAAATCCACTTTTTATATAAAGATTTATTGCAGGTTTATTTATATCTACAACAAAAAGCCTTACATATTCAGCTCCATTATCTTTTGCAGTATCAATTGCCTTATTAAGCATTAAACTGCCAATTCCTTTTCTCAAATAATTGACATTAACTCCAAACCTATCAATGTATAGTGCTTTAGCATGTTTATTTTGCCATTTCACATAGCCCTCTCCTGCATTTGAATTACATAATGCAAATGCAGAAACTATCTCATTGTTTTCCTCTAAAATATAAAGACGATTATTTGCAATATCATCATAAAAAAATTCGCATGGATAAATTTCATCCCAAATTTCAATATTATTTATATTCATATTATTAATTATTCTTTTGTATACATCCTTAAGCTGTGGCAAGTCATCTATGTTAGCCATTCTAAAATTCATCCTACAGTACCTCCATTTATTTTAACAATAACTCTTTTCTCATACCTTTATTTATCGTATAAATTCATTTATATTTTTGTCTTTTTCTATATATGGTTTACCTGAATTATATCCTGCTTTAAAAACAATATAAACTATCTATAATTGCTAAAATCACTAACTAATATTATCACTTAACCAACTTCTAAATACTTTTAACTGTTCTTCTGTATGAAAATAATGCTCTCCTGTCTCCACAACTTCTAAATCACAATGAAACTTTTGAACAAAATAATTAATAGTTTCAAATTCACATAAATCATCCTTTGCTCCATACATGATACATGTATCAATATTCCACATATTAATAGGATGCTCTTTTACATAGCAGAAATAATCCCAATACAATTTCTCACCAACAGGTGTCTCTATCATAGCTTCTTCTTTTAGACGTTCTGGTGTTACATTAAACCATTTCATCATATTCTCAATAAGTCGTTCCATATTAACTACAGGAGACAAAATAATGATTTTTTAATAATATCATTTTTATAAGCTAGAAGACTAAAATAAGCTCCCATACTACAAGCAAACAAGCTTATATCCTGCCAATGTTCTTTTGCATACTTCCCAATTATAGTCAAATCCTTAACACAAAATTGTACCTTACAAGGAGTCCTTTCACTTTTTCTCTCTCCATGTTCTGGTAAATCAAAACTTAGTACTTGATACCCCTTTTTGACAGCTTCTTCAGCTAAAATTTCAATCACTGTATCTTCCTTATTTGACATATTTCCATGTACTGCAATAAAAAGTTTTTCACTCTTTTCTCCCCATAAAACTGCGGGAATATTATTAATCTTAAATTTATATTTAATCATATCTCCTCCTAATTATGTATGTAAAATCTTTATTTACTTGTTGTCATTTATTACTTCAAAATAATCTAAATTATCTATATCATCAATTTGCCTTCTGATTCTTTATGTATTATCATCTAATGCTCTTAATACCTTAGTGTCATAACTGCTTTTACTATAATACTCTTGTCATGCATTATAATCCATATATGTAATTTTATCTATCTTATAATGTTTTATATAAATCATCTCCTAATTGAATAACTTTCTTATCATAAATTTATCAATCTATCTCATATGTATTCCTCTATGATTTCTCATTGAAAATAGTAATTCTATGAAGCTTTTATAATAAGGAATAAATTATTCTGCTAAAAATATATCCAGATTTAATATTAGTTCTTTGGTGTTCCCGCAATAAGAAATAAATTCTTCAAAGGACGGTTTTTTCTTCTTCTCTAACATTCTTTCAAACATTCTTATCATATCATTTATACCATATGAAACTTATTTATAATTCACCACTGGAACGCTTATCCAATTTATAGAATTATTATACACCTTTTACCATACCATTGAATATATCGTTTTTATTATTCTAAAAACTAACATTACTTTCCTCTACTAAACACACAAATGAGTCAGAAATCAAAGTGCGGCAGTTTTTTCAGCAAAATAGAATATCAAGGCACAAGTATATATCAGTGCACTGTGAACTTCCTTAACTATGCACTGAATTGTGTCATAATAAAAGGAGATATCGCTAACAACTTTTCATTTGTTAATGCGATACCTCCTTAGCATCTAAATATTAACTACTTTCTCTTTACCGGAATCCAAACTTCACTATAATAATTTTTGTCTGAAACTCCCTTTTCATATCCCTTAGGATCACTATATACTTCTATATTATATCCTGCAGCTATTTCATAATCCCTACAATTAGGCAACCACTCAGAAAATATTTTCTTGTTAGTTTCTTGTAGTGATATTGAAGCTGGTCCATAACATGGAAAAATAGCCCATGTAAACTTAGGTATTTCTTTAACTATACATCCTTCAATACCATCTTTTTCTTTTGAATAGTCTTCAGCAATAATATACTGAAATTCATCACCACTCATATTCTCGTCAATGTTAATACCATACATTCCACATATATCTTTTAACTTTCCTTTTGAAATGTGCTCATTCCAAAAGAAAGGTACGTCCATAAACGCAGAATCATACTTAAATTTTCTAGCTACCCCTACAACCTTAAATGAATCCTTCTCAACTATCTTATAATCCATAATATATCCACCTTCCAATGAAAATTTAATCTTAAGAGAAGCAAAAGATTTTATCATTGCACCCTCTTTACGAACTGCGGATGGTGTAACCCCATGAAATCTTGTAAAAGCCTTAGTAAAGCTATCTGGTGAATCATAACCATACTTCATTGCAATATCTATTATTTTTTCCTTAGTAGTTAAGACCTCACTGCCGGCAAGTGTGAGTCTTCTTTTTCTAATATAATCACTTACAGAATAGCCACATAACATTGCAAATCCCTTTTGAAAATAGAACGGAGAAATGTTTACTCTATTTGCAATTTCATTTATTGATAACTCTCCTGTGATATTATCTTCAATATAAGCAACAGCTTCCCTAATACTCTCAACCCATTCCATATTCATACCTCCAAATCAATTCGTTAATCTAATGTTATCATCATTGGAAATTAACATCCCGACTTTTTATGCTTTCTTTTGTCCTATAATATTTAACTTCATGTCATTATTATTTGCTACAAAAATACCTGTATTAAATATAGATAAAAAGTGCTGAAAACATCTCAGCACTTTATCTTCATCTATTAATCTAATAAAATTTCCTCTAAGCTATCTATATCAAGTATCTTAATAGTTTTTCTATCAAAATCAATAAGTCCCATATCTCTTAGATTTATTAACTCTCTAGAAAATGATGGTCTTGGAACCCCTAGCATTGCTGCTATGTTTTCCTTATTTCCACTTAACTCTATTCTATCAGTATCTTGCTTTTTTCTTTCTTCTAAAATGTAATCAACTATTTTATGTTTTATGCTCTTAAATGAAAGTCTTTTTATTTTAGAATTTAACAATATAACTTTATTACTAAGAAGCGCCATAAAATTTTCTAGTATCTTCTCATACTTGCTACATAACTTTATCATATCAACTTTATTAATATAGAAAATTTCACTTTCTTCTATTGCCTCTATTGTTGCAGGATAATTGTGATTTTTTGAAAATACCAATGCTTCTCCAAAAACCTCTCCAACTCCAAATTTACTTAATATAATTTCTTTTCCACAACTATATATTCTCTTTATCTCTATATTACCACTAAGTATAAATCCAAGTGCATTACACTCCTCTTCTTCCTGAGCAATAATTTCACCTGAATTATATTTATTAATATAGTAATCTACTTCAGAAATTATCTGTTCTATTGTATCTGTATCAATTTCATTAAAAATTTCATTTTTCAGTAGTTTATCAATTAATTTTTCCATTACGTTCTCTCCATTTTAATAAATATAACTGTTTAATAGTTCTGTAAATACCATTGATCCTTGATAATTTAAATGTCCAAAATCATAATAATATTCTCTCTTAGCAGATATAGCTTCACAATCCTTAAAATCTAAAACCTCAAACTTATATTCTTCTTTAAACTTATCCAAAATGTCATAAAACTTTGGTTTCCAATCTAAATCTTCCTTTTGCACTTTTATTTCTCTTTCTATATACTGTGGAATTAAAACTAAATATACTTTCATATCTTTGTTTAACTCAAATATTGTTTTTAACATTTCATTAAATATTTCAATATTTTCCTTAACAGTCTCACTAAACATATTAACAGCGATGCTATTTGGCATGTCTTCTGATTTTAACTTTTCTATTTCTTCATCAGTTATCACTCTTTCTCTCTCAACTCTAGTTCCAAAATCGCTGACATATCTATCATAAATACCTATTCTTTTAAAATCCTCATTTATATCTACATTATCCATATCAAATAAAGAATTATATATTTCTTTTCTTGCCCTTACATCTTCTCTTGAATACTTCTCTCTAGCATCTTTTTCATATTTTTCTTGTATTTTAGCTAATTCCTCTGATATAGTACCATCAAAGTTTTTATTTTTAGCAAAATTATGGCTTTCATCATCTCTATATCCACTTAGTTCATAGTATAACACAGCATTTTTAGTAAGTGATATATCATAATTAAAATATATATAAGTAAACATATCTATTACGACATATTGTAAATTTTCTACTTTCTCTCTATAGTTTTTTATTAAATGCTTTAATTGTTTCAAATTATAATACAAATCTTGAGAAGGTATTGCAAGATTGCAAAAGTTTTTTTGAAGATACTTAGGATTAATCCCACACAATCCATGGCTAATACCTAATATAATACCATCTAACGGCTTGTTAACATTTGACATTATTCTATCAATCTTTTTTACTGGAATATCTAACTTGTAACTATAGCACTCCATATAGATATCAAAGAAATCAACAATTTTTTTACTTTCAATACCCAATTGCTTTAAGTCTTCATGAGCTACTTTTCTCACTTCTGTAGATTCAATAGTTATAACAATATAATCAAAATTTAAATCATTAATAGATTCTTTACTGTAAACATTAAATCCATTATATACTTTCCCTTTATAAAATTCATCAACATAACCTATAATTTTGTGCTCTTTTTTTAAATATTTTTCTGCTATTAAATGCCCTCTTTCTAATCCATACAATAATATTTTCATTTTCAATCACCCCAAAATAATATAATCATAAATATAATTATAATACATTTATTGATTATTTTAACTATTTTTTTAAAAAAATCTACTATTTATAACAAAAAAATATTAAAACTTCTATATATGCAACTTATTCTACCCCATCTTTCAAATTTCCCATTTAAAGTTTGTAATTCACTCTTATAAATAAATTTCTTTTAAAAATAAAATAAGCTGTTACAAAAGAAACTATAAAGTAACTTTTTAACAGCTTTCATTTCAATTATTATATTTTTTCTAGTCAACATAATTCATATACTCGCCTAAATCCTTAAGAGTCTTAACATACTCCCCTACGCCATATATTATCCAAGCTAACGGCATATAAATTATTAGGAAACCGACTGATGCCAAAATTCCAAAAATCAACTCCCCTGTTATTGCTTTAACTAAAAAGCATGCACCAACAGAAGCTATAATAGAAACAATAAAAATAACACTAGCTAGTTTTGTAAGCTTATTTCCAACATTTTTAATAAGCATTGTTGTCTCCCCCTACCTCTTCGTAAAAAACACTAAACTTTACGTTTAGTGCCTAATTATTATTGTGCTTTTATATTGAACCATCCTTCAACTTCACATTGTCCATCATTATTTTCTCCTGTTGCTACTACTGTTCCATCTTTTTCAATACCAACAGTATGAACATCTCCAGCATCAATAGCAACTATGTCAGACCATTCTGTAACTTCACATTGCTCATAAGCATTATATCCTGCTGCTAATACTTTCCCATCAGCTCTTAATCCAACAGTATGATATCTACCACATTCGATACCAACAATGTTTGCCCAACTTGATACATTACATTCTTCATATTTATTTGATCCTGTTGCAAGTACTGTTCCATCAGCTCTTAAACCAATAGTATGATATCTACCACATTTTACTGAAACAACATTTGTCCAATCTGAAACATCACATTGTTTATAAGTATTGCTTCCTGTAGCTACCACTGTTCCATCAGCTCTTAAACCAACAGTGTGATCATTACTTGTAGACACTTCAACAACATTTGTCCAGTTTTCTACATTACATTGACCATCTTCATTATATCCTTTTGCAAGTACTGTTCCATCTGCTCTTACACCGATAGTGCTATATTCCGCAATGGCAATAAATACAACGTCTCTCCATGTAGATACATTACATTCTTCATATTTATTGTACCCTACAGCTAATACTGTTCCATTACGAGTTAATCCAACAGCATGTGAATTACTAATCTTAATATCAACTACATCAGCCCATTTATCTACTTCACATTGACCATCTTCATTACTTCCTACAGCAATTACACCACCATCACTCTTTAATGCAATAGTGTTATAATCTGAAGATGATATTGCTACTATATCTCTAAACTTACTAACATTACATTGATCATATTTATTGTAACCTGTAGCAACTACAGTACCATCTTCTCTAATTGCTGCAGTATGGTACCCACTTGTAGTTATATATTTCTTGATTCTATCATAGGTCTCCATGGCTTCGTTTTTTTTAACAGTTCTTATTGCATTGTTTATAGAAGTATCATTTTGGCCTAATATGGGTGACCTCCTAGATCTAGGATCATCCATCGGCTCTCTTCTGCCTCTTAGATCATCCATGGAATCGTGTCTGCCTCTTAAGTCATCCATCGGCATAGAATCTCTTCTGCCTCTTAAATCATCAATAGGCTCCCTAATGGATCTTAAATCATCCATCGGTTCTCTTCTGTTTCTTAAGTCATCCATTGGTTCTCTTCTATTTCTTAGATCATCCATTGGTTCTCTCATTGATCTTAAGTCGTCCATTGGTTCTCTTCTATTTCTTAGATCATCCACTGGTTCTCTCATTGATCTTAAATCGTCCATTGGTTCTCTTCTATTTCTTAAGTCATCCATTGGTTCTCTCATTGATCTTAAATCGTCCATTGGTTCTCTTCTATTTCTTAAGTCATCCATTGGCTCTCTCATTGATCTTAAATCATCCATTGGTTCTCTTCTATTTCTTAAGTCATCCATTGGTTCTCTTACTGATCTTAAATCGTCCATTGGCTCTCTTCTATTTCTTAAGTCATCCATTGGCTCACTCATTGATCTTAAGTCATCCATTGGTTCTCTTTGTCCTCTAACTTCACCAGTGATTTCTCTTCTATTTAATCCATTTGTATTAAAGGTATCATTTCTTCTTGCATTTCTGTCAATATAGTCATCATTTGCATTTGCTCCCGGATATCTTCCATCATCTTCTACATCTTCTAGAGCCCTTACATTGATTCTACTAGTAGCCTCTTTAACTTCTTTTCTCACTTCTTTAACTTCTTTAGCTATTTCATTGGTTAGAATATCTTGCATTCCTAAGATATCTTTAGTAGTTGGTGTGCTTGATTGTCTAAGCATCACTTTCTCTAATGTTTCTTCATTTCTTTTCATTGCTTGTGACATTTCTTTTGTCGCAAGTACTAACTCACCTAAGCCACAAACAGACCAAGAAACTGGAATGTATATTATCATAATAGCTACAACGGCAGCAATCCCATATATAGGATTATTTGTAACATTTGATACTAATGCGAATGCCCCTCCAGATACTACAATGGACACCCAAAACAGTGCTTCGCCTAATACTGTTAGCTTACTCCCAACATTTTTAAACATTTTTCCTCCCCCTTTGTTTTTAATATTCAACGCCCTTATGCAAATTGCCTAACTATTTACTTTTTTACAATACCTATTATAAATTCTACAATATTTTATTGTAATTTACAAGTATACCTATATATTTTATTATTTTCTTTTTCGTTAACCATATTCATGCATTAAATATCACCATTTTTTTATTAAAATCCATATAAAGCATCATTATATTTCTTCTATGTATATTGATTTTAAAATTTTATATGAATATTGTAATATATTAAATAGTTTATAATATGTATATCGATACTTTTATTTTCATCTTAATAATATTTTAACTTTTTTTATCTAATACTCATAAAAAAATGCAAAATAAAAAAGAACTACGTCAAAATATAAATTTATCATGACAAAGTTCTTTTCATATTTAATAAAATCTTTTCTTTGATAACTCGCTTCTACGCTCTTGTATATCATTATACTTTTTCATAATCTTATTGCATTTATCTTCATAATTTGTTCCAGTATCTTCTCCAACTTTTCTAAGCATATTACAATAACTTTCATATACCTTTAAGTTGTATTTTTGTAGTTCTATATTTTTTTCATAATAATATGAAGCCTTATCAACATCATTTAACTCTCCATAGGCTGTAGCAAGATCACCACAAATATATATTTGTCTATTTTTTGAACCCATATGTTCTTCTATAGCTGCAATTCCTTTTTTTAAGTTTTCAGTATTATTATCCTCTGCATAAAGTCCTACATACCCTTTGAACTGAAACTCTGATCCTATATTATCACCAATTGTAACATGCTCCATAATCTTACCAATAGATATTGTTCCTTTATAATATCCATTTGCAAATAACATCTGTGCTGAAAAATTCATAATTGATAATATAGATATATATAATGATATCACCGTAACAGGAATAAAAAATGGTTTTATATTAATTTCTATATTTACATTTTCTTTCCCAACAAATCCTACAATAAGAGCCAAAGTAGCTATAGTAAACATATATGCAAAATTAAAATCAAGAATACTATGACAATATATTGTAAGATATAATGCTATATAATAAAACTTTCTCTTATGTGATCCTTTCAAAATAGCAATAAGTCCTGCTATGAATACTAATATAAATGATATTAATCCTAGCCACCCCATATCATATAGTGCTTGACCAAATGCATTGTGAACATATCTAACATCATAAAAACCAGTTTGAAATGATCCCTGATTATACATATATGTATTAATGCCTCCGCCAAACGGATTTTTATTTATATATCGTATAACATCCTCAAAATATCCTATTCTGAGCTGAAATTCTGGAGAATTAATTGACATTGCTGACAGTCTATTTACTAAATTACTGTTTGTAAAAATAACAACAATTATACTCACAGGAATTGCTATAATAGTTACTATATTTATAATCTTCATATACTTATCATTAACAGTGTAATAATATACTATTATTAATATTGGCAATACTAACGCTATTGCTATTCCAATCTTTTCTATTAAAAGATACATCGCTGTAGATATCATTATGTTAAATATAAAAATAAAATTCCACTTTTTATCCTCTCTTTTATAAATTACTATATCAATAACTACAAATATAGCCAAATATAATAAAGAATTTCTTGATCCAGTAAATAATAATGCTAAAACAAAAACAATATCTAAAATTTCTTTTAGAGAATCTTTTTCTCTTATTCTATTAAAATACAATGCTATAATCATTACTAACGCATAACTATTAGCATATCCTATATTCCCATCAATTCTTCCTTCTAATATTCCACCTTTAGATATTGCTCCCTGTAAAACAATATAGAATATAGAACCTATGGCAATAACATACGTTGATACTTTTAATAACTTCTCTTCTCCACCTTTAAAGTATGAAAATATCAAATATAAACTTATTAATGATATGTAGAGAGAAACTCCCTGCAATGAATCGATCGTTAATCCTGTTATAAATAATGACAGAATTGATACTATACCCAAAATTGAAATAGATATTAAGTATATCTTATTTCCTTTAAATTTCTTTAATGTAACTAATCCATAAATGGCTACTAATAATATCAGTATTCCATTAACATTATCTTGATTCATATACTTATATGGCGCTAAAAATATTATCGCCGTCATAATGTACAAAAATATATTATTCATTCTCTTCCCCTTCTAAAAAACAACATATTAATAGTAATGCTACATACGTCTTCTAAAAAACACCACTGTACCAATGGATATTAATATAAGTGAAATTATTGATAGTGTCTTTATACTTATTATTGATCCTGTTTCCTCAAGAACCTCTTGTGTTGGTACAGCTACTGTCTCAGCTACAATGAATTTTGAAAAATGATTAGTATTAAAAGTAACATTGTTTCCTTCAACTCTACTAGACATCATTTCAAATTCTCCGCTACCCTCATTATAATAAAACACAACTGCTTTCTCTTTATCTACTGACTCCATCTCATTTTCCATTAATGTTAAGCTAATATCACTAGAGCCATCTGCAAAGTTATGTATATCTATTTCACCATTACTATTTATAATTGATAAATTAAAATTAAATATTTTTCCTACTGCTTTTAGATTTTTAATTATGCTATTATTCTCTTCTGTATAAAATCTAAATCTAATTCCCTCTGCTCCATCTAATAACCTTTTATTTATCACTGGAAAAGGAATATTAATCATTGCATTGTTACTAATCTTTAACACCAATGAACCTGTACCATTTTTTATAGATTCTACGTCCTTTATAAAGACCTCTATCCCTCTCATTCCCTGCTCTAATGTTTCATTTAATCCATTAGCACTATTTGCATCAAGGCTTTCTATTGTAACTTTACAAAATCCGCTCCCAATGTCCTCTATGTTGCTAGTTTCAATAACTTTCGTTCCTGCTTGAAAACTATTTTCTTTCTGAATTTCCGATACAGTATTACTATTTTTGTTAATTGATGTATATCCAAATGGTGATGATACTATCATATTATTTTCATCATAAACAAGTAAATGATTCATATCAGAACAAATTTCATATTTTCTTAAAATATTATCATTTTTAATACTAGAAACATACTTCTTATTATTGATACTTTCTATTAACCATACATTATCATAAACATCTTTAGTAAATGATTCTATATCCTCATCATATACTTTCTTCAATATATATTTATTATCCTGAAAATTATATTCAGAAAAACCTCTATCTTCTGAATCCATTTTTATGTACACTTTATCTTCTGTTACTACTATATTATCTCTACTGTAAAAATTGCACCCCTCTATAGTCCCTCTTGTAAGAACTTTTCCATCTTTAATTCTTGTAATACAGTAACTTGAGCTGCTCTCCATAAATTCCACTATATCTATAGTATTATCTTTTTCAAAATATATATCTACATAATTACTTTTAGATACATAATTGCATTTCTTATCTAATATAACAGTATATTTTTCTGAACTGCCATTGTTATAAATAGTTAAAATATAACTATCTATTCCATTACCTTCATTATCATAACTTGTATTTTTACTTATTGTATATTTATCAATATTATCTTTAGTATAATTTGTATTATACTTTTTATTTACCTTTAATAATGTATTTTCTAAACTTCCATTATAATTTTTCTCTTCATTATTTATCTTATCAGATCTTAGTCCATTAGTTTCAAAATTAAACTGTAGCTTCTTAATATTTATATCATCGCTATATACAAATTCACATGTTTCACCTTTAACCTTAAAATCACTAATCCAATGATCTTTAGAAACTTTTGTGATAGGTTTTTCAATATTATTATCTAACAATGATATATTAGTAGTATAACTTTCTTCATCTGAATATTCTTTTGATATATATTGAATAATAGATTTGTTTTTATATGTCATTGCAGACTTTAAATAACCAATATTATAATTAAGATATTTTTCTACATTAATACTATCGTTTTCTTCCATAGCTAAGATATCCCGTGGTATGCTTATAATTGCTACAATATAGACTAAAATTGTAGATATCACCTTTATAAATTTCCTCACTATCAAATCCCCCTAAGTCCTTCATACACATAAAGAAATAATATCATATACAACTTTTCACTTCAACTTTTTTACACATTTCGTACTATTTTTCTTTTTTGGTTTTCTATTTATATCTAACTATATATTTTATTAAATCTTTCAAGACTAATATTAGTACTTACCGCATCATGTCTCCAATGCTTGTCACAACCACAATAATTTAGGGGAACACATTGTGGAATAAATCCCATTCTTAATGCTTTCCAACCTCCTGATAAAAGATTAAGAGGGCAAGCTATACCAATAATACCTACAATTTTCTTATTTGGTACAGTAAACAGTGCAGTCTCATGTGGTATTATTATCGTATCAAAATTTTTCTCTAGTCCTAATTTAGTAATAGTATTTATGTTACAAGATTTTGTACATCCTCTACATCTATATCCTTGATTGACCTTTTCTCTCATACATTTTCTTTCGTAAGCCCTCATGCAATCTGGGAGAAAAACTATTCTATCCTTGCACTTTTTAAATTCTTTCCTGTATACTTTATTCATTATTTCCGCAGCCACCATATTCAGGTGATATTGTATCTCACTTCTTCCACAATAAATTATATCTTCTTTGTTACTGTGGTCTTTTCTATATTGTTTTAAATAGTTATCAACATTCTTAGTGTATGTCCCTAAATACTCTTTCCCTATATTTTTAAACCACTTATTTAATTTACTACAATAAGAAAAAAAAATTCTAATATAAGTTTTATCCTTTTCGTTTAAAAAACTTATCCAATTCTTCATTCTTTCTACTTCTTCTCTAAAATCTCCTGTAGCTTCCATCCATCTTATTACATATCCTAATTCTTTTTCTGTTATCTCACCCTTATATTCTGTGGTCCTACGCAAAATCTTTGTAGCTAAAATTCCTCTTATGATGTCTACCTTCCTTTTACACTTTCCACTTCGAAGCTTTAATAAAATACTGAAAATACCTTTAGGAATATTTTTAAGTTCTATTCCATTTCCTATATACTCATCAATAATAACAGCTATAAAAAGAATTTCAATTCCATACTCTTCTTTACTTCTTCCTTCGCTAACTACATACATAAAATCATCAATGTATCTACTAGCTTCATTAAGTATCTTTTTTGACACAATATCTGATAACTTTTCTACAGTAGAATAATATTGTGAGCAGTTATATATCTCATAAGTATTCCCCTTCATATCCCTCACCCCAAATAAATTTATTCATCACACATTACTAGCTTATATATTAATTATATATAAATGTCGTATAAGAATGTATTATTCCTATACGACATTTCTGATATTATTTTCTTTTTATTGCTAAAACTATTCCTGCACTACTTAGTAATGTTCCTACAAATAGAAGAATGCTTCTACTAAATGGTGAACCTGTTTTTGTCAATGTATCCATGCTATTCTTTTTATTATTTATATTTATTACTTTATCTACATTATTACTTTTATCGTCTATAATTTTATTATTATCATTTTTAGTTGGATTAGTAACTTCATTTTTATCAGTCTTTACTTCTTCCATATCTTCTTTATCGTATGTTTCTTTTCCTACATTTATTGCTGTAAATTTCTCATCTCCTGATACAATTACATTATTGTCATCATATACATTAATAGTATTCATATCAATTAACACTTCAAATTTATTTATCATTTCTGTGCCATCTAATTTAGAAACAAACATACTATCATTATCTTTATTTAGTACCCAAATTTTATTATTAATATCTGTAGTAAAATCAGATACATTTTTTATAGTATCTTTCTTTATATATTTTCCATCTTCTAAAATATATTTTTGTAATCCATCTTTATCTAAGAAATATAAATCATTATCTACCATTTCACTTCTATACCATTTTTCAACTTCACCTTCAAAATCAAAATCGGTAATACTATCTTTTTCTATTTTAGAAATGTAATATTTTGATCCATTTCTACCATCAGTACATTTAAATGTAATAACATTATTATTATATGATATTAATGATGGATATCCTTTTACAGGATAAACTTTAAAGTCACCATAATTTTCACTAATAAAAATATATTGACCCATCGGTGTTATTGTATCTTTGTTTATATCAATGATATATGCATAACAATAATCTAATCTATTTCCTTTTTTATCATAAGATATATAGCTTACTACATCTTCAGCTACCAATTTGTTATATTGATCTTTATATTTCTCAGAAAATATTTTTACAATCTCATCATTTGATAATTGATTTTTATCAATTTTACTAGACTTATTAGTAACAAGGTCATAACTAAAGTCCTCTTCTTTTGAATTTTGCATATGAGTAATATAAGCTTTCTTTCCAATTCTACTACTTAATCCTACTCCTACATTTTTGCCTAAATTCATAATATCCTTACTTGTTCCATCATTAAGTAAGCATAGGTATCCTTTCATTTTGTTCAAATCTAGTAACCCATTATTTTCAGTTTTATCGCCTTCATATCGACTTTCAATATATACGGCTCTATCCTTATACATTGATACTGAACTAATGCTTCCTACATTGTAGTTAAAATACTGTGGCACCACAGTTTCAATAGTTTTCGCGGATACTATATTCCCTATTGGAAATATTGATACTGATATTATATATAACAATATCCATCCGAGTATTTTTTTCATCTTTCCCATTTTCTACCTCCATCATTTGTATATTACTTCTAAATATTATCATTTTTTACCTTATATTGCAACTTACTTTGTATTAAGTAGAAAATAGTCGATAATTATAAAATTATCGACTATTTTAGTAACTTCTTCTTATTCTCTAAATCAATTCTCTTATTTCTTTTGTAGCTTCTACCATATTCCTTAAACTTTCTATTGTTTCCTTTTCTCCTCTAGTTTTTAATCCACAATCAGGATTTATCCATAAGTCTTCCTTATCTATATTCTCTAGTAATTTTTTAATTAAACAAATTATTTCTTTTTTACTTGGTATCCTTGGAGAATGAATATCATAGACACCAGGACCAACTTCTGTATCAAAATTAACTTGTTTTAGATATTCTACAATATCAAGATTTGATTTTGATGATTCAAAAGATATTACATCAGCATCCATATAATCTATATCTTTTACAATATCCCTAAATTCGCTATAACACATATGAGTGTGTACTTGTGTAGTAGCTTCAACTCTACTATGAACTAATCTAAATGCTTTAATTGCCCAATCTAAATATTCAGTATACCAATCTGCTTTTCTAAGCGGTAACTTTTCTTTAAGGGCAGCTTCATCTATTTGAATAATCTTAATTCCTACCTTCTCAAGATCTAAAGCTTCATCTCTAATGGCACATCCTATTTGAAAAGCCATATCTCTTAGTGATACATCTTCTCTCGGAAAAGACCAATTAAGAATAGTTACAGGACCTGTAAGCATACCTTTTACAGGCTTCTTTGTTAAACTTTGTGCATATTTGCTATACTCTACAGTGATAGGCTTAATACGAGTTACATCTCCCCATATTATCGGTGGTTTAACACATCTTGTTCCATAAGATTGCACCCAAGCCTTTTCAGTGAATAGATATCCATTAAGATTTTCACCAAAGTATTCCACCATATCATTTCTTTCATATTCTCCGTGCACTAATACATCTAGTCCCAAATCTTCTTGCAACTTTATAACATCTTTTATATAATTCTTTATTGCTTTGTCATATTCGCTATATGTTATTTCACCTTGTTTGTATTTTTTCCTTGTAACTTTTACATCTTTTGTTTGTGGAAATGAACCAATTGTGGTAGTTGGTAAAATTGGCAACTTGAAAAATTCTTTTTGTATTTTCTTTCTTTCTTTTCTAACTGGTTTTCTATTAAAATCCTCTTCTCCTAATACTATATGTTGGTTCTCTTCCTCTACTCTCTTTTCACTAAAAAGACCTTTATTAGCTTCAAGAAGATTTTCTCCCTCACCACTTAATATTTTTGATAACTCTTCTAGTTCACTTAGTTTTTCCTCTGCAAAAGCAAAATGTTTTTTCTTATCTTCTTCTAAATTCACTTCATTATCTAGTGTATAAGGAACATGTAATAATGAACATGAAGTATTAAGTACAATTTTATCTGCATAGTTTTCTATTTCTTTTACTAATTCTATTGATTTACTATAATCATTTCTCCATATATTTTTACCATTTATTATCCCTGCAAATAATACTTTTTCCTTTGGAAATCCTTTTTCTTTTATCAATGAAAGCGATTGTCTTCCTTCTATAAAATCAATACCAATACCATAAAAATCTAATTTACATACTTCTTCGTATATATCTCTTATATCACCAAAATAACTTTGTAATACTATCTTCAATGATTTCATATTTGTAAACAATCTTGTATACAAGTTAGTAAATAACTTTTTATCATCTTCTGATAAATCCATTACTAAATATGGTTCATGAACTTGTACAACTTCCACACCTAAACTTTCCAACTTTGCAAGAGCTTCAACATAAACATTTAATATATCATAACAAACATCATCTATTCTCTTTTTACCATTAAATCTAGCTAACTTTAAAAAGGTAAATGGTCCTATAATACTAGGTGTAGTAACTATATTTAATGCTAAAGCTTCTTTATAATACTTAACTAAATTATCAACATTACAACTAAAATCCATATCATCTTCTATCATAGGCACTATATAATGATAATTAGTATTAAACCATTTTTTCATCGGTAATGCTTTTACATCACCTTTTTCTCCCTGATACCCTCTTGCCATTGCAAAATAAGTATCCAATATATCTAGATTAAGCCCTTTATATTCTTTAGGAATTGCCCCCAAAAGAATTATAGTGTCTAACATATTATCATAAAAAGAAAAATCATTAGATGGAATAAAGTCTATACCCTTATTTTTTTGTAATATCCATTGTTCTTCCCTTATTGATTTTGCAACAGTTTCTAACTGCTCTTTACTTTCTTCGCCTCGAAAATATCTTTCTGTAGAAAATTTTAATTCTCTTAACTTACCAACTCTAGGATAACCTATTATCGCTTTGCTATACATATTCCTTTTCCTCCCATTAACAACTTAAAAATAATATATCATAACAAAGACGTTATAAGATAATTCTCATTTTCTTTAATCTGTTATAGTTTTTATCTATAACCTACAGTAATATTTTCTAGAATATTAATGTATTCTATTGCTAATTGCGTTAACTTTATATTTTTTTCATTTATCCATCCTACAGTGATAGTTTCTTCACTTTCAATAGGAACAGCTATAATATTAGGTCCATTCAAATCCTCACTAATTATTCCTGTAGAAATTGTATATCCATTAATACCAATAAGTAAATTAAACAATGTAGCTCTATCGTTAACATTTATACTTTTTTTATGGGAAATAGTACTTAATATTTCTTCAGAAAAATAGAATGAATTATATTCTCCTTGTTCAAAAGACAAACATGGATATTCTTCTAATTCCTCTAATTTTATAATTTCTTTCTTTGCTAAAGGATTGCTTTTACTGATAAACACATAAGGTTTTACAGTAAATAATTCATGAAATTCTAAGTTATAATCCTTAAATAACTTATTTAAAACTTTCTCATTGAACTGATTCCTATATAAAATTCCTATCTCACTTCTAAGATTTCTTACATCATCAATTATTTCATAGGTTTTAGTTTCTCTAAGATTAAACTCATACTGATCTAACTGATAATTTTTAATTAAATCTACAAAAGCATTTACTGCAAAAGCATAATGCTGTGTTGAAATAGAAAACTGTCTAACCGATGGCTTAAAATTAAGATATCTTTCTTCTAGAAGTTCCGTTTGCTCAATTATTTGTCTTGCATATCCTAAAAATTCTATTCCTTCTGTAGTAGGTCTAACACCTTTTGTTGTTCTTTCAAAAATACTAATATTAATTTCTTTTTCTAATTCTTTAATAGCCGTTGATAAAGTAGGCTGCGAAATAAATAACTTTTTTGCTGCCTTATTAAAAGATCCATATTTTGAAATGATTAATGCATATCTTAATTGTTGTAACTTCATGCTATTCCCCCCTTGATATCCTATTTGTTAAAAATTATACCATATACAATGTACAACTCACTTCAAATATCATTTCATATAGATTTATCTATATTTTATATCATATCATTATCTGTTATAGTTAAGTGGTGTTATGTATTTTAACTTCTGATACATACATAAAATTCACTTTACCACTACTTATCTATAACAGGTGTTAATATAGATATTTTTACAAATAACACCTCTCCCAGAATTAAGTTATTATCTTGCTATAAAAGTATCTTATATATAGCAAACATTTATAAATATTTTTATATTTTTTAATTATTTTTGTATTGATAATAATTTTCATTTACAAACGTTTCTCAATTTGATATATTTAATACAGGCTTAATTTATCGCGGCAATCTTATTAGGAGATGATGATTATGTCAACAATGTTTGGACCTAGATTTAAGGTCTGTAGAAGATTAGGATTAAATGTTATAGGACATCCTAAAGCTATGAATAGGGCAGTAAAAGGTACTGCAAGAAATGATAAAAAACTTTCTTCTTACGGTACTCAATTACTAGAAAAACAAAGACTTAGAGCCTACTATGGTGTTTATGAAAAACAATTTAGAAACTATGTAAAAAAAGCACTTAAAGAAAAAGATCTAACAGGTTATGCATTAATAAAAATGTTAGAATGTAGACTCGATAATATTGTATACCGTCTTGGCTTTGCCTCCTCAATAGCACAAGCTAGACAAATGGTTAACCACGGACACATTTTAGTTAATGGAAAAAAAGTAGATATTCCTTCATTCCAAGTTTCTGTGGGAGATGTTGTTTCTTTAAAAAGTAAATCACAAAAAATTGAACTTTTTAGAGATAATTTCTTAAATAATATTGTTACCACATTACCCTATTTAACAAAAGACGAGGAGAATTTTTCAGGAACTCTTGAAAGATATCCTAATCGAGAAGAAGTGCCAATAGAGATTAATGAAGTTCTAGTGGTAGAGTTTTATTCAAAACTTCAATAAAGTATAAGTATTATGTAAGCTTTAAAATTTATTCAGCCAAATTTTAAAAACACTCTCAAAAAACTCAAGAGTTATATTCTCCTACAAGTTTTAACTCTTAAGATTTTATACTTTAACAGTAAGCGTCAAAAATTAAGTACCTAGATACTAAAATCTCCAATTGATAAAATTAAGGAAATAACATTTTATCAGGAGGTTAGGTATGTATAAAAAGTTAAGTAATGATGAATGGAGAGAATATATAAATCGTTATTATGCTAGTGATGAAAATTTAACTGTAAAAGATTATTGTGAAGAAAATAATATTAATAAAAGTCAATTTTACTATCATAAAAGAAAAATTGAAGAAAAGGCTA
>NZ_JAHLOD010000055.1 GCF_018917145.1 Clostridium bornimense
TAAAGCAGAATTAGAAGCAAAGAAAAAAAGAGCATCATGATAAATGCGACTAACAACGTAGTCGCATCATCATATATCTTTTATTTATTTTGATTGTCTACTTGACAGGAGTCAGATCATTGTGCAACAGCTATTTTCTATTTATTATCTTTTTTCTTAAACCAAACAAAAGCACCAGCAGCTACTAAAACTATACCTATTCCAGCAAATACTGTTACTGAAAGGCCTCCTGTTTTTGTTAATAATCCTTTTTTCTTATTATTATCATCGTCATTATTTGGTATATCTGTTACGCCTTTTACATTTTCAGTTATCTTTTTATCATAATCTAAACTTACAGAATCTTGATCTAATTTACTTTCTAATCTATTAAGCACTACCATATTCACAAGTAAACTATTATCACAATCTTCTTTTACTATGTATTCATTAGTGATTACTTCTACCTTTTCATTTGCGCCTAAACCAAAGTTATTACTATCAAAGTTCTTAATAGAATCACAAGAGAATTCCCATTTATCACTATCATATTCCTTTGGAGTTATAGCATCAGAAATAGATAACTTGTTTATAGGTAATGGATTACCATCTTTATCAACAGTCTTATTTGTAACATCGAATTTAAAAGTAACTTTATCATCCTTTTTTACGTTAGGAACAACTTTATCTTTATTACAATCATATATAATTTTTCCATCACGTTCTATAGTATTAACATTATTTTTTATTGTAGCGTTATAATCCCCAATTTTCTTTACATTAACTTTTACTTCTGCTTCATCAACTAATTTATTTTCTTCACAAGTTGCTGTTCCAACTACTTCATTTGTAATTACAGGCTCTTTTGCATTTGCATCATCTTCTGTAGCAGTATAATTTAACTCTTTATTGCATTTAACAACAATAGTTTCACCTACACTTAATGAACTTAATGCTTCTTTGAAATCATTTGTCTTTAATGTTACATTACCTTTTGAATCTTTTTTAACAAAAGAAACTTCACTATCTTTTTTTGCACCATCTTTATATATTCCACTTGTATTTACTTTAACCCCTAATAACTTACTGTTAAATTCTATATTTTTTAATGTAGAATCTCCACTATTAGTCATTGTAAATGTATAGTATATTTTTTCTCCAGCATATACAGAAGTAGCTGGTGTTTCTTTTCCATTTGCATCAATAGTATATGCATTTTCTTCAACATTTAAGTTAGGATTTCTAAAGTCCATATTTGTTTCAATAGTTAAATTAGATTCTCCAGATCCTCTTTCCATATAGAATAAATCAAAATTGTATGTTTCACCAGGCACCAAGTCTTCTAATTTATCTAATTCAACTTTTACACTCTTTTTAGCATGTACACCACCAATATCTGCAATAAGCTTACCATTAATAAATACCCATACATCATCATCTCCGGCAAATTCAAACCATTGACCTTTTTTATATGTAAACTCAGTATGTGACTCTAAAGTAAAGTGATAATTGTGACTTCCATTACATACTTGATGTGCTCTTTGCTCATTAAAGCCTTTTCCATCTGCTATAAAAAATCCACATTTTCCATAAGCTTCATCTTTATTTGAACTATCATATCCCATAGCATCTTCACCACGGCTATATAATGGTAATTCTTTTTCATCAACTATAGTATTTAATCCATCAACATCTTTAAAATAGCTATTCATATAATAGTAAGCATATCCATAGGCTGTTGAAAGTAATTTTTTCTTTACATCTTTTCCATCTTGTAATTGCTCATATAACTTTTTAGCTTCTTCTAATGTACCTCTTTCATTTTCTTTGAATTTTCTCTTCTTTATAAGTCTATTTACTTCATAATCATATCCTTTAGTAGAGAAGATTAATTTTCTACTTACAGGATCAATTCCTTCAACCATATCTTTTATTACATTTTGCTTATTATTGTCATCAGTAAAATCTGCTCCGTAAGAAAACATCTTCCAATCACTATTGAAATCTCTAACTGTTATTGGTAATGTCCTTTTTACTACCTTTCCATCATTTGCTGCTTTTACTTCTGTAATATTAAAAATAATACTACTTAAACAAATTACAGTTAATAAAAATTTGCTTATCTTGTTAATACCTTTCATCTTTTTCTCTCCTTTATGACACATTATGACTTAATTTTCATTACAAATACTAATTTACCACCTTTTTCTATATATGTCAACATGACTTTCGTAAATTTTGTCATTTTTTATATTAATATGTATACTTTTGAATATTATTCCTAGGTCAAAATTAAAAGGCAACACTGCTTTTTCTAAATGTTGCCTTTACTTACTATTTACTTTTTAATTTTTCTAAAATATACGCCAAATCATCAACTTTCTTAGAATTCTTATTCATTACCTTTGCTATATTATGGGCTATATCTAACAATACTTTTTCTTCTACCCTATTAATAGTAAATGATAGTATATCCGGTTTCTTTCCTAAAACTTTTCTAATATTGATTTTACATTCTTCAATATTGACTCCATTTTCTAATATAACTAACATAGCTATCTTTTTATTTTTTAAATTCTCCTTTATATCTTTTATATAAGATAAAGTCTCTTCCGCCATATAATTACTGCCAATGCAAATAGTAAAAACTATATTCTTATAACGATTTATATTTTTTGAAATAGAATTAGTATCTATACTTATACCTGGACCTAAAAGCACTGCTAATACATCCGATATTTTCTTGCTATAATTACTTTTACTATCACTAATAAATAAAGTACTTCTCACAATTACCTCTTTAACAATTATTTTATTAATTTATATTAATGAAAGTATGCTCTATATTACAAATAAATTCAAAAAAGGATGTATCACATTAACAAATGAAAATCTGCTTGCGATACCTCCTTTTTATTATGGCAAAGGTCAAGGCACAAGTTAGATGGCACAGGGCACAAGTAAGATTAACTTTCCCTAAAGGAAAAATATTTTAGTCCTGCCGACGGCTAAAGGTACAACTGTATTTATAGATGTATTTAGTGCATATATAGAACTGTTATACTTAAATGTTGTTTTTTACGAATCAAGAGCTTCTAGTTCAAGCTACATGAAGGCACAGCCTTCATTAGTTCCCCGTAACAGTTATATCTGAAACACCAATATCTTAAAAAACTAGCCTATACTATAACACAAAATTGTATCACTTAAAATTTCAGAAATTCCCCCAAAGGGAATTTCATCTATCACTGTGCATTGTGCACTGACACCTGTGCACTGATATATACCTGTGCCTTGTGCCCTGATATTCTATTTTGCTGAAAAAACTGCCGCACTCTGATCTCTAACTTCTTTGTGCGACAGCCCCTTTTATATAATTACATATTAAGAATAACATACAACAGGAGTTCCAGGTTCAATATTATTAAATATTGCATTTGCCACATCATAAGGAGCATTTACACAACCATGTGAACCACCATTATAATATATATTTCCTCCAAAAGCAGATCTCCATGTAGCATCATGAATTCCTATACCACCATTAAACGGCATCCAAAAACTTACTGGTGTTTCATAATTTTCTCCTCTTAGCGTTGCATTTCTTTCCTTATAATTTAATCTATATACTCCAGCTGGTGTAGCACAATTATTAGTAACATTTCCAGTTACAACATCACCTTCTGTTATAAGTTGTCCATTTTTATAAAACCATATATGTTGGGTACCAAGATTAACTTCTACATAAGTATTACCTATATCATCAGTACCTTTGGCAAAAGCTGTTTGTAAATATTCTGGAGTTCTAGAAGTAACTTGTCCATCAGTAATAGCATTTTGTAAAAATGATACTTCTCCAGACTTATCTAACACAGTTCCATAATTTCCTCCGTGTACTTCTACCATATTTCCTAAAGAAGATTTAAATTTTCTTGTATCACCTATTGTATTACATTTCGCAGCTAAAGTATCAACATAATTTATAATACTATCTTTATTTACATTAACATCATAACTATCATCAACAGTAATCCATTCATTTATAACGGAACCATCTAAAACTTCTTTTTTACCATTAAGATCGTATGTTATTTTTGAACTACAATATTTATCTAAAATATCCTTTGCTTTCTTAACCTCTTTTGAGTCTTTTGTATATTGAGGTTTTTCATAACATCCTTCTTTATCTAAATTAAAATTTCTTTTTCCCTCTATTATAGATTTTGATATTTTCTTAATCAATACATCTTTATTAACCTTATTTCCATCAACTTTATCTATAATTTCATAACCTTTATCATTATATTTAAAAGTGGGATTTTTAGGTTCAACTACATTTGCATCATTAAAGCATTGTAGTTTATCAATTTCCTCTTTTAACATATCTTCATTATATTCAACTATTTCAGATACTGTAACATCTGTTCCATGAAATATTCCCTTTATCCAACCAAACGGATTTTGTTCTTCTTTTATTCTTTTTACTTTTTCCCCTGACTTATATTTAAGTCCAATATCAGTTCCCTTTATCTCTGATTCAAATTTATCTCTGCCTTCTATTTTTAAAGTATATAACTGAATATTTTTTTCAATTTCACTATTAACCTCATCAACAGTCTTTCCTGTAGCGTTAATAGAATTTATCTTAGATCCAAAATAGAACTTGTTTGCAAAAAATATAGATATGCCCATATATGAAATAATAATTATAGCACATACAATAACGCTAACCCACCACTTGTTAATTTTAAACTTCATTCATTTTACCTCACTAACTATATTGATATAAATTAATCTTTACAACCCATGTTAATAATATCATATTTTTCAATATTTTTCATTTCTTCTTATCTATTTATATGTGTCACCCTCAAAACTTTTCCATATTATATATAGAGCAATATTTTCTAGGAGCAGTTTATGGAAGATTATAATTTCTTAGACAATCTAAACGGAGTTTCAAATTGCATCAATAATACATCGACAGATGCAACAAATGCAACAAATGCAATAAATGATTTAGCTACACTTAATTCTGTGAATAACTGGAACAATCAAGGGTTAATAAATGGATTCTTCTGTCAAAACCAATCCACTATTTTCTTATTGATATTTATGTATTGGTTCACTATATTATATTATTCTAGTTACTTATTTAACATGAATAGTTATCTTGTTAATGCTAATACTTGTGTATTAGATACAGTGCTAAATAACTGTTGTAGAAAAAAATAGTGATTTGTTTTCTTAAATAATTCACAATTTGCAAATAGTAAATTGTGAATTAACTTTATCATAATCTATTCTTTAGCTTTTTATATATAATATTTTAATATCTCACATTGTAATATATAATAAATAATTATATATATTATATATCAAGAAAGGAATACTAATGAACGACCATCACTTTGAAAAATTACTAAATATAACCACCACAGGTGAACAAAAAAAATATAATAGTTCCATCCATTATAATGTTTATGAACCAACTTCCTACGAGGCACTTGAACTACTCTTTAAGGAATATTCTTTATCTAAAACTGATACTCTTGTTGATTTTGGTTGCGGTAAAGGACGTCTTAGTTTTTATTGTAATTACTTTTATAGTTGCAGTAGTGTCGGTATAGAAATGAATCCTTATTACTATAATTGTGCTCTCGATAATATTAAATCTTTTAATAAGAAACATAAAAACACTACTAGTTCTATTAAATTTATAAATACTTTAGCAGAAAACTATCCTATAAGTTCAAAAGAAAATAAATTTTACTTTTTCAATCCATTTTCTGAGCAAATATTTATAAAAGTAATTCAAAATATACTATATTCTATAGAAGATTATCCTCGAAGCGTAGATATAATATTATATTATCCATCAGAGGATTATATTTTTTATCTTGAAAATAATACATCTTTTTCATTGATATATGAAATTCCTATAAACAAATTATATAAAAAAAATAGCCGTTATAAATTTTTAATATATAGACTAACTTAATGTAAAAAGAACTGCTGCTTTCGAAATCTTATCGTCATAGCACCAGTTCTTTTCCTTATGGATTTACTATTTAACTAATTCAAACTTCCATTGTTGACATCTATGTCCATTACTCTCCCATTGTTGTACATTTGCCTTTTTTGCGGTACTTCCATCTTTCACTTCAACCACAGATTTTCCTTTAGATATTTTGGTGGCTATTGTATATTTTCCATTACCTAAGCTAGTTATTTTAAACTTCTGATTTTCTCCAGAATTATCACTATAAATAGCAATATTAGCTCCATTTTTATTACTTTTCTTACTTACATCAAGAACTTTATCAGCATTTCCTACTTGAGATACTAACTTATAATATCCATTGCCTGCAGATACTACCTTGAATCTTTGTGCCTTTTCACCATTACCTGGATGTTGTTGAACATTAGTATTATTTTTGTAAATTCCATTGTATACATCTAAGTATTTATTACTATTTACATTCTTTATATAATAGATACCACCATCAATTAAATCACTTGATGTAGTTGTATTTGACGTATTACTGGATGTTTTAGACGTAACTACATAGTTTGATGATTGTACTCCTGGAGATTTATAAGTACTATAATTAATTTTAGTTTTAGAATTTTGTGCACCAGCATACTTTTCAGCATACTCTCTAAGCTTATTTGTTTGCATAGTATTATATGTATAATTATTTTTAGGTCTCCATGATGTAGCCTTAGATTTAGATGCTGTTACTGTTGGATAGCTTCCTTCATCAGTAAAATATCCAGTTCCATAATCATCAACTAATCCATTATTTTTGCAATTATTAAAATAATTCTTTTCTGAATAAATATTTGCATTTGTACAAGATGTATAACCTAATTTTGCTGATTCTATATAGTTATTATAACTATGAAAATAACCATATCTCATTAGCCCTGGTGCTCTAGTTTGTACATCTTTAAAAAAGTTATTTGATATTGTCATTCTAGGATATCCTGTGTATGTTGCTTTTGCAGATTCATCATCTGATGGGTACCCTAATATTAAACCATATTTATGTCCTGTAAACTTAGAGTTAGATACTGTAATATAATCCGCTTTAACACCTACATAAATAAGTTTATCAACATCCTTAGAATGTAATGATGTATTTTTAGTAAGATCATGACCTTCTAAAGTACAATGATCTATCCAAAAATTTGTTCCTACACTTATATAGATTGGAATATCATTATTCTCATTTATAGTATCTGAATGTTTTATTTGTAAATTTTTCATTATTAAATTACCAGAATTGCAAGTCTGATCTAGATAAAAATATAAGTTAGTCAAAGAAACTCCATAAGCACCAATTATAGTTTTGTTTTTACCTACTTTAACTTTTGTTAATGAATTTTTAACTATATCTTTGGTAATAACTATTGTTCTCGAATCGTCACCTAGAGAATACTTTTGAAATTCATCAAAAGTTGATACCATAACAGTTTCTCCTAATACCCCACCAATTGTTCCTGCTTTATATTTACCATCCATACTCTTGCTATATCCAGCAAATCCTTCAAGACCTGCACTATTTAATCTCCATTTTTGATTATCAGCACCAGTATATTTTGTTAATGTAACTTGTTTATCAACCCCATTGCTTGTTAAAACCATTGATGAATCTTTATAATTTTTTATCTTATAAGTTATATAATTACCTAAAGAATCTTTATCAACACCTTCTATTATCCAACATTGCTCCTGCTTATTAGCATCACCATAGGTTATACATTTTGCATTAGATGAAACTGTCCAAGACGTAGTTGATATTAATCTTCCTGTATCTTGATTTACTAACTTGAAATATCCACCATTAACATATGTGAACTTCCATCTTTCATTTTGTTCACCATTACCACTTACTACCTTTAATAAAGAACCATCTTGATTCCCTGAAACAGCTAACTTATATCCATCTAAAGTAGCTATCTCCATTTCTTGTACAGGATAATCTGTAGCAGCTAAAACTAAATTTTCTTTCAATGGCAATAATGATATTATTATTGATATCATCAATATAATTATAATATTTTTTCTATTATTCATTAGATACCCCCCTTTTACTATTTCCATTATAAAGGAATTCATTATAAACGTAAACCCATTTTATGACTTTTTTCTACATTTTACGTTTTATTCTTACTTTATATTCCATTTTAAAGTTCTCTCCTAATGTTTTTAAAGAATATCTATATAAAAAAAACTGCTACACCTATTAGTACAGCAGTTTGTCATTACTATTATTTAAAATTTCTTTAATATATCTTAAAGTTAAAATCTCTCCTCGCTCTGATAACATATTAAGTAAATATTCCAAAAGACTTCTAGTACCTTCATCCATAACATAATATTCTTTCCTAGCATCGTAATACTCTAATGGACTATTATCCCTATATTTATCTTTTAAGTAGTTTTTAGACGCACACATTCTATCAATAAACATTTCTACAACATAATTTAATGGCATCTTCATTCCTTTTAATCCTTCTTCTTCTTTTAAGCCATAATCTATCCAATATTCAAAATGATGCTTATTTCGTCCTTTATGATGTAGCCATGCTTTAGAATAACCTTCTTTTATCTTTTGTATTCCATTAGGACTTACAGTTCCTTTATAATACTTTACACCAGCAGAAAATTCAACCCATGTGTATTTTGATAAATCATGTAAAATTCCTTGCTTATATAAACCTACCTTAAAACAATATTTCATAACTAATAATTTATGATTTGTTATTGTTTTAAAATGTCCTATAAAATTACTTACTTTATTCCCCATCTCACACTACCTCTGATAAGTTTCTAAAAACAATATTATACTACTTTTTTGATACTAAAAGTAACATTTCTAAAACAAATCCAAGAATCACCCCTACTAGATAACAAATTAAATCAGTGTATACAAAACTATTTCCTAATATGAATAACCCAATAGATGTATTTTTAATATTATCTACCCATGGAATTTCACACAAATTAGAAATAGAAAAACAACTACAAATTAGCATTGAAATAACTGAAATATTAATGGCGGATATTTTCTTAAATATAAATGCTATAAATAGATATATTATAAGTGCTTTCAAAACATTCCCTAAATAATTACCAATAGATAAAGGCAAAACATTTTTATAATTTTCTATCATTATAGTCAAAATTATAGCTATAATTATACACATAAAATATGTTATTCTGTTCCTTTTCATTCTTAATCCCCTAACCTTTTGTTTTTTTGTAAATTTAAATAAAAATACACATTTACTATTATACTTTATTTTTAATAATATTTACATAAAACAAAAGTAATTATTTTTCAGTTTTAATTGATATATTTTTCCCATCTGAAGTTAATTCTATTTCTCCATGCTTATCTGTCCTAAATGTGTCAATGTCATACTTTGAAATTATATCTTTTGTTTCTTTATGAGGATGACCATAGTTGTTATTTTCACCACAACATATAATTCCATACTTTGGAGATACAGCTTTTATGAATTCATCAGTTGATGAAGTTCTTGATCCATGGTGTGCAAATTTTAAAACGTCACCTTTCAATTCTTTTGAATGTTTTTTTACAACAGCTCTTTCAGCATATGATTCAGCATCACCTGCAAATATTAACTTTACATCACCATATGTTAACTTCATTATTGTTGAGTAATCATTAAGATCTTCATAAACACTTTCTATTGGAGAATATACGTCTATAGTTGCATTACAACCTAAATCAAAATGAGTTCCTTCTTTTATTGGCTTAGCTTTAATCCCTTCCTTTACTATGGCATTTAACATTGATCTAAATGTCTCCGTTGTGTGTACTACCGGTGGCATATAAAATTCCTTTACCTTATATCTATCAAAAACTTCTGTCATCCCTCCTATATGATCTTCATGAGGATGAGTAGCAATAACTATTTCAAAATCGTCTATATTCTTTTTTTCTAATTGTTTCATTAAATGTTCTACATTACTCCTAGGTCCAGCATCTATTAAAATGTCGTAATCATTTATCTTTATATACATTGCATCACCTTGACCAACATCTAAATAATATACTTTTAAATCATCGTTTGTATTTCCTAAAGCGTCATTACTAAAAAATACTGTGAAAATCCATGATAAAATTAAAATACCACTAATTATTTTTCTATTCTTCTTTCGTAAAAACTTCATCATACATATCCTCCTAATTTTATTTATGCCATTTATTTATTACCTACAAAAGTAGTATCTCCCAGGATAATCATCTTATTAATGTTTTACTATAAAAAATAATAAAAGATTTTTATATATTTTTTTACTTTTCTATATTATATATGACCTTGTTTATTTAGGATAAATTGTATTGTTATTACAAAACTTTTTAAGATTTTATATATTTACTTTAAGCCTTTTCTATTTTACATCACAATTCTTCACCAAATGTAGAATTGTGATATATAGTATTCCCAACAAGTTTATAGTGGTATAATTGTCTCTTCATTATATCTTCATAAAGAATTATAAAAATATAATTGTAAAGATTATGCATTCGAGATATAAAAATTAATTTTTGGGGGAGATAAATAATGAAAAGAAAATATCTATCACTTATAATAGCAGCTGCTTTATTGATTGCTATGGAAGATATGGGAGAATCAGTTAATGCAACTCCAATATTAAATGAGTATCAAGAAATATTAACTAAAGTTGATAAAGCGAATTCTAATATACAAGAATTAGATGAGAAAATAAACCTATTATTATCTAAACAAGAAGATACAAAAGCATCTATAGACGAGAAATCAAAAGCAATTAATGAAAAGCAATCCGAAATAGATGTAATATACTCATTACTTAAAGATAATGAAGACGATTTCAAAGCTAGAGTTAGAGCTGTTTATAAAAATGGGAATGAGCCTGCTATTGAAGTATTAACTAATTCAAAAACTGTAGGTGACCTTATTGAAAGAGCTACTACTATTGAAAAGGTATCAAAATACGAGAAACTTATTATAGATAATATAAGAGACAATAAAAATAAATTAGAAAAAGAGCAATCTGTTTACAATAAAGAACTTAAAAAACTTAACTCATTAAATAAAAAGCTAACAGCACAAATATCTGAAACAGAAAAGGAAAAATCTAATCAGGAAAAACTATTAGCAGAAGCTAATGAATTAAAAATTAGATATTCATCTGAATTAGCTTATGTCAATGATGCTAACAATGAATCAGCACTTAACTTAAGACAAAGTACAGCAACTATCGCCTCTGCCAATATTGCTTCAAGAGGTGGCGATACAAATAATGCTACAGCAATGGCAGTGCTATCTGAAGCAGCAAATCATCTAGGTAAACCTTATGCTTGGGGTGCAAAAGGTCCAAATTCTTTTGATTGTTCTGGATTTGTTCAATACGTCTTTGGAAAAGTTGGTATAAATGCTCCTGCACCTACATATAATCAAGAAACTCTAGGTCGATATGTTCCAAAAGGTCAAGAAGAGCCTGGTGATTTAGTGTTCTTTGGTACACCAGGAAGTACTTATCACGTTGGGATATATGTAGGAAATGGCTTATATATTCATGCCCCTCAAACAGGAGATGTTGTAAAATACTCAAACTTATCTGCAGCACATGGATATAGCTTTGCAAGAAGACTTATTTAAATTAAAAAGGAGGTATCGCATTAACAAAAGTTGTTAGCGATACCTCCTTTTATTATGGCACAAGTAAAGTTGGTTTTCCCTTGCATAGAAAATATTATAGTCCTGTGGACGGCTAAAATCACAATTATATTTATATATATGTTTAGTGCATATATATATAACTGTTATACTTAAGTGTTGTTTTCATAAATCATGGGTTCCCACTCCAATCTACATGAAAGCATCGCCTTCATTAGCCCCTCGTGATAGTTCTATATAAAATACAAATATCTTAAGGAAACTATCTTAGTATATACAAAAAAATGTCTCACTTACAATTTCATCCACCACTATGCACTGATATATACCTGTGCCTTGTGCCTTCATACTTGTGCCCTGACATTCTATTTCTCTCTTTTCACATATTGATATCTATGATTCTATCCTTAATAAGTCCTATATCATAAAACGGTCGTATAAGTTTATAAGTATCTTCATATCCTTGATTCATTCTTATTTCAGCATGTTCCTTATCAAAATCTAAAGTACCACTTATAAAATTACCTTGTGATGTTTTAGGTATTATCTGAAACATATTTATCCCTGGGAAATCTGTATCCTTAACTATATTATCATTGTTTAAATGTACAACTATAATTGTCCTATATCCTATATCATACAAAGGTTTTACAGGGGTATTATCCACTATTCCCCCATCTATATATCTTTTTCCATCAATAATAACATTATCATATATAACTGGTAATGCTGATGATGCTAACAATATATCCTTAATTCTCTCCTCACTCTTATTATTTATTTTAAAATATTTCACCACTTTTTTAGGTATTTCGCAGCAACTAATAAAACATTGTACTTTAGATTGTGATACTGTATTTAAATCTACATACTTTTCCATTATCTCCAGTAATCCATCCCTAGAAAATACCCCTGTTTTTCCTTTGCTAATTAAATAAGCATTAGCAATAGAAGATGTTACTCCTGTTTCTATCAATAGTTTTTTTAAAATTTCTGCCTTATCTATCTTTAATATTTTTTCGTTTGATATATTTCTCCAAACCTCCTCTGCAATATCTATGTCCCCTTGAAGAAATAATGCAGCATTTAAAGCACCTACGGAAGTACCTGCAATCGCTGTAATTTTTTTATCTATACCAAACTCTTTTAAAGCCTTCCAGACTCCTATTTCGTAGGCTCCTTTTCCGCCTCCTCCAGATAAAACTAAAGCAACTTTATTCATATCTTAACTCCAACTAAATAATATTATTCCATAATAAATATATTCATAATCATATAAATCTATGAGACTTAAACAAAGGGGCTGTCAATACAACACCCCCTTTTATCTAAATTCTATTTTCTTCTACATCCTCAATAGATCTTCTACCATTATTTGTTATGAATTTCCAAGCTTCCCTCTCACTTCTCTCTTGCAAATCCTCTATAATATCATTACCTTTTTCTATAGTCTTTGATATTATTCTTATTAAAGCGTTCTTTTCCTCCTTTGGCAATGTTTTTAATGTTTTAACTCTAACTTCATACCTTTTAGCTCGCTCTAATAGTATTCTATGTCTCTTTATAATCTTTTCAGATCTATTTACAATATATCGTATTTTCTCCTCTTTTACCTGTTTGGTTCTTATATCAAGATTTCTAATCTTAGCTATTCCTCGCTTCATACTTTCTTGATCTAAAAAAACTAACGTATTATAATATTTCTCCACAATTTCTCGATCTTCTTTTTCGATTGTATTAGCCAACTTTTCATTCAATTCTAATATGTGTTTGTCCTTTATTATGGTCTTATAATCACCATTTACTATTTCTTCAATAATCTTTTTGTAATCATCTTCACTTTCTACATTAACTTTATTTTCAATATCTTCTATCCTCTTCAACTCATCTTTAGCTACCATTGCTTCTTCTATTGTATCAAAAACTATTCCATCAACAGTTCTCTCTTCTTTTTCTTTGGATTTTTCTTCTGACATATCTATAGATAAAAACTCTATTATCTCATAAATTTCCTTTTTACTAGCAACACCAGAATTTAATAAATATATATATAATTCTTTATTATAAGGATTTTTATCAATTATTTCTTTTACAACTAATTCTTCCTTTTCTACAGGAATTAATCCATCTCTAAAA
Source organism: Clostridium bornimense (assembly GCF_018917145.1). GTDB lineage: Bacteria > Bacillota > Clostridia > Clostridiales > Clostridiaceae > Clostridium_AN > Clostridium_AN bornimense_A. Next base: position 13,819 of record NZ_JAHLOD010000055.1, read on the forward strand.
TTATTTAGTAATGCACGAGATACCTTTACATTATCTTCCTCTATATATTTTGATATATACTCTTTCCTATTTTCTCTCATAGCATCTACTAAACCATAATGAATCTTAAAAACATTATCTTCAATAGAATTTGACAATCGTTCTAACATATCTCTTATATAATTGTTCTTGTTATAACTATCACCTATAACACTACCTACAGAATTTATTATAAATTGGGCCACTTCTTTTATATTTGAGCCTTTACTTATAAAATTAATTGTATCAGAAAATTCGTCATTCAAAGTAAAGAATTTACTGTAATATTTTTTCATAAAAGTATCCTTATCAATTCCCATAATATCATTACTTATAAGATACTTAACTGCTACCTCAACATTTTTTAGTATTATGTCATTTCCTTTTTTTAAAGCTTTTTCTTTTATATCCTGCATAGTAGTAGATTCTTTGTAAAACATATCATTAAATTCTGCAGCAGCATTTTTTGATAATTCTATATACTGTCTTTTCAATTCATTATATTTTATAAAATCATCTTTAAAACCAATACTATATTTTCCTAAAATAAAACACTTTTGCATACTCCTCACCCCATAACTTCTGTTTATATTAAAATAATATTATTAAAATAATGAAATTATTCCTAAAGATATTGCCGTAGTGATTAATATTCTAGTTTAATTAGAAAATAAAAAAACTATCATATTCGAATTCCCCTTCGTTAATATGATAGTCTTTTATGATATTATTTAATTGCTTCTTCAATTTCCTTTATCATAATATCTGTTGACATTAGCCCACTTCCAAGATACCATGCTTCAGGATTTAAGTATACTATATTTCCTTTTTTATATACATCAGTATTCTTAACAACATCATTTTCTACTATATCTTTTGCAGATGCACTATCTGAACCTGTTACTGCACCTCTATCTATTACAAATAAATAGTCAGTATTGTGACTTAATAAGTATTCATAAGATATATCTTGTCCATGATTTGATACTTCTATGTTAGAATCTGCTGACTTAAATCCAAAATCACTATAAATACTTGCAAATCTTGATCCTTCAGCAAATACACTCATTGATCCATCTGATACCATTAATACTAAAGCAGTTGATCCTTCATTTTTCTTTTGTACTTTTTCTAACTTACTATCTATATCTTTTATACTTTTCTCTGCTAAGTCTTCTTTTCCAAATATCATTCCTAGATTAGTTACATTACTCTTAAGTGATTCAAAATATTTAGTACCATCTGAACCTAATAATATAGTAGGTGCAATTTTAGAAAGCTCATCATAATATTCGGCTTGTCTTCCTTCTATAATAATTAAATCTGGTTTAGCTTCATTCAACTTTTCCATACTGAATTCTTTTAATGATCCTAAATCTATATACTTATCATCTTTATATTTTTCTAAATATGATGGTAAACCTTTCTTTGGTAATGCTATTACATCAACACCAAACTTATCAAGTGTATCTATAGAACCAAAATCTAATACTGCTACTCTTTTAGGATTTTTCTTTACTTCAGTTTCCCCTTGTCTATGTGTTACCTTTATAGTTTCTCCAACTACCTCTTTATCTGCCTTACCTTTATTCATGTTGATAAAAGTGTATGATCCTAATAATACTACTATTATTATTGCTACAATTGATAAAACTTTTTTATTCATAATTATGTCCTTCTCCTTCTATATTAAAAATAAATACATATTTTATTTCCACCAATTTCCTTGATGTCAAATTTTATTTCATATATATCTTCTAAGATTTTTTTATCAATAATCTTTTCTGTACAATCATTATGAAGTACTTCACCATTTTTTAATATAACTATCTTATCAGAATATACTGATGCAAAATTAATATCATGCATTACTATAACTACTGTCTTTCCTAATTCATCAACTAGGTTTCTTAATACTCTCATCATCTCAACAGAATGTTTCATATCTAGATTATTAAGTGGCTCATCAAGTAGTATATACTCTGTATTTTGAGCAATAACCATAGCAATATATGCCCTTTGTCTTTGACCTCCACTAATTTCATCTAAATATCTGTCTTCTATGTCTTTAAGCTTCATGTATTCTATTGCTTCATTTACATACTTTATATCTTCTTCTTTTAACTTTCCATCACAATGAGGATATCTTCCAAAACTAACAATTTCCTTTATTGTTAATCTAACATTAATGTTATTAGTTTGTTTTAAAATAGCTATTTTCTTAGATAATTCTTTAGTATCCCATTGTTCTAAAGTCTTTCCATCAATTTTTATCTCACCGGAATCACTTCTCATGATTCTTGAAATCATTGATAAGACCGTACTTTTTCCTGCACCATTAGGCCCAATTAAAGATGTTATTTTTCCTTTTTCTATATCTAAAGATACATTGTTTACAACAACTTTATCTCCATATTTTTTTACTAAATTTTTTACCTCAATCATGCTCTAGCCTCCTTCAAAAGAAGATATATAAAGTAAATCCCACCAATAAAGTTTATAATTATACTGACAGTACTACTAAAGTTAAAAATTCTCTCCACAAGTATTTGTCCACCTAATAGAGCAATAATACTAATTAGCATTGCTCCTACTATAAGCAGACTATGTTTATAAGTTTTAAAATATTGATAAGTTAAGTTAACTACTAGTAATCCCAGGAATGTAACTGGTCCTACTAATGCAGTAGAAACTGCAACTAGTATTGATACAACTAATAATATTTTTTTCGAAAACTTATCATAATCGATTCCTAAGTTTATAGCATTATCTCTTCCAAGTAACATTACATCTAACTTCTTTATATCATCATAAATTACTGCAAAAATAATTAAAATTATAATCATAGATATCATTAATATATCAGTATTAACATTATTAAAGTTAGCAAACATCTTACTTTGTAAATTTACAAATTCATTTGGATCTATAAGTACTTGCATAAACGAAGTCATAGATTTAAGTAAAGTTCCTATTACTGTACCTACTAACAATAAGAAGAATATATTGTTTCCTCTTTTAAAGATTGTTTTATATAATATCATTGTACCAATAATCATAACTAATAAAGAAAATAAAAAATTTACTTTTCTATTTGTCATCATTATGCTGCTTGATCCAAATAAAAATATTACTATAGTTTGACCAAACATATATAAGGAATCTAATCCTAATATACTAGGGGTTAATATTCTATTATTTGTAACTGTTTGAAATATCATTGATGAAAAGGCTATTGTTCCACCTGTTATAACAATAGCTATAACTCTTGGAATTCGCTTTGATAAGTTATAATTCCAATTCACCTCATTTAATCCTTGAAATAGGAATATTGACACTACTAATACAGCAATACCTATTAGCAGATAAATCTTATTTTTATCCTTCATTTTTCTTCCTCCTAAAGATAAGATAAAGGAATATAATGCTTCCTATAACCCCAACTGTCAAACTAATTGGTATTTCATATGGAAAAATAATTATTCTTCCTATAATATCGCATATTAGTACAAAACATGCCCCAAATAAAGCTGTGTTCCATATATTTTTTGCTACATTATCACCATTAAACAAAGATACTATATTGGGAACTATCAATCCTATAAAAGGTATATTTCCTACTGTTATAACAACTATTGCTGATAAAATAGCTACTATTATAAGTCCAATATTAGATACCATTGAATAATTAATACCTAAGTTTAATGCGATATCTTCACCCATCCCAATAATGGTAAACTTGTTAGCATATAATGCTGCTATTATTATTAATGGTACTGTTAAATATAACATTTCATAGTTACCTTTTATTACCATAGAAAATTTCCCTTGAGTGAATGAACTCATAACTTGAACTAAATCATATTTATATGCGAAAAAATCTGTTATGGAACCAATAACATTACCAAGCATAATTCCTACCAATGGTATAAAGATTATATTTTTAACTTTTATTTTATTTAACATAGTCATAAATAGGAATGTACCTATTAATGCAAAAATAAATCCCATTAACATCTTTTGTGAAAGTGTCGCTTTGTTAAATATCATCATTGATATTAAGACACCAAACATTGCCGAATCTACTGTTGCCGCAGTTGTTGGCGATACAAATTTATTATTACTAATTTGTTGCATAATAACCCCTGCAATGCTCATTGCAACAGCAGCTATTACTATGCTTATTAATCTTGGTATTCTTGTTAAAGATAATATATTTAATTTATCAGTATCACAACGTATTATGTCCATAATTGCAATATCATGAACACCTACAAAAATTGAAATTAAAGCCAATATAATAAATAAAGGTATTAAAATACGCTTTTTCATATGTCCTCCTACAGCAAGTAATGTAATTGATAATTGTTTTCAATTGCACGGTTATTTTACCTTTTTTTTGTTCTATTGTCAACACTAAATACAAAAAAATAAAACATATTATCTATTTATGTTTTAATATGTAACCTACTTAACTTGTGATATTTTTTTCTCGTAGAAAATTAAACTCTTTTATACCTTCTACCTATGTCCTAATTTTCACCACAATAAAAAGACCTATCGCTAATAAATTTTCATTTATTAATACGATAGGCCTTTTTCTCAACTACTATTTTACTGTTTCTAAAGCTGCTTTAATTTTTGGAATAACATAATGACTTCCACCTTTATCTTTGACATCTTCAACCATAGATACTACTAATAAATTATTATTATCTTTATTTATAGTCATAGCTGCAAACCATCCAAGTTCGGTTCCATCTGTATCATCTTGACTTTTCTTTATTTCTGCAGTACCAGTCTTTGCCGCTATAGTAAGTCCATCTATTTTTGCTTCACGACCAGTTCCAGCTGGATCTTCCACTACAGATACCATTGTATTTAATACTGTAGAAGCTGTATCTTTTGACATAACATTTTCTTTCCATACTTTTGATGCATTATTACTTTCTAATGTTGGCATCATCATATTACCATCATTTAAAAATGCAGTATACATAGATGCTAAATGTAATGGATTTACTAAAAGTTTCCCTTGACCATATCCAGTATCAGCCAATTGGATATCATCTTTAAATTTATCATCATCAGCAAATTGAGATGAATATAATCCATATTGAAGTGGTATCTTTTCACCAAATCCCATTTTAGTTAAATCTTTTGCAAAGTTTTCCTTTCCAACATCTAATGCAACTTGTGCAAAATAAATATTATCAGAATACACCATTGCTTTTGTTAAATTTGTACTTGCTCCATAATCTGTAACCCTTGTTATTGAATAATCACCCCAGCTATTATCTTTTTTCCAACTCTTACCACTTATATTTTTAGAACCAGTAGCATCAATAGATTTATTTTCTAGACCTATAGCTGCAGTTATTGGTTTAAAAGATGAACCTGGTGCAAAAGTACTTTGAAATCTATTAAATAAAGGCTTTTTATCATCATTATTAAGTTCTGACCATTTGCTATCGGATATTCCTAAAATAAAATCATTAGGATCATAGGATGGTGTACTTACCATTGCTAACACTTCTCCTGTATTAGGATTCATCGCTACAGCAAATCCTTTATCACTTTCTAATTGTCCATATAACAGTTTTTGCATATTACTATCAATAGTAACTGTAACATCTTCTCCATCTTTAAGTTTTGATGATGCTACTACATTCTTCTTTTCACCATCTTTATCTTCAATATATATTTCTACACCATCTGTTCCTCTTAATGTATCTTCATAGGCTTTCTCTAATCCTACTTTTCCAATAACTGAACTTGATGAATATCCTTTTCCTTTATTCTTTTCTAATTCATCAGCTGTAATATTTTGAACATATCCTGTTAAATGTGCTGCTTCACTACCTAATGGATATACTCTAGCTTCTTTATCATTAATCATTACTCCTGGTACATTAAGTAATTCAGTAACTTTTTCATCTGAAGCTGAAATATCTTTTATAGGAACAAAAGTATCATCTTGCACATATGATGCAGTAATTTCAGTATTTATATATTCCTCGCTTACATCTAAAAGATTTGCGATTTTTTTGATATTATCTTCTTTTGTATCCCCTAACTTACCTGGAACAATACCAACTTCACTAATAGTACCATCCTCAGCTAAAACATTACCATCCTTATCCAAAATGCTACCACGCTTTGCTTTTGTATCATTAACTCTTACTTTATCACTACTACCTAGGTCTGGGAAAATCATCTTAGATGACCATTCGATACCGTCATCCTTCCTTATCACTGCAGTATTTGTAAATTCCACTTCTCCAGCAACAGTATTCATTGTAGATTTATATGTAACATTATAATCTGATCCGTCTTTCTTAACTTTTAAAACTTTATTCTTAACATTTGTTGCTTCAATACCTTCATATATATTTTTGTTTCTCTTTACAAAATCCTCTTTTGATATATTACTTTTACTTCCTTTTGTTGTTTTTGAGTACATTTCTTCATACTTTTTTTCATTAATCAATTTCGTGTATTCTTCTAAAACTGTTTCTGGATTATACTTATTCTTATTTACATAAAAAATAGTACCACCAACAGCTAAAATTATAGCTACTGTTCCAGAAATAGCTATTGCTATTTTTACACCTTTTTTCATTCCACTTCTTCCCCCTATTAGTTACTTTTAATACATTATACCATATAATAGCATTAATAACTTTAACTTGTAACCGCTTTTGTACTATTTCCTGCCAAATATCCTGTTGAAAATGCAATTTGCAAATTATATCCTCCTGTTTCAGCATCTATATCTATAACTTCCCCTGCAAAATACATATTGCTTATAATTTTCGATTCCATTGTTGACGCATTAATTTCTTTAACCTTAACGCCACCGCTAGTTACCATAGCAGCTTTTATACTCAAAGTTTCTATAATTGTTAATTTCATCTCTTTTATATAGCTAATAATTTTATTTTCATCTTCCTTTTTTAAATCACTAGCTTTCGTTTCCAATACCCCTACCATAGATAAAATCTCTTTTAAGAAGTTTTGAGGTAACAATCCCCTTAAGTTATTAATGATAGTCTTATTTGAATTAGATCTTATTTGCTTTGATAATTTTTCTCTGCTCCATTCTTTTAGAAAATCTACTGATACCTCTACTTCTTCATTAACTAAAGCCTTATTAATATATGATGATAACTTTAAAACACCAGGTCCTGATATACCAAAATGAGTAAATATCATATCACCTTGTATTTCTATCTTCTTTTTCTTTATTTTAGTACTAAAAACTGCATCTTTCATCGATACGCCTTGTAATTTTTTTACAAACCCATCTTTTGTAACTAATGGAATTAATGCAGGATATAATGGTGTGATACTATGGCCATACTTTTCTAATATATGATACATTGAACCATCAGATCCTGTGTTTGGCACACTTTTTCCTCCAGTAGTAACTATAACTTTTTCACCGAAAATACTTTTTCCTCCTTCTATAACTATACCTTTTACAACATCTTCTTCTACTATTAAATCTATAACTTTAGCATCGTAAATAACTTTAACTTTACTTTTATCTAAATCCTTCTTTAAAATTTCAATTACTTCATCAGCTTTATCGCTCATAGTATATACTTTTTCATCATATTCTACTTTATAATTTAACCCTCTATCACTAAAATACTTTAAAAGATTTTCATTTGTAAAAGTATAAAAGGCACTATATAAAAATTTATTATTTGTAACTACTTTATCAAAAAATTCCTCTATATATCTATTATTGGTAATGTTGCATCTTCCACCACCAGTTAATTTTAATTTCTTACCTAACTCATTATTTCTTTCTACTAATACTACTTCATTATATTTTGCTGCTTCTAATGCCGCCATCATTCCAGCTGGGCCACCGCCAATTACTATTACTTTTGACATATCATTTCTCCTCGTATAATTAATTTTGTAGTGAATTTAATATGTATTTCCAGTAATAAAATTCACTACAATATGCTAAAGATTACTGGAAATTATATAGACTGTATAGAATTACTCCTAAATGTC
>NZ_JAHLOD010000056.1 GCF_018917145.1 Clostridium bornimense
GAAAATTTAATTTTACTCATATCCACTATTTCCTCCAAGATAATTTTAATTATACATAAAAAAGTACCTATAAACTAGACACTCTTTTTTTATGTGTCCATGTTATAGGTACCATTTTAGGAAGTTTGTTAGCTATAGCTCCTTTTTTATACTTAATCAACAGATACAATATTCAAGAAAGCGCGTGAAACTCGTACATTCTTATGATCCTTGTTTGCCAATCTTAGAGTTAAACAGTTATTCATATTTATAAAGTCGTTAATTATAACTGAGCCAGTTAGTGTTAAAGTTGATTCAGTGCAAGTAGATACTGTTTCTTCTGCAATACTTGGGATTAAAGGTATATTTCCTAAGAAAATTCCAGCTTTTAATGAGTAACAGCCTTTAAATACTTTTACAACTATAGTCCAATTAACTAGATAAACTACATCAGTACATAAAGATATGCAGCTAGTATCAGGATTGAATGAAATACAATGGTCACATGAGAATATAGGTCGTAAAGGAATAATACAGCCACAATGACAGCAGTTAAATGGATGATTTAGAGCAAATTGACCATAGATTCTTCTTGAAACAGGACCGGTAGCACCGGCAGGACCAGTAATACCAACCCCGGTAGCACCGGCAGGACCAGTAATACCAACCCCGGTAGCACCGGCAGGACCAGTAATACCAACCCCGGTAGCACCGACAGGACCAGTAACACCAACCCCGGTAGCACCGGCAGGACCAGTAATACCAACCCCGGTAGCACCGGCAGGACCAGTAATACCAACCCCGGTAGCACCGACAGGACCAGTAATACCAACACCAGTAGCACCGGCAGGACCAGTAACACCAACACCAGTAGCACCGGCAGGACCAGTAACACCAACACCAGTAGCACCGGCAGGACCAGTAATACCAACACCAGTAGCACCGGCAGGACCAGTAATACCAACACCAGTAGCACCGACAGGACCAGTAACACCAACACCAGTAGCACCGGCAGGACCAGTAATACCAATACCAGTAGCACCGGCAGGACCAGTAATACCAATACCAGTAGCACCGGCAGGACCAGTAATACCAATACCAGTAGCACCGGCAGGACCAGTAATACCAACCCCAGTATCACCGGCAGGACCAGTAACACCAATACCAGTAGCACCGGCAGGACCAGTAATACCAACCCCAGTAGCACCGGCAGGACCAGTAATACCAACCCCAGTAGCACCGGCAGGACCAGTAACACCAACACCAGTAGCACCGGCAGGACCAGTAATACCAATACCAGTAGCACCGGCAGGACCAGTAATACCAACACCAGTAGCACCGGCAGGACCAGTAATACCAATACCAGTAGCACCGGCAGGACCAGTAATACCAACACCAGTAGCACCGGCAGGACCAGTAATACCAACCCCGGTAGCACCGGCAGGACCAGTAATACCAATACCAGTAGCACCGGCAGGACCAGTAATACCAACCCCAGTAGCACCATCAGGACCAGTAACACCAATACCAGTAATACCAATGCCGGTAGGACCGGTTACACCAATACCAGTGACACCAGTAGGACCAGTAACACCAACGCCAGTAGCACCATCAGGACCAGTAATACCAATGCCGGTAGGACCAGTGACACCAGTAGGACCAGTAACACCAATTGTTCCAGCAAATTCATTGAAGGCTATATTATTAGCGTAGGATGTATTAACATATCTTTTATCATTTAAATCAAGATATGAGATAGGATAGATATCATTAATTGAATCTAAATTGTTGTAAAAATCAATATTTGTATCTATAGTATTCATTCGAATCTCCTTTATAAAATAGTCAATTTTTATTCATAATATCAATTTATGTGTGCAAATATTAATGGTGAGAGAAATATAGTAATAATATTAAAAAAGTGTAAAATAATATTGCAAAGTAATATAATAAGTGGTATTATATTATTAAGTTAGAAGTTGCAAAGGTGCAGTGAAAATCACTGCACCTTTTTTGTTTTTTATAATATAGGAGGAATGACTCATGAGAAAAAATGTAGTGTTACTTCAATTTTATCAATCGGAAAGATAGTTTATTCTTTGCCGAAAGTAAGAATTGAAGTGAAATCCCCAATAGGAGTTTGTGGAGGGAATACTATAGATTTTTTAGATGAACGGAAAAAGAAATCGTAGGCCTTGGGCCCTCCAAAGGAGCTCCAATAAACAAAGAACACTTGGTAATAACTTAAATCCAAGGCAATATACTAGTTAATTAAAGCTAGCTACTATAACTTAAAATATACCCCGAAAATTCCGTATTGAGGTTAGCCCCCGCAATACGGAATTTTTCTTTATAATATATCGACAAAAAACATAAAATATTGACATGGTAAGATAAGAATATTACTATATATTTGTGTAAAATTAAAGCAAAATTAAAAAAGGAGAAAAAATGCTATTTTCGAGTAATATTTTTATATTTGTATTTCTCCCTATTGTAATACTACTATACTACACAATTTTTAGATTTAAGTTTAAGAATTTATTTTTACTTGTATCTAGTTTGATATTTTATGGATGGGGAGAGCCTAAATTTATAATTATAATGATAATGTCTATATTTATGAATTATATTTTTGGATTATTGGTAGATAAATTTAGAGAAGATAAATCAAAAGCTAAAAGTATACTTATTTTTAGTATGACTTTGAATATTGTCGTATTATTCATTTTTAAATATCTCTCATTTACTATCTACAACATTAATATGTATGGAGGATATAATTTAAATGTACCTAGTATAACGTTGCCAATTGGTATTTCTTTTTTTACATTTCAAGCTATTTCTTATGTTGTTGATGTTTATAGAAATGATGGTAAAGTACAAAAAAACCTTTTTAACGTGGCTTTGTATATTGCATTTTTCCCACAACTAGTAGCAGGACCTATAGTAAAATATAGTACAGTTGACTATGAAATAAATAATAGAAAAGAGACATTTAAAGATTTTTCTAATGGTGTATGGAGATTTATAATTGGTCTTAGTAAGAAGGTACTAATTTCCAATACTATGGCAGTGATAGCAGATGCTGCATTTAGTAATATTTATAGTGGCATATCGGTATCATTTGCTTGGTTAGGTGCTATAGCTTATACACTTCAGATTTTTTATGATTTTTCAGGATATTCTGATATGGCGATAGGTCTTGGATTGATGTTTGGATTTCATTTTGAGGAGAACTTTAATTATCCTTATATATCCCAAAATGTATCTGAGTTTTGGAGAAGATGGCATATATCATTAGGAAAATGGTTTAAGGAATATGTTTATTTCCCATTAGGAGGATCTAGAGTAAAGTCAAATGATAGAAAGATAATAAATTTATTTGTTGTTTGGATATTAACAGGGATATGGCATGGGGCAAGTTGGACATTTGTACTATGGGGACTTATGTATTTTTTACTAATTACAGTAGAAAAGTTCTCAGGATTTGATAAAAGGCCATGTAAAAAGATATGGATAAATCATCTTTATACATTATTGGCTGTAATAATAGGATGGGTTATTTTTAGATCTAATACAATATCAGAAGCAGGAATGTATTTGAAGTCTATGATTGGTATTGGTGCTAATGGTTTAGTAGATAATGTAACAATTATGTATATAAAAGAGAATATCATATTCTTTATAACTGGAATATTATTTTCCATGCCGGTTATAGATTATATAACAAAAAAGATCAAAAGAAAAAAGATATATGCTATTTTAGAATTTTCATCAAGCATTATAGTTTTTATTCTTTTTATAATATGTATAACGTATTTAGTTAAAAATACTTATAATCCATTTATATATTTTAATTTTTGAGGAGTGAAAATGATAAGAAAAATAAACAAATATACTATAACTGCATTATTGTTCTTAGTTACTATTTTTGCAATAGGTATATTAAATTTTAATCAATTAAAAGATAATATACAAAATACTTTAAGGGATAAAAATATAAAAAATGTAGAGCAAGCAATTAGTAGTATTGAAGATAATTATAATGAGCATTTTTACAATAGAACAGAATTTATAGATTTTTATGGATTACTACAAAAGAAAATGAATAAAAATGAAGTTAGTAATTTTGATGTAGTAAGAGATAAGAAAGGTGGTTTACATTATCAGTATTTTGCAGATAGACCTAATGATGTTTCAACAATAGTCGATTCAATAAGTAAGTATAAAGAATATGTAACATCGATTGGAATAGATTTGGTGTATGTAAATCCACCTGATAAGGTAATTAGGGGAATAACAGAATTTGAAAAAGGACTGCCATATAATATGGCAAATGAAACAGCAGATAAGTTTCTAGGAGAACTAAAGAAGAGAGATATAGATTATTTAGATCTTAGAGAAGACATTTTAGATTCTGGTATTGAAAGAGATGAGCTTTTCTTTAAGACAGATCACCATTGGACACCAGAGACAGCATTTTGGGCATTTAATAGATTAGTAGCTAAATTAGAAGAAGAATATGATTTCGATTTAGATAAGGATGGCTTTTATACAAATAAAGAAAATTATAATTTTAAAACCTATAAAGAATTTTTCTTAGGATCATTAGGAAGGAGAACGGGAAAGCTATATTCGGGATTGGATGATTTTACATTGATAACTCCAAAGTTTGATACAGAATATACAGCAATAGGTAAAAATCCGTATTATCCAGAAGGACCATCCGAGATCAAAGGAAGATTTGAAGATGTTATTGTGGATAGGTTTTGGAGTTTAGATCCTAATGCAAAAGTTGAAGAACGAGATAGATATTCTGCTTATTTAGTTTCTAATAGACCAGAGCATAAAATATTAAATAATCTTAATAAAAATGGACCTAAAGTACTGATTATTAAAGATTCGTTTATGATGCCAGTATCTGCTTTTTTGTCTACGGTTTGTTCTGAAATTACATTGATAGATCCTAGATACTATCATGAGAAAGATATGTATCAATATACAAGAGATTATAAGCCTGATATTGTTATTGTATCTTTTAGTGAAGCAAATTTAACTGATGAATTTTTTCATTTTGAGGAGAAATGAAAAGGAGAAACGAAGTAATGGAAGCAGGAAAAAAGAAAAAGCGATTAATATTTATTTTAGTAATAGTTACAACAATATACTTTGTATGGAGACTTTTCTTTACTATACCAACAAGGTTTGGAACTTTATCTACAATTTTAGGATTAATACTTGTTAGTGCAGAGTTAACAGGTTTTATTGAATCTTTAGTACATTATTATACATTAAGTAATGGGAAATCTCCTGAGACTCCTATTGTTAAAGAGGTAAGTAATTATCCTCATGTTGATATTTTTATTGCTACAGTAAATGAACCAGTAGATTTACTTTATAAGACGTTAAATGGATGTATAAATATGGATTATCCTGATAAAAATAAAGTTCATATTTATGTGTGTGATGATGGAAATAGAGATGAAGTTAAAAAGCTAACTGAAGAATTAAACGTAAATTATATAACTAGAGAAGATAGAGAAGGGGCAAAAGCAGGTAATTTAAACAATGCTATGTCAAAAACTTCATCGCCATATATTGTAACTCTTGATTGCGATATGATACCAATGCACGATTTTCTTATGGTTAGTATGCCGTTTTTTGTAAAGGCGGAAATTGAAGATAAAGATAAAGAGAAAATTGGATTTATTCAATTACCTCAAAGTTTTTATAATCCAGATGTATTTCAATATAATCTTTTTGCAGAAGATAAAGTTCCCAATGAGCAAGAATATTTTTATAAAGAAGTTGAGGTTGGGAAAAACAGTAGTAATTCAGTTATATATGGAGGATCGAATACAATTTTATCAAGAGAAGCCCTTAATGAAATTGGAGGCTTTGTTACAGATGTAATAACTGAAGATATAGCAACAGGAATGCTTATACAATCTAAAGGATATAAGTGTTTAGCACTAGGAAGTGTGCATGCTTCAGGATTAGCTACAAATGATTTAGATGGAATATTAAAGCAAAGATCTAGATGGGCAAGAGGATGTATTCAAACTTTTCAAAAATATAATCCGTTTTTTATAAAGGGACTTGATTTCAAACAGAAACTGAATTATTTTGCTGCAATAATTTATTGGTACTCTGGAATAAATAGATTAATATATATAATTTCACCAATACTTTTTTCGGTATTTGGAATAAGAATAGTAGATACTAACATTATCGAAGTAATTATTTTTTGGTTACCTATGTACATAGTAAGTTTATTAGCATTATCCAAGTTGTCTGGCAGAGCGCGAAGCAAAAAATGGAGCAATATTTATGAAACAATAATGTTACCAAGATTAGTACCTGTTGTTATATTAGAAACACTAGGAATAAGACAAAAAAAGTTTGTAGTTACTCGTAAAGATGGAAAGGTAATAAACTCTCATAAAGATATTATCAATTTAGTTATTCCTCACATTATTATGACGATTTTAACTATTATAGGTCTTATAAATTGTATAAGACTTTTAAAGTATAATGCTGCTACAGCTATTTTTGTAGGATATTGGCTAGTAATTAATTTGTATACACTAGTTATGGCTCTATTATTCATATTTGGTAGAAAAAAATATAGGGTTTTTGAGAGGTTTCCAATACAAACTGATAGCAAAATATATTTAAGTGATGATGTAATAGAGGGATATACAAATGACATATCAGAAACTGGTATTTCATTTGTGTTAAAATTTCCATATTACTTTGATAATGAAAAAGACTATAAGATTTTTGTAAAAAGAGAAGGATATAAATCTATTTTTAAAGGTAGATTAGTTTATGTTAGCAGTAGTAGTAATCAATATAAATATGCATTTAGAATAGTGGATATAAATAAAGAAAACTACAACCAATTGTTAAATATACTTTATGATAGAGAACCTGCTTTACCAGTGGGGATAGAGAATAATAGTATTTATGATGATATAGTAGATAATATAAGGCATAGAATGAAAAAAGAGTTTCAGTATAAAAGGAAATATCCTAGAGTAAATTTAAATTCAGATGTTACTGTATTGAATATGGACAATAAAGAAGAAGTAAGAGTAAATATAAAAGATTTTAATTATTTGTATTTTAGAATAGAGACAACAGAAAATATAGAAAACTTAAAGATAGTGGTTGGGAAATGTACATTTTATTGTATTAAAGATCATGAACTTACGCCACTAAGAGAACAAGAAGAGAAAAATAATATTTATATGTACAAAGTAGTGAATTATAAAAATTTAATATATAGTGATGAGTTAAAAGATGTTATAAATAATTGGATAAACTCATAGTTTGTTATATAATATGGCTACACAAGTATTTTACTATGTGGGAGTCCTTTTTTTATAAGAAATATTCACCAGATAACAAGTTTTTGAATATATATGTATTAAATAATATATTAGGTGTAATATAATATGAGCTCTTCTGATTTAAGAACAACTGAAACTAAAATAGATGTTATCGTAAATAAAGATAAAAGCATAAATAATGGAAAGATTTTAGATAGTTTATTAAGAAATATAGTATATAGAAAGAAAGATAAGATAACTTTATTAGTCTATAAAAATGATGGAGAAATTGAATTTAACACAGTTGTTTATAATGGAGAGAAAATCATTTTTACAGTATCTAAGGAAAGAGGATGGAAAAATTTAAAGGTAACATATGTTGGGGATAGAGTTATAAAAGAGACTACTAAGGAATATGTTTATTATAAATTATATAGGGGAACAGAGTTTATTTGTTATATTGTGACTTATAGACAATAGTAATGCCAAAAGAGAATACTCTATTGGCATTATATTTTATAAAGTATTTTTATATTCACTAGGAGTCATACCAACGAATTTTTTAAACAGTTTAGAAAAATAATTAATATCTTCATAACCTAAAATTTTTCCAACTTCATATATTTTATAAGATCCAGTTTGAAAGAGAATCTTTGCATGGGCCATTTTGACTTTTCTAACATAAGTTAAAAAAGTTTCTCCTACTTCAGATCTAAAAAGATTACAAAAGTAATTTTTGCTGATTGAAAAGTGTGTAGATATTGTAGATAGGTCAATATTATCGCAGACGTTTTCTACAATATAGTGACATACATTTTTTATTAATCTATTTTTACTATTAAGTTTATAGTAATTAATATTAAATATGATTTCTTTTGCTCCTATAGTAACATAATATATTAATTCATCTAAAGTTTTACAAGATATGTTTAGAGAATGATTAGGAGTTTTGAAGTCATATACATTTCCTAGACCTTTGTAGATAATTTGTAACTCTGAAAGTACAGCAATACTAGTATCACGAATTAATTTTCTGGATTTATCGATATCTCCATTAAAATCATTATGAATATCTTTAATAAATTTACTTAAGTCTATCAAAACACTTTCATCACCATTTAAAAAGCTTTTCAATACAAAATCTTTTTTATTTGATATTAGAAGAATTCTATCATAATATGTACCATGAGATTCTGTTGTATTTATATATCTACCATTTTTTGAATTAGATTTTGTTGATATACAACATTTGGCACTAAAATAGCTTTTATAACTTTCATAAATTGATTTAAATTCGATACCAATAGCGGCATAAATTTTACTCTTAAATTCTTTGTATATATAGCTAGAAAGTGATAAAAGATTGTTTGTTATTATATTATAAAAGTGATCGTTTACTTCATTATTTAAAGGCTGAGCTATAATTACAATGTTATCGTAATCGTTATAAATGAGTTTTGATTTCAAGTATGGTATAAATTCTAAAGATGAATTTATACGTGCAATAATGTTTTTCATTATTAGAATACTATTTTTTAAATTGTCTATTGAATTATCCAACTGAATTAAGATTACTACGCCTTTAGCATCAAAAATATCTAAGTCTTCCATGGTAATATCTAAAAGTGTTAGAGTTCTAGTGATATCTTCGTTTTTTAAAAGTTTTGAAATTATATTTTCTTTTAATATACGCATTGATTCGTTACGTATAAGAGATATAGAAATATCATTAAATGTATCTTTTAATTCTGTTAGTTTTTTATAGGCTTTTAATATAGAAACTTCTAAAAGATCTATCTCTAAATCTTTTATAACATAATTTTCGATTTCCATTCTAAAATATTCTCTTGACGTGAAAAAATCAATTGTATTTGAAAATATAATAAAAAATGAAGATGGATAATTTTTCTTTACCCAATATAATTCTTCCATAGTTCCGTCTAGTATAACGATATTTACATTTGAATCTACATATATATCATCAATAGAATAAAATTGCTTTATAGAATTAAATTTCAGATGATTTTTTTTTACTATTGATGTAACTAATTCTTTAGTTTGTGAATCTTTATCAATTATAAAAATATTGTTCAATAGAAACACCATCCTGATAGCTTTTACCATATTATATCATAGATTTATGAAGATTTATTGGATATTTGGAAATAGAGATAAAAAAATAGCAATCATTATATATTTACATTATATGGAAAAACTTTGGTAATTATATTAGGTTAAAAAGTAATTTTATCTAGTTTATTTATGAATATATATGATTTAAAATTATTATTGTAATAAATTAGTGTGATTTAACCAATATTAAAAATATGATAAGTGTTTAATGATTTTTTTATATTATCCATAATAAAATCCTTTATAAAGCCTATAAAATTCATTTTTATAAATAGAGAGTCATTAAACAAAAATACTCAATCCCTATTATTATATTTTTAAGTAGAAGTATTTTGATCTCCCATCAAAATATTGAATGGTTATTAAATAAATGATAAGTTTCTTGCGTTAAACTTATGGATTATTTATTTCTTAAATTGTCTGCCTACCAATTTAAGTATAAAATCACAGAAGGAAAAAGGTGTTGCACCAGTGTAAGTGCAGCAGCTTTTTTCTATAATTAAGAATTAAATAAATGAAGTATAGTTAACAGTTTCTAGTTGTTAATCTGATACTTCATTTTAATTACAAGTTCCATATAGTGAACAATATTAATTAGCTATTACATAATGATGTTTGCCATCTTTTTTAGCAGTGTATAAAGATTTATCAGCTTTATCTACCAATCTTATTACATCAAGGTTTTCAGATAAAATATCTTCAGTAATTCCAATGGAGCAAGAAAGTATCTTCTCATTAGGTATTGTGATGTCCTTTTCTAAAAAGTCGCAAATTTTTTCTTTAAATCCTTTGGCTGTCTCTAATTTTTCATATAATTTATCAGCTATAGAAATAGCTTTTTCTATAGTACAGTTATTAAAGAAAAGTAAAAATTCATCACCACCATATCGTATAGCATAATCATTTTTGCCAACAAGAGAACGTAATATTTCACCAAACCATATAAGAACGGAATCACCAATATTATGTCCAAATGTGTCATTATAATATTTGAAATTATCTAAATCTATATAAAATAGGATAATAGGATTTTTTTCAGTAGCATTCTTTTGATTTTTAATTAATTTATTAATAGTACTGAAAAAAGATTGTCTATTATATAGTCCAGTAAGCATATCAGTAGATGCAATTCTTAATAATTTCTCTTGACCTTCAATTCTCTTAAGCGTTTCAATAAACTGTTTTACGATAAGAGAAATAGTTTTTAGATTTTCTTCATTTAATATTATTTTATTATTAATAAGTGTTGTATCCATCTTTGTTAGGCAGATAAATGAAGCTGTAAGTTTATTATCATTTATAATAGGAATGCATATCAGTGATTGTAATTTATCATCTATAATACGTTGGAAGAAATTACGGAGTTTTAAATTTACGATATTTTCTCCTGTAACATAAGGTTCTTTTATTGTTTTTATAATTTTAGTATAGCTAAAAAGATCTTCACCAGATAATTCAATATTATTATGGGAATAAACAACTGTATTTGTGGAATCTTCATGGAATACTAGTAGTGAATAGTCTAAAGAAAATCTATTGTGTAATAAGTCTATAGAAGAGGATATTACTTTATCTTTATCGTATCCAGAACTTAAGATTTCTTGATATAAACTATAGAAGTTTATTTCATTCATTTTATTATTCAATGAATCTATAGTATTTTGTTGTTTAGCTGCCTCTATAACCCAACTTAAGTTTGACAAATTGCTACCTAAACCATGTTTTACAGGTGGCTTACTATTTAATATTGAAAGATAAAATTTGTGATTTCTTTCTAAACAATAATTGATACCTTTACTTCTTAGTGAACCTGATTCTAATATTTTACCTACTGATGCAAGAGTAATACTATATTCCAATATAAATTTTGGATATAGACATTGCAAAGAACCTTTTATAAATGACATGTATTTATTTGCTTTATTAAAGTACTTTAAAGATTCTTCTGCTTTTCCTTCATGTCTGAATAGCAGACCTTGTACAAAGTTGTATAAAAATAATTCATCATCATTTTCATGATTAGAAGTATCATTTTTTATTGTATTTATTTTAGATACAAAAGTATAACTTTTATAAATGTTACCTAAATAGAAGTTAGTTAAAGAAACAAATCCATAAACCCTATCTATAGTAGTCATTCTAAGACGATCTAGATTTAATACTGATATAACTGATAAAAGTATACTTAGGCATCTTTCCGATGTTTCGTAATCACAAGCAAGTAAAGCATTTTGAGACTTATTTAAAAGCGTTATACAAATTTCATCAAAGTTCCAGTTAAGTCTTAATAACTTTAAAGCTTTATCATAATAGTAATTGGCTCTTATAAATTGCTCTTTATTCATATAGTAATAACCCATTCCGTTATAGGTTTGTGCTAATCTGAAATTATCACCTAATTCATTTAATAATGTCTCTACCTTTTTATAGTATAAGATACTAATATTAAATTCTCCATCGACAGAATAAAGTAAAGCTGTATTTAAGTGAGCAGAAAGAACGCAATTTTTATTATCTAACTGTTCAGCAAGATTATGACCTTCGTAATAGTATTTGCTATCTTGTGATGACTCACTAAAGCTATGTGTTAAGAAATATGCTAGCATATTATATTGATTGTATTTTTTAGCTATTGTAATCATGTCATCTTGGAAAATGAAGTTTCCAATAGTAGTTTTATACTCACCGGTTTTATTAATCCAAAAGAATAATGAATAAGCTTTGAATTTTAACAAATCGTCATTTAAAGAATTAGCAATTTTATAGCTCAATTTTGCTTGCTTTTCAGCAGCGCTATATTTTATTTTAGCTATATTCAGCAATGATAATTTTTGAAGTGCATGAGCTTTAATTCGTTGATTATTTGCTAATTGATTAAATAGTAAATTATAATATGTATAAGCTGCTTCTAGATTATTAGTAAGCAAATTTATATCACCAAGACGGATTAAAACATGAGCTAATTCAGCATCGATAGCATTAGAATCACTTTTGCGTTTATCAATATCTATGAGCTCTTTATAACGCTGTTTGAAAAATTTTTCTGATTCTTCGAAAGCAAAAAAATAGAAAAAGTTTTCACCTAAAGTAGTAAGATCATAGCTGTTTTCAAGACTATTTAATTCTTCATTATCTATATTATCTGATAAATCATCAAATTGTAAAACAGAATTGTTGAATTCTAAATCTTGTAAAAGCTCATCAAATTTACTTTGATATTTATCATAAATATATTTAAAACTACTTACAGTAGCTAGAATTTTGAAGTTGCATTGGACATTTTGTTTTAGAAACCATCTTAACCATTTTATAGTAGAATAAGATGCAAAGTTTAAGTTCTCAAATAATATCCAAAGCTCTTTATCTTTACTGTAGTAATTATATATCTTTAATAATGATTCATACATCTTAGTTTTTTCGTATTTATAGTCAACATAAAGTATATCTTCATCTCTTTGGACAATACCTGTATTAACATAAGATTTTATCACATTTCTATGTGTGGGATATATATTTAATTCTTCAAATATAAAATCTATATTCGTTTCATTTAGTAATCTTTCTTTTATCCAAGAAAATAGAGGACCAAAAGGAGTAGTAACAATTTCCTTTTTTAATTTTTTAAAAACATATTGCTTTTCATCATCTATTTCTAAGGCATAACTGTAAAATTTTTCTAAATTAAATTTTCCGTTATTTTTTATTAGCATTATTTTATTAGCATTATTATTTAGTTCATTTAACAATAATGATGATATAGTATCCTTCAAAACGATCATTACTGGTACCCCCGAATGCTTTAATTTTAATAAAGTTAAAGTTTATATAGATTTAAATCAATTTTTTTTATACAATTAAGATAAAGTGATTTAAATATATTGTAAATTATATTATATATTACAACAAATTATAATATTTATATTCATATAATATCACAATTTTAACCATATGTTAAAACATATTTCAACAAAATATCAATATATTAGGAGGAGAATATGGAAAATAATTTTCTTGAGAATATACCAGAGATGGAGACCGAAAGGCTGATACTAGTACCTCTAAGCAGTAAATATAAAGAAGCGGTATACAAGCATATATTGGATGGTGATGGTAGAATTTTAATGCAAAATGCTAAAAATAGCATTTTAGAGTCGAAAGATACATATTTTAACGAAATGATGAGACTTCATAATCTTGGATTTATTGCTCAATGGGTAATCATTTCTAAAGTAAATAAAGAATTTTTAGGACAAATTCAATTAAGAAGAGTATTTTTAACAGATACTGTTCTAGATGTTAATGTTACTATAGACAATGATAAGTTAAATAATAATATAGCTAGTGAAGCATTAAGCAGAATTTTAATTTATGCTTTAATGGAGTTAAAGGTAAAAAGAGTAGAAGCTGTCATTGATGTTAATAATATTAGTGCATCAAGAGTTATGAATAAATGTGGTATGACATCAGAGGGAGTTTTAAGAGATCGAGGAATTTGTGGTGATGCTGAAATATATGCTTTAACTAAGAAAGATTTAGACAAGTATATTTAATTATACAAAATAAAAGACTAGAAGAAATAATATGTGCACCTATTATTTTCTAGTCTTTTATTTTTATTAAATAAACTTTAAAAAAATCTAAATTTGTAAAAACATTTCAAAGCCAAAAGAAATGTTATAAAGTTAGTTACATAATATCTAAAACCAAAACTAGATGTAAGTAAATTAATAATCCAAAAGTAAATTTAGCCTAGCGTAGCTTTTCAAAGCCAAAAGAAAAACTACAAAATTTTACGTCCAAAATAAGAAAGTATTGTTTACATAATATCTAAAAACCAAAACTAGATATAAGTAAATTAATAATCCAAAAGTAAATTTAGCCTAATGTAGCTTTTCAAAGCCAAAAGAAAAACTACAAAGTATTTTACGTCCTAAAATTTGTGTACTTATTATCTGAAAAGCCAAAATCAGATATAAGTAAAGTTCATTGTCCAAAAGCTTAAATTAGCTAAAATCCTATTTAATTATGTCAAATAGGAATAGTGTAGTTAACTTGTCCAAAATGATAGCCGTATCAGTTAAGCTCAATAAAGTTTATAATTCTAGAGGATGTAAGTAAATACTTCAGGGGTATCCTCAAGATTATAATTATTCTTAACCTTAACTGAGAAAGTGGAAAGTTAGCCATACAATCCTTACTTTCTGTCAATTGCTAAGAAAATTGATACAAAGCCACGATACCAACTTCTTAATTGTATTATATCATCAAAATATTTATATAACTATAGTTTTACAAGAATTTTTGCTTATGATATTGTGAATTTTCATAAAGATAAACTTTTATAGGTAATTCAAGGAATAAAAAGGAATTTAGAGATGTTTTAGGATAAACAAAAAATATAAAAAGAAAATAATTTTTACAATAATAACCGTAGGTGTACTATATTACTAGTACAGTGATACAAAACGATGAGGTGACGAGGTTATGGAATTAGAGTTAAATTCAAATGAACCTATCTATATACAGATAAAGCGTTTATTAGAAACGAAGATATTATGTGGTGAATGGAAAGGAGGAGAAAAGGTGCCATCAGTAAGAGAATTAGCCAGTGATGTAAAGGTGAATCCTAACACTATTGTTAAAGTATATAGTGAGCTAGAGAAAGATGGACTTATTACAACAAAGAGAGGTATTGGTAAGTTTGTAACAGAAGATGAGAAGAAAGTATGCAATTTGAAGGTAGAGGCATCTAAAAATAAGTTTTATGAATTTATTAAGACAGTAAAGCAGTTTGGATTTTCAAAGGATGAAATATTAACAATAATTGATGAGATGTATGAGGAGGTGTAAAGATGGATACGGTTTTAGAGGTTAGAAATCTTTCAAAGAGCTATGGCAAGAAAAAGGTTATTGAAAATATATCATTTTCTCTTGAAAGAGGTAAAGTTTTAGGTATTTTGGGGCCAAATGGTGAAGGAAAAACTACTTTGTTAAATACTATTGTTGGACTACTATATCCATCTTCTGGGGAAATATTAGTAGAAGAGGAAACATTGCCTATTGAAAGAAAAAAGAAAGTAGCTTTTTTTCAAGACAAAAATGTGGTGGCAAAATGGATGAAAGTAAAAGATGCAAAGATGTTTTACAAGAGATTTTTTAATGATTTTAGCGAGGAAAAGATGGAAGAGATGATGGGGTTAATGCCAGTAGATGATAATGCTAAAATTAATAGTTTATCGAAAGGAAATATTGAGAAGGTAAATTTAGCATTAACTTTAAGTAGAAAAGTGCCATTATATATTTTAGATGAACCGATATCAGGTATTGATATTATAACCAGGGAAAAAATTATTAGAGCAATAATAGGAAATATAGATGAAAATGCATCTATGATAATAACAACTCATTTTATAGGTGAACTTGAAAATTTATTTGATGAGGTAATTTTTCTAAAAGATGGTGTTGTTTTAGAAAGTGGTGATGCCGAAGAACTTAGAGTGAAATATAGTACATCTATAGAAGGGATTTACAAGAAGATTTTTGGAGAGGATTAGGTGATGGCTAAATGAAGAATATAAAAAATATTATGTGGTTTAGTTTAAGAAGTTATAGAAATTTTTATGCTATCCTTGGAGGAATATTAGCTGCATTATCCATATTAGATATATTTATTTTAAAGAGTACTTTAGGTGCAGAGTTAATTACTGTTATGTCTACAATTACTACAGTAGCATTTATTTTTTTTATAATACAATTTTGTAATGAAATATCAAAGACACAAGGAAGATTATTATTTATGGCACCTTTTAAGGCGTGGGAGTTTTTAACTGCAAAATATATATTACACACAGTAGTACAAATAATTCTAGTTACTAGCACATCGTTGATAGCCTTTATTGGGAATGTAGAGTTGAAAAGTGAAATTATTATTACAGGACAGTCACTGTTAGGATCTTTTGCAATTATGTATATATTTATTTGTTCTCTTATTATTATCTATGGTTCATATGTTTCTAATAATGGTATCGTAACTGTTTTGGTAATTTTAACATCGATAATATTACCAACTATAGTTGGGTGGGGGGTTGAAAAAATCATAGATTTCTTACCATATATTTATTTGAAAATAGGATCAGTAGAAATTGATCTCTTAGTTATTGCAGCAGCAATAATGGTAATAGTTTCATTGATGGTAGTATCAACAAAGTTATTAAAATCAAAGTTAGATATAAATTAGAATATGGGGGAAAGCAAAATGAAAAAATTTATTCTATCAATATGTATAGGTGTAATATTAGCATTAACATTGACTAGTTGTGATGTACAGGTAGGGGTAAAACCTAGAAATAAAACTGCAGATAAAAATTCAGCAATAGATAAAGATGAAACGGCATCATTAGAAGGGGTAGAAAAAATCAATATAAATATTGAAGTTGCAGACGTACTTTGTAAAAGCTGTAATGATAATAATGTTAGATTAATAGTTAAAAATAGTACTTCATTTGATGGTGAAGTTGTAATGAAAAAGGAGAATGAAAATTTAAATATAAAAGAGAATAAGTCGACTAAAGAAATAGGTTCAAATAGAAAAAGTAGAAAGATAGAAATATACATTCCCAAAGAATATAAAAATGATATTTCTTTAAGCAATGGTGTTGGTGATATTAAGATGGAAGATGTAAATGGTGATAATGTATCTATTGGAAATGGAACTGGAGATATGGATATAACTAAGATAAATGTAAAAGAATTAGTTATAAATTCTGGAGTTGGAGATACAACATTGAATTTAGATAGGTCACCTAAAAATATGAAAATAAGCGGTGGAACTGGAGATTGTGATATTAAAATTAAAGAAGTTAATGGGGATATAACATATAGTGGTGGTGTTGGGAATTTATCTATAATAGTACCAGAGAATGCACCAATAAAAATTAAAACTTCTTCTGGAATTGGTGATAGACATATAGACGCAAAGGTATCTGAAGAAAATAAATATACTTTTAATCTTGATAATGGTTTAGGAGACATAAAAGTTACTAATTAGAATCTAGGAGGATTATATGGTTTTTTTTTTAATGAATGCTATTGAGGTTAAAAATTACTATTCTTCATAAATTCGTCATAACAATGACACAAAACTATAGTATAGTAAATAATGCGATGTATATAAATGTCGCATTCCGATTTATAGAATAAATCAGTATGGGAGCTGTTGCGTTAGCAAATTAAAGATTTGCTAATGACAGCTCCTACTTCTTTTTGTATTATGAATGAAAATTTTTAGTAATCTTCTTAGAATGGTTAATACCTATCTGTATTTTATCATGTAGTTTATTAAAATTAATTGCATAATTACTGTGTAAAATAGTGTAATTATATATAAAATATTTTACTATAAATTTTTAGCTAGTAGAGATAGGAATTTATTTTTGCAAAAAGATAGCGCCGCACTAATTTTAGTGCGACAAACACTATCTAATTGTGAATTGAGTTGCTTTGTGATAGCCTAACTTTTGGTGTGTTAAAGTTTACAAATTGAAAATATATTGACAGTAGCACATATTATCTCAACATATGTAGGTTGATTTTGTTGTTTATGAGCATAATATTGTAATATTAAAGTTGAGGTATCAGTAGTTTCGAATAATGTTGTATTTTGCAAATCTACACCATCTTGTGAAGATGAGTTAGTTAAAAATTGCATGCTACTTATAGAAGTATTATTAAGATTTAAATCACCTCGTATAAATGATGCATTAGAATTTGGCTTTAAGGTCATACTCCAACTAACACTATAAATATATCCACCTGGAATAGTGATAACTGTAGGTGTTGTATTTTCATTAAAAGTTATATTAGTAGTATGGAATGGACTAGTTAATGGAACAGATCCAGTAATACCAATAGTACCATTTACACCAGTAGTTCCAGTGATTGCGAACTTTCCATATATAGAAGAACATTGTGCACCAGTAGCACCAGTGATACCAACACCAGTAGCACCAGTGGCACCTGTTCTACATTTAATGTTATGACATGGTTTATGATCTTTGTCATAGCATATAGATAAATATGGTGGTTTTTTAGAATTCAATGATGAAAATTTAATTAGTGAATTATTACATCTACTATCATCGAAGATAGTAAGACCGAAATTTTCTTTAGTAATAGTCCAATTATTAACAATTGGCGTTATATCTATTTTTATATATCTATTAATATCTCTTGGATATATATCGAAACAAATTTCATGGTGATTATTTACTTTAGGTGCATTTGCCCAAGTAACTGAGGTAATATCAAAATTATTTTTATTTTCCTTTATGGATATAGTAACTTTGCGAGCATTAGATTGTGCATCTTCTAAAAAAATATATAAAAATGCTGATTTAATATGACAAAGACGAAGGTTATAAAACTTAATTAATGTTCTATATTCATTTCTATCTTGAATAGAATTTCTAGCTATTCCAGTTAGTAAAGGATCATAATCATAGAAATTCTTATTTGGATTTATATTATTTATATAACTGGTTCCAGTTGATATAATATCTTTTATTGAATGCAACAGTATCAACTCCTTTAATAAATTGTTTATCCTATATATATATTATGAAATGGGTTGTGAATAGGTTCAGAGCAAAGAAGAGAATAGATAACCAGTGTTGTGTTGAATTATCAATGAGGTAAAGTTAACACGATACAGTATAATTGAAACCCTAGGTATAAATTGATAAAATGAGAATAAAAAGGAAAAGGTGGAGAAAACTATGGGAAAAAATAAAGAAATGATTTTTTTGAGATATAGTTCATTTATTATACTTATATATCAAATATTTCTTCAGTATAAAAATAGTAGTATATTAAGTATTATTTTTGTGCTGCTATTTATAATAAATAATAACTTAAGGATATTTTATTTTGAAAATGATACAGAAAAGATAATATCTATAGTTATAGAACTGTTACTGATTCCTTTAGCTCAATTGAGGTTTGGTGGATATATTCTAATATATTTAATTGGGATAGTCATAGATATCTTTACCATAAGCAATAAAATGGTAACGTATATATGTGCTGGTTTAATAATTACTATTTCTATTATAGGTAGTTTTGCAAATGGCAAAGAAACAATTTTTATTAACTTTATAATAATTGTAGGAATGTATATTTTACTAATCTATATATCAGAACTTTATAGTACAAAAGTTCAGGCTCAGAAATTATATGATAAACTTAGGATTTCAGAAGAAAGGCTTATTGAAGTTAATAAAGAATTGGAAGGCTATGTAGATACAATAGAAGAGATTACGTTATTAAAGGAAAGAAATAGAATATCCAGGGAAATTCATGATAGTGTTGGACATGCACTTTCTACGGCAATGATTCAATTGACAGCTATGGAAGTTATAGCTGAAAAAGAAAATAGTACAATGAAGGATACAATAATAAGATTAAGAAGTTTTATTAATGATAGTTTTCAAGATGTTAAAAGAGCTGTTAGGGAATTGAAGCCAGATCAATATGAAAATTATAAGGGGATTTTGAGATTACAAGATGTGTGTAAAAACTTTCAAAGGATGACAGGGATAGAAGTAAAGGTAATTATATCAAAAGGACAATGGAATTTATCAACAAAACAAGTAAGTCATTTATATAGAATAACACAAGAGATATTGTCAAACTCTCTAAAGCATGGAAAGGCTTCTACAATTAAAGTGATAATGAATTTTACAGATAGTGAATTTATTATTTCATTTAGTGATAATGGTATTGGAACAGATAAAATAGTAGAAAGTGGAGTTGGACTTAAGAGTATAAAAGAAAGAGCAGAGGAAATAGAGGCTATTGTAGATATGAAATCTGCTAGAGGAAAAGGTTTTTTTGTTAGAATAATCGTTCCAAAGGAAGTGGAGGTATAGTGTTTTGGAAAAGATTAAATTATTAATTGTTGATGATGAAGAACTTATAAGAGAAGGACTTAAGATAATGCTTTCTATATATAATGATGTAGAAGTGATTGATACGGCGAAAAATGGATATGAGGCTTTAGAAGTTTGTAAAACTAATGATATAGATGTTGTTCTTATGGATATCAGAATGAAAGATTGTGATGGAGTTATGGGGACAAGACTAATAAAAGAGCAATTCTCTAGAATAAAAGTTATAATTCTTACAACATTTAAGGATAAAGAATATATAGAGGAGGCATTAAAATATGGTGCTTTTGGATATATGTTAAAGGATAGTTCTCATGATGTAATTTATGAAGGTATAAAGACTGCTTATAAAGGTAATATGGTGGTTCATCCAGATGTGGCATCAAAAATGATGGAGAATAGATTGAATATAAAAAGTGATATCGATAAATACAATCTTATTGAAAAAGAAATTAAAATAATAGAAGCAATAGGAAAAGGATTAACAAATAAAGAAATAGCAGAACAGCTCTTTTTATCTGAAGGAACAATAAAAAATAATATAACAAATATTTTATCAAAATTACAATTAAGAGATAGAACACAGATTGCTATATTTGCTTTTAAAAATGGAATAGTGACTTAAGTCATTTTTTTAGTGACTTTAAGTTATAGTAATACCCTCTATTATATTTTATTATATGATTAAGATATTGATAGTGTAAAGTTTGCTATGAAAAAATAATATAACAAAAAACACTATCTTTTTGAAAATTTAAAGTAGTAAATTACAGAAATAATTTAAATTTGAGCATGACAAAAAGACCTTTAATAAAGGCAAAAAAATTTATATTTGGTTATATAATCCGTTAGGAAGCATTTTTTTCTTGGATATCTAAAATAGCTTGCTGTCCTAACCTGATTAATATTTGCCATTTGGCAGGCATATTATCGATACCATCAAGAGCTTCAAGTTCATTAAGTGGTTTCCAATAGTTATATGGATGAGGTCTTAGAAAGTTATAATATGCGACCCA
>NZ_JAHLOD010000057.1 GCF_018917145.1 Clostridium bornimense
GCTCTCCATTCATCATTACTTAATTTTTTATACATACCTAACCTCCTGATAAAATGTTATTTCCTTAATTTTATCAATTGGAGATTTTAGTATCTAGGTACTTAATTTTTGACGCTTACGTTTAACTTAGAATAATCCTATTAAACAAATCTAGACTGTTGCATAAACGTATAACTTTATACCTTATAATATAATTTTTAAGATCCATAATAACTCCTTTTTAGTATTACTATGCAACAGCTCCTTATAAAAGACAACATATTTTTTTAGTCTTGGAATCTTTAAGGTTTCAGGACTTTTTTAGCTGTCATAAAAGTTGTTAGGTTCTATATTTTCTATTAAACTTAAAAAGCGATATTGTAATAAAAATTAGAAGTAATATAGTTAAAGCATAATAGATAGATGTATTTTTAGTAGGAGCACTAATTTTTACATTTTCAATTGCAGCTGTAGTTGTTATATTTGTATGATTATCAGTATTAGATGGTGACGAAATTAAATTTATATTTTGTATAAACTTACTTTTAGGATTTTTATATGAATAACTGGCAACAAAGTTTGTATCACTATATACAAATAATGAATTAGATTCTTTAGGTATGTCAGATATATATT
This sequence comes from Clostridium bornimense, assembly GCF_018917145.1. Lineage (GTDB taxonomy): Bacteria > Bacillota > Clostridia > Clostridiales > Clostridiaceae > Clostridium_AN > Clostridium_AN bornimense_A. The sequence goes on from NZ_JAHLOD010000057.1 coordinate 616, forward strand.
CCATATTGCAATCATTAATTTTGAAAATTTTATTATCAGTTATTGTATAAATATAATTATCTTCACCTAAAGTTAATGAAGCTAATTTTTTAGAATGATTTTTAGATATATCAGTAGAATTTACTTTCTCAAATTGAGAATCAGATAATTGATACTTATCTAGTATATTTTTGTTTGAAAGCGTAAACAGTGAATTATCTTGAATTAAAACAGAATGATTTTCTTTTAAGTTTTTGTAATCCAGTGATATATTAAATTCTTCTTTATTAAGGTTAGAATCTAATTTTAGAATTTTTGTATAAGTATCTTCATTAGAGCTTATCCATATAGAACCATCGTTATTTGATTGAATAAGAAAAAAGTCATTTGGAATTATAATATAATCACCTTTATTGGTAGCAATCCCTTTTACTTTTTCATCATCTAATTTACCAGAGAAAGAAAAAAGAAAGTTATCATTATCAAAGCAACCTAAAATCTTTGAGATATTGGCAGAGATTTTTGAGTGATTATAGGCATTATCATATATGAGTTTTTGTATAAATTTTGAGAAAATATTATCTTCTCTACTTAAATTATTATTTGAAGGATTAAATCTCCAAAGTTCTTTTTCTAATGAAAAAAATATATTTCCGTCAAATACACCTAAATAATCAGATGTGTTTGAAAAATGTAGTGTATTTATAGGAGTAAAATTTCCATTATCCATGATGCATAATGAGTTTTTAAATTGTAAGTTATTTACCAAGAAATAACTTTTATCTTCGTACTGAAAAAGAAATTTTTCATTTTCTCTAAATATGTATTTTTTATATGTAGTTGACCCTTGTACACTAAGTGGAATAAGCATCAATATAAAAAATAAAGATATTGTTCTAATTAAATATTTCATCATATCACCTCTAAATGTAAAATATCACCATAAATATATCTTACTCTAATTGGAATTAATTGTAAATATTATTTCTTAAATATCATTATATTAAGAAAAAGCAAAGTGTGTTAAAATTCATACAGGAGGTGATTTTAGTGACGAAAGATTTTGTACATCTTCATCTTCATACAGAATATTCTTTATTAGATGGTTCAGGAAAAGTTAATAAAGTTATAGAGAAAGTAAAAGAGTTGGGGATGAAGTCTGTTGCTATAACAGATCATGGCGCTATGTATGGTTGTGTAGAATTCTATAAAGCTGCACAAGAAGCAGGTATAAAAGCCATAATAGGATGTGAAATCTATCTTGCAGGAAAAGATCATAGAATAAAATCCTTAGAAGGTGGGAACGATACCTATCATTTAGTTCTGTTAGTGAAAAATCAACAAGGTTATAATAACCTGATGAAGATTGTAACAGAAGCATCACTTAATGGATTCTATTATAAACCGCGGGTAGATGTAGAATACTTAAAAGCTCATAGTGAAGGATTGATTGCTTTATCAGCATGTCTAGGTGGTACAGTTGCAAAACATTTACTTAGAGATGAAAAGGAAAAGGCAAGACAATGGGCAATAACATTTAAAGATATATTTGGAGAAGATTTTTATTTAGAAGTTCAAAACCATGGTATGGAAGAACAAATAAAGGTTAATAGTGAAATTATATCTTTAGCAAGAGAGTTAAATATAGAGTTAGTAGCTACAAATGATGTTCACTATATAGAAAAAGAAGATTATAAAGCTCATGATGTTCTTATTTGTATTCAAACAGGTAAAACTGTAGATGATGAGAATAGAATGAGTTATTTACCAGGTGAATTTTATATACGTTCTAGAGAAGAGATGGAAGAGTTATTTCCTGATTTAGAAGAAGCATTGGATAATACAGTTAAGATAGCAGAAAAATGCGATTATCATTATGAGTTTCATCATTCTAAATTGCCAAACTTTCCATTGCCAGAAGGAACAGATCATTATGAATATTTAGTTCAGCAATGTTATAAAGGTCTAGAAGAAAGATATGATGTTATAACTGATGAAATTAAGTCAAGAATGGATTATGAGCTTAATATTATTAAAACTATGGGTTATGTAGATTACTTTTTAATCGTTTGGGATTTTATAAAGTATGCTATTGATAATAATATAATGACGGGACCTGGTAGAGGTTCTGCTGCTGGATCTATTGTTGCTTATACATTAGGAATAACTAAAATTGATCCAATAAAGTATGGACTTATTTTTGAAAGATTTCTAAATCCAGAGAGAGTAAGTATGCCTGATGTGGATTCCGGTGCGACACGTTGGTAATTGAAAAGATTACCCATCAAGTTGTAAAAACTTGAGAGAACTAATACTCCGAGCAATTAAATGATAAGGTAACGCTTTGAAGAATTGCCATTAATACTACGATATGCAATGGATTAAGCTATTATGAAATTGTATAAAGCTCGTTGAAGTCGGCAGAAAAATTACCCTAACGAGTTATGTCGAGGAAAGGTATATAGCTGTAATTGATATGCCGGATGTCTATGAAATATATCTATGGTGAGGATCCAAAATGTGTAATGGGGACGAACTACTGACTGACTTATCGTGAATGTCGCTTAGTAGAAATGCTAAGAGAACCATATTTGGTTTATCATCAGAAGGATGAGTAAAGGCTGAGTTAAGAAAATCCTACAATTTTTATAGGAAATTGGGTTGATGACGGTATTTAGGTAGCACCTAAGGATATATGGTAAAGATAGGGGTATTGGAACGTGGAAAGCCTTGAACATGGAGATATAACTGTCAACGAAGTGTTTTAAAGGAAATGATAAGTAAAATTATCTATAACTTTAATTAATCAAGGTGAGAGTAGAGTCACAGTACCAATGAAGTCATGATAATAAGTGATGGAGGGATAGGCTCAAGTCGTTTGAATAGATTAAATATTATGTGTAAAATTTGCGATAGTTCAGGTTCTTGTAAGACTAATAGAAACGAAAATCTCAAAAAAGATTATATCTTAAAAGGGAGATGATTAGTTGACTGAACAAGAAAAAAGAAATAATGAATGTTATAAACAACAAGAAATATTAGATGAATTGTATAAGAAATCGTGTGAAGGAAGATATTTTAATAGGTTATATGAATTGATAATAAATGAAGATAACATTATGCAAGCATATAAGAGAATTAAAATAAATACGGGTAGTAACACTAAAGGTATCAATGGACACACAATAAAATACTTAGAAAGATTATCAAAGGATAATTTGATAGGTATTGTAAGAGAGAGGCTAAGTAACTATACGCCTAATCCGGTTAGAATGGTGTTCATATCAAAAAGTAATGGAAAACAAAGACCATTAGGAATAACCAATATTGAAGATAGACTTATTCAGCAATGTATTCTACAGATATTAGAACCTATATGTGAAGGTAAGTTTCATAAGGCTAGTTTTGGGTTTAGACCAAATAGAAATACTCATTACGCAATAGCAAGATGTCAACATTTAATAAATCATAGTAGTAATCATTTTGTGGTTGATGTTGATATAGAAGGTTTTTTTTATAATATAAACCATGGTAAGTTAATGAAGCAGATTTGGAATATAGGTATAAGAGATAAAAGATTACTTTGTATAATAAGTAAAATGTTAAAATCTAGAGTAGTGGATAAAGATATATCAACAAAAGGAATAGCACAAGTAGGAATTTTATCTTCTCTACTGGCAAACATTGTACTTAATGAATTTGATTGGTGGATTTCAAACCAATGGGAAACTAAGGTTACTAATCATATATATACCCAGCCGAGTTCAAAGGTGAAGGCATTAAAAAAGACAAAATTAAAGCCATGTTATATAGTTAGATATGAAGATGACTTTAAGATATTTACCAATAGTAGAACAAATGCTAAGAAATTATTGATGGCTACTAAGCTTTGGTTTAAGGATAGGCTTGATTTAAAAATTAATGAAAAGAAGAGCAAAATAATTAATTTAAGAAAGAATGGGTCGGATTTTTTAGGAATAAGACTACGAGCTGTATCAAAAGGAACATCTCAATTAGGATATGTTTCACAAAGTAAGATAGATCCTAAGAGAAAATCGAAAATAATAAAGGTATATCAAAGTAAGTTAAAGAATTTGAGTAAAAGTCCAAGTATGGATAAAGTCAAAGATATAAATGGATTTACATTGGGAATTCATAATTACTATAAGGTAGCAACGGATATAAGCCAAGATTTTCATGATATAATGCATTCAATATATGGTAAATACAAAACTCTTAAACGAAGGCATATAATAACAGAAAAAGGCGTTGAAAATGAAGTGATTAGAACTTTTTATAGCGGATATGAACAAGAATTGGATAAATGTTGTAATATAACTTTATATCCGATACCATTTGTACATTTTAAAAAACCAATACAAATTCATCCAGAGGTGACGCTATATACTGAAGTTGGTAGATGTCGAATTCATAATACATTAGCTATGGTATTACCACATGAATTGAAGGCTTTAAGAAGAGGTAACTTTGGAAAAAGAAGTATTGAATACATGGAAAATAGGATATCAAGATTTGTAGGTCAAAGTGGCAAGTGTTATATAACTGGAATGAGATTATATCCAGATGAAGTACATTGTCATCATAAAATACCATTAAAGTTAGGTGGTAATGATAAATACGATAACTTGATTATTGTTCATAAAGACATACACAAACTTATACATTCAACTAATATAAAGTTAATATTACAATCAACAAAAGATTGGACTATTAAATCTAAATCAAAATTTAATCAATTAAGAAAATATGCAAATTTAGAACTAATAGATTTTAGATTAGTTACATAATATATCTATAATTAAAACGAGGGAGCGCCGTGTGAGGTGAAAATCTCATGCACGGTGTTGGGTGGGGGAAAATTTGGAGATGATGTCAAAAAATTACCTATCACCATATTTTTGTTATGAAAGAAGACAAGAAGTTATAGACTATGTTGTTAATAAATATGGTAAGGATTGTGTTTCACAAATTATTACTTTTGGAACTATGGCACCAAGAGCTTGTATAAGAGATGTAGGAAGGGCAATGAGCTATTCTTATGCAGAAGTAGATGCTATAGCTAAGATGATTCCAACTATGCTTGGTATAACAATAGATAAAGCATTAGAAATTAATCCAGAATTAAAGAAATCTTATGAAAGTGATGAGAGAGTAAAAAACTTAATAGATATAGCTAAGAAATTGGAGGGGTTACCTAGACATACGTCTACTCATGCAGCAGGGGTTGTTATAGCATCAAAGCCATTGGTAGAATATGTTCCCCTTACAAAAAATGAAGAAGCTATAGTAAGTCAATTTACTATGGGGACATTAGAAGAACTTGGACTTCTAAAAATGGATTTCTTAGGCCTTAGAACATTAACAGTTATAAGAGATACTTTAGAATTTGTAAAAAAGAATAAAGGAATAGACATAAATCTAGATGAAATAGATTTAGATGATCATAAAGTTTATGGAATGATAGGTGAAGGAAAAACCGTTGGAGTTTTCCAATTGGAATCACCAGGAATGACAAACTTTATGAAAGAGTTAAAACCAGATTCATTGGAAGATATTATCGCGGGGATTTCTTTGTATAGACCAGGTCCTATGGCAGAGATACCTACCTATATAGAAAGTAAAAGAAACTCGGATAGAATACAATATATAACTAAAGAATTGGAACCAATTCTTAATGTCACGTATGGAGTAATGGTTTACCAGGAACAGGTAATGGAAATAGTTAGAAAACTTGCCGGATATTCCATGGGACGTTCTGACATGGTTAGAAGAGCTATGTCAAAAAAGAAACATAAGGTAATGGAAGAGGAAAGAAAAAACTTCATTTATGGTATAGTAAATGAAAATGGTGAAGTTGAAGTTCCAGGATGCATAAGAAATGGTATAAGCGAAGAAGCAGCTAATAAGATATTTGATCAAATGATGGATTTTGCATCTTATGCATTTAACAAGAGCCACGCAGCAGCATATGCGTTAGTAGGATATTATACAGCATACCTTATGTATTATCATCCAACAGAATATATAGCAGCTATGTTGAATTCTGTAATGGGTAATAATGAAAAAGTTGCTTTCTATATAAGATTTGCAAAAGAACATAATATAGAAGTTTTAGCACCAGATATTAATGAATCATTTTGGAAGTTTACAGCAAAAGAGAACACAATAAGATTTGGATTAGGTGCAATAAAAAATGTTGGTTCTAATGTTATTTCTTCTATTGTAAGAACAAGAGAAGAAAAAGGGGACTTTACTGATTTTGGAGATTTTATAAATAAAATTGATACATCAGAAATTAATAAAAGAGCAGTAGAAAGCTTAATAAAAGCTGGTGCTTTTGATTCATTTATGATATTTAGATCTAGATTATTAGCAGTATATGAAAAGTTATTAGATGGTGCATCTAATGATAGAAAGAGAAATATAGCAGGTCAAATGAACTTATTTACAGATTTTGAGGAAAGCTATAAGTCACTTGAAATATCATATCCTAATATAAAAGAATTTGAGAAAAAATATATTTTAGCGATGGAAAAAGAAATGACAGGAATTTATATTTCTGGTCATCCACTTGATGACTACGTTGATACTTTAGAAGAAATGACTGATACAACAACTATAGATATTGTTGGATCTGTAGAACTTGAAGGAGAAACAGTAGATGGTGGAAATTATATTAAAGATGGAGATAGAGTAAAAATAGGTGGAATAATATCATCAGTAACTAAAAAGTTTACTAAAAATAATGATATTATGGCATTTATTAACGTACAAGATTTGTATGGTGAAGTTGAAGTTATAGTTTTTCCAAAAACAATGGAAAAGAATGCTATGTATATAAAAGAAGATGCATTGGTATTAATAAGAGGAAGAATAACAAAAAGAGAAGATGAAGCTCCTAAAGTTATTTGTGAAAATATAGAGCCACTTATTAAAGTAGAAGACGAAAAAGTTTATATAAGAGTTGCTAATAGAAGAGCGGCGACAGAAGCTAAAAATATATTAAGATACATGAATGAATTTATGAAGGGTGGTTGTCCTACTTTGATATTTATTGAAGAAGATCGAAAGGCATATAAAATGCCAAGTGATTTATGGGTAAATTCAAAGTTAGATACAATGGAATTTTTGAAATCCTCTTTTGGAGAAGAAAATGTAAAAATAAAATAGGATATAGGTAAGAATGATGAGAGGGCTGTCGCAATAACAAATAAAAATTTGTATGCGAGAGCCTTTCTCAGTGCACAGTTCACAGTGATGGTTGAAATTCTTGCAGAATTTCTTAGAGTATAAGTATAAAGTAACAGTTCATAATTTGTTCTGGGTTTTTTAATAAATTTAGGTTTTCTAAATAGATTGTAATAGAGGAATTATGTCAGTTGTACTTGCAGGATGCTTGAATGTGGGTGGTAAAATGCTAATGTAAGTTGGAGATTTGGCGTGAAATATAATTTTTCATTTATGGTAAAAATAGAAACATCTAGCTGTTCGCAGGACTATAATATTTTCCCCACAGGGGAAAATTAACCTTCACTGTGAACTGATAATTGTGAACTGTGCACTGAATTGCAAATATTGATAAATTTTACAAGTATAAGTGTTAAAAGCTATAGAAAATAAAAAATAGCTCTAACTAACATAAAAATAATTAAATATGATAAAAATACTATTGTTCCTATTTTATTTTTAAGATAATGTGAAATTTATCAATAGCTTTCGTGAAAGCATTGAATAATTTACATATTTCTATTACAATAGAAAGGGGAATTTATCAAATATCAAAGTAAAATTGAATAGAATCCAAAAAGCAATGGGGGTATTGGGATGAAAAGTATTGCTATTTTGACTAGTGGTGGGGATGCACCAGGGATGAACGCTGCTATAAGAGCGGTGGTTCGAACTGCACTAGATAAGGATTTGAAAGTATTTGGCGTTAACAGAGGCTATAGTGGCTTAATTAATGGAGACTTATTTGAAATGAATAGGGAATCAGTTTCAGATATAATTCATAGAGGAGGCACTATTTTAAGAACAGCTCGGTGTGAAGAATTTAGAACAGAAGAGGGTAGAAAAAGGGCTGCTAGCGTTTTAAAAGTATTTGGCATAGATGGACTTGTAGTCATTGGTGGAAATGGTACTTTTGCGGGTGCTCAATTATTATCTAAATTGGGAGTAAAAACAATAGGTCTTCCAGGAACTATAGATAATGATTTACCTTATACTGATTATACTATAGGATTCGACACTGCACTAAATACAGTACTTGATGCAATAAACAAATTGAGAGATACATCAAGTTCCCATGAAAGAGTGAGTATTGTTGAGGTTATGGGAAGAGATTGTGGTGATATTGCCTTGCATTCAGGAGTAGGTGGAGGAGCTGAATTTGTCATTTTGCCTGAGAAAGGATATAATGAAGAAGAAATTTGTAAAAATATTTTACAAGGCAAAGTGAAAGGAAAATTACATAGTTTAATTATTATGGCAGAAGGTGTCGGTGGCACTGATGAATTAGCAAATAAAATAGAAGAAGTAACAGGAATTGAAACAAGAGCTACGAAATTAGGACATATTCAACGAGGAGGAAGTCCATCAGCTTTTGATAGGGTTTTAGCATCAAGAATGGGCTATAAGGCTGTAGAATTATTGTGCCAAGGAAAAACATCTAAGGTTCTTGGAATGAAAAACGGAAAGATATTCGATATGGATATTAATGAAGCGTTAGATATACCAAGAAGTTTTGATGAAGAGTTATATACAATAGCTAAGATAATATCTAATTAAAAGAGTTAATAAAGGAAATTAGACTCTTTGTCTAATTTCCTATAATTATAATACTATATACTATCTAAAACATTAAAAAAAAGAATTTAAGGATTAAGGAGAGTATCAAGATGCAAAAAACAAAAATGGTATTCACTGTAGGACCAGCAAGTGAAAGTGAAGAAGTTCTATCAAAACTTATTGAAGCAGGTATGAGCTGTTCAAGACATAATTTCTCACATGGAGATCATGCTGAACACAAAGCAAGACTTGACTTAGTTAAAAAGTTAAGAGAAAAATATAATAAACCAATAGCAATAATGTTAGATACTAAAGGACCAGAAATCAGAACACACAAATTTGTAAACAAGAAAGAAGAATTACAAAAAGGTGAAACTTTCACAGTTTACTGTGGTCAAGAAGTTGAAGGAGATATCACAAAATGTTCTGTTACATACACAGAACTTTACAAAGATGTTAAACCAGGAAACACAATCTTAATAGATGACGGTTTAGTAGGATTAACAGTTAAAGAAGTTGTTGAAAGTGAAAAGAAAATAATTTGTGAAGTTCAAAACACAGGTATGGTAGCTACTCACAAAGGTGTTAACGTACCAGGAGTTTCAATTAAATTACCAGCTTTAACTGATAAAGATAAAGCAGATTTAATTTTCGGTTGCGAACAAGGTGTTGATTTAGTAGCTGCTTCATTCATAAGAAAAGCTGCTGACGTATTAGCAATCAGAAAAGTATTAGAAGAAAATGGCGGATCAGAAATCCAAATATTCTCAAAAATCGAAAACCAAGAAGGTGTTGATAATATCGATGACATTATCAAATTCTCTGATGGTATCATGGTAGCTAGAGGAGACATGGGTGTTGAAATTCCACTTCAAAACGTACCAATGGTTCAAAAAATGATTATAGAAAAATGTAACAAAGCAGGTAAGCCAGTAATCACTGCTACTCAAATGCTTGATTCTATGATGAGAAACCCAAGACCAACAAGAGCAGAAGTATCAGACGTAGCTAACGCTATATATGATGGTACAGATGCAGTTATGCTTTCAGGAGAATCTGCAAACGGTTCTTACCCAGTAGTTGCAGCACAAACAATGGCTAAGATTTGTCAAGCTGTTGAAGAAAACATAGATTATGTTGCTGCTTTAGAAAAGAGAAAAGAAGCTGCTATGGCAAACGTAGCTAATGCTATATCTCTTGCTACTTGCACAACAGCAATGGAATTAAATGCTAAAGCTATAATCACTGCAACACAAACTGGTAACACTGCTAAAATGGTTTCTAAATACAGACCAGCAGCTCCAGTAATAGCTGTTACTCCAAGTGCAGTAGTTGCTAGAAAGCTTGCATTAAACTTTGGTGTATATCCAATACTTTCAGAAAAAGTTGAAACTACTGATGAATTAATTCAAGATGCAGTAAACAAAGCTAAAGAAGCTGGATGCGTAGCTGATGGTGATTTAGTAGTTGTTGCAGCTGGTATCCCAGTTCATTTATCAGGTTCAACAAACATGTTAAAAGTTCATGTTGTAGGTGACGTTTTAGTTCAAGGAAAAGGAATGGGAAATGCTCACGGATTTGGTAATGCAAAAGTTATTACAGATGCATCAAATTTAAGCAACGTTCAAAGAGATGATATATTAGTTGTTAAAACTTTAGATAAGAACTTCGTTGAAGTTTTAGATAAAGTTGCTGGTATCATTTCAGAAGAAGGTGGATTAACTTCTCACTTAGCTGTTGAATGTGTATCAAGAAACATTCCATTAATCACTAACGCTGGTGACGCTACTTCAGTTATAAAAGATGGAACATTCGTATCAATGGATGTAAACAGAGGAGTAGTTTACGCTGGTAAAGCTAACTTAGCTTAATATTTATAAATGTAGAGGACTGTAACCTAGTGTTATGGTCCTTTTATTATTCACAATTGTGAATTATTTAAGTAAATATATGTTTAAATCATTGATTTCTTGATATAATATAGGTAGGCAACTGATTTTATGCACCGAAAGGTGCGTTTTTTTATAGTAATAATGTTAATAAGATATATATATGTAAATTTTGGCTATGAGTTAAAAATTTAATATATATATAAACGAAATTTATATTGCATTATTTAATCTTTAAGAAGAAAAAAATTCAATGTTTAAATAATTCAAAGTAATAGTGTTGAAAATTTTCAAAATATGAAGTTATAAAATATAATCCTTGCAAAAAAGATAAATATACGTAAAAAATCACCAATGAATGTTAAATTAATATTGATTTTATGAAAGTTTGGTGATAAGATAACTTCACAAACAATATAAAGGTTCAGTTATGTAGGAAAGTAAATATAAACGCTATTCTTTAATAATCATTGAATACCCAAATAATAATTAAGGGGGAAGCTTATGAAATTTAATAGTATTCCACAAGCACAGGGTTTATATAACCCATCATTTGAAAAAGATGCCTGTGGTATAGGTGCAATCGCCCATATCAAAGGTAAAAAATCACATCATATAATTAAAGATGTGCTAGATATTTTAGTTAAGCTTGAGCACAGAGGGGGTGCTGGGGCAGAAAAGAATACTGGAGATGGTGCAGGTATTCTTATTCAATTACCACATAAATTTTTCAAAAAGCAACAATTAGGATTCAATATTGGTGAAGAGGGAGATTATGCAGTAGCAATGATGTTCCTACCAGTAGATGAAAATGACAGAAATAAAGCTAAAAAAGTCTTTGAAAAGGCTATGGAAAGTGAAGGATTAAAGTTCTTAGGATGGAGAGAAGTACCAGTGAATCCTAGCAACTTAGGTGAAACTGCTTTAGAAGCAATGCCACATATAATCCAAGGATTTGTAGAAAGACCTAAGGATATTGAAAAAGGACAAGCGTTTGAACGCAAGTTATATGTAGCAAGAAGAGTTGCCGAAAAAGAAGCTACAAAAGTGCTTCAAGATAAGACTTTCTATGTATGTAGTTTTTCAAGTAAAACTATAGTATATAAAGGTATGCTTTTATCAACACAAGTAGAAGAATTTTTCTTAGACCTTCAAGATGAAGATATGGAAAGTGCAATCGGTATGGTACACTCTAGATTCTCAACTAATACATTCCCAAGTTGGGAGAGAGCACATCCTAATAGATGTATGATTCATAATGGAGAAATTAATACAATAAGAGGAAATGCAAATTGGATTCATACTAGAGAAGATAGATTTGAATCAGACGTATTTAAAGATGATTTAAAAAAGATTCTTCCTGTTATAGATAGAGAAGGTTCAGATTCTGCTATGTTTGATAACACATTAGAGTTTTTAGTTATGAACGGTAGATCTTTACCAGAAACAGTAATGATGCTTATTCCAGAACCATGGAGTAAGAATAAAGAAATGGATAAGAAAAAGAGAGATTTCTATGAATATCAATCTACACTTATGGAACCATGGGATGGACCAGCAGCCATAGTATTTACTGATGGAGATATCATGGGAGCATCTCTTGATAGAAATGGTCTTAGACCAGCAAGATACTATGTTACTAATGATGATTACTTAATACTTTCATCAGAAGTTGGTGTATTAGATATACCAGAAGAAAATATAAAGGAAAAGCAAAGACTTCATCCAGGTAGAATGTTATTAGTTGATACTGTAAAAGGTGAAGTTATTGATGATAAAACATTAAAAGAACAATATGCTTCAGCAAAACCATATGGAGAATGGCTTGAGAAGAATCTTGTTAAAATTGAAAATATATCTTCAGAAGAATATAAAGAAGAATCATTTGATGAAAGCAAGAGATTAATTCTTCAAAGAAACTTTGGTTATACTTATGATGAATTAACTTCAGCAATACTTCCAATGAGTGAAAAAGGTGAAGAAGCTTTAGCAGCTATGGGTGTGGATACACCACTTGCAGTTCTTTCTGATAGACCACAACCACTTTATAATTACTTTAAGCAATTATTTGCGCAAGTTACAAATCCACCAATAGATGCTATTAGAGAAGTAATAGTAACATCTTCAAGAATGTACTTAGGACCAGAAGGAAATCTTTTAAATCCTAATGAAGAAAATTGTAGAAGAGTTAAGCTAACATCACCTATAATTTCAAATGAAGAAATGTATAAGGTATTAAACCTTGGCAAACAAGGTTTTAAAGTTGAAGTACTTCCAATAGTATTTGATGCCAAGAGTGGAGATTTAAAGAAAGCTTTAGATGATTTATTTGCTAAAGCAGATAAGGCTATTGAAAATGGTGCAACTATTTTAATACTTAGTGATAGAAATGTTGATGAAAATAATGTTGGAATTCCTGCGTTATTAGCGACATCAGGTTTACATCAACATTTAATTAGAACTACTAAGAGAACATCTGTATCTATAGTATTAGAATCAGGTGAACCAAGAGAAATTCATCATTTTGCAACTTTACTTGGTTTTGGTGTAAATGCTGTAAATCCATATCTTGCTTTTGAAACAATCAGTGATTTAGTTGAAAAAGGTATGTTAAAGGATACTTATGAGCATGGAGTTAAAAACTACATTAAAGCATGTAATAAGGGTATAGTAAAGATACTTTCTAAGATGGGTATTTCAACAATACAATCTTACAATGGTGCTCAAATTTTTGAAGCTATTGGTATCTCAAAAGAAGTTGTTGATGAGTACTTTACATCTACAGCTTGTAGAATTGATGGAGTAGGATTAAAAGAAATAGCAGAAGAAACTTTAAGACGTCATAAAAATGCTTTCGATGAGTTATCAGTTGAGGTAACTTTAGATTCAGAAGGAAGTCATAAATATAGAAGTCATAAAGAAGAACATTTATATAATCCACTTACAATTCATAAATTACAAAATTCATGTAGAAATAAAGATTATAAAGAATTTAAAGAATATACAGCTATGTTATCTGGCGATGAAAGAGTAATTAATCTTAGAAATATAATAGATTTTGATTACAGTGGTGAATCTATTCCATTAGATGAAGTAGAACCAGTAGAATCTATAGTTAAGAGATTTAAGACAGGAGCTATGTCTTATGGATCAATTTCTAAGGAAGCTCACGAATGTTTAGCAATAGCTATGAATAGAATTGGTGGTAAGTCAAATACTGGTGAAGGTGGAGAAGAAAGAGAAAGATTTGTAAAAGATGCAAATGGAGACTCACGTTCTTCAGCTATTAAGCAAGTTGCTTCAGGTAGATTTGGTGTTACTGCAGAATACCTAGTAAATGCTAAAGAAATTCAAATAAAGATGGCGCAAGGTGCAAAACCAGGTGAAGGTGGTCAATTACCTGCTAAGAAAGTTTATCCTTGGGTTGCAAAGGCTAGACATTCTACTACAGGTGTAGGACTTATATCTCCACCACCACATCATGATATTTATTCTATAGAAGATTTAGCACAATTAATTTATGACTTAAAGAATGCTAATAGAGATGCTAGAATATCTGTTAAGCTTGTTTCAGAAGCAGGTGTAGGAACAGTTGCAGCTGGAGTTGCTAAAGCAGGAGCAGAAGTTATATTAATTTCTGGATATGATGGAGGTACAGGAGCATCTCCAAGAACTAGTATCGCTAATGCAGGACTTCCATGGGAATTAGGTCTTGCAGAAACTCATCAAACTCTTGTAATGAATAAATTAAGAGATAGAGTTGTTATTGAAACAGATGGTAAGCTTATGACTGGTAGAGACTTAGCTGTGGCTGCATTACTTGGTGCAGAAGAATATGGCTTTGCAACAGCACCATTAGTAGTAATGGGTTGTGTTATGATGAGAGTATGTAACTTAGATACTTGTCCAGTTGGTATAGCTACTCAAAATACAGAATTAAGAAAAAGATTTAAAGGTAACCCAGATCATGTAGTTAACTTTATGACTTTCATAGCTATGGAACTTAGAGAATACATGGCTAAGTTAGGATTTAGAACTGTAGAAGAAATGATCGGTAGAACTGATAAGTTAAAAGTTAAGAAGGATGTAAAGGGATGGAAAGCTAAGAAGGTAGATCTTGAAAAGGTATTACACAATCCTTCAATACCACAAGGTGTAGCTGTTTCATGTAAACATCCACAACCAATTAACTTAGAAAATACTATTGATTTACAAGTTTTAGTTCCAAAATGTAAAGCTGCCATTGAAAAAGGTGAAAAAGTTAGTTTTGAAGTAGATGTAAAAAATACAGATAGAAGCTTTGCAACTATTTTATCATCAGAAGTTACAAAGGTATACGGACAAGATGGTTTACCAAAAGATACTATACACATTAAAGCAAATGGAGCTGGAGGAAACTCATTTGGTGCCTTTGTTAATAATGGTATAACACTTGAAATAGAAGGAGATTGTAACGATTATCTTGGTAAGGGATTATGTGGTGGTAAGATTTCTGTTTACCCTCATAAGAACTCAACAATTGTTGCAGAAGATAATATAATTGCTGGTAATGTTACTTTATATGGAGCAACTAGCGGTGAAGTTTACATCAACGGTATTGCTGGAGAAAGATTTGCTGTAAGAAACTCTGGTGCAATAGCAGTAGTTGAAGGTGTTGGTGATCATGGTTGCGAATATATGACAGGTGGTAGAGTTGTTGTTATTGGTGAAATAGGAAGAAACTTTGCAGCTGGTATGTCTGGTGGTATTGCATATATTCTTGATGAGACTGGTAACAACAAAGGTAAAATCAATACTGATATGGTAGACTTACAAGAATTATCTAGTGATGATATCGAAGAAGTAAAATCAATATTAGAAGCTCATGTAGAAAATACTAATTCAAATAAGGGTAAATCAGTATTAGAAAACTTTGAAGCATTAGCTAATAAGTTCATTAAAGTAATGCCAAGAGATTACAATAGAATGATTACAACAATAAAAGAATTAGAAGGCGAAGGCTATTCAAGAGCAGAAGCAGAACTTGCAGCTTTTGAAAAGAACAACGCATTAAATACTAAATAGAGGGGGAGTAGAAGATGGGAAAACCAACCGGATTTATGGATTATGAGCGTAAGGTTGCTGAAAGCAAAGATCCAAAGGAAAGAATAAAGGATTGGAATGAATTTCATACTCCTCTCTCAAAAGAGGAGCAAGAGATTCAAGGTGCTCGTTGTATGAACTGTGGAGTTCCATTTTGCCAATCAGGTATTTTTATTAATGGTGGAGCTACAGGATGTCCATTAAATAACTTAATTCCAGAATGGAATGATTTAATTTACAGAGGGTTATGGAAAGAAGCTGCTAATAGATTAATGAAGACTAGTAGCTTCCCAGAATTCACTGGTAGAGTATGTCCAGCTCTTTGTGAAGCAGGATGTACTTGCGGTATTAATGGACCATCTATTTCTGTAAAAGAAAATGAACTTTCAATTATCGAAAGAGCATTTAAAGAAGGATGGGTAAAACCAATTATTCCAAAACACAGAAGTGGTAAAAAGGTAGCTGTAGTTGGATCAGGACCATCAGGTCTTGCTGCTGCAATGCAGTTAAATAGAAGAGGTCATGAAGTTACTGTATTTGAAAGACATGATAGAATTGGTGGTCTTTTAATGTATGGTATACCTAATATGAAACTAGAAAAGCATATTATTGATAGAAGAGTTAACCTTATGAAAGAAGAAGGTGTTAACTTTAAAGTCAATACTGAAGTCGGAGTAGATATAAAAGGCGAAGAATTATTAAAAGAATTTGACGCTATAGTATTGGCAGGGGGAGCAAGTAATCCTAGAGATCTTAAAGTTAAGGGAAGAGAACTTAAAGGAATAGAATTTGCTGTAGACTTTTTAAGTGCCAATACAAAAAGTTTATTAGATTCTAATTTAGAAGATGGTAAATATATTTCAGCTAAAGATAAAAATGTAATAGTAATTGGTGGTGGAGATACAGGAAATGACTGTGTTGGAACATCAATGAGACATGGATGTGCTTCACTTGTACAATTTGAGATTATGAATAAGTTACCAGAGCATAGAACAGAAAGTAATCCATGGCCACAATGGCCAAGAGTCTTAAAAGTAGACTATGGTCAACAAGAATTTGCTGCTGTATTTGGAAAAGACCCAAGAGAATACGAAACTACAGTTAAGGAATTCGTTGGAGATGAAAATGGTAATGTTAAAGAAGCTATCACAGTAAAGGTTAAATGGGAAAAAGGTGAAAATGGAAGAATGGTTCCAGTAGAAATCCCAGGTACAGAAAAAACTTGGAAAGCTGATTTAGTATTGCTTGCTATGGGATTCTTAGGAAGTGAAAATACATTACCAGATACTTTTGGATTAGAATTAGATGCGAGAACAAATGTAAAAGCTGAATACGGTAAGTTTAAGACTAATGTAGATAAAGTTTTTGCAGCAGGAGATATGAGAAGAGGTCAATCTCTTGTAGTTTGGGCAGTTAATGAAGGAAGAGCTTGTGCTGCTGAAGTTGATAAATATCTAAGTAAATAATGAATCATAAGGGGTGCTACAGAATAATTAATTTTATTTTGTAGCACTTTATTAGTTGGTTACAAATTTTTTACAAGAAAAATGTGAAAGTTTACATAAATTTACTTAAAATGTTGAAATCGATTGCATGTTAATGTATACTAATAATATATGTATAGGGGTGAGAGTATGAAAGTTACAATAAAGGATGTTGCAAAAGAAGCAGAAGTGGCACCATCAACTGTATCAAGGGTATTATCAGATAATCCTAAGATAAGTGATGAGACAAAACTTAGAGTACAAGAGGCTATAAAAAAGTTGAAATATAGACCCAATGCTATAGCAAGAAGTTTAGCGAATAGTAAGACTAGAACTTTAGGCGTTATATTAGACAGTGAGGCAGAAGATTTATTTGCTAACCCATTTTTTATGCAAGCAATGAAAGGAATGAGCGTATGTGCTCAATCTATGGGATATTATATAATGTATGCTTTTAGTAAAAAGGGTGACGAAGAATTTGAATCATTAACAGATTTTTGCACAAGTGGTCTTGTAGACGGCATTGTTTTATTGCGAGTTGTTGAAGATGATAAAATAGTAAACTTTTTAAAGGAACGAGAGTTTCCATTTGTGGTAATTGGTAGACCAGATGATGAAAAAAATACCATGTGGGTAGATAATGATAATTTTTCAGCTACGTATGATGTAGTACAAAAATTAATAAAAAAAGGTCACAAAGAAATAGGATTCATTGGTGGAAAAGGACAAATGAATGTTTCTAAGTATAGACTTAAGGGATATAAGGCGGCATTAAGAGATGCTGATATTCCAATAGATAATGATATTATTTGTGAAATGAACAATTTTGATGAAGAACAAGGATATATAGCTATAAATAGAATTATTTCAAGGAGAAAAGTTACAGCTATAGTGGCTAGTGATGACTTATTAGCATTTGGTGTTAATAAGGGATTGAAAGAAAACGGAATAAACGATGTTGCATTAGTAGGTTTTAATAATATACCATTAGGTGAATTTCAAGACCCTCCACTAGCATCTATAGATATTAATGCAGCAGATTTAGGTTATTATGCAGCAAATTTGCTTATTGATAAGTTAGAAGGGGAAGTTTTAACAAAATCGAATCATATTGTGTCTACAAATTTTATTGAAAGAGAATCTTTTAGATAAAAAGTTAAGGAAATCGCTTGCATAAGAAATATTAAAAGGTATATAGTATAAGAGAGCATAATTAATATAAATAAGAAAATTTAGAAAAAATTATGTTTGTAAACAATTTCTTAAGTTGATATACTTAAGATATAAATTATAGATATTATGGAGTAGAGAGTAATAGGAGGATAGGATATGTCAAAGGATTATGTAATAGGTATCGATTTAGGAGGAACAAAGATTTATACAGCAGTAGTTGATTTGGAAGGAAATATAATTTCAGAAAAAACTGTTGCTACAAATGTAGTTGAAGGTGAAGAAGCTGTATTAGGAAGAATAATGGGAACTGTAGATACAGTTTTAAAAGATGTAAATATAGAAGATGTTAAGGCTATTGGTATTGGATCACCAGGACCTTTAGATGTAAAAAATGGTATTATAATAAATTCTGCAAATTTTCCATCATTCAAGAATTTTAGCATAGTGAAACCAATAAAAGAAAAATATAATTTACCTACATTTTTAGATAATGATGCAAATGTAGCTACTTTAGGTGAATTTATGTTTGGAGCAGGTAAAGGAACAGAAAATATGGTATTTGTAACTGCAAGTACTGGAATTGGTGGCGGTGCTGTATTAAATGGAAGACTTTATAGAGGAAATACAGCTAATGCTTTAGAAATTGGTCATATGACAGTTATGGTTAATGGACCAAGATGTGGATGCGGAAACGCTGGTTGTGCAGAAGCTTTAGGATCAGGTACTGCTATAATGAAAAGAGCTAGAGAAGCAGTAAATAGTAATGCTAATACTTCATTAAAGAATTATTCTGAAGTTACATCAAAAGAAGTATTTGAAGAAGCCGCTAAAGGGGATAGAATCTCAAAAGAAATAATAAATACATCATTATCTTATTTAGGTATAGCTGTAGCTAATATCGTAAATATTTTTGACCCTGAAAAAGTTGTTGTTGGTGGCGGAGTTACCAATGGAGGAAAGATTGTATTTGATAAGATACAAGAAGAAGTAGATAATAGATGCCTAAAAGCAATAAGTGAAAATTGTGTTATTGAAAAGGCAGTTTTAGGCGGAAAAGCAGGAGTATTAGGTGCTGCAGCATTAGCAATAATGGAAATAAAATAGAAATTACAAATAATTGATGAAAAAAGTAAAAAGTTGTTGACTACGTTTTCAAAAAGGAGTATTATATAGGTACAAGGTAAACGATGTACCTATTTTAATTCATTGTGCAAACGATTGTGTGTAAATACATGGTTATCATTTGTTTTTTATTTTTTAGAATGCAATCGGTTGTTCAACTGGGACTAATCAATATTTGGGGATAGTGTAAAGTTTGCTATGAAAAAATAATATAACAAAAAACACTATCTTTTTGAAAATTTAAAGTAGTAAATTACAGAAATAATTTAAATTTGAGCATGACAAAAAGACCTTTAATGAAGGCAAAAAAATTTATATTTGGTTATATAATCCGTTAGGAAGCATTTTTTTCTTGGATATCTAAAATAGCTTGCTGTCCTAACCTGATTAATATTTGCCATTTGGCAGGCATATTATCGATACCATCAAGAGCTTCAAGTTCATTAAGTGGTTTCCAATAGTTATATGGATGAGGTCTTAGAAAGTTATAATATGCGACCCA
>NZ_JAHLOD010000058.1 GCF_018917145.1 Clostridium bornimense
TAATTATAGATATCAATGGAATCTAAAAAAGATGACTCCTATACAGTATAGAAATCATCTTCTTAAAAATATTGCTTAACCCCTTTTTTTGTATTGTCCTTGACAAAGGGTCCACTTTAGTATTATGTAAATGACAGTTCTTTTTTTATATATAGTTAAGATAAAAAAACATGATGTAATAAAAATTCATAAGTTTAAAATTATGAGATAGTAGAGAAAAATATATTTCAAATATTTTCCTAAATAGTAGGAAAATCAATTTTAATTGTGAAGTGTGAAATAAATATTATATTTTTTTACATAAAATTAAAGGAAATTACAATTTGATGTAGAATTATAATTATAATAGATAGTTTTGAAGAAAGTGGAGGGGGAGTAATGAACAAAACTATAAAAAGAATTATAACACTATTAATTGTAAGTATTATTACTGTAAACTTTAATAATATTAATGCAAATGCCGAGCCTAGTTTAAAAGATAAAAAGGCTGAAAAAGAAGGTCAATATAGTGATGTAATGGCCAAAATTGAGGAAGCTAGAACAAAAGCTAGCGAATTAGATAATGAAATAAGTGATATCTTATCTAAAAAATCTGAAATAGAAGGATTAATAAGTGAGAAGGAACAACAAATTTCAGAGAATGAAAGAGCTATAGAAGAAAAAGAATGCGAACTTAAAGATAAAGAATATGATTTTAAAGAAAGAGTAAAAAGTGCATATAAGAATGGAAGCGAACCTGTAATAGATCTTTTGGTATCATCAAAAAGTATTGGTGATTTAATAGATAGATCTGAACTTGTTAAAGATGTAAGTAAGTATGATCGTAGATTGATTTCTGGAATTAAGGAAAGTAAAGTAGAACTTTCTAAGGTAAAAATCGATTTAGAGAATAATAAAGAATCATTAGTAATGTTAAAAGGTAATTTGGAAACTAAAGCATCAGATTTAGAAGCAAAATTATCAGAACAAAAAAAGACAGAAGAGGAATTAAATAATATTAAAAATACATATAGTGCCGAATTAAATAAGATAGATGAAGAAATTAGATTAGAAGCTGAGGCTGCTTTAAAAAGAAATGAAGAAAAAACAGCCCAAATAGCACAAAGTAATTCTAATAATGGAAATAGTAATGGACAAAATTCAAATAATTCTACTAATAATAATAATCAACAAGGAAGTAATAAACCTACGACTGTAACACCAGAACAAAATATAGTAACTCCAACAGTTCCTAATACTAATTTATCTAATGCAGTATTAGAAGAAGCAAGAAAGCATTTAGGAAAACCATATGTATGGGGTGCAAAAGGACCAGATACTTTTGATTGTTCTGGATTTGTTCAATATGTTTTTAAACAAGTAGGAATTAGTGCACCGGCACCAACCTATACTCAAGTTAATTTGGGAAAAAGAGTGCCTATAGGTCAAGAGCAACCTGGGGATTTAGTGTTCTTTGGATCAATAAGTGCACCACATCATGTAGGTATATATGTTGGTGATGGTATATATATTCATGCACCACAAACTGGAGATTACGTAAAATATTCTAAGCTAATGTATGCTAGAGATTATAGTCAAGCAAGAAGATTAATTAATTAGTAAAAAGAAGCTATTGCATGAAAACATGTGATAGCTTCTTTTACTCTGGTAAATATTAAGAATGTAAAGTTATAGGATTAACTATTTATTTCTTTTAAATAATTTTACGATTTCATTAATAATAAGTGGTGTAATACTAAAAATTGTAACCAATAACCAATCTTCCATTGTTAAGTTAACAACTTTAAATGTTGATGCTAAAAATGGAATTATAGTTATTATAACTTGGATTAATACTCCTATAAGTAAAGAAAAAATTAAGTACTTATTGCTAAAAAATCCTATTTGAAAAATAGATTTTTTATCACTACGTAAGTCAAATGAATGCACTAGTTGAGAAACTGATAATACAATAAATGCCATGGTTTGAGGATAATATATATTGCTAGTATTATTTAAATTATCAAATCCTGAAATTACACCAGAAATATCAAAGTGTTGCAGTGAATGAGCTATTTCATTAGAGTGAATTGCTCCACCAAGTATAAATGCTGATATAGATAATAATCCTATTAGGATTCCATTAAGAGTTAAATTAACTACAGATCCTTTAAAAAGGCTATCATTGGGATTGCGAGGTGGTTCATTCATTATATCTGGTTCTTCTTTATCTATCCCTAAAGAAAGTGCTGGCAAAGAATCTGTTATCAAATTTACCCAAAGTAAATGTATTGCTCTAAGAGGTGTTGGTAAATTAAATAGTATAGAAATAAGTATAGTAACAATTTCACCAAGGTTGCAAGAAATTAAAAATATAATTGATTTTTTTATATTTTTAAATATACTTCTACCTTTCTTTACAGCTTCAACAATTGTGGAGAAATTATCATCTAGAAGTATTATATCTGCAGCACCTTTAGAAACGTCTGTTCCTGTTATACCCATAGCAACTCCAATATCAGCTGCTTTTAATGATGGTGCATCATTAACACCATCACCGGTCATTGATACTATATTACCATTACTTTTAAAAGCTTTAACTATTTTTACCTTATGTTCCGGTGATACTCTTGCAAAAATTCTGTATTTATTTATATTATTCTTGAAGTTTTCTTCATTGATTTTATCTAATTCTGAGCCGGAAATTGCTTCATTTATAGAAGTTGCAATTCCTAAATCTTTACCGATAGCAAATGCTGTATCTTTATGATCTCCAGTAATCATTATAGTTTTAATACCAGCTAGAGTAGCTGTGTTTATAGCATCTTTTACTTCTATTCTTGGTGGATCGATCATACCAAACATACCAATGAAAACTAAATTACTTTCAAGGGTAGAGATTACAACATTAGAAGATTGTAGCGGCTTAAAGGCTAATCCTAAGACTCTTAATGCATCAGAAGACATCAATGCGGCTTTTTCAAGTATATCCTTTTTTATATTCTCCGTCAAAGTAACTTCTGTATCTCTAATAAGTACTTTATTACATATTTTTAATAAATTATCTATAGCACCTTTAGTAAATGAATAATAGGATTCACTATATTTATTAACTGTAGTCATAAGTTTTCTATCAGAATCAAAGGGGATTTCTTCAATTCGTGGATAAGCTACAGAAAGTTCATCTTTAGTAATATTATTTTTATATCCAATCTCTAATAAAGCTATTTCTGTTGGATCGCCGGTTTTAGTGTTTTCTGAAAAGGTTGCATCATTACAAAGCATATTACCTTCGACGAGCAGCTTACTTGTGGCATCTTCAATATCTAATTTATCTATTCTATCATAAATTTCATTACAATAAAATTTTGTTACTGTCATTTTATTTTCAGTAAGGGTACCTGTTTTATCAGAGCAAATTATATTTACGGAACCTAAAGTTTCAACAGCTGGTAACTTTTTTACGATTGCATTTTCTTTGCTCATTTTAGTTACACCAAGAGCTAATACTATTGTTACTATAGCTGGTAGCCCCTCAGGAATGGCGGCAACAGCCAAAGAGATTGAGGTCATGAATATTTCTAAAAAGGGTCTCTTTTGAAAAATACCTATTACAAATATAAGGATACATATACCTATAGCAGCAAAGCCTAAAAATTTACCAAGTTCCGCAAGTTTCTTTTGTAATGGAGTAGTGGAATCGGTATTTTCTTTAATCATCTTAGCGATGTGTCCTATTTCAGTATCCATCCCAGTTGAAGTTGCAACACCAATACCCCTGCCGTAGGTAACCAAAGTTGACATGAAAGCCATATTTCTTCTGTCGCCTAAAGGAACATCTTCGCTATCTAGAATTAAAGAGGAGTCTTTTGTAACTGGTTCAGATTCACCAGTTAAAGCAGATTCATCTATTTTTAAGTTTACATCTTCTAGTAATCTTATATCGCAAGGAACATATCTTCCAGCGTCTAAAATAATTATGTCTCCAATTACAATGTCATCAGAGGAAATTTCAGATATTGTTCCATCTCTTTTCACTAATGCTTTTGGAGTAGATAATTCCTTAAGAGCTTCAAGAGATTGTTCTGCTTTTGACTCTTGTATTACACCTATTATTGCATTTAGTAATATAACTAAGATAATTATAATTGCGTCTGTAATTTCACCTAAAAATCCAGAAATAATTGCAGCTGCAATTAATATATATATCATAAAGTCTTTAAATTGATATAAGAAGGCTTTTATCATAGATTTCTTTTCTGATGATTCTAAAACATTTTTACCATATTTGTCTAGTCTTTTTAAAGATTCTTCTTTTGATAGACCTAGTTTTTCATTAGAAGCTAGAGTTTGCAGTACTTCATTTTTAGATTTGTTATAAAACATTTATATCACCTCACTAAATTAGTTTATACATTATTAAAGTAAAATATTAAAAAAACTATGGTTCTGTGATATAATTTATTAAATAAGGGAATATGTTTATTTTAAGTAGGGAGAGGTAAGTGTGGAAATCCAAAGAATTAATAGCAATACTCCTGTAAAAAGAGACAAACCTGCCATAGGAGAAAAGAAGAGTTTTGCTCAAAGTTTTTCTTTTGCAAAAGAGAAAAAAAACGATGAACAATTAAAAAAAATGCTAGATGAAATTAAAAAGAAGGGGAATAGACTTTCAATAACAAAATGTTATGCAGATGTACGAAGTTATAAAAATATGATTAAAGAGTATCTTGAATCTGTTTTGAACTACATGTATGATGTAAAAAAAGATATATCATTTTGGCAGACACAATATTTTATAACAGTTGATGTTATAGATACAAAATTAGAAGAGTTAACAGAGGCTTTATTAGAAAATCAAGGCGAGAATATAGATGTTGCATCTACTATAGATGAAATTTCAGGTTTAATAGTAGATATATATAAATAATACAAAATGGACTGTCGCACAAAGAAGTTAGAGATTAGAGTGCGGCAGTTTTAAGTATAACAGTTTTATATATGCACTATATATATCTATTAACACAATTGTAATTCGCGACCCTAAGGACTAAAATATTTTTCCCATCAGGGAAAATTAACCGAACTTATGCCTTGTGCCATCTAACCTGTGCCCTGCCTTGTGTCATAATAAAAGGAGGTATCGCTAACAAATTTTCATTGTTAATGCGACACCTCCTTTTTTATAGTTTTGTATCATCCAAATAATCTATCTATCTTTATTCCACCTAGGATCATTGATGAAAATGAAGCGAAAATAATTATAAAGGTTTTTGTAAAGCAACTTAAATTAACAAGTAAGTTGTTTAAAATAGCTACTATTAATACTGTAAGTATAGATATAATACATGTTGATATTATTTGATATTTACCAAATCTTATTTTTGTGAATGAACGTATGCTAATAATATTTAAGATAACGCCAACAAGGCTTGTTAAAAATAAAGTTATAGCATAGGCGTATATATTAATCCAGCTTATACCACCAAATATGTACAGAATTATTATATCTAAGATTGATATAATAAGTGAATTAAGTAGTATGTCTTTTTGTTTTCCTATACCGCTCATTACGCCATATGTTGTATAAAGCATAAAATATAAAGGACAAGATAGAGCAGCGGTAAATATGTATTTAAAAATTGATGGTTTGTTAAAGAATAGTATGCCAAGTTCCTTTGGAATTATTGAGCATATTATTAAAGTAGCTAATCCTAGATATAAAGAAACTCGTATAACATCACCTATTCTTTTTTCTACTTTGAAAAAATCTTTTGTAGCTAGTGCGCCAGAGATTTCTGGCACTATAATAGTAGATATTGCACTAATTATTACTGAAGGAAAGAGTATTATACTTACTGCCATTCCTGAAAATTCACCTATTAGAGACAGTGCCGTTTCGTAGGGAATTCCTGATGATACTAATCTTCTTGGTAATATTAAAGTTGATGCTGTACCTAGTATTGAAGACAAGAATCCGTTTAAAGCTAGTGGTACTGCTATTATAAGAACTTGCATCAATAACTGAGGCATCGATTCAGTTGATAAACTATAATCAATGATTACTTTTTTTCTTGTTATTTTATAAAATACAAATAGCATTAATAATGAGAAACCTTCTCCTATACACAGTGCGAAAAAAACTAAGGTTACAGCAGTAGGAATATCAACTACTTTGATTATATTAAATGTAAGGAGAACCATAGAGATTCTAACTACTTTTTCAAAAATATCTATAAATGCAGGTATAGAAGCTTTTGATAGAGATAAGAAATATCCTTTTAACACATTTGATAGTGAAATAAAAATTATAGCAATAGAGATCATTCTTAAAGAAGCGATAGATCTAAGATCTTTCAATATGTAAATTGATATAGCTGAAGAGTTAAAGAACATTAACAGTGCTATTATCAGTGACCAAATAAAGTCAAATATAGCGGCTACTCTAACAGTTTTTATCAAGTTATGATTGTTTCCCTTTGTGACAAACTCTGCACCTTTTGATGATATTGCTGATACTAAACCTCCACAAGAAAGACAGCAAAATAAATCGTATATAGGTAATATTATAGAATATAGTCCCAGACCTTCGGAGCCAAGCTTTTTTGATAATATTATTGAAAAAACAAATCTAAATAATCCCATTGTTATATTTGAAATGGAAAGTACAATAGTCTCTTTATAAAACTTGTCTATTTTCATTAATTCACCTCCTTGTTTAAATAATATGAATGAACTTTCAAATTTATAATAAATTTTATATTAATAATTTTTATATTAAAGATAGAAGTTAAAGCATATATTTTTATAAAGATAAATAATAAGAGGGGGAGAATATGAATAGAAAAGTAGGCATTTTTTTAATAATATCTTTGATAATAGGGAGTTTAGTTGGGTATAAATATTCTAGTGGATATGATATACAAAAGGTAAGTGATCATGGAGAAGTAAATTTGAAAGGTAAGGATATAAAAGGTGCTGTAGATTTTGTATTTGACAATAAAGAGAATATATATATTGCATTTCCACATGAGATAAAGAAAATAAGCAATTCTGGTGATTCTAAAAGGGTATATGGGGATGAGGCAGAAATATATTCTATTGAGTATTTAAAAGGTAAAATATATGCATACATAGGGAATGAAGTTAAAAGTATAGATTTAGATTCTTATGAAGTTAAATCATTAGTAAAAGGTATACCTAATATTGGTGATTATAAAAATGGTGAAATAAAGCTTAACAGAAATAAGTTATACATATCAGTAGGAGCTAACACTAATTCAGGAGTAGTTGGAGAGGATAATATATGGAGTGGCATTCATAATGAAAGTTGTGATATACCAACTTATGGAGTTGTTTTAAAAGGAACTAATTATGGAAGTACAGGAGCTTTTGTGCCAAAAGGAAGTTCAACTATTAGAAATCAGAAAATAAAAGGAGGTAATATTGGAAATGCTAGTATTATAACTTATGATTTATCAAGTAAAGAAATATCTACATATGGTTATGGCATAAGAAATGTTAAAGGTATGGATTTTAATAAGGACGGTAACTTATACGCTGGAGTAGGTGGTATGGAAGATAGAGGAGAAAGACCAGTTAAGGGTGATTATGATTATATATACAAAATAGAAAAAGGTGGTTGGTATGGTTGGCCGGATTATTCTGGTGGTGATTCATTAGACTCTCCAAGATTTGGTTGTAGCTTACTATTAAATGAAGTACCCACAATAAGTCCACCGTCACCTTTATATACTAACAAAAATTTAAGTGGTATTGAAAGTCTATCAATTAGAGACAATATAATTTATTTTATAGATAACAAAGATAAGGTATTAAAGTCTCTCAATTTATTTGGTGCCACTACTGGAGAGTTAAAGTTTCCTGAAGATTTTAATTTAAAAAAAGTTAAAATACATAATAACAACATATATATATTGGAAAATAGAGAAGGAATGATTTTCAAATATGATATTGATAGTATTGGTAAAAAGTACGATAATATAATAGTAATATTATTACTTTCAATATTATTAATAATAATATTAATGATCATATTACTAAAAAAATCATTAGTGAAATCAAAAGAGTTAAGGATGAAGAAACGTGAAGAATAAAAAAGTAGAAATAGGTTATGGAAAGACAATGGCTATGGTTATGAATGTAGCTAATCCTGTGAAGAAAAAAGTAATAAAAACTACCTGTGTCATACATAAATTTATAAATATAAAGGCTTTAGAACTTATAAAGGAATTAGGATATTCTAAGGAATATATGTTTTTTTCTAAATATATTGGGGAACTAAACTATGGTGCATTTTGGATAGATCAGGATTTTAGAAGTAGAAATCATCTTTATTATTTGGATTATGAAAAAGGTATGTATGGATTTTCGAATGCTTTAACTGAAGCTGAGAAGTATTTTGAAGAAGCTTTAAAAGAAAATGAAAACGAAAGGGTTGGAAAATCAATTTTCTATTTGGGTACTGTATGTCATTTAATACAGGATATGACAGTTCCGCATCATGTTATAAGAGGGAAACTGAAAGAACATAGAGGCTATGAACAATTTATAAGAAGAAAGTATAAGAATAATGAATTTTCAAAGCTTAAGGGAAGAAAAATAATAAAATATAAGACAGTGGGAGATTTTATAAAGGAGAATGCTGAAAATTCATACAATATATATTATAAAGTAGATCAGTATGACAAACATGAAAAATTTGATATTATGAGTAATATATTATTAGAAAGAGCTGTAGAAACAACAGCTGGAGCGCTAATAAAGTATTATGAAATAATTTTTCAAAAATAGAATTTAGGTAAATATCCTGAGTTCTATTTTTATGTAATTATGAAAGTGAGGAAACAAAAAGATGAAAGTAGTATTAGTAGGAATTAACAGTCAATATTTTCACTCGAATTTGGCTATAAGATATTTGAAATCCTTTACCAAGGATTTGGATTGTGAAATAGTGTTAAAGGAATTTACTATAAATGATAGGAAGGAAAATATAGTAAAAGAACTATATAAAGAGAAAGCTAATATTATAGGATTTTCTACATATATATGGAATGTGACATTAGTTAAAGAGATATCAGAACTATTAAAAATTATAAATGAGGATGTAGAGATTGTATATGGAGGACCAGAAGTATCTTACGACTCTTGTGAAATTTTAAAGAAATTCTCAGGGGACTATATTATTGAGGGGGAGGGAGAAGAAACATTTAGAGAGTTCTTAATAGAAAAATTAAAAAATAATGATAATGAAAAGTTACTCCAAATAAAAGGACTGTATACTAAAAAAGGTAATGAAATTATTTATGGTGGTAAGAGACCATTAATGAATATGAATAATCTTGTCTTTCCATATGAAGAAGATGAAGATTTGAAAAATAAGATTGCATATTTTGAATCTAGTCGCGGCTGCTCGTTTATGTGCAGTTATTGCTTATCATCAACAACACATGGAGTTAGATTTTTAGATATAGATAGAGTAAAGAAGGAATTAAAATATTTTGTAGATAAAGGTGTTTCGTTGGTGAAGTTTGTTGATAGAACATTTAATTGTAATCATAAATTTGCTAAGGAAATATGGAGTTATTTAATTGAGTGTGGTGGAGATACTACTTTTCATTTTGAAATTTCAGCAGACCTTTTAACAAAAGAAGAAATTGAGATATTATCTAAAGCACCTAAAGATAAATTTCAATTTGAGGTAGGAGTTCAAACTACAAATAATGAAGTGTTAAGAAATATAAATAGGTTTGTTAATTATGAAAATATAAAGGAAAAGGTAGATGAAGTTAAAAAATATAAAAATATAAAGCAACATTTAGATTTAATAGCAGGACTTCCAGGAGAGAACTTAGAATCATTTATAAAATCTTTCAATGATGTATATGCTATAGAACCAGAAGAAATACAATTAGGTTTTTTAAAATTATTAAAGGGCTCTAAAATGAGGGAAGATGCTGAAAAATGGGGGATGAAAGCATCACCTTATCCACCTTATGAAATATTATACACGAAAAAAATTTCATATAAAAATATATTAGTACTAAAAAAAGTAGAAGAAATGGTCGATAAATATTATAATGCTGGTAAATTTGATATATCAATTAAATTTTTATTAAAATATTTCGATACTCCATTTGAGTTCTATAAGGCATTAAGCGACTTTTATGAAGAACAGGGATATTTTAAGAGAAATATTTCAAATACTGATTATTATAAGGTATTACTTGACTTTAGTTTACAAATAATAAAAGGGGAGAATGATATATTCTTAAATTTATTAAAGCATGAATATTTACTATACAATAAGAAGAAGTGGATACCAGATTTTTTAGATAGAATTTACTTAGATAAAAAAGTTGAAAAAAATTTAAGAAAAAATCTTTCTAAG
The DNA here is from genome assembly GCF_018917145.1 of Clostridium bornimense. Taxonomy (GTDB): domain Bacteria; phylum Bacillota; class Clostridia; order Clostridiales; family Clostridiaceae; genus Clostridium_AN; species Clostridium_AN bornimense_A. The sequence goes on from NZ_JAHLOD010000058.1 coordinate 10,391, forward strand.
CAGGATCATATAGAAGTATATAATTACGATGTATTGAAATTTATAAAGGAAGATATTATCAATAAGGAAAAATATGTGTTAACATATTATGACAATGGCAATGTTGAATCTATTCCATTAATAAATTATTAATATTAAAATAATTAAATTAAGAATATAAATCTTGATAAATCTTTGTATTGTATAGTATAATGTGTATGTGGTATTTAATACCCTTTAATTGGCGCTTTTTAGAAAGGTGGTGAAAGTTTGGCTAAGGAGGCATTACTACAAATTAAAGATGCTGAAGATGAGGTTAAAAAGATGTTATCGTCAGCACAACAAGAGAATCAAGAGAAAATTAACAATGCTGAAGTTGAAGGCAAAGGCATCTATGATTCTTTAGTTCAACAAGGAAAAGAGGAAGCTAATTCAGTTATGGAAGCAGCTGAGAAAAAAGGAAATGAGGAAGCGGCACCAATAATTGAAAAAGGTATGGCAGAAGTCGAAGATTTGAGAAATGTTGATAAGCAAAAATTCGACAATGTTGTGAAATTGGTGATTGAAAGGATTGTGAATAATAATGGCAATTGTTAAAATGAGTAAATTCACTCTACTTTCCTTTGAATCTCACAAAGAAGAACTTTTAAAAAAGCTTCATTTGTTTGGAAATGTTGAATTTGAAAACTTAAATGATTCTAAAGAAGAATTACCTTTTTTAAAATCTATGGCGGCTTTAGATGAAGTAAGTAATTACGAAGGCGAAGTTGCTAAAGCAAATTACTGCATTCAAAAATTGAAACCTTTTGTTCCTAAAGTTTCAATGATAGCAGGATTAAAAGAAGGAAAGAAAACTTTATCATTCAAGGAATTAGAAAATAAAGTTTTATCTTTCAATCACAATGAAGTTTATACATCATTAAAGAAACTAGATGGTGAACTTAATGATATAAACAATCAAAGGGGTAAAATAGAAAGTGAAATAGATGCTATTATACCTTATAGAAATATTGAAATTTCTATAAAAGATGTTGAAGATTTTAAATTAGTAAAAACTTTTATAGGATTTGTTCCTTTAACATTAAAATCAGAAGCGTTAGAAAAACTAAATAGTTCATTTGATTCAATATCAGTTGAAGTATTAAGTGAAGACAAAGATAATGTATATTTAGTTATTGCTGTTGAAAATAATAACGCTGATGAATGTGAGGACATATTAAGAACTTTCAATTTCAACAAAGCTACATTAAATTATCAAAGTACTATAAGTGAAAAGATTACTTCACTTAGAAATAGTCTTGATAGTTTAAATGAAAGAGAAGGAAAAGTAAAAGAGGAAATTGTAAAATTAGCAATACATTTTGAAAAGTTAGAAGAAGTACATGAATACTATTCTGATCTTGTAATAAAAAGTAGAGCCAATGAGAATTTCTTAAAAAGCGACAATGTGGTAGTTATTAATGGATGGGTACCTACAGAATTAATAGGTAAGCTTGAAAAAATAGTTAAGGAATGTACTAATGACAATTATTACATTGAGACTGTAGAAGCTGAAAAAGATGATACAGAAGTGCCAATAAAATTAAAAAATAACAAGTTTGTATCAGCTTTTGAAGATATTACTTCTATGTATGCATTGCCAATGTACAATGAAATAGATCCTACTCCATTACTAAGTATATTTTATGCAATATTCTTTGGTATGATGGTAGCTGACTTTGGATATGGATTCGTTATGTTAATTGGTACAGCTATTGCGCTAAAGGTATTTAACTTAGAAGATGGTACTAAGAACTTTATTAAGTTTCTATTCTATTTAAGTTTCCCAACAATAATATTTGGATTTATTTATGGTGCTGGTTTTGGTGATGCAATTAAAACACCTGCACTGATTGATCCTAATACTGATTATAATAAGATTTTAGTTTTATCATTAGGATTAGGGGTATTACAAATATTTGTGGGATTAGCTATGAAAGCTATTACTCTTATTAAGAATGGAAAACCACTAGATGCTTTCTATGATTCAGGATCATGGATAATAACTTTAGTAGGATTAGGACTATGGGTTGCATCAGTTCCAGGAGGAATGTGGGTAGCTATTATAGGTATGGTACTTATAGTATTAACCCAAGGAAGACAGGCGCCTTCAATAGGAGGAAAGCTTGGGGCAGGAGCATATGCCTTATATGGTATAACAGGATATGTATCAGACCTTGTATCTTATACAAGACTTATGGCATTAGGATTATCAGGAGGTTCTATAGCAGGAGCTATCAATGTTATCTTAAGTGGTCTTACTGGAAATATATTTGGATTAATAATAGCAATAATATTATTTATTGGTTTACAAATATTTAATTTAGGTCTTGGTGCATTAGGTGCTTATGTTCACTCAATTAGACTTCAATATGTAGAATACTTTGGAAAGTTCTACGAAGGTGGAGGAAGAGAATTTAAGCCTTTTACAACTAAAAACGAATATATAAATGTTAAGAATGATTAGGAGGAAATTAATATGACATTCATGGATTTTTTTAGTCAATATGGAGGACCAATTTTAGCTGGTCTTGGAGTAGCATTAGCAGTAGGATTAGCTGGTATCGGATCTGCAAAAGGTGTTGGTATTGCAGGTGAAGCAGCAGCAGGGTTAGTTTCAGAAGAACCAGAAAAGTTTGGTAAAGCATTAGTACTTCAATTATTACCAGGTACTCAAGGTTTATACGGATTCGTTATCGGTTTCTTAGTATCTAACAAAATTGGAGCAGATTTATCATTAACTAATGGATTCTACTTATTAATGGCATGTTTACCAATCGCTTTAGCTGGTTTATTCTCAGGAATAGCTCAAGGTAAAGCAGCAGCAGCTGGTGTAGCTATATTAGCTAAGAACCCAGAACACACTACAAAAGGTATCATTTTCGCAGCAATGGTTGAAACTTATGCATTATTAGGATTCGTTATTTCATTCTTAATGATGAATGCAGCAAATTTTTAAGGGTGTGAAGATTTATGTCTAATTTAAATAATTTAATCTCTAAGATTAAAGAAGAAGGAAATGCACAAGTTAAAGCTATTAAAGCTGAAGGCGATGCTAAAAGAGATGCTATCATTGCTAAATATACTAAAGAAGGAGAAGAAGTTAAAACTTCTTTAGTAGAAAAAGCTAAAAGAGAAGGTAGTACAAGAAAAGAAAGAATATTATCTAATGCTGCACTTAAAGTTAGAAATGAAAAGCTTAAAGTTAAAGGTGAATTGATTGAAAAAGTTTTTGCTGAAGTAATTAATACATTAGAAGGCTTAAGCGGTGAAAAATATAAAAACTTTATAGTGTCATCATTAAAAGATGTTAAATTAGAAGGTGGAGAAGAAATTCTTTTCTCTAAGGCAATAACTGATGGTGATGCTTTATTAGAAGAAGTAAATTCAGCATTAAATGCAAGTTTTAAATTATCTGATGAAAAGGTGTCTTCAGGGTTTATAGTAAGAAATAATGGAATTGATATGAACTTTGCTTTTGAAAATATTGTGTCATTCCAAAGAGATGCCCTTGAAGGAGAAATTGTTTCATTATTATTTTAAGGAGGATAGCCAAAATGAATAGAATGAATTTCACTCAGGCTGTAGCTAGAATTAGAGTTCTAGAAAAGAGACTCCTTAACAAAAACACTTTTGATAGAATGTTAGAGGCATCATCTAAAGATGAAGCATTAAAAGTTTTACAAGATACTGAGTATGGTGAACTTTTGGCTAATATATCAAGAAGTGAAGATTTTGATGAGGTATTAAAAGAAGAACTAAGCAGAGTTTATAATAATGCATACAGTATTTCACCTGATAAAAGAATAGTAGATATATTTGCGATGAAATATATTTATCATAATATAAAAGTTCTTTTAAAAGCGAAATATCTAAAAAAAGATCTAGGTTATATGTTAGTAAATATAAGCGATGTTAACTTTGAAAAAGTTGAATTAGCTATAAATACTAGAGATTTCAAAGCTATACCTAGTTATGTAAAAGATGCTATTATTAAGGCTGAGAAGGTTTTTGAAGAAGATAATGATCCTCAAAAAATCGATATTGTTCTTGACAAGCTTATGTTTGAACATATGATGACTTTAGCTAATGAGTTAAAAATAGATTTTATAACTGAATATGTTAAGCTAAATATTGACTATGCAAATATAAAAGCAATGTTAAGACTTAAAAAACAAGGAAAAACTTCTAAGGCATTAAAGGATATTTATGCTGGTGGTGGAGCTATTGATATTAAGTTATTAAGTAGATCTATTGACGAACCAATGGATTCTATAATATCAAAATTCCAAACTACTAATTACAAAGAAGTTATGAAAAATGGAGTCGAACATTATGTAACTACTGGTAGATTTTCAGAATTTGAAAAATTATTTGAAGATTATATAATGGATAAAACAAAAAAATCAAAATATGTTACATTTGGACCAGAACCAATTGCAACATATATTAATGCAAAAGAAACAGAAATTAAAATAATAAGAATTATAATGGTTGGAAAAATTAATGGTATAAGCGAGGAAGTTATTAGAGAAAGGCTGCGTGATAGTTATGTATAAGATTGGAGTTGTAGGAGATAAGGATTCTGTTTTAGCATTTAAAGCTATTGGAATTGAAGTTTTCCCAGTTTTCAATGAAGATGAAGCTAGAAAAGCAGTAGATAAAATGGCGGCTAATAATTATGGCGTTATATTCTTAACTGAAGAATATGCAGCAAAAATCCCAGATACTGTTGAGAGATATAATAATGAAATAGTACCAGCAGTAATTCTTATACCAAGTAATAGAGGAAGCTTAAATATAGGAATTGAAAGAATACACGCTAACGTTGAGAAAGCAGTAGGAGTAAATATCCTTTAGAATAAGATTCGTCCTAATTGAGGAAGGTAGGCGGTAACTTGAAAACAGGAAAAATAATTAAGGTATCCGGACCTTTGGTTATTGCTGAAGGAATGGAAGAAGCAAATATATATGACGTTTGTAAAGTTGGAGAAAATGGACTTATCGGTGAAATCATCGAAATGAGAGGCGATAAGGCATCAATTCAGGTTTATGAAGAAACAAGTGGTCTTGGACCAGGGGATCCAGTAGTTTCTACAGGAGAACCATTATCAGTAGAACTTGGACCAGGACTTATGGAATCAATGTTTGATGGTATTCAAAGACCACTAGACAAATTCTTTAGAGCTGCTAACAGTGCATTCTTAAAGAAAGGTGTTCATGTTTTAGCTTTAGATAGAGATAAGAAATGGACATTTAAGCCAACAGTAGAAGTTGGAGCTGAAGTTAAAGAAGGTTACGTTCTTGGAACAGTTCAAGAAACTGCAGTTGTAAATCATAAGATAATGGTTCCTCATGGAATCGAAGGTAAAGTTGTAGAAATTAAATCAGGCGACTTTACAATCGAAGAAGTAGTAGCTGTTATTGAAACTAAGGAAGGTAATAAAGATATTACTATGCTTAGAAAATGGTCAGTAAGAACAGGAAGACCATATGCGAAAAAATTAAACCCAGTTGAACCTATGCTTACAGGTCAAAGAGTTATTGATACATTTTTCCCTGTAACTACTGGTGGTGCTGCTGCGGTACCAGGACCATTCGGAGCTGGTAAGACAGTTGTTCAACACCAAGTTGCTAAATGGGGAGATGCTGAAATAGTTGTTTACGTTGGTTGTGGTGAACGTGGTAATGAGATGACAGACGTTCTTAACGAATTCCCAGAACTTAAAGACCCTAAGACTGGTGAAAGCTTAATGAAGAGAACTGTACTTATTGCTAATACATCAAATATGCCAGTTGCAGCTAGAGAAGCATGTATATATACAGGTATAACAATAGCTGAGTATTACAGAGATATGGGTTACTCTGTTGCTATAATGGCTGACTCAACTTCAAGATGGGCAGAAGCATTAAGAGAAATGTCTGGTAGACTTGAAGAAATGCCAGGGGATGAAGGATATCCAGCTTACCTTGGATCAAGACTTGCTGAGTATTATGAAAGAGCTGGTAAAGTTGTATGTTTAGGTGAAGATGAAAGAGTTGGATCTATAACTGCAATTTCAGCGGTATCACCTCCAGGAGGAGATATTTCAGAGCCAGTTACTCAATCAACATTAAGAATAGTAAAAGTTTTCTGGGGACTTGATGCACAACTTGCATATAAGAGACACTTCCCATCAATTAACTGGTTAAATTCTTATTCATTATATGTTGATAAGATTGACAAATACTTAGATGAGACAGTTGCTCCAGATTGGTCTTCTTTAAGACTTAGAGCGATGACATTACTTCAAGAAGAAGCAAGTTTAGAAGAAATAGTAAGACTTGTAGGACTTGATGCATTATCTGAAAAAGATAGATTAAAACTTGAAGTAGCAAAATCAATAAGAGAAGATTATCTTCAACAAAATGCGTTCCATGAAGAAGATACTTATACTCCGCTTGCAAAGCAATATAGAATGTTAAAAGCAATCTTAGCTTTCCAAGATGAAGCATTAAGAGCTCTTGATGCAGGAGTTTACTTAGATAAGGTATTAGCTCTTGAAGTTAGAGATAGAATTGCAAGAACTAAATATATATCTAAGAATGAATTAGAAAAAATCGACGATGTAATTGTTGAGTTAAAGCAAGCCGTAGATAAATTAATAAGTGAAGGAGGGCTAGCTGATGCTTAAAGAATATAGAACTATAACTGAGGTAGTTGGTCCTTTAATGGCTGTTGAAGGTGTTGAAGGTGTAAAATACGACGAATTAGTTGAAATTGAATTACAAAATGGTGAACTAAGAAGAGGTAAAGTTCTTGAAGTTAATGGTTCAAAAGCTATGGTGCAATTATTTGAAGGATCTTCAGGAATTAACCTTAAAGGATCAAAAGCTAAATTCTTAGCTCATCCACTAGAACTAGGTGTATCAGAAGATATGCTTGGTAGAGTATTTGATGGTATGGGTAGACCAATTGATAATGGTCCAAATATAATTGCTGAAAAAAGATTAGATATCAATGGTGAAGCAATTAACCCAGTAGCAAGAGAATTCCCAGATGAATTTATTCAAACTGGAATTTCAGCTATTGACCACTTAAACACATTAGTTAGAGGTCAAAAGCTACCAATATTTTCAGCTTCAGGTCTTCCACATGCTGAACTTGCAGCTCAGATTGCAAGACAAGCGAAGGTTTTAAATTCAGATTCTAAGTTTGCCGTTGTATTTGCTGCAATAGGTATTACTTTCGAAGAATCACAATTCTTCGTAGAAGACTTTAAGAAAACTGGAGCTATTGACAGATCAGTTCTATTTATGAACTTAGCAAATGACCCAGCTATCGAAAGAATAGCTACACCAAGAATGGCTCTTACTGCAGCAGAATATCTTGCTTATGAAAAAGGAATGCACGTTCTTGTAATTATGACTGATATTACAAACTATGCAGAAGCATTAAGAGAAGTTTCAGCAGCTAGAAAAGAAGTTCCAGGAAGAAGAGGTTACCCAGGATATCTTTATACTGACCTTTCTACTTTATATGAAAGAGCAGGAAGAATTAAAGGTTCCGAAGGATCAGTTACTCAAATTCCAATACTTACAATGCCTGAAGAAGATAAAACACACCCAATTCCTGACTTAACAGGATATATTACTGAAGGACAAATAATTCTTTCAAGAGAATTATATAAAAAAGGTGTAATGCCTCCAATAGATGTATTACCATCTCTTTCAAGACTTAAAGATAAGGGTATAGGTAAAGGTAAGACTAGAGAAGACCATGCTGATACAATGAACCAATTATTCGCAGCTTATGCACAAGGTAAGCAAGCTAAAGAATTAGCTGTTATCTTAGGGGAATCTGCATTATCAGATGCTGATAAACAATATGCAAAGTTTGCAGAAGCTTTTGAAGAAGAATATGTTTCTCAAGGATTTGAAACAAACAGGACTATTGAAGAAACATTAGAACTTGGATGGAAACTTCTAAAAATATTACCTAAGACTGAACTTAAGAGAATTAGAGATGAGTATTTAGAAAAGTATATGCCTAGAGAGGAAGTATAGTTATGGCTAGACTTAATGTGAATCCAACAAGAATGGAACTCACTAAGCTTAAAAAGCGTTTAGCTACTTCTACAAGAGGTCATAAACTTTTAAAAGATAAGCAAGATGAGCTTATGAGAAGATTTATAGATCTTGTAAAATATAATAATGTTTTAAGAAAAGAAGTAGAAGAGATGCTTGGTGGAGCTTTTAAAGATTTCGTTATGGCTAGAGCTGTAATGAGTTCAGAGTTCCTTGAGGAAGCAATTGCTTATCCTAAAGAAAGCATTTCTCTTGAAGTTGATGTTAAGAATATTATGAGTGTTAATGTTCCAGTAATGGAATTTAAAAGATCCATGGAAGATGATGCAGGAAGTATTTATCCTTATGGTTTTGGTAATACTTCTACCGAATTAGATGGAGCTATAGAAAAGCTATACTCTATACTTCCTAAGCTTTTAGAACTTGCTGAAGTAGAGAAATCATGTCAACTTATGGCTGATGAAATTGAAAAGACAAGAAGAAGAGTTAATGCTCTAGAATACATGACAATACCAAGTCTTCAAGAAACAATTAAGTTTATCAAGATGAAACTTGATGAAAATGAAAGAAGTTCTATAACTAGATTAATGAAAGTTAAGAGTATGATAGAATAAAAAAGAGAGCTGTCACACAGTGATATGATACCTCTAAAGTAGACATGGTAAATAACCAAAATCTACTTTGGAGGTATTTTTTATGGAAAGACAATATAAATATTCTTTTGAAGATAAAATCAAGGCAGCAAAAGATTATATTTCAGTAACTAGAAGTTGTCGTCAAATATGTTTAGATCTTGGAATTAAGTATGGTAATACTCGCGGTGGTGTAGTACGTAACTGGGCTAAGCTATATCAAGCATTTGGTGAATCAATTTTTATGGATAAACCACATAATAAGTCATATTCAGCTGATTTAAAACTTAGTGCTGTTGAAGAATATCTTACAGGAGGTCTATATGGCTAAATCAAAAAGAAAAACAACTATTGAAGAACGTAAAGAAATCGTAAAATACTGCATTGAACACGGAAATGATTATAAAAATACAGCAGAAAAGTTTAGTGTATTTTACACTCAAGTTTATACATGGGTACGTAAATATAAAGTTGATGGAGAAGATGGTT
>NZ_JAHLOD010000059.1 GCF_018917145.1 Clostridium bornimense
CCAAAATCAAATTCTACTACATCTCCTGGAGCATATTCTTGCTTTATAAATGCTTCTTTTTTTGTTTTTTCTAATTTATTAACAACACTTATAACTGATGAATAACTTATATTAAATCCCTCTTTTAATAGAGCCTCGTGCATATCTATTTTCTTCATCTGTTGTTTAGAGAAACCTTTTAATCTTTTTGTTTCATTCTCTTTTAAGAAGGTTTTTATTTTTTCAATAACCTCATCGGTAACTGCTGTTTTAACTCTAGGAGATGATTTATATTTAGGTTTTTTAGTGATATCTTCAATTAAATCTGCTTTTTCAATGTCCGATAGGGCATATCCTAATTCTTGTATTTTACTTTCATATTCACGTATATATTTTCTAATCGTATCCCTGGCTACGCCAGTTTTGCGAGAGATTTCCCTTTGAGACATATTATCTTTAGTGTAATAAAGTATAATTTTTTGTTTTTCATTCAATGTAATCACCTTCCACGACAACCTCTTTTCTTAATATTATTACCAATTAGTATTTCAAAAAGAGGTTTGGAAAATACTAGGTGGAAGAATTTTTAATTACTTTTTGGTACAGTAATAGTATGTGCTAAACAGTCTTATTTGACAGAGTAAAAAAGATATGATATATTTATGTATAAATATTATTTATTTATGCATAAATATTCGTAGTAAAGATATATATTAAATAAGGGGGGCTAAAGTTATGAATTTAAAAGGGAAGAGTTTATTAACTTTGAATGATTATTCAAAAGAAGAAATTATATATTTATTAGAAGTTGCTAAAAAGTTAAAAAGTGATAAAAAGCTTGGCTTTGAGAATCAATATTTAAAGGGGAAAAATATTGCATTGATATTTGAAAAAGATTCTACAAGAACAAGATGCTCTTTTGAAGTAGCGGCATATGATCAAGGGGCACATGTAACATATTTAGGTTCTACAGGATCACAAGTAGGAAAAAAGGAATCTATAAAGGATACAGCTAGAGTATTAGCTGGAATGTATGATGGTATTGAATTTAGAGGTTATTCACAAAAAGCAGTAGAACAGTTATCTGTATACTCAAAATTGCCAGTTTGGAATGGTCTTACAGATGAGGATCATCCTACACAAATTTTAGCAGACTTTCTAACAATCTTAGAGACTACAAATAAAAAACTAGATGAAATAACATTATCATATTTAGGAGATGGACGTAATAATATGGCAAGAGCACTTATGATTGGTGCATCTAAGGTAGGAATGACTTTTAAAATCATTTCACCTAAAGAATTAGTTCCAGACAAAGCTTTTGTAGATATGTGTAAATCTAATGCAAAGGTATCCGGAGGAAATATTATAATTTCTGATAATATAGATGATGTAAAAGATTCAGATTATATTTATACAGATGTGTGGGTATCAATGGGAGAAGATAAATCTGTATGGGAAAAAAGAATTAAGTTATTAGAAAAATATAAAGTAACTATGGAAGTTTTAAAGAAGACAGGAAATAAAGATGTTAAGTTTATGCATTGTCTACCAGCATTCCATGACTTAGATACAGAAGTAGCTAAGGAGATTTATGAGAAATTTGGACTTAAGGATATGGAAGTAACTGATGAAGTATTTGAAAGTGATAATTCTGTAGTTTTTCAAGAAGCTGAAAATAGAATGCATACAATAAAAGCTGTTATAGTATCAACTTTATATGGAGATATTTTAGGTTAATCTTTAAAGTTGTAATAGCCCTTTATTATAATAGTTACTTTTGTAACTAATTACTTTTAAAAGAATATATTAAAATAGGAAGTTAAAGTAAGGGGTGTGGAATGGGAGATAGTTTATTAAATGCATATAAAAATGGTGAATTAAATTATTATGGACCTAATGATTACTTAAATGTAGGATATATAGAAGGAATAAACCCAAGACTTGCATTAAATTTGCAGACGAACCCTAGATTAGCATTAAGACTAGAAACAAACCCTTCATTAGCACTAAACAAAATATATAGTGATGAATTAACAGGATAATAAAACATAGTTTTCATTGAAAAAGCATGAGACTGTCGCACAAAGAAGTTATATCGGAGTGCGGCAGTTTTTTTGCAAAATAGAAGTGCAGGGCACAAGTATCAGTGCACCTTGTGTCATAATAAAAGGAGGTATCGCTAAAATAGCTTTTCATTTCTTAGTGCGATGCATCCTCTTTTCTTGTTATAAAGAATCTATCAAAGATTCAGAAATTCGTTTATATCTTACAGACAGTGATGATGTAAGAAGAATATAAAGTAGCTTTACTAAAAATTCACTTTCACTATGATCTTTATATAAAGCTACAATTTCTTTTTCTATGATATTAAAGTCAACTTCATTAGAAATTATATATTTATGTTTCATATAAAGAAAATCTGAATATATTTTTTGAATATTAAAAATTTCAGTGTTATTTTCATAATCTGTAACTAAAGGATTGAGAAGTTTTTTTATATCTGTAATAGATAAAATTTGTTTTAAGTTATAAATAAGAATCATTAAGATAATATGATTTTTTGAATATTTCTTCTTATTTGAACTCATAAGGAGCTTATTTTTTGAGTAGTTATTTATCATAGTTTTAGTAAGTATTGCATCATCACTATTTCTTTTTGATGATGATAAATTTGTTTCGAAAAGTGATATAACTTGATCCATGTATAAGTCAATACTAGGTATTTCATCAATAGGAATATCTGTAATAAAAAGTGATTCTGGAAATTCAAATATTTCATTCATATGTTTAAGCACCTGCCTGTATGTTATTTATATATATTATAAAATAAAAAAAAATAAATGACAATTCGTATTGTAGAATAAATATATATATGATATTATTTATATGTATTGAGAAGTAGAATTAAAAACTACATGTGGGGAGGTGAATGTATGAATTTTAAATTTAGAGAACCTGTAAATGGTATTACTCATCTAATAGGTGCAATATTGTCAGTAGTAGGGATGTTTATTCTTATAATTCACAGTGAATATAGTGATAGTAATAGTGTAAACAAGATGCTTAGTGCTGTGATTTTTGGTAGTAGTCTTATAATGCTATATAGTGCGTCATCTATTTATCATTCATTAAATGTTAAGGAAAGAGTTATAAGTATATTAAAAAAGCTTGATCATTCTATGATTTTTATTCTTATTGCAGGAACATATACACCAATTTGTCTTATAACTTTAAATGGTGTATTAGGTTATGTCAGCTTAGCTATTGTATGGATTATGGCAATTTCAGGAGTGTTTTTGAAGATATTTTGGATTGAATGTCCAAGGGGATTGTCAACAGGAATCTATATATTCATGGGATGGATGTGTCTAGTTGTTATATATCCTTTATGGCAAGCTGTTAAGTTTCAGGGAATATTATTTCTTTTTCTAGGTGGTGTTATGTATACAATAGGGGGAGTGATTTACGGATTAAAGAAACCTAATTGTTTTAAAGCTTTAGGATTTCATGAGATATTTCACCTATTTGTAATGGCTGGAAGCCTTTTTCATTTTCTTTTTATGGTTAACTTTGTTTTCTAATATATAAATTATAAATAAATATAAAAAAGTATTTTACAAATGGATTATTATTTGTTAAAATATATACATAAGATAAATCGATGAAAGCAATGGCGTTTTCAATTAACAGATAAATTTATTATATATATATTTATCGTTATTTGAGGACGCTTTTTTGTTATAAGGAGAGATAAGTATGAGTGAATTAAATGAAATTTTTGGATCATATGTCTTTAATGATTCTGTAATGAGAGAACGTCTTCCAAAAGCTACTTATAAAGCTTTAAAGAAGACAATAGAAGAAGGAAAAACATTATCACCTGAAATCGCTGATGTCGTTGCTTCAGCAATGAAAGATTGGGCACTTGAAAAAGGAGCTACACATTACACACACTGGTTCCAACCAATGACAGGTATAACTGCTGAAAAACATGATGCCTTTATAAATCCAACAGAGGATGGAAGAGTTATTCTTGAGTTCTCAGGAAAAGAATTAATAAAAGGTGAACCAGATGCTTCTTCATTCCCATCAGGAGGATTAAGAGCTACATTTGAAGCAAGAGGATATACAGCTTGGGATTGTACTTCACCAGCATTTGTAAAAGATAATGCTTTATGTATACCAACTGCTTTCTGTTCATATAATGGAGAAGCACTTGATAAGAAAACTCCTTTATTACGTTCAATGGAAGCTTTATCTGTACAAGCTATGCGTGTGTTAAAAGCTATCGGAAATACTACAGCAAAGAGAGTTATAACAACTGTAGGTCCAGAACAAGAATATTTCTTAATAGATAAGAATTTATATGAAAAAAGAAAAGATCTTATTTTAACTGGAAGAACTTTATTTGGTGCTATGGCTTCTAAAGGACAAGAATTAGAAGATCATTATTTTGGAACAATTAAAGAGAGAGTTTCAAGTTATATGAAGGAATTAGACGAAGAACTTTGGAAACTTGGAATTGCTGCAAAAACTAAGCATAATGAAGTTGCTCCTGCACAACATGAATTAGCACCAATATTCTCAACAACTAATATAGCAACAGACCATAACCAATTAACAATGGAAATAATGAAGAAAGTTGCATTAAGACATGGATTAGTATGTTTATTACATGAAAAACCATTCGCTGGAGTAAATGGTTCAGGAAAACACAATAACTGGTCAATGGCTACAGATGATGGTGAGAATTTATTAGAACCAGGTAAGTCACCTGAAAGCAATACACAATTTTTATTATTCTTATCATCAGTAATTGCTGCTGTTGATGAATATGCTGGATTATTAAGATTATCTGCGGCAAGTGCAGGAAATGATCATCGTTTAGGAGCAAATGAAGCACCACCAGCAATTATATCTATTTTCCTTGGAGAACAATTAGACACAATATTAAGAGAAATAGAAGAAGGAAAAGTTGCAAAAGCTGAAAGTGCAAGTAGCTTAGAAATTGGTGTTTCTACTTTACCATTACTTCCAAAGGATGCAACTGATAGAAATAGAACATCTCCATTTGCATTTACTGGAAATAAATTTGAATTTAGAATGACACCATCTGCTGCATCTATTTCAGGACCAAACTTTGTTTTAAATACAGCAGTTGCTGAAATTCTAGAAAGATTTGCTGATAGACTTGAAAAGGCTACAGATGTACAAGCTGAAATGATGGCTATTATCAAAGAAACAGTTAAAGATCATAAGAGAATTATCTTTAATGGTAATGGATATTCAGATGAATGGGTTGAAGAAGCAGAAAGAAGAGGATTAAAAAATATCCCTAGTACTGTAGAAGCAGCTAAAGAAATGATAGATGAAAAGAATATGGCAGTTTTAGAAAAACACGGAGTATTAACTAGAGAAGAATCTGAATCACGTTATGAAATTACTCTTGAAAATTATTCTAAAACTATTAATATAGAAGCATTAACATCAATAGAAATGGTTAGAAGACAAATACTACCTGTAGCTGTTGATTATGCTACTAACCTTGCAGCTTCAATAAATGAAATTAAAGCTACTGGAATAGAAGTTAATACTTCTGTACAAGGAGAATTACTTGTATCAGTTTCTAACTTAGCTTCATCAATAAAAGAAAAGGTTGATGCATTAGAAGAAGCTGTTAAGAAAGCAGAAGTAATAGAAGATTCATATGAAATGGCTTCAGCATACAGAAATGATGTATTTGCTAAGATGAATTCATTAAGAGAAGATGTAGATACTCTTGAAACTGAAGTAGATTCAGAAATATGGCCACTACCAACTTATTCTGAATTACTATTTAATATTTAATAATTAAAAATATTTACCTTAAGGAACTATTGCATTAATTTGTGATAGTTCCTTCTTTGTATAAATTGATAATATATTAGGTTTAGGTTATAATACAATTTGAATTATAATTTATATAGGAGTGGATTTAGTAATGGATATGGAAAAGATGATAGAGAGAATAAATTTTTTATATAAAAAAAGTCAAGCAGAAGGACTTACTGAAGAAGAAAAAGTAGAACAACAAAAATTAAGAAGAAAATATGTGGATATAGTAAAAGGCAACTTTGAAAATCAATTAGCAAGATATAAATATGAACCGAAAAAGTAAATACTACAATAACTCTTCTAAATAGTAAGAATATAAAAAAATAATATGTACAAAATAAATATATACTATTAAAAGGAGGAGTTATCATGAAAATGAAAGGTGTTACTATTTTAGGTGTAGGAATGATATTAGGAGCAATGACTATGGCTACAGTTGTTCCTAATTTGGACAGAAGAACAAAAAGAAAAATTAATAAGATGGGTAAAAATATGGCAGGTAAAGCTGAAGATTTATGTTATTCAATATTTTACAATAGAATGTAGTAATTAAATATAACAGTTACTATAATATATATTAAGGTGCAGCAAGATTAATATAAAATTGCTGCACTTATTATTTTCCATAAAACTACATAAATTCAGCAAACGTTTACAATATATGAATATAAAGTAAAATTTAAGAAAATTTATTATTGTTATATTAATAAACAGAAGTTGTAGTGATAATGCATAATATACGGTCTTTTACATAAATAGTAGAAAAGGATATATTTATTATAAATACAAAAAATATAAGAAAACTTGAATTTTTTTATAATTTTTTTGAATAATTGTGTAAAATATGTTATAATTAAAAAAGAAAAGAAGAGTAATGTAATAAAATGGGGAAAAGGAAGAGGTTATTTATGGAGATAATGTCTTTAGGAGAAAAGATAAAAAGACTTAGAAAAGAAAAATCATTGACTCTTAAGGATTTAGCTGGAGAAAGAATTACACCAGGGCAAATTAGTCTTGTTGAATCGGGAAAGTCAAATCCTAGTATAGATTTATTAGAATATTTAGTGGCGTCATTGGGGACAAGCATTGAATATCTAATGGAAAGTGAAGAAAGTCAAGCAGAAAAAATATGCTGTTATTACGAGAACTTAGCTGAAGCACATAGCATAAAAGAAGAATGGGATGAAGCTGAAAAGTATATTGAAGAATCATTAAAGTATTCTGATAAATATAATTTAGATTATAGAAAAGGAAAGAGTTACTACCTTAAAGGTAAAATATATCTTGAAAAAGGAAATTTATCAGAGGCTCAAAATTTCTTCTTAATGGCTAATGAAATTTTTGTAAAAGAGTGCAATTATGAAGATGTCATAAATACGTTTTTGAATTTGGGAGCAATTACGTATACATTGAAATCATATAATTCATCTTTAACTTATTTTCAACAAGCTGAAAAGATATTTATAGATAATGAAGTAGGAAATGACTTACTTAAGGGTAAAATATATTATTATTTAACAAAAATATATTTCAAGGTAGATGACAGTGAAAAAGCATTAAAATATGCTAATCTAGCTGTAGAAAAGTTCAAGCAACTTGATAATAAAAAAGAATATGCTGAAACTTTAATGACTTTATCAAAAGAATATATGAAGAAAGACAAAATTGATATAGCAATAAAATATTCAAAAAGATCTTTAGAAGAGTTCAATAAAGTTGAAAATGAAATTTTAGTTTCAAAAATTGAAAATGATTTAGGTAAGATTTTCTATTCTTATGATAACCTTAAAGAATCATTTATTAGATATGAAAAGGCAAAAGAATTAAGAGCTAAAAACGAAAAGGAAAAAGTTATAGAAACATTGTTAAATATTTGTACAAACTACATATATATAAAAGATGTTGATCAATGTGCAAAAGTTCTTCAAGAAATTGAAGAGTATAGTCAATTTATAACTGATGCTCAAATGGTTGAAATTAACATGATAAAGTATAGATTATCAATGTTAAGAGGTAATGAAAAAGAAGCCGAAACATATCTATTACTTGCAGTTGGTTATGCAGAAAATAGAGGAATGACATATGAAGCAGCGCAACTACATATAATAATAAGTAATTTTTACATTAGCATAGGTGAAAATGAAGAATCTAAAAAGTACTTAACTAAAGCTATTGAGAGCTTTAAAAAAGTCGGAATGCTAAATACTATAAATTATGAATAGGAGTATTTTATGGAGATTATTTCTATTGGACAAAAAATAAAAAGAGCAAGAATCTACGGCGGATATACATTAAAAGATATCTGTGGAGATAAAATATCTGTATCTAAGTTGAGCTGTATTGAAAATGATAAAATAAAACCAGAACCATGGATCATGGAATTTATTGCTGAAAAGTTGGATATGGATTATGATTATCTAAATAAAGATGTAGATAAACAAATTTTAGAACACTTAGATGAAATAAGTAAGAGAAGCGATAAGGATGAAATAGTAAAAGGAAGAAAAGAAATTTTAAAAGCTTGTATGGAATTTGGCTTAAGTGATATAGCATATTTGGTTATGCATGAGCTATTTTCAGGATATGTTGAAGATAAAAAGTTTAATCAATGTAGAGCTTTAATTAAGGAATATTACGATTTATCTGTTAAATATAAGAAGGACAAATACATATATTATGAAGATGTTGGTGATTATATATTAGCAGTTAAAGAGTATATGCAAGCTTATAATTATTATACACATGCTTTAAAATCACTAAGAGATGAAAAAGATGATGCAAAAAAAGAGATGGATCTTTTATGCAAGATATTAGAATGTAATATAAGAGAAAATAATACATTAGATAATGATATTATTAATGAATTACTTTCTATAAGAAGTAAGAATGCTGATGAAGAATTATCATTAAAAACATATAGTGTATTAGGATTATATTATAAAGTTGTTGGTGAAGTAGAAAAATATAATCAAATTATTTCATATATAAACAATAATGATGCAATAGATAAAGAAAAGTGTTTATTAGATATTGCTTATAATTTAAGAGATTTAGGAAAATATAAAGATGCTTTAGAAATCTTAGATATTATAGCAAGTGAAGTTAACACAGTTAGTATAGAAAGTATAATTTTAAGAACTGAAGTATTATATCTAGATGAGCAATATAAAGATGCTTTAGAATATGCAGATAAAGTTTTAAATGAATCTATTTTATCTAATGATGAAGATGAAATTGAAATGATATATTACTTAAAAGCTAAGATTTATATTATTTTAGGTAATCTTCAAAAAGCAGAAATATATTTTAATATATCTTTAGATTTTATTAAGAGACTTAATAATAAAGAAGGTATTATTACTAGATATATGGAAATGGGTGAATTGTATTATAAAATAGGTGATTATAAAGAAGGATCTAAATGTTTTGATGCAGCACTTAAAACTAAAAATAAATATAATATAGTATAATGTATTTTGGATATACTAGTATAAGGTCATGAAAATATGAAATTTTTGTGACCTTATATTTTTATGTAAAAATAAGAAGATTTAGGTGTATAATATAGTTAAAGGAGATGGTAAAATGAATGTAGAAAAACTTACATTGAAAGTACAAGAAGCAATTAATGAATCACATAGTTTAGCTGTAAGATTAAACAATTCTCAGCTTGAACCAATACATTTGTTAGCCGCGTTATTAGTTCAAGAGAAAGGACTAATTCCACTTCTATTTGAAAAGTTAAAGATAAATGTAAATAGTGTAGTAGATGAGGTTAATAGAGAATTAGATACGCTACCAAAGATAAATGGAACAGGCGTTGGAAATCTATATCCATCTAGAGATTTTGAAAAAGTATTTAATAAAAGTGAAGATATAAGAGAAGAGTTTAAGGATTCTTACATTAGTGTAGAACATGTATTTTTAGCATTGCTTAAGGTAGACAGAAAAGTTAAAAATGTATTATCAAAATTTGATGTTACTGAAGAAAAAATAATGAAAGTTTTAACAGAAGTTAGAGGTAATCAAAGAGTAGATAGCAATGATCCAGAAGGAACTTATGATGCATTATCAAAGTATGGTAGAAACCTAATTGATGATGCGAAGAACAATAAGATAGACCCCGTTATCGGAAGAGATGAAGAAATAAGAAGGGTTATAAGAATTCTATCACGTAGAACTAAAAATAATCCAGTTTTAATTGGTGAACCTGGTGTAGGTAAAACTGCAATAATTGAAGGATTAGCTAATAGGATTTTAAAAGGTGATGTACCGGAAGGATTAAAAGATAAAATTATATTCTCATTAGATATGGGAGCATTAATTGCTGGTGCAAAATATAGAGGTGAATTTGAAGAAAGATTAAAAGCAGTATTAAAAGAAGTAGAAAGTAGTGAAGGAAAGATTATACTATTCATAGATGAAATTCATACTATAGTTGGTGCTGGTAAAACAGATGGTGCTATGGATGCTGGTAACTTGATTAAACCAATGCTAGCAAGAGGTGAATTACATTGTATAGGTGCAACTACATTTGATGAATATAGAAAGTATATGGAAAAAGATAAAGCACTAGAACGTAGATTCCAACCAGTTATAGTTGAAGAACCTACGGTAGAAGATGCTATATCAATCCTAAGAGGACTTAAAGAAAAATTTGAAATTCATCATGGAATAACTATAAAAGATAGTGCTATAGTAGCTGCAGCAAAATTATCAAGTAGGTATATTCAAGATAGATATTTGCCAGATAAGGCAATAGACTTAATTGATGAAGCTTGTGCAAAAATTAGAAGTGAAATAGATTCTATGCCTACAGAACTTGATGATTTAAAGAGAAAAATCATGCAATTACAAATAGAGAAAGAAGCTTTAAGTAAAGAAGAAGATGAAAAATCTAAAGAAAGATTAGAAGAAATAAATAAAGAGCTTTCAGAGTTATCAGAGCGTGATAGTGAGTTATCTCTTAGATATTCTAAAGAAAAAGAAGATATTAGTGAATTTAAGCAACTTAAAGAACAACTTAACAAGGTTAAAGCTGATATCGAGAGATGTGAAAGAGAATATGATTTAAATACTGCAGCACAATTAAAGTATGGTGAATTACCAAGACTAGAAAAGGAAATTAAAGAAAAAGAAGAAATAATTAAAAAGAAGAAAGAGGATTCACTTCTTAAAGAATCTGTTGGAGAAGAAGAAATTTGTGATGTTCTTTCTATGTGGACTGGAATTCCTGTATCTAAATTAGTAGAAGGAGAAAGAGAAAAACTATTACATCTTGAAGATGAACTTAGAAAAAGGGTAATAGGTCAAGATGAAGCAATAGTTTCTGTTTCTAATGCAGTCATAAGAGCAAGAGCAGGATTAAAAGAAGAGAATAGACCAATAGGTTCATTCATATTCTTAGGACCAACTGGTGTAGGTAAAACTGAATTAGCTAAAACTTTAAGTGAAACTCTATTTGATTCAGTAGATAATATGATAAGAATTGATATGTCAGAATATATGGAGAAATATGCAGTTTCTAGATTAGTTGGGGCTCCTCCAGGATATGTTGGATATGAAGAAGGCGGACAATTAACAGAGGCTGTTAGAAGACATCCATACTCTGTAATATTATTTGATGAAATTGAAAAAGCTCATGAAGATGTCTTTAATATATTCTTACAAATATTAGATGACGGTAGACTTACAGATAGTAAAGGAAAAACTATAGACTTTAAGAATACTATAATTATAATGACTTCAAATATTGGTTCAAGTTATCTATTAGAAAATGAAGGCGATGAAATTAGTGATAAAGTAAGAAATTTGGTAATGGATTCCTTAAAATCAAGATTTAAACCAGAATTTTTAAATAGGATAGATGACATAATAATGTTTAAGCCTTTAAATAATACTCAAATAGGTAAGATTATAAATATATTCTTGAAGAATGTTAAGGCAAGACTTGGAGAAAAAGATATAAAACTTGAAATTACAGATGCAGCTTTAAATCTTATAGCTAATGAAGCATATGATCCACATTATGGTGCTAGACCACTTAAGAGATATATTGTAAATACAATTGAAACAACTTTATCTAAGATGATTATAAGTGGAGAACTTAAGAATAATTCAACAATCAAAATTGATGCTGAAAATGAAAATCTTAAATATACTGTAGAGTAACATATAAAATGATAAAAGTGGGATACTATAATAGAAACTTTTAATTTGGAGATGATTAAATGAAGAAAATTATAGCTGTTGCACTTTTATTTATAACTTTTTTATATCCTATAAATAATGTTTTTGCAGAAGATGCTATGGGAAATGAGGAGGAGAGAAAAAAGGTGGTATATCTTACTTTTGATGATGGACCAAGTAAGAATACACCAGCAGTATTAGAGGTGCTAAAAAAGCATAATATTAAAGCTACTTTTTTTGTCGTTGGGGAGCAATTTCAATATTTTCAAAATGAACTAAAGCTGTTATTAGAATCAGGAAATCCAGTACATGTTCATTGCTATAGACATTCAAATTGGATATATGGTTCACAAGATAATTATTGTTCAGATTATAAAAAGTGTAAAGAAACATTAAAATCACATGGATGGCAAGAAACAAAGTTTGTTAGATTTCCAGGAGGGTCATCTAACAAATATAGAAAGACATCTGCTTTTAGAGATATAAGACAATATATAGTTGGTCATGGATTATATTATGTAGATTGGAATGTTTCAGCAGAAGATGCTATTCATAATATGTTATCACCAAATGAAATATTATGTAATGTAAAGAAATATAACAAGGATCCTAACACTTCTGTACTACTTATGCATGATGGAGGAATGAATAAAACAGCAGCTGCTGGATTAGAAAAGGTAATTGAGTATTTTAAAAGTGAAGGATATGAATTTAAATGTATTAATGATGATATGAGTGAAGAAGAAATTAAGTTACTTACAGATAAAGGTGTACTAAATAAATTTAACAAAGAAAAGACTACGGCAAATGACTTGCCATAGTCTTTTTCTATTTAAATTCCTGAATTAGTTTTATTAGATTTTATACGATTTATTATAAATTCTTTACCTTTTAATTCAAAGGAATCATCAAGAGGAGATAAATTTATCTTTTTATTATATTTTAATTCTAATGACGTAGTAATAAGTCTATCAGCCATTTCAGGATTTTTAGAAAGAAATGGTCCATGGAAATAAGTACAGTATGTATTTTTATAAATACAACCTTCATATCCATCTTCACCATTGTTTCCGTAACCTTCAATTACTTTACCTAATGGGGATAGACCATCACCTAAATAAGTTCTACCAGAATGATTTTCAAATCCTACATATGTTTCAGAAAAGGTTGAGTTTTCAATGATAGTATTGCCAATGAATCTCTTTTTGCCTCCTTCAGTATAGATATCAAGAATATCTAATCCTTCGATTTTTTCACCATTAGGAGCAGTATAATACTTTCCTAGCAATTGATAACCACCGCAAATTGAAAGTAAGACTTTACCTTTCTCAACATAGTTTAATAATTCGCTTCTCTTTTTTTCTTTAAGATCTGTAGATACAATAGATTGTTCGAAATCTTGTCCGCCTCCGAAAAATACTATATCAAAGTCATCACTGTTAAAGTCATCATTTAAAGAGATATTATGAATATTAACAGAGATATCTCTTTTTTGACATCTATCTTTTAATATAAGTATATTACCTAAATCGCCATATACATTTAATAAATCAGGATATAAGTGACATATATTAATTTCCATAACATCCTCCTACCATAAGTTGTTTATATATTTTTTTTCATGAAGATATTTTCTAAGTGAAGTCATAGCAGTATAAGTACAAAGTAGATATACTTTATCACTTTTAGCATTCTTTATAGAATTAAGAAGTGCATCGTAGTCATCACAAAGATTAAAGATATTTTCATCCATACCAGCTATTTTTAATCTTATAGCCATATCATATTTTCTTATACCACCTACAAGGATAGAGGTAATATTTATTGTTGATAACTGTTCAAAGTTGACATCCCAAATCCAAGATACATCTGTACCATCAGCATAATTGTCATTAAGTAAGAAACCTACAGAAATTGCTTCTTTTTCAAGCATTACAGTATTTATTGCTTCATTATAACCAGCTGGATTTTTAACAAGGATGATTTTTACTTCTTTATTATCAATATTTAATGATTCTTGTCTACCAAAAGCACTTTGTATTTTACTTAGTGATTTGCTACATACATCAAAAGATATTGAATTTTCCATAGCGACAGCTAAGGCACAAATACCATTATAAATATTATAACTACCAGGTTGATTGATAACTAGATTTTTGCCATTTATAAGTATATCTGAATAAGATGGTGTTGTTTCTAAAACTTTATCAACGCCATATTTTAATGTTGGGTGTGCAAAACCACAAGATTCACAATAATAGCTTCCAAGATGATTATAAGTTATAAAGTTATACTTATACATGGCACCACATTTTTTACAAAACTTTGCATCTGCATTAATATCTACTTTTACATTTGAGTTTAAGCCTTCATTGAAACCATAATATAGTATTTCATTAGGTAAATCTAAATCACCTAATAGGGATTCATCACCGTTAAGAATAAGCTTAGAAGATGGTGATTTTTTTATAGCATCAATAAGAATATTAAGTGTTGTATATACTTCTCCGTATCTATCTAATTGATCTCTAAATAAGTTAGTTATAGTTATTATTTCTGGTGATATATATTCAGTAAAGAATTTTAAATTTGCTTCATCAACTTCGATAATAGCATAACCATCATTTTTAGAGAAAAATTTATAATTCTTAATAAATGTAGTGACTATTCCAGTAATTAAATTAGCACCAGAACCATTAGTAATTACTTTTTCACCATTTTCTTTGAAAATATTATAAATCATTGATGTAGTAGTTGTTTTACCATTTGTACCTGTAACAACTATAATTTTATAATTTTTAGCGATAGTCTTAAGAATATCTTTTTTTATTTTCATTGCGATTCTACCAGGAAAATTAGTGCCTCCTTTAAATAAAGTTCTATTTAAAGTTATAGTAATTTTACCAGTAATTATTGATAAAAAATTTCTAATACCTATTTAAGACAACTCCTCTCATGTACATTATTTCATATAATAAAGAAAAAACTTATCCTTTTATATATGTTATATCAATTTTAAATTGTAACATATTTACTTTTATATTACTAGTAATAGTTACAAAAAACGATGAATTCATTGCTAATATGTGAAAATAGTATAAAAAAGATAAATTTATCATCTTATTATTTAATATTATTAATTAATAAGTAAAAACACTCCCTTATTAAACTGATAAGGAGTGCTCTTTAAAGTTACCTTGTATATGTTCAACTTCAGATATTGTTATAAAAGCTTTATTATCTATTGATGAAACTATAGACTTTAGTGCTGATAACTCATTAGTTTGAACAACTACATAAATGAATTTTTTGCAGTTATCAGAATAGCCACCAACAGCATCTAAGATTGTTACACCTCGACCAAGTTTTTGAGAAATAGCTTTTATTATTGGTTTAGGATCATCACAAATTATCATGCATTGCTTTGAAGCTGAAAAAGTTTTTTGTACAGTCTCAATGGTTTTAGAACGAATAAAACTCATTATAAGAGCATACATAACATATTCTAATCCAAGAGTTATACCTACTATTATATATATTAAAATATCTTGGAACAACAATATATTTGATAAAGGTATACTTGGAAACATCTTTCTGATAATTTTACCTGAGATATCTAATCCACCAGTGGAACCGCCCCCCATAAAAATGAAAGACATAGCTGCACCAGAAACAACACCACAAAAAATTGCTGCAGTTAATTTATCTCTAAGTGGGGTAACATTAAATATATTAGGAATTATATCAATTAATGTAGATGATAAAATAACAATTATACCACTTTTAAAAGCAAAGTTTTTACCTAATAATTTAAATCCCAGAATAAAAAGAGGAATATTTATAAGAAGAGTACATAGACCTATTTTGAATCCAAATAATTTGTTAAGTATAAGTGCTATGCCTAAAAGTCCCCCAGTTCCGATATCATTTGGCTGTAATAATACAGCTGCGTAAATTGAAAATAGCAAACAGCCTACAGTCAAAAGCAAATAACGCTTTAATGAAAGATACATATGAAATTAGCCTCCTTAAAAAATGTCATTTTAATATTAACATGGACGACTTTTATGTACAAAGTCATTAATACTGCAATAAAGTTCAAAAAATCAGTTTATTAGACAATATTAAAGTTTTATAGAATAATGCAGGAAAATAGTCATTTTTTCGTGAATTGAGAAAGTTAATTTTCAAAAGTAATTTAGTAAAAGTTGAATATATTATTTATTGCTAGTATAGATATAGTTAAGAAAAGTAAATTAGGAGGTGATGGAGTGGAGATTTTATTTATTGTGAAAGCTGCATTATTAGGAATAGTAGAAGGTTTAACAGAGTTTTTACCAGTTTCATCTACAGGGCATCTTGTGATTTTTGGTGAGATTATGAAGTTCAACAATGGAGTAAGACAAGAATTTATAGATATGTTTAATATGGTAATACAGCTTGGAGCTATACTTTCTGTAATAGTAATGTATTGGAATAAGATATGGGATACTATAAAAACCTTTATTCCATACATAAATATTTGTGGTAATTGTACATATAAAGAAAGTGGATTACATTTTTGGTCTATTATTGCACTAGCATGTATTCCTGGTGCTGCTTTAGTATTGCCTTTTGATGATTGGGTAGAAAAGAATTTATTTAATTCTAAAGTTGTGGCATTATCTTTAGTTTTAGGCGGAATTGCTATGATTATTTTTGAAAAAAAATATAGAGATTTAAAAGGCGATAGAACCAATAGTATATTTAAAGTTACTTATAAACAAGCTTTAATAATTGGTATTTTTCAATGCTTATCTATAGTGCCTGGAATGAGTCGATCTGCTTCAACTATTATAGGAGCATGGGTAGCAGGATTAACTACTGTAGCTGCAGCTGAGTTTTCATTTTTTTTAGCAATACCAGTTATGTTTGGAATGACAACTATAAAGTTATTTGCAATAGGAGGATTAACAGCTCTTTCAACAGCAGAATTATTAGCACTTGGTACTGCTTTTTTAGTAGCCTTTATAGTAGCTATAATAGTCATTGATAAATTTATTGGATATTTGAAAAAGAATTCAATGAAGCCTTTTGCTATATATAGATTTTGTTTTGCTGTAGTTGTTTTAATTTCAGGATTTCTTAATCTAATATAAAATATATTTTCTATGTAAAAAATGAGAAGAATAGAGGAAGATGTAACAAAAAAGAACATAATGAAATAAATTACATAAAATACAATATTTTAAAATTAAGAAAAATATTGTATAATATATCCAGAAGGGGTTTGGAGGGATGAATATGGAAAGAAAAATAAAAAAAATAGGTGTTTTAACAGGTGGAGGAGATTGTCCAGGATTAAATGCTGTAATAAGGGGGTTAACAAAAGCTGCCATTGGAAAATATGGATATGAAGTTATTGGATATACATTTGGCTATAGAGGGTTATACAATAACGAATTTATTAAGTTAACAAATGAAACAGTATCAGGAATACTTCATAGGGGAGGAACTATATTATATAGTTCAAACAAAGATAACTTATTTGATTATGCAGTAGAAGAAAATGGACAGATAGTAAAAAAAGATGTATCAGATGTAGCTGTTGAGAATATGAAAAGAGAAGGCGTTGATGTTTTAGTAGTTATAGGAGGAGATGGAACATTAACTTCTGCAAGAGATTTTGCTAGAAAAGGAGTAAAGGTAATAGGAGTGCCAAAGACAATAGATAATGATTTAGCAGCAACAGATGTAACTTTTGGATTTAATACAGCTATTGATATAGCAACAGAAGCACTAGATAGATTACATACGACAGCTGAATCGCATCATAGAGTGATGATTTTGGAAGTTATGGGAAGAGGAGCAGGTTGGATTGCATTAGAAGCAGGAATTGCAGGATCTGCTGATGTTATATTAATACCAGAAATACCATACAATATCGAAAAGATAGCTGAAAAAGTTAGAGCAAGAGAAGAAGAAGGAAAAAAATTCACCATTATTGTTGTAGCAGAAGGTGCAAAACCTAAAGATGGTGATGTAGTTATTGCTAAAATTGTTGAAGATAGTCCTGATCCAATTAGATTAGGAGGAATTGGTAATAAGTTAGCAGAAGACTTAGAAAGAATAGTGGATCATGAAGTTAGAGCTACTGTATTAGGTCATATTCAAAGAGGTGGTAATACTTGTACTTATGATAGAATATTATCAACTAGATATGGCGTTGCAGCAGCAGATTTAATAAATGAAGAAAAATTTGGTTCAATGGTAACATTGAAAGGAAATAATACTTCATATGAATCTTTAGAAAATGTAATTGGAGAAACTAAAAATGTAGATCCTGATGGAGAACTAGTAAGAACTGCAAGAAGTATAGGTATATGTTTTGGTGATTAGTATAAATATAAAAATTTAAGAAAGAAAAAGTTGTCGCACAATAGTGGGGCAACTTTTTCTTTCAGGGCACAAATATCATGGCACAGCAGTGGAATAAATTCCCTTTGGGGGGATTTCTGAGATTTTAAGTGTGACAATTTTATCTATGGAATAAATTGGTTTTCTAAAGACATTTATATTTGATATATAACTATTACAGGAGACTAATGAAAGATTTGCTTTCATGTAACTTGAACTAGGGATTCATAATTTATGAAAAACAACACTTAAGTATAATAGTTTTATATATGAACTAAATACATCTACAAATACAATTGAATTCGCCAACTCTCTCCTTGTAGTTTATTATTCTCTTATTTACTCGATATTTCTTAGAATTTCATATCAACTTATATCTATTTTTATATTGTATAAGTATACTAGTTGTATAGCTAACGCTTTTCAA
>NZ_JAHLOD010000060.1 GCF_018917145.1 Clostridium bornimense
CCAAAATCAAATTCTACTACATCTCCTGGAGCATATTCTTGCTTTATAAATGCTTCTTTTTTTGTTTTTTCTAATTTATTAACAACACTTATAACTGATGAATAACTTATATTAAATCCTTCTTTTAATAGAGCCTCGTGTATATCTATTTTCTTCATCTGTTGTTTAGAGAAACCTTTTAATCTTTTTGTTTCATTCTCTTTTAAGAAGGTTTTAATTTTTTCAATAACCTCATCGGTAACTGCTGTTTTAACTCTAGGAGATGATTTATATTTAGGTTTTTTAGTGATATCTTCAATTAAATCTGCTTTTTCAATGTCCGATAGGGCATACCCCAATTCTTGTACTTTACTTTCATATTCACGTATATATTTTCTAATCGTATCTCTGGCTACGCCAGTTCTGCGAGAGATTTCCCTTTGAGACATATTATCTTTAGTGTAATAAAGTATAATTTTTTGTTTTTCATTCAATGTAATCACCTTCCATGACAACCTCTTTTCTTAATATTATTACCAATTAGTATTTCAAAAAGAGGTTTGGAAAATACTAGGTGGAAGAATTTTTAATTACTTTTTGGTACAGTAATAGTATGTGCTAAACAACTGGTACAAAGAGTAACATTCCTTCCAATGCAGATATCGTAATATATACAATAACAGCTATTTTATACTTTTTCTCCTTTGCTATTTTCATTTTGTAATTAATTGATCCACCTAATACACGACCAACTACCATAAAGAACATAACATACATGTAAATATATTCTCCATTAACATAACCTTTTTTAAAGAAAGGTAGCAATAAAACATCTTCAGCTGATGTTGAAAACATTGTTATAGCAAAATATATAGTAATTGCTAAAAGCCCTTTTTCCAATTTTAAAAATTTAATTCCTTCCTTAAACGTTTCTTTATATTTACTTCTGGAAAATTTTTCATCTCTTATCGCATAACTTTCTTCTATTTTGATTTTTGTTTCCAATAACGCTGAAATAAGAAAGGTAACTCCATCAAAAATAAGAATTGGTCCAACTCCACATAAATTATAAACAAATGCTGAAATTGGTAACATAATCATTGATAATGATTTTAAGGTAGAATCTATAGAGTATGCCTTAGAATAATTTGATTCATCAATTAACATGGGATAAAAGCTTTCATATGCTACATAATAAATACTGCTAATGGCTGATAATATTATAGAAAATATAATTAATATTGTATAAGAAAATGTTCCTAAATAAAATATCAATGCTTCTATTAAATAGAGAATACTACAGAAAAAATCTAATGTATATATAATTTTACGTCTTGAATATCTGTCTATAAAAGGTCCTACAACAATAGGCATTATTAGAGTAGCTAACGTAGTTAAGACTAAGTACATAGAATACATAAAAGTAGATTTTGTAGTATCTAATATTAATAATCCCATGGCAAAATTAGAAAAACTACTTCCTATCAGTGATACAACACTTCCCATAGTAATTAATGTGAAATTTTTATTCCATAGTTTATTAGTCATTTTCCCCTCCAAATTTTGCTTGTTCATCTTATAAATTTATTATACCTCTTATTTCAACCGCATAAAAGGTAGCATTTTTGAGAAAATTTAACACAAAGCTATGTATTAATACCTTCTAAATAACACATATAAAGAAAATTCACATATATTTCTCTTGTTATCTCAAGAATTTCTTCATATTTACCTAACTCTACAAAACTAGCAGCAATATTGTAATAAATGCCACAAACCTTATATTCAAATTTGTTTTTTAATGCTCTTCAACATACTTTAAAAATTCTGGTGTCTTTGACCAATATTTCACTCCCCAATTTTCAAAATTCCACTCCTCCATATAATTATTACACTCATAATCTATATAAAATATTTTATCTTCATTTACCACAAAATTAGTTGGAAAGTAATCTATGTTGGTATTTGCATCATATAATAATTTACACATATCCTTTATTTGATCAATATAAATGTTCTTCATTTCATCAGATAGTATCAAATTATAAATAGTTTCTCCTTCTATGTATTCTTTCAAAATTCTCTCATTTTCTTTATCAACATCTAGCATCTTAGGCATTCTTATTCCTATTTTCTTGAGTTTCTCATAATCTGTTAACTCTGCCTCGATTTTATTTCCAAAGTTGTAATATTCACAAGGTTCATGGTGAATTTGTTTTAATACAAAATCACCGGTTTCATCATGAACTAAATAAGAATATCCTCCTTTTCCTTTCCCTAATAGTCTATCAACTTTATATTCTTTGTTATTTAACACAATCCTCTCCACTCTATACATCCCCTTTAATACTAGTCACTTTTAAGAAAATTTTACCACTATTAATTATAATGGACAACAGCTTTTTCTTAATTGCCTACAAATATCTATTTATTGATTGAATTTACATAAAATGATATTATATATTTAATAATGAATTATATATAATTTTAACTAGAAACGACACATGTAGTGCAATGCACGTAAATCTGATTACGGTACAAGCACTATATGTGTTTATTTTTTTATGGAGGAAAGGTTTTATGATTACATTTCAAAGTAACAACGTCATTGATTCTGCAATGAAAAATCTATTATTATCAATAATAAAAGTAAATAAATATCTCTCATCAATTCTGAATTATAATGAAAAATTTCTAAGTAAAAAAAATGAAAAAGAACTAATAAATATATTAAAAGAATATAATATACCCTATGATAGTTTAAAATATGATTCAAAAATTCTCACTGATAATCCCTATTATAAAAATATTAAACTTGATAACATTCATTATGGTAATGTTAAATATGAAAAAACAACAATAAAAAAACGAACACTAATGAGTATGAATTTTCATCAACCTCTAGGAAAATATCTGTTTCACTATCACCCCCTAGGATATTTTGATACAAATGTTGATTTGCCAGCATTAAAAGAAGGAGATAAAGTATGGATGTCTCCTGCTGTTAGTGAAATAAAAAGCATGCAAACTGGCATCGATAAAGGTCATGGTAAATGCCTTACCATGGGGCTTGGAATAGGTGTTCTTCCCTATCTTTGGCTTCTTAAAGATGAAGTTGAAAGTGTAACTATAATTGAGTTTAATAAAGATATCATTAATTTATTTGATACTTATATAAGACCACAATTTAAAATTCCTAAGAAACTTAAAATTATTCATGGTGACGCATTTGACTACTACAGAGAGGACTTTCTAAATCAATTCGATTATATATACATAGACTTCTGGGAATCAACAGAAGATGGCTTAGATTCTTATATACGACTTATGGAAAAGAACATAGATATGTCCAATATCGATTACTGGATAGAGGATTCCATATTATATGATGTAAAATACATTGTAGCCTTATATCTGCTTGCAGTATATGAAAATAGGAATATATCAAATTTTATATCCTCAGTTGATGAAAATTTTAAGATAATTGCTAATAAAATAAATAAGTATTTCAGAACAATGAATGAGACTATCAAAACTGAAGATGAATTATTAACATTTATACATAATAAAGAAATTCTAAAAAAGATACTCGCTATGTAATATAAAGGTGTCTACACCCTAGACACCTTTATCACTTAATAGTTAATTTATCAATTATATCAAAATAGTTCTCAAAAGTTTTTCCACAACACTTATAATTTTTAATAGTTATTCCTCCAGTACGTAATCCTATTAATGTAAATGCCATAGCCATTCTATGATCATCATATGTTTCAACTACTCCTGGTGAAATTTTTCCTGGTTCTATATATATGCCATTACAATTTTCACTTTCCCTACACGTTACTCCAAGATTAGTTAATTCATTTATAATAGCTGCTATTCTATCAGTTTCCTGAAATCTAATATGCGAAATATTTTTAATTATTGTATTTGAAGTTGCAAATGGTGCAATGGCAGCCAATGTCATTGTTTGATCCGAAAAATCATTCATATCCACAGTAACGCCATGATATATTCCATCCCTTGGGCCTTTAACTTCTATTCCAATATTAGTATCTTTCATAGAGCATCCTAATTGCTTTAGTACATCTAAAAACTTAATATCTCCCTGTATTGAATCCAAGTGAATATTTTTAACTACTACATCTACTCCAAGTAATGGTGACATAGCATAAAAATAACAAGCTCCTGACACATCAGGTTCAATCTTATAATTAACCCTTTTATATGATAAATTATGAGGTATATAAAATTCGTTCTTATCACAAATCACATCAATTCCAAATTGCTTCATCATTGAAAGAGTAAGTTTAATATATGCCCCATCAGTCCTACTACCAACTATTTTCAATTTTAATCCCTGAGGCAACATTATTCCAGCCATAAGTAAGGCACTTACAAATTGACTACTTACAGTTGTATCCATTTCTATCTCATTGCACTTTATCCCATTTGAATGTATCTGTAATGGAAAGTGTCCTTCTTCATCAAGACAATTTACTATAACTCCAACGCTACGAAGGGCTTCTACTAATTGTCTCATAGGTCTTTTCTTCATTTGGTCTGATGATTCAATAAGATAATTTCCTCCAGCAAAAGCTACCATTGCTGTTAAAAACCTTGCCGCTGTTCCTGCACTTCTAACATTTATTTTTGCATCTTTATTAGGAATTCTACCTCCAAGTCCATAAATTATAACCTCTTTTTTATCCTCATCAATTTTCACCTCAAAACCAAGTTCAACTAAACAAGATAAGAAGGCTCTTGAATCGTCACTAAATAACACCCCTTCTAATCTACAAGATCCGTTTGATAATGCTGCCAACATAAATGCACGATTAGTTATGCTTTTAGAACCTGGTACAACTACCTCTATTCTTTCGCATTTATTGAACTTATTTACTATGTAATTATATTTCATAAATTCTCCTTTCTTTCACCGTTAAATTGATCATTCATCTCTCTTTTATACTTAATAATACATTTAAGGAATTTATTGGTCAATATTGCTTACACATTTATGCAGAAATATTTTGAATTTCCTTCATTGTTTTATCAATTACTAAAAAAGAGCCTATCACCACAAATGTGATGGGCTCTATAATTAATTTTATATCACTATATTAAACAACCTCAGCACCATTTAATTGCCATTCAATAGCCTTTTGTCTTGCAAAAATAAACTCTCTATATAATCCTTTATTTTTCATTAATTCCTCATGTGTTCCTCTCTCTACAATATTACCATTATTTAAAACAATTATCTGATCTGCATTACGAACAGTTTTCAAACGATGTGCTATCATAATAATAGTTTTATCATGAGTAAGTGCCTCAATAGCTTGTTGCAATTCTTCTTCACTTTCTGGGTCAACACTAGATGTTGCTTCATCAAGAATAATAATAGGAGAATCTTTTAGTATTGCACGTGCGATAGATAATCTTTGCTTTTCTCCCCCTGATAAAGTACCTCCACCTTCTCCAATAATGGTATTATATCCATCAGGTAATTTCATAATAAAGTCATGACAACAAGCTTTTTTAGCTGCTTTTACAACTTCTTCATGAGTAGCATCTGGTTTTCCGAATTTAATATTGTTTTCAATAGAATCGGCAAATAAATATACATTTTGGAAAACCATACTTATGTTCTTCATTAAACTATCTAATTTAAAATCACGAACATCATTTCCGCCAATTGTAATCTTCCCTCCGTTAACATCCCAAAATCTAGCTATTAAGTTACACATAGTAGTTTTTCCGCTTCCAGATGGTCCAACAATAGCTGTCGTAGTTTTAGCCGGTATAGAAATATTAACCTTATCTAATAATTTACGATTTCCATAAGAAAATTCTACATTATCAAATACTATATCAGCAGATTTTACTTCAATATCTTTTCCATCTACATCCATTATTGGAGTATCATCAATAGTATTCGCTGTATCCATTGATGCTGCTAACATTTGTAGTAAAGAAGCCATATTACCTGCATTCTCTAAGTCTCCAAATATCATAAATGAAGCAATTACAAACATTATTGCATATGGAAGTGATAGTGTACCCTCTACATAAAAATAAATTGAAGAAAGTAACATTATAAAACTAAAAATACTACTAACAAATTCTTTTAATCCATCATATGGTACACTTTTATGTGTCAATCTAATATTATTTTTACAACTCTCCTTAATAGCACTAAGTATTGATTGTGAACTTTCCTTCTCCATTCCAAATGCCTTTACAACACTCATTCCTTGTATATATTCTAATACTGATTCTACTAAAGTTTCTTGTCCACTTTGTCTCTTAATACTTAATTCTACTGATTTACTTTGTGAAATTTCAGTAACTATCAAGTAACATAGTATACCTACCGCAGCAACTATCCCCATTTTTACATTAAAACATAGAATAGCTAACATTAATGCTATTGAATTAAAGAACCCTCCCACTACTGTAACAAGGACTCTTGATGCTGTATTCTCCACATCGCCTAGAGTTGTTGTTACTATAGCTGTTATATTGCCTATACTGCTCTTGTTGAAATACCCCATAGGAATATAACGTAATCTATCACCAATATGAATTCTCTTTTCGGCAACCATACCATATCCTGTTTCTGTTTGATCCATTGTTGAAAAATAAGTTGTAATTATTCTTCCCACCATAGATAAAAGCATTATTCCAAAAGATATAAAAATTATTTTACTCTCTCTATTATTTGATATTACTCCATCTAAAACCACATATAAAGCTACAAACTGTAATGCAGAGAATATTCCACAAAAGAATGAAAATACTAGCGATCTTTTAAGAAGTCTCTTTTTATCTCCTGCAAAATCAAATATTTTTTTTAATGTTCCATACATAGCTATCCCCCCTATTCATGATCCTTTGCGCCAATATGTTTTTCCCACATATCCTTATATAGTTTGCAATTATTAACAAGCTCTTTATGAGTTCCTTCGGCCTCAATTTTACCTTGATTTACAACTATGATTTTATCAGAATCTACTATAGTAGATAGACGATGTGCTATAATGATTAATGTTTTACCAGCAGTAAGTGCTGATATTGCTTTTTGAACTAATACCTCATTCTCTGGATCGATATAAGCTGTTGCTTCATCCAAAATAACAATTGGTGCATTCTTTAACATTGCACGAGCTATTGCAATTCTTTGTCTTTCTCCACCAGATAAATGAGAACCACCATTTCCTACAATTGTGTCATATCCATTTTCTAATTTACTTATAAATTCATGGCAACCGCTCTTTTTAGCCACTGCCTTTACCTCTTCATCACTAGCTTTTGGATTACCCATTCTTATATTTTCCATAATACTTCTATTAAATAGATAGTTATCTTGAGATACATAGGAAATCTCATCACTAAGTTCTTTAAGTGGAATATCATTTAACTTATATCCACCTAATGTTATATCTCCTGAGGTAACATCCCAATAACCTGCAAGTAACTTGGCAATAGTTGATTTACCTGAACCAGATGGTCCTACAAAAGCATTTATAGTACCTGGTTTAATATCAAAATTAATTTTATGAAGAACTTCTTTATTATCATCATATGAGAAAGATACGTCATTAAATTTGATATAATTATCTCTTAATGTTACCATCTTATCTTTGTGGTCTAATTCTTTTGAATTTAATAATTCATCTATTTCCTCAACATTAGTTTGAAGTATTGCCAAATCATCCATATAAGTAAAAACAGACATTATTGGACTTATTAATCCCATTGAAAAAATAATTATTGATAGGAATGTATTAATGTCTAGACTTCCATTTTTCCAAAATAAAAATCCAAAAGGTAAAATGCAAATAAGAACTGATGGTAAAATTCCATTATAAGAACTCATAGTCTTTTGGTTATCTCTCATCCAATCGATATAATAGTTACCATTATAATTTACTGCATTGGAATACTTTTTATATGAACCGGCAGATTGACTAAAAGCTTTTACAACTTCAATACCTCCAATATATTCTACAACAGCATTTGCCATATCTTTTCCTGCCTTTACAGCACCTTCCCATTTTACAGGATAACTTTTCATTCCTGCTGACATTACAATAATACCAACAATAAGAGTAACAAGAGATAATAGTGCCATACGCCAATCTAAGATAAATAAATAAACTACTATAAATAAAGGAACTAATATATTAGATGTCATTTCAGGAATAAGATGAGCAAAGGTTGGTTCCATTCCTTCTATTCTATCAACTATAGTAGTTTTATATTGTCCAGAAGGTGTATTTAAAATTGTCCCCATAGGAACTTTAGCTAATTTCCTTATTATATTTTCTCTTAAATCCCTTAAGGTATAATATGTTGCAGTATGGGAAATAGCTGTTGAAACATTAGAAAAAATTACTCTCCCTAAGTAACCTATAAGTGCTATGAAAGAAACTATCAAATAAGATGATATTGTCTTCTCTTTATTTATCATTTTTATAATAATATCAGCAGCACAAAAATAAGGTAGCATCCTACAAATAACCCCTAGAGTTGCACATATAATACTAATAATAAACTTTCCATGGTATGCTTTTGCCCATCCCCATAAAATGCTCATTGCTGAATCTTTCTTTTGTTCATTCATATTAAAGATTCCTCCTTTATAAAATATTTTTCAACCTTCAATAACCCCTCTTCATTAACAAGATATTGATCTACGATATTTCCATCCTCTAACTGAATAATATCTGTACAACAATCTGCAATTAATTCTAAATCATGAGTAATTACATATATCGTTTTACCTTCTTTCTGCAGTTTTTTTAATATATCAGCTACCTTTTTCATATGTTTAAAATCTAATCCACTAGTAGGTTCATCAAAAATTAAAATAGGTCTATCAGATGCCAATGCTGATGCTATTGCAACTCTTTGTTTTTGACCTCCCGAAAGCGACATTGGGTGTTTTTCTTTATACAAACTAAGATTTAACTTTTCCAAAATCTCATTTTCTAAATTCTCATCCTCATCTTTCATACTTATCCTAATTTCATCATAAATACTTTCTGTAAATAGTTGATGGTTTACTTCTTGCATAACCATATAACATGTATTCAGTCTATCCTTTGATTTCAGCACCTTATCATTAAATATTACTTTGCCGCAATGTTTTTCTAACCCACAAAGGCATCTTGCAAAAGTCGATTTCCCTGCTCCATTATTTCCAACTATCGCTACAATTCTTTCTGCTGGAATTTTACACTGATTTATTTTCAAAACTTCTGACTGATTTTTATATGCAAAACAAAAATCTCTTAGTTCTAATTCTTTTTCTAAAGCTGTCACTTTATCTGTAACTTTTATCTCGTTTAAAGAATATATTCTTAATCCCATATCCATTCTTTCTTTTGTAGATAATTTTTTAAAGCTTTCTTTTGTATATTCCTTTTCTATTTTCCCATTACGCATATATATAAATCGATCCATCAATCCTTGTAAATAAAACAATCTATGTTCTGCTATAATCACCGTCTTACCTTCTTTCTTCCATTCACGAAGAATTTCACGTAATTCCATAATTGATGACAGATCTAAGTTTGATGACGGTTCATCTAATACAAATATATCTGGTTTCATAGAATATACCGATGCACATGCTATTTTTTGTTTTTCTCCACCAGAAAGATTAAAAATACTTCTATTTAGCAATTTTGATATATTAAATATTTCAACTGTACTTTTCATGCGATTTTCGATTTCTTCTTCTGGAACTCCAAAATTTTCACATCCAAAAGCGATTTCGCTATTTGTATCTACATTGAAAAACTGTGATCTAGGATTTTGAAATACACTACCAACTAACCTTGCTGTATCATATAATGGTTGCTTTGAAACTACCTTACCATCAATTGTTACTTGTCCTTTCATTACACCTTCATAAAAATTAGGAATAAGTCCATTTATTAATCTCGTAATTGTAGTTTTCCCACAACCGCTTTCCCCACATAAAACAATAAACTCTCCTTTTGCAATGCTTAGGTTGATATTCTTAATTCCATCTCTTTTTTCATCTAAATACGAAAAAGAAACATCTTCTATTCTTATCAAACTCATTACCTCCCTAAGAATTCTTTACTTACCCATAAAAAATACTACAAAACAACTTGTACAAATTATGATGATAAATATATCTTGAATATGAAATCCAATTCTGCATACATTAGTTCTTTTTACTGGTGCACCTAATCCTCTAGTAAGGGCTGCTGCCGATAATTCTTCTCCTATTTTTACAACAGAAAATATTAGTGGTATCAATCTATATTCTATAATTGAAAGTATGTTTTTCTTACCAAATCGTATTTGTCTCATTTTCATTGCATCATTAATAGCTTCATATTCTTCTCTTATTGTTGGAAAAAATCTAAATACTACTGATAAAGGAATTATAATATTTTCAGGAATATTCATTTTTTTCATAGCTGCAATAAATTCACTTACTGACGTTGATGATAATAAAAATGATGCCATCATAATTCCTGGTGCAAATCTTGTCATTATAGAACATAATGCTAATAATCCAAAAGAAACAATACCACTTGTTAAGTAAATGGCTATTCTTTCAACAATAAAACATAATGAATATAAAATAATATATTTAATAGCTACTCTAAATTGTTTTTCTGAAATTAACAATAAAAATGGTATAGCACTTAAAATAGGTTTTATTATATTCATTACTCCTGTATTTCCAGTACTAAGTAACAAACTTGTTATTGTTATAAGCATAAATATTTTTGTCCTTGGATCTAGTGCTAGTCCAACTTTACTTTCTTCTATATCAATAATAGATGTTTCCATTATGCTATACCTGCTTTTTTAAAGTGTTTCTTTAAAACTGCTTTACCTATTAATCCTCCAAAAATTGCAAAGATAAAACATCCTAATATCACTAATATCAAACTCCACATTGGCATAACTTCCATTACTCGTGTCGCATATTCTTGACCAAAACTACTTTCAAAATGTTCAAATGATTGCTCTACCATAAAATACATTGGTATATATGTTCCAATCATCCATAAACTAAAAACAGAATAACCTAATATATTCTTTTTAATACTCTTATAATTTCCTGACTTCATAATCAAATCACCAAGTAATCCAAAAATAACTCCCAAAGGTACGCCCCAAAATCCCATTCCTGTGATCCCCATAAGTAATCCGCTTAGAACTGCCATTATTGTAACCATACCAAACTTCTTAACTTTAGTTGAAAATATCATAAATGGTATACCAGTAATTAGTGTCCATAATGCACCAAGAATAGGTAAAAATATTGGTACAAACCCAATTGGAATAGCCACTGCACATCCGATTATAAAATAAAGTGCTGTAAATAAACCTATATTAATAAGATCTTTTGCCTGTAACTTATTTCTCATTTAAATACCCTCCACATTTGATAATGTTAATCAATTGATTTTAACTATCATTAATATACCACACCCTGGAATTATATTCTATATTTGTTTATCTTTTTAGCTCCAAATGACATCGGGTATTTTTATTGACTAACAGTAGATGTAAACTTATAATAAAATTAATTGATAATAGCTCTCAATAACTTGGAGGTAACTCTTTTATGAATATAAATGAAATTATAAAACAAAGTACAGAAATAGATGGTATTTCATTAAAAAAGAATTCTAATAGCATTGAGCTTCATTTTGAACAAGAAAATGGTAAGGGTTCCATGACATTTTTTAACCTATTTCCTGGTATCTCTTTAGCATACATTTTTATAAATTCACCTACATGGCCAATACCAAACTTTTCACAAGAATCTTCGTCTTCTATTCCTCTATCAATAAATTATTGTATCTCTGGTCGTTGTGAATTATTTTTAGATAATGACACCTTTGTTTACTTAGCAAATGGAGATTTTTCTATTATTAAAAGACCTGCTCAAAAGCAATACACATACCCACTTAGAATCTACGAAGGTATTGAACTTTTTATTGATATAGATATTATTTCCAAAGAAGCTCCATTCATTAATGAAACTTTTCATCTAGATTTTCATAAACTTCTTGATCTATACTGTCCTGCAAATAAAACCTATATTTCTCATTGTACTGAAAATACCAAACAAATTTTTTCTAAGATATGGGCACTTTATGATGAAGAACCTTCAAAATCTATATTCTCAATGCAACTGTATGTTTTAAAATTATT
Source organism: Clostridium bornimense (assembly GCF_018917145.1). Lineage (GTDB taxonomy): Bacteria > Bacillota > Clostridia > Clostridiales > Clostridiaceae > Clostridium_AN > Clostridium_AN bornimense_A. The sequence goes on from NZ_JAHLOD010000060.1 coordinate 12,202, forward strand.
AGATATATTATTAAATAAAAAACATATACCAACTACTAAATCTTCAACTTTTTTTACTTCTACACAAGTTGAAATAGCTCAAAAAACAGAACATATTATAACATCAGATTTAAAACACCATTATCCAGCTTGGAAGCTTGCTAAGCTTTTTTCAATAAGCGAAACAAGTCTTAAAAATTATTTTCGCGGAGTTTATGGTCAAAATATATCTGTATATTTACGAGAAATTCGTATGAATGCAGCAGCCAATATGCTAGCAAATACCAAGATGCCTATTTCAAAAATTTCCGAACAAGTTGGGTATAGTAATCAAAGTAAATTTGCTTCTGTATTTAAACTACAATATAAAATGTCACCTTTAGAATACAGAAGGAAAAAGGTCCTTGAACAAATTCAGGGCAATAATCATTATTGATTACTGCCCTGAATCATTTTTATATTTATTTTCAAATTTAAATTACTCCTGAATTATAAAGCTCTCTTGTATCTAGTTCCCCTTTGTCTTTTAAATAATTATAATGTCTTTCTATTATAGTTTTAGAGATAGGCTGAATAGTTAATCCTACTTCCTCTAATGCCCTTTTAGTATTTTCTACAGAGAAATTAATTTGTTTTGATACATCCCATAATTGATCATCAAAAAACTTGATAAATGGTAAAATAGCGGATATTCTATCCAGATTTTCAACCTCTTTAACCCATTGATTTTTAGAAATCGGTTGAAGAATTATCCCCTTACTTTCAGCCCAATCAATCATTTCATTAAAGTAAACTGGCTTAGGATTTATTAGATGATACGCTTGACCTAAATTGTTGCTCCTTCCTGATATTGCAACAATAACTTTTGCTACATCATCAACAGTTATAGGCTCAATTTTACCATCAATATCAGGATATCCATGAACATCTAAAACACTTTTTAATTACTTTTTGGTACAGTAATAGTATGTGCTAAACACTACTTACTGATTTTATTTATATTGATATTCTTTCTAAAAGATCTATATCTGCTGCTTTTAGAAATGATATATTAGTTACATTTATTATTAAGTGTAAAGAAGAAGAAGATAATAATAATATAACAAAAATACCTAGTATATTTTCAGATATACCTATAGATACTACATCAAGAGTAGATTTCTTATCAGATGATCAGAAAAGTAAATTAGATGAGTCACCAGACTTAACCAATCCGTCTACTATCGATAAATTAATAATGTTTGATCAAGAAGATAAGGATCATGATAATATACTTGTGAAATTAGAAAAAATGACTTACCTGGAAATTAAACGAGGGGGAAAGTCAGATAAGTTTTTAGATATGATGACACAGATAGCTCTTTTAAAGTCAGTTAAATATCTTAATTCAGTTGATGTAAATATTATTAGATATTATTATACACATTTAGAAAAGATGGTGCTTGGTGAACCAATTAATAAAACAATTTATCAAGTAGTTACAGACCTTGGAATGCCTAATACTCAACAATACTATGAAGTTGTAGAAAATTCTTTAGCTAAGCTTGGAAGCATGAATCTTTCTTATGATATTGAAGGTAATAGTATTCATGGAAATTTACTTGGCTGTATGATATATGAAGAAGATGGTGTAAAGAAAGCAACGGTTTATTTAGGTTCAATATTACAAGCTGTAGTATTAAAAAAGAGTACTTTTGAATATGATGAAAAGATTTTTAATAGCTTAAGTTATGATTCACAACAATTAGCTATATGGTTCCAAAAAAGAAGGTATAGAGCTGCTATTAATAATGATGACTATACGGAAGCTATAGGACTTGGCATATTTTCAACAGCGATATATTGGAATACAAAGCGTAAAGATAGACAAAGAAGTAGAGTTCTTGCTTCTTTAGAAGAATTACAAAATAAGAATCTTATAATTAAAAATTATTCATATGATAAAAAACTATTTCAGTTCAATGTAGAATATATACCATTATCACCAAGAGAGTTAAGTAAGCTAGAATTGAATAATTCTCATAATAATATGTTAAAAGAACCTGAGTATAAGGTTTCAAAATAGAAATGTACGTGACGTAACTTTTAAAATTAATCTTGTATATTCTATTGTAAAGTATGTTATAATATTAGTAAGGAATAAGGTCAAGTATTGATATTGACCTATTGCATTATAATTTGTTAAAGAATAAGTAGCTTAACTTTGCGAGTGTGGGCTACTTTTTTCTTTTAATATCATTATCTTCAGCAACTGAAATTTCAGCTTGAAGTGAATCATCTTTTTTATCTACTTTAGTTGAAAAGTTCTTTCCATGTACAATAGATACTAAGGCTATTATCGTAAATGATAATATAAAAAGTGCCTGAATGAATTCTGTCATGATATCACCTTCTTCCGTCGTTTAAATTACCATAGGTAATTTATCAATACTTGACCTAGAAGAAGGATAACTAATTATAAGTTTCCTTACGTTATTATTATATCATAAAGATATATTGTATAAACATTTTAAATATGGATATAATTACAGATAAACTCCTTTAAAAAGAACAATTGTTTTATCACATCACCACAAAAGCCACTAACAAACGAGGTTAGCGGCTTTTATATTTAAGCTATATTAATGCAATAGCACTTAAAAGATATCTATACTTTACTGTATATGTAGTAGTATTAGCTATAGATGTATAATTAACTAATGAACAAATAACAAACAAAACATAATTCCCTTATGTATATTAAATTATAAGATGATTTTTATAACCTATTTACTATTTAATCCCTCCGTAACTTCATATAGCAATCTAACAGAATCATCATTAGGTATAATATTTTCAAATAAAATTGGTAAGACTAATTGATGTATGTTATTCATGCACTTATTATGTGCAAAAAGAGAGGATTCAATTATTTTTTGAATCCTCTCTTTTTATGGCGTATCATTTTATTTTGATACAGACCCTCTTAATTTGTTGAAAAATATAAATAAAAAGAAAATTATGATGAAATAAATAGAAAAAACTAATATAAAAGTTAAATGTTTACAATAGAGGTAGGATAGGTTATAATTTAGTAGAAATAATTGGAAAGGAGTAAAATGATGAAAAAAATTTTACAAAAAAGTACTATTTTATTACTAATCATAAATATGGTATTACTACTTATAATTTATGATACACAAGATAAAGTTTTTGCTGCATCAGATTCTTCAATATCTGATGAAATAATTGAGAGGGCTTATGACGAAGGAATTAAAGATGGATATATTATATCTACTAAAGTAACTATAGACCAATGGAAAGAGCAAAATGTTGAATATGAGCAATGTTATGAAGATGGAATTAAAGAAGGTGTTCTTCCAGAAGGAAAAGACTATATTGAATGGTTAAAAGAAAATTGTTATGGTCAAGGGCCTAAGGAAGAATTATTTGAAGAAGTTCCTATTACAAACTCTTTAATGCGTTCAACTGTTAACGGATTTACTTTAAAGCGTGGAGATATATTAATAACAAATGGGACAAGTTCAGCGGGGATTTTAGGACATGCTGCTATATGTAATGGTGATAATGTAGTATTAGATATGGCTGGTGCTGGGTTATCAAGCAGACAAAAAAGCCAATCATGGTGGATTAATCACTATAAAAACAACGGTAGTAATAGATGGGTAAAAGTATATCGTATGAAAGATTACAATTTAGCGAAGCAAGCAGCGAGATGGGCCGATAGAAATTATTATTCTACTACAGGTTCATCAACTCAAAACATATTCCCTACTTATAGTTTAAGTGGAAGTTTATATTCAAAAAACCCTTCATATTGTTCGAAGTTAGTTTTTCAAGCTTATTATTTTGGTACAGGAAGTACTCCGGTAATGACAGAGCCACCTTCATTTAGAACAATTCATCCATATGATCTTATTAATTATTTTAACAGTTCATATAAACCTGTTTGCAAACATGTTTATTAAGATTTATAAGATAAGTATATTTTTATAAATAATTGTACAAATATAAGATTAACTAGTTTTTTTTACTGCTTAATCTTATATTTTTTTATGTATAAAGTTGACAAGTAATCAACTAATGTTTATTCTATAATCAACAGGAGGAAACATAATGAAAAAATGGATTATAATAATAATTACTCTAATAGCAATAGTCTTTGGATATACATTTATAGTAAGATATATTTCACATAATAAAATCTATTCATATATTGAAAAACAAGGAATTAACAAGGAAGATATATTAATAGAAGACTTTAGGAAAAATTGGACAGATGGTGGATATATAGATTGTATATATGTTAAAGGAGAAGACGTTAATATTTTTTATGAATATTACTATAAAAATCATGAAGTTGAATTTAATGCAGTAAAATCTGATGAGTCTCATATAAAAGAAGGAATATGGGGAGGGGCTGGACTTACTGAAGAAGAAGAGAAGAATATAAAATATCCACCTTTAAAATAATAATTATATTAAGAAAAAGGAGCTGGTGCAATAGCTCCTTTCTATATTTAATAAATTTATACATGTATTTTTTAGTGTGTTTTTGGTAAAAACTTCATTTTTAAACATCACAAAAAGAAAGTTGATAGATATTATACATATTTTTACTTTTATTTATATTATATCCAGAAGAAAGCAATAGAAATTTTATTCGAATCTTCTTTTTACAACGCATAAGAAATCTCATAAATCCATAATCTTGTTTTAGCACACCAAAATTTCCTTCAACTTAAATTGATTGATTTATCCTAAGTTTTTTCTATATAAATTTGTTATGTTATCTAATGAAATTTCTCTTTATCTTAAGAAGTCTCATGTATCTTTATTAACACAATTATAACAGTTTTCACACTGATATATAGTTATTGCAGAGTTAAATCCTGGTCTAGAATTTCTGTTTTTTGTTTCAACTATGGATAAATTTCGTCCTGCTGCTCAGATGTAAAAGTTACCATCAACATCATATTTCATATCTTCTCTTTTACTTATGTCTTTTTTAAATTTCTTAGTTTTAAATTTTTCATAAGTTTGTGGCTTAATAAATATAGTTTGATTTTTAGAATTTAAGTAACTATAGTTTTCAGCACTTTCGTACTCAGCGTCAGCCGTTACTGCTTGATATTTAACTTTAAAATTAGACTCTAGTCTATCTAAAAATAGAATTAATATTAGTTGATCTAAGCGCTCACTTGAAACATTGACACCAACTATAAATTCACTTTCTACTCCTATTTGAATATTATAACCTGGTTTTAATTGACCATTTTTCAGATGATCTTCTTTCATTCTTATAAAAGTAGCATCTTTATCAGTCTTTGAAAAACTATTTCTACCATCAAAAATATTGTTATATTCATCATATTTACTTTGCTTATCTATAAAACTTTCAATACATTCAAGATGTTTTTAAATGTAACTTTTTCTCTTACCTTGTCCATATACAAATACTATATTTCTATTTTTCTGCTAGAATAAATCCCTTCCATATACCCGTAGACAAGTATTCTAAATAGAGATTCTGGCTCGATTGCTGGATTTCTACCTATTGTAGAGTAACTTTCATATAATTTTGTATAATTTAATTCCTACATAACTTCATATAGCAATATAACAAAATCAACATAAGGTATAATATTTTCAATTGAAATTGGTAATCTTAATTGATGTATGTTGTTCATGCATTTATTATGCGCAAAAAGAGAGGATTCAATTATTTTTGAATCCTCTCTTTTTATGTGCGCCCAGCATGGGCGTACACTAATCGGTGAAAGTCCGTAATGGGGGCTGATAGTGCTAGGGGCATATAGCCTAAGACAAGGGTGTCCATCGCGAGGTGGAATCTGAAGGAAGTCGGCGGCAAACCTTTGGTCTGAGGAACACGAATCACATTAGGCTTGATTTGTGGGTAAGCTTGCATAA
>NZ_JAHLOD010000061.1 GCF_018917145.1 Clostridium bornimense
ACCACCGCGAGTATTACCATACTTAATTCCAAGATCTAAACATATTTGACGACAACTTCTAGTTCCTGAAATATAATCTTTTGATGCCTTGATTTTATCTTCAAAAGAATATTTATATTGTCTTCCCATAAAAAATACCTCCAAAGTAGATTTTGGTTATTTACCATGTCTACTTTAGAGGTATCATATCACAATTAGTGCAGCAGCTTTCTTAATTTATTTCCAAAGTAAGTTTATTATTTAATAATTGTGATGTGTTTTTAAATATATTTAATGCAATATCACAATAGTTGCCTAAGTATTTTTTACTTTTATTATAATCATTCCATACAATTTTAAGTGGTAATGGAGATATTTCTAATAAACAATCATTTAGTGCATCAAGATTATTGCCATAATAACTTGGAAAATTCAATTTTTCCTTAATAATATTATGAAAAATTTCTTTGGTTTTAAAGTCTTCACCATTAAAATATATAGTATTCATAACCTAAAACCTCCATTAATAGTACTTAATAAAGGTTTTATAATGATCAGAAGTACCGTAAATTAATCCATCATTAGAAAATACTAGTCTGTCACTACCACGGGAACCACCATTATAATTTATATCACATTCAGTCCAACTACGTCCCTCTTTATTAGGTAGAGCGTTTTCATAATTACCAAAATGATCTCCACCAATACTTTTGTTAGGGGCGTATTGATGGAGGTCTTCTCCAGGAGACCAACCAAGATTCATAGCTTCTTTTTTTGTTATGAAATTATCTGGTAATTTATTATATTTATGAATATAATCTGCTACCTCTTGAAAGCCGTTAAGGTTATTTTCATTTAGGGTATTAGAATTATTTGATACCTTATTATTAGCAGTACTTTCAATAGTAGTAGTAGTATTTTTGAAATGATCTAAAATTTCAGGAGATACAAAGCCAAAACCAACAGCTAATACTAATATTGAAAAAATAATTGCAGATAATTTATTATTAAATTTTTTCATTATATCACCTCAATAATATATTATATAGATTGTATTGATAATTATAAAGAACAACTTTCAAAATGAGAAAAATTATTATATAATAATTTTCTAATTGGAGGTGACAATTTATGATTAAGTACTTCAAAGATAAAACCTTTAAGATGGCTGTATCAGCAACAATAGCTATTATTATTGCAAATGCAATGAACTTACATTTTTCTGTGACAGCCGGGATAATTGCTATTTTAAGTGTACAAGATACAAAAAAGGAAGCATTAAAGGTGGCAGGAAGAAGAGTTATAGCTACAACAATAGCGATATTATTATCTTTTGTGTTATATATTATTTTAGGAAATAATCCAGTTATTTTTGGGATTTTTCTAGTTATTTTTATACCTATAACAAAGTATTTAAAAATAGAAGATGGTTTAGTAGTAGGAGCAGTATTATCAACGCATTTATTAACTAGTTCAAATATTAATCTTTATTGGATTTTAAATGAAGAGACGCTTACAGTAATAGGAATAAGCATTGCTATGGTATTTAATTTATATACAGAATCATTAGAAGATATATTTGAGATAAAGAAAGAAGAAATTGAAGAAAGTTACAGAAGGATATTGTCTGATATGTCAGTAACATTGATAACACGTACTGTACCAATATATGAACAGAAACTTTTTATAAATACTGAAAAGTTGATTAATGAGAGTAAAGTAATTGCTAAGAATATAAATGATAATTATATTTTAAAAAGTAATTATTATTATATAAATTATATAAATATGAGAACTATGCAATTAGATACAATAAGAAGAATGAAGAAACATTTTTTAAGATTTAATATGACCTATGAACAAACGGTTATATTGTCAAGATTTACAAAAGATGTTGCAAAAGAAATATATGAAAATAATGATTGCATTAATTTGATAAATAAATTAGATTCATTAAGAAAAACTTATCAGGCTATGGAGTTACCAAAAACTCGTGAAGAATTTGAAAATAGAGCATTACTATTTCAATTTCTTAATGATTTGGAAGAATTTTTAATTATTAAGAAAGAGTTTATAGAATCTAATTAGTATCAGTAAATGAAATGAGGGGGTTTAGATGGATTATATATTAGAGATAGCAAAGTTAGGTACTATAATAATAATAGGATTAATAGGAGCATTTTTAGTATTTGGATTTATTATAGGTGAAATACAAAAGGAGAGTAATAAGTATATAGTTAGAATATTTGGTGAAAAAGGAATTTTTATTGTACATGCTATAGGTACTCCAATTCATGAATTGAGTCATCTATTAATGTGCTTGTTATTTGGTCATAAGGTTAAGGAAATAAAACTTTTTAGACCTATAGCGTCTAAAAGTGACGGAGTGCTAGGTTATGTTAAATCTAGTAGTAATACAAAAAATATATATCAGAATATAGGAAATTTTTTTATTGGAGCAGCACCTTTGTTTATAGGAGGTGTGATTATATTTTTAGCAATGTTTTTATTTTTGCCAGAAAGCTTAAGGATAGTTCTGGGTTCTTCATCATTATCAATTAAATTGATAGTTAAAACGATATTTTCATTATATAATATAAAAACAATAAGATTTTGGATATTTATATTTATAACTATTGGAATAAGTACAAGTATGTCTCTAAGTAAGGAAGATATAATGACATCAAAAAGAGGTGCTTTATATTTAGCTATATTAAGCTATTTTGTTGCTTTTGTAATTATAGTATTTAATATAAACACAGTGGCAATTTTTAAGTTTTTAAAAGTATATAATTATATTTTTATATCTATATTTTTAATAGGAACTATATCATCTATATGTACGTTTCTTTTGGTTAAAATAATAAGTTTCATAAAATTTTAGTATGAATAAAGCTGTTGCACTAATAGTAGTGTGGCAGCTTTTTTATATGTATACAAAGCACGGTTAATTGTAAGGTACTAGTTTAGTTATATTAAAAAATTAAAAATTTATTAACATAGAGAGCTGAGAATAAACATATATGGAAAAATATGGTAAAATATATATTGAAATTATAAAAGTAAAAGGGGAGTAAAGTGGAAGAGAGGATTTTGTATGATTTAACACCAGCACAAAAGCTAATGTATTATTCAGTAAAGTATTCGCTAAAAAAGAGTGTTGTAAATATAGGCGCTTCAATTTGGATAAAGGATAAAATGGATATACCTTTGCTGAAAGAAGCTATATATTTAGCAATATTGAGAATGGATGCATTAAATATTAGATTAACAGAAGAAGATAATATAACAAAACAGTATATATACATGGGAGAACCAAAGGAAAGTATAATTTATGATTTTAGTATGTTAACTACAGAAAAAATTGATAAGAAATTAGGAAAATGGACTAGAAAAACAGAGAAATATATGGATAGTGACTTGTATGATATTGCTATAATAAAGGCGCCAAAAGATGAAACTATTATATATCTTAAAGTAAATCATATTATTATGGATGCATGGGCATTAACGGTATTTACAAGAGATATTTTAGATATATATATAGGAATAAGAGACAATAAGCCATTACCAGAAGCTCCAGCATCTTTTGTAGATCTTATTAAGAACGATTTAATGTATATAGAATCTAAAAAAAGAGAAAAAGATTATGAGTTTTGGAAAAAGGTATTTGAGACACCACCTACTTATGCAGCAATTACTAAAGAAAATGTTGGCAAGCCATTTAGAAGGCTTACTTTAAGCTCAAAATCCAAGTTAAAAGTAATAACATTAGAAAAAGAAAAAGTAGCTAATATCAAGGAATTTTCAAAGAAAAATCGGATATCACCTCAAATATTATTTTTATTAGGAAGTCAATGCTATATTTACTTATTAAACAATAAGTATGAATCTATTGTAAATAATGCATTAGCAAGAAGATCCACTTTTAATAGTAAACGAGCAGGGGGAATGATGGTAAATTCCTTGCCATTTAAGGTAACATGTTCAAGGAATGATAGTTTTATTAATACTTGTAATAAGCTTATGATGGATCAGATGATGCTATTTAAACATGGAGATTTTTCTTATCAAGATATTATGATGTATGTAAAAAAGAAATATCCAGTTGAAAATACTGCTTATAGTTATAGCGATATGTGTTTTACTTATCAATTAGCAAAGGTTAATTCTGCAAGCAATATAAAATATGATATTAAAAATTATAGTAATGGAACTTCAGCGATGGGACTTTATTTAACTATTATGGATATTAGTGATGAAGGCACATTAGATTTTTTATTTGAATATACAATATCAGTTGTTAAAGAAGAGAATGTTGATGAAATTTATAAACTTATGATAGAAGTAATTGAATTAGGAATTAGTAGCCCCGATGCTTCTATTGGAGAAATATTAGATTTAGTTAAAGGGGGGATGAGTTAAATATGGTTGAAGAAATCATAAACGAATTAGGGGATTACAAAGATATATTAATAGATTGTAGTAATAAATATAAGGATAAAGTTGTATTTTATGAGAAACAAGGTAAAGATAGAGTTCCCTATAGTTACAAAGATTTACAATGCGATGTTTTTAGCTTAGGGACTATGATGTTAGAGATGGGATTAAAGGATAAACATATTGCGATAATTGGTGAAAATAGCTATAGGTGGATTATATCTTATCTTGCAATAATTAATGGAGTGGGTGTAGCGGTACCATTAGATAAAGAGTTAGGGGAAAAGCAATTAGCACAGCTTATGGAAAAAGCGGATATCTCTGTAGTTATTATATCTAAAACTTTTTTGTCTTCTGTAGAATATTTCAACAAAAATGTCCAAGGTTTACAATGTTGCATATGTATTGAGGAAAATTCCTATGGATATGATGATATTGAATCTCTTGTTAGAAAAGGTAAAGAGTTGATGGAAAAGGGAAATAACTCATATATAGAAAGTAAAGTTAATATTGATGATTTAAATGTAATAATGTTTACTTCGGGTACTACTGGTGCAAATAAAGGGGTAATGATAAGTCAAAGAAATATATTAAGCAATATTATAGATATGGTAGAAGTATTTCAAGGGTATGATACTGTATTGGCAGTTTTACCATTTCATCATGCATATCAAAATATATGTGGTATATTGACTACTATAAAATTAGGAATGACTATTTTTATCAATGATAGCTTAAAACATTTATCTAAAAATATTAAGGAGTTTAAACCAGATGCAATGATTTTAGTTCCTTTATTTTTAGAAACTATGTATAGAACTGTAGAAGTAGAAGTTAAGCGAAAAAAGTTAGAAGGAACTTTTAAAAGATTAATAAAACTAAGTAATGCATTATTGAAGGTTCATATAGATTGTAGAAGAAAATTTTTTAAAGATATTATAGATAGTTTCGGTGGTAAATTAAAAATTATAATTAGTGGTGGTGCTTTTCTTAGAGAAGATTTAATAAGGAAGTTTCAGGATATTGGAATAAATATAGTAAATGGATTTGGAATTACTGAGTGTACACCAGTAGTTAGTGTTAACTTTGGTAAAAATCTTAATTCAATTGGTAAACCGTTATCAAGGGTAGAGATATCTATTTTAAATCCAGATAAAGATGGTATTGGTGAGATATTAGTACGTGGTGATCATGTTATGTTGGGTTATTACAAAGATAATGAAAGTACAGAAGAATCTTTTGTTAAGGGATGGTTTAATACAGGAGATTTAGGCTATATCGATGATGATGGATATTTGTATATAACAGGGAGAAAGAAGAATTTAATAGTGCTAAGCAATGGTAAAAATGTAAATCCAGAAGAGTTAGAAGAGTATATACTTGAAAATATTACTTATGTGAAAGAAACATTAGTTTATAGTACTAAAAGTAAAAGTGGTAGTGATATTATTGTCGCTTCAGCTTATATAAGTAAGGAGTATATTTCAATAAAAGGAATGGAAAATGTTAAAAAAGATATTGAGGATGATTTAAGAAAGATAAATTGTAAATTGCCTTCGTTTAAGCAAATACAAAAGATTTATATTAGAGAAGAAGAATTTGAAAAGAATACATCAAAAAAGATTATAAGATCTAAATTTCTTGAGGGGGTTGATAAGGTTGGAATATAAAATTAAAGAAATAATTGCAAATTATTTAGGAATGGAGGTGAAAGATATAGATTTAAAGATGGATATAATAGAAGATTTAGGCATTAACTCTTATGATATTGTAAGTATAGTAGGGAATTTTGAAGATGAATTTGATATAGAAATTCCAGAGAAAGATATAAGGATGTTTAAGACTATAGAAGATGTAGTTAATTATTTTTTAGACAAGGAAGAAATATAATTTGAAATTAATACATGAGGTAAAGAGGGGATTGTATGAAGGATTTTGTAATCTTTAAAGATGTTTATAAGAGGTATCAGATGGGTGAAGTTACTATCAATGCAGCAAATGGAGTAGATTTTGCTGTAAAGGAAGGAGAATTTGCTGTAGTAGTTGGACCTAGTGGAGCTGGGAAAAGCACAGTATTAAACATACTTGGCGGTATAGATCAGTGTGATGGAGGAGAAATATATGTTGGTGATAATCATTTAAGTGATATGAGTAAAAAGGAGATAGTTTACTATAGGCGATATGATATTGGATTTGTTTTTCAATTTTATAATTTGATACAAAATTTGACTGCAAAAGAAAATGTGGAAATTGCAGCACAGATATGTAAGAATCCAATGGATGCAGAAGAAGCATTAAAAAGTGTTGGGTTAGAAGATAGAATGGAAAACTTTCCATCACAATTATCAGGAGGAGAGCAACAAAGAGTAGCAATCGCTCGGGCATTAGCTAAAAGACCTAAGTTGTTATTGTGTGATGAGCCAACGGGAGCACTTGATTATCAAACTGGTAAAAATATTTTAAAACTACTCCAAGATACCTGTAGAAAAGAGAAAATGACAGTAGTATTAGTTACTCATAATCAAGCAATTACCCCAATGGCAGATAGGGTGATTTCTATGAAAAATAGTAAGGTAGAATCTATTATAAAAAATGAGCATTTAACTTCTATAGATGATATTGAATGGTAGGGAGATGAAGTTAGATGAATAATTCATTATTTAAGTTGTTTATAAGACAGATAAAAAATACAAAAAGTAGATTTATATCTATTATGGTAATTGTAATTCTAGGTGTAGGCTTTTTTGTTGGGGTAAAAGGAGCTAGTCCTAGTATGAAATACTCAGCAGATAAATTTTTCAAAGATAATAACTTAATGGATTATAAGATTATGTCTAGTTATGGATTTAGGAAAAATGATATAGATGAATTGAAGAAAATGGATAAGATAAAATCAGTAATGCCATCATATTCTTCAGAGTTGCTAGTAAGTTCTAATGATACAGAAGTAGTAGTTAAAGTTCATTCTATACCAAAAGCTTATAGTAATGAAAAAGTAATTAATAAAGTAAATGTCGTGGAAGGTAGATTACCTAAAAAATCAGGTGAATGTGTTCTTGGAAAAGATGACTATACATTTAAAAATTATAAAATAGGAGATAAGATAAAAGTAATACCGCCTAATGAGAATGAAAAAATTGAGGATATTTTAAAAATTGGAGAATATACGGTGGTTGGTTTTATAGAAAGTCCTCAATACATTTCCTATGACAAAGGTGTAAGTACTATAGGAAATGGTAGTGTAGCTTTTTATATGATGATATTACCAGAGGATTTTAGTTATGAAAGATATACAGAAGTTTATTTAAAATTTAATACAGAAGGAAAATATCAATCAGTTTTTGATGAAGGTTATAAGAATGATATAGAAAAATACAAATCTGAAATTGAAAAACTAGGGGATAAAGCCTTAAAGGATAATTATAATGAAATTGTTAAGGAAGCAAATAAGCAATTGGATGATGCAGTTAGGAAATTACAAGGTGAAAAAGATAAGGTAGAGAAGGAGATAAAAGCTGCAGAGGATAAAATTGCAGAGGGCAAAAAGGAGATAGATAATAAACAAGCATTATTATTAGAAGGAGATAAGAAGCTTAAGGATAGTTTTACAAAGCTAGAGAATAGTAAGTTAAAAGTAAAACAAGGTGAAAAGTCATTAGCAGATGCAATAGAAAATTATAATAGACAAATAGAAGATGGTAAAAATCAAATAGAAGATGGCAGAAGACAATATACCGAAAAACTAAATCAATATAATATTCAGTATGAACAATTTAAAATTATGAAGCTAAAGGTTGAGGAAACAATTAATGAAAGTAAGATGCAGTTAGCTGAAGAAAAGAAGGTTATTGAAGCATTACAAAGTTTGCAAGATAGATTGGAAAAAACGCAACAGTTAACTTGTACTATTGTTGATGATGTTGCTGAGAAAATTAAGATTAAGTATCAACTTACAGAAGAACAGATTGAAGTCTTGGATAATATTACATCAGAGATAAAAATAGCTATAGAGGATAACAAGTTAGTTGAAGAGGCAATTGAACCATTAAAGAACAAAATTGAAGAACTTACTAATAAGTATAATGCAGATATGGATAAGATTATTGCTGCAGAAAAGCAATTACAAGAAGCTGAAGGTAAGTTTGCTGAAATGAAAAGTGTACTAGATCAATTAGATTTGAAATTACAAGAAGCTGAAAAAGAGCTAGAGAATAAAAGGGCATATGGAGAAGCTGAGATAGAAAAGTCAAAATTAGAAATAAGTAATGGAAAAAATCAAATTGCAAATGGAGAGAAGGAATATGCAAATGGAAAGTTAGAATTAGAAAAAGGTCGCACACAGTTAGAATCAGCGAAAAATAGCATTAAAATTAATGAAGATAAACTGAAACAATCTAAAAATGATGCGGATAAAAAATTTGCATTAGCAGAAGATGAAATTGATCAAAAAAAGAAAGAATTAAAAAATATGGAGATAGGTAAGTGGTATATATTAACTAATGAAGATGATACTGGTTTTACATCATTTGCACAAGATGCAGATAGAATTGATGGAATAGCAACAGTGTTTCCGTTATTCTTTTTTATAGTGGCAGCGCTTGTATGTTTAACTAATATGACTAGAATGGTGGAAGAAGAAAGAACAGAAATTGGTACACTGAAGGCATTAGGATATGAAAATAGGAGTATAATTGCTAAATATTTCTTTTATGCTTTAGTAGCAGCTATTGCTGGTAGCGTTATAGGAATAGTTGGTGGATTAGTTACATTGCCTAGAACTATATTTAGTGCTTATGATGCAATGTATAAGTTACCGCATTTTTATGTAAAGTTAGATTTTCTCGTTATAATCATTGCAATTTTAGGAGCATTGCTAAGTACATGTTCCGTTGCTTATATAGTAACTAGTAAAGAATTGATATTAAATGCTGCTACATTGATGAGACCAAAGGCACCAAAGAAAGGTAAACGTATATTATTGGAGAATATTCCGTTTATATGGAAAAAAATTAATTTTTCCGCAAAAGTAACTATAAGAAATATATTAAGATATAAAGCAAGATTCATTATGACGGTATTAGGTGTAGCTGGTTGTACTGCATTAATATTAGCGGCATTTGGGTTAAAAGATTCTATATCTGGAATTATATCGAAACAATATGGTGAAATATTCAAGTATGATGCTATGATTAAACTAAAAAGTGATGGTACATTAAAAGAAAAAGAAAGTCTTTTAGATAATTTAAACTTAGATAAAAGATTTAAGTCAACTATGATAATTAATCAAACAATAATGGACAGTAGTAGTGAAAAGGTAAAAGATAATATACAAGTAAGATTGTTTGTACCAGAGTCAACTACTTTATTACCACAATATGTGAAACTTAAGGAATATGATAGTGGTAAAAATATAGAATTTAATGATAATAGTGTAGTAGTTACGAAAAAGTTAGCAAAGCTGTTAGATATAAAAGTTGGAGATATGATAAACATAAAAAATGATAATGATAAAATGAAATTGAAGGTTACAAATATTGCTGAAAATTATATATATAATTATGTTTATATATCACCTCATATGTATGAAAGTACAGTAAAGAAAGAGATTGAATTTAATAGTGTATTATTAAAATTTAATAATAATGAAGTTAAAGAAAGTGATATAGCGGAAGAGTGGTTAAAGAAAAGTGATGTTTTAGTTATTACATTTACTTCATATATTATAGATAGTTTTCAAGATATGATAAGTAGCTTGAACTTTGTGGTAGTAATTATGATTATTTGTGCTGCAGCGTTAGCTTCTGTTGTTCTATATAATTTAACTAATATTAATATTTCAGAACGTCTTAGAGAAATAGCAACTATAAAAGTTTTAGGATTTACAGATGGTGAATCTGCTAATTATGTTTATCGAGAAAACATGATTTTAACGGTAATCGGTATTTTAGTGGGTTTAATTATAGGAATTTTCCTAAGTAGATATATAGTAGGAACAATAGAGATGGATATTGTTATGTTTGAGAGAAAGGTAAAGATTAGTAGTTTTCTCTATGCTACAGCTTTTACATTGGTATTTTCAGTTTTAGTAAATATATTTATGTACAGAAAGATAAATAATATAAGTATGGTAGAATCTCTTAAGTCTATAGAATAGAGATAATAAAAATAAACTATCGATCTAACAATAAAAGGTTGTTAGCGATAGTTTATTTTTTATGAAATCTAATAAATATATGGACTCCAAGGACCGATGTACGTTTCTTCTCGCATATTATAATTTATACTCTCAATAATATCTTCGGCGATATTAGAACTTTTAAGATTATTAATAAATGAAGTAGAAAAAAGTTCTAGAGCTTTAGGAACAAGAGAAGATGACGAGCGGATATTTTCTATTATAGGGATATCATCATCACAATTTCTACTAGAAGATAGAATTAATCGAGCTTCATCGCAAGGCGTAGCTATAGCTTTTTCAATTGAAGCTTTAATATCATCGTTATAATTTAGTGGATAAGTAACTTCTAAAATAATGTAAAAGTTAATTATACGTGATTTTAAGTAAGGTGTCTCTACAAGAAGGTTTTTAGTATCATCATCTTGAAGAATCTCACAAGAATAGTCTTCTTTGAATTCAGGTAGATTTACAATTTTTATTGGAGTGGAGTAAATTTCTTTATCGCCAGATATGCAATGCTCCTTTTTTATTTTTTTATGACTTGAGTTTGAACTTCGAGTATCAGTTTCTATGCGAAAATTATTATAACATAAGAAAGAATCTATTTTATTTAAAGCAAGTCCAAAGTAAGCCCATGTATTTCCAAGCCATCTGAATCCTGATATAGAGTTCCTATCAATGTTAGTTAGAAAAATCCAATACTGTTTTCCGTTGCGTTGCCAAATATATATAAATTTAAACAAGCAAAAACGTATAGTGTTATTATTACTAGATTTATTATTAAAGTTGTTGTTTAGATATTGTACATTAGGATTATTTTGCTTAGGTGTAAAATTTGGAGGTGGAGAATTTGGAATACCTGCAGGATATAAGTTTCCTCCAGGGAAGTTTCCGCCAGAAGGTATTATACCGCCAGGAAGAAATGGTACTGGAGGAAAGAATCCTGGTGGATAAATGGCACCAGGATTAAAATTTAAAGTTGAAAAAGGTACTGGTGGTATTCCTAGTTGTGGGTCACGGCTATAATTAGTAAACATATTATCATTTCTATTAGACAATTTAATAACTCCTTAGTAATACTTACATAACAATATATTCGAAGTAATTAATTATATGAATAAAACTAAGATAAATCTATTATTTTGCAGCTATATGTTTATCATACCAAATATTAAAAAATATTTTGAAAGAAGCTATTAGTGGTACAGAAAAAAGCATTCCTAAAAAGCCACCTACGTTGGCACCTATTAATATTGCAAGCATTGTAAACACTGGATGAAGTCCTACACTATCGC
This sequence comes from Clostridium bornimense, assembly GCF_018917145.1. GTDB lineage: Bacteria > Bacillota > Clostridia > Clostridiales > Clostridiaceae > Clostridium_AN > Clostridium_AN bornimense_A. The sequence goes on from NZ_JAHLOD010000061.1 coordinate 11,893, forward strand.
CAACAATTTTAGGAGCTAATAAATTATTATCTATTTGTTGAACTACTATCATAGCAATGATCGCATAAACAACTTTTATTGGAGAGCCGCTTAATAGTGCAATTATTACTGCAAGGACAGTACCAACAACAGGCCCTACATATGGAATCATATTACATATACCTGCAATAGGTCCGATTACAAAAGAATAATTTAAACCGATAATTGCAAGAGCTATAGATGATAGGATTCCAACAAAAAATGCTTCTAAAAGTTGACCTCGAATGAATTTTGAAAAAACTTCATGAATAATAAGTGCTGACTTTGTTATATTTTTTCCAAGTTTACTTTCTCTAAATATGATATTGTAAATCTTTTTCCATAATGCAATAAAGTATTCTGTATCTTTAAGAAGATAGATACTTATTACTAGACCTACAAAAAATGAGGCTATACTACTTCCAAAAGATAAGATTGATGAAGTCATATTATCTATATTATTTATTACGTAATGTTGGATATCAGAAGCTATATTTAACAAATATGGTTTAAACATATCTAAAAATGGAATGTTTAAATTGTTAATAGTTTCTTTAATAGTAGTAGATGAAAATTTATTTTCGTTTATGTAATCTATAATTTGAGATACTATATTAGAAATAGTAGCATTATTAGATAATTGTCCACCAATCATAAAATATATACCATATAATAAAGCAATAAGAATGCTTAAAACAAAAAAGTAAGAAAAAATTGTTGATAAAATTCTACACTTTGAAGATTTTGTGATTTTATGTATTTTGTTATTTTTAAGAAATTTCTCGCAGGAATTTCTTATAGGATAAAGTAAGTATGTAATAATTAGCGCTATAATTAATGGTTTTATTAAAGAAAATATGTTACTAAAAATACTAAAAATAAAAGATAGTATACTGCCTATATTTGAAATAATTACAATGCCTATATATATTGATATTACAGTTATAACTATATAAAAAGCAAATTTTAATAATTTTTTATCTTCGTTAAGATTCACTATGTATCATCCCCTTACAAGATATATTTTACAATATTTTATATGATATATCCATATAACATAAAGTTAATAAAATAATAATTGTAAAAAGAAGGGGGATAATATAATGCATAGAGCACAAATCAAGATAGAATTCTAATTTTAGTTTTGTACTCTATGTAATTTAGTTTTAAGAATTTACCGCCATAATTGAATTAGTAAGTTCTCTAAATTTTTAAGAATTTCTGATGTATAGTCGTTTTTATAATTTTGCAATAATATCATCTCCCAATATGTTGTCTTAATATAGTTTGCGATAATATTTAGAATATATTCATACCTTTATGAAAGAAACATATATTTCTTAAAAATGAAATTATAATTGCAAATTATTATATTTTATCTAATATGTGAAGTTTTTATGGCATAAAAAAGTGAAATATTAATGGATTGGACAAATTAGTGATAAAAATATAAATTTACAAGTATATTTTATGTAAATGTGATATAATTTGTTTATTGTTTAAAATGTAACATGAAATAAGTGATAAAATGAGTTATTTACTTTAAGGTAGTAACTAAGATACAAGGGGGTTGCACTGAAGTGGGGCAAAAATTTAAGAAAGTATTAGTAGCCAATAGAGGAGAAATAGCAATAAGAATTTTTAGAGCTTGTCATGAGTTAGGTATAAGAACTGTTGCTATTTATACAGAAGAAGACAAATATTCATTGTTTAGAACAAAATCTGATGAAGCATATTTAATAGGGAAAAATAAAGGACCAGTTGAAGCATATTTAAATATGGACGAAATTATAAAACTTGCATTAAAGAAACATGTTGATGCTATACATCCAGGTTATGGATTTTTATCTGAAAATGCTGATTTTGCAAGAAGATGTGAAGAAGCTGGCATAGAATTTATAGGACCTAAATCAGAAATGATGGAAAGATTAGGTGATAAAATTCAATCTAAGCTAGTAGCTAAAGCAGTTGGCGTTCCTGTTATCCCTGGAGTAGAGAAACCAATTGAGACTGAAGAGGAAGCTTTAGAAGCAGCTGAGGTATGTGGATATCCGGTTATGGTAAAAGCAGCAGCTGGTGGTGGCGGAAGAGGTATGAGAATTGTTAGAAAAAAAGAAGATCTCATAACTAATTATAGAAGTGCTAAAAATGAAGCTAAAAAAGCTTTTGGTATAGATGATATATTTATTGAAAAATATATAGAAGGTCCAAAACATATTGAAATTCAAGTGTTAGGAGATAAGTATGGAAATGTAGTTCATCTTTATGAAAGAGATTGTTCTATTCAAAGAAGACATCAAAAAGTTATAGAAATAAGTCCAGCACCATCATTAGATAATGAAAAGAGAAATGAAATTTGTGCTGATGCTTTAAAAATAGCAAAATCTATGAATTATAGAAGTGCAGGGACTTTAGAATTCTTAGTTGATATGCACGGTAACCATTATTTTATAGAGATGAATCCAAGAGTTCAAGTTGAGCATACTATTACTGAAATGACTACAGGAATTGATATAGTACAAAGCCAAATATTAATAGCAGAAGGATATAGTTTGGATTCTGATGAAATTGGAATAAAGTCACAAGAAGAGATAAATCCAAGAGGATTTGCTATTCAATGTAGAGTTACTACTGAAGATCCAGCTAATAACTTTTCACCAGATACAGGTAGAATAGATGTTTATAGAAGTGGTGCTGGATTTGGTATAAGACTTGATGGAGGTAATGGATTTGCAGGGGCAATTATTAGTCCATACTACGATAGTTTATTAGTAAAAACAACATCATATTCTAGAACTTTTGAAGATGCAAGAAGAAAAGCAATTCGTGCAATTAAAGAGTTAAATATAACAGGAGTTAAGACTAATATAGATTTCTTAATAAATGTGTTAAATAATGAAACATTTAAAAAGGGACAATGTGATACAAACTTCATATCTGATAACCCTCAATTATTTGATATAAATCCAAGAACAGATAAGGAATACAGATTATTAAAGTTTATTGGAGAAAAAGTTGTTAATGAGACAAAAGGAATAAAAACAGAGTTTGATGTTCCAGTTATTCCTACAGTAGGAAAAGTTGAAAACTTAAGTGGTACAAAACAAATTTTAGACGCAGAGGGCCCTGAAGGTGTTGTAAAGTGGATAAAAAATCAAAAGAAACTTTTACTAACAGATACAACTATGAGAGATGCACAACAATCTCTTATGGCTACAAGAGTTAGAAGTAGAGATATGAAAAATATTGCAAAAGCAACAGCTGCTTATGGTAATGATTTATTTTCTCTTGAAATGTGGGGTGGAGCTACTTTTGATACAGCATATAGATTCTTAAAGGAATCTCCATGGAGAAGATTAGAATCTTTAAGAAAGAGAATACCAAATGTAATGTTCCAAATGCTTATAAGAGGAGCAAATGGTGTAGGATATAAGAATTATCCTGATAATGTAATACGTGAATTTATAAAAGAATCTGCTAAAAGCGGAATAGATGTATTTAGAATTTTTGACTCTCTTAACTGGTCAAAAGGTATTGAAGTTGCTTTAGATGAAGTTTTAAATTGCGGGAAAGTAGCAGAAGTTGCCCTTTGTTATACAGGTGATATTCTTGATACTAATAGAGATAAATATAGCTTAGATTATTATGTAAGAAAAGCAAAAGAAATAGAAAAAATGGGTGCTCACATTTTAGCTATAAAAGATATGTCTGCATTACTTAAACCATATGCAGCTAAAAAGCTTATTACTGCACTTAAAAATGAAGTGGAAATTCCAATTCATTTACATACTCATGACACTACTGGTAATGGTGTAGCTACAGCACTTATGGCAGCAGATGCTGGTGTTGATATAGTGGATACAACATTTAATAGTATGTCAGGACTTACAAGTCAACCAGCTCTTAATTCAATAGTAGCAGCATTAAAGAATACAGACAGAGACACAGGAATTGATTTAGGTGGAATACAAAAATTATCTGATTATTGGCATGATGTAAGACCTATATATAGTCAATTTGAATCTGATCTTAAGTCAGGTAGTGTGGAAATTTACGATTATGAAATACCAGGTGGACAATATTCAAATTTAAAACCACAAGTTGAAAGTTTTGGATTAGGACATAGATTTGACGATGTTAAGAAGATGTATAAGACTGTTAATAATATGTTAGGTGATATTATTAAAGTTACTCCATCCTCAAAGATGGTAGGGGATATGGCAATATTTATGGTTCAAAATGATTTGACACCAGAAAATATATATGAAAAAGGAAAGAACTTAGCTTTTCCTGATTCAGTAGTATCATATTTTAAAGGTATGATGGGTCAACCAGAGGGAGGATTCCCAGTTGAACTTCAAAAAATAGTATTAAAAGGCGAGGAACCTATTACAGTAAGACCAGGTGAGTTATTACCATCAGAAGATTTTGATAAAATTAGAAAGTATCTAAAAGAAGAATATAAGTATGAACCAACTAATAAGGATGTATTAAGTTATGCTATATATCCAGATGTATTCGAAGACTTTATTAAGTTTATTCTTGAATATGGCGATATGAGTCGTATGAGTAGTGATGTTTTCTTCTATGGATTAGCAGAAGGTGAAACAAGCGAGATAGAAATTGCCGAAGGTAAGACAATGATTGTAAAATTAATTGAAATCGGTAAGTTAGATAATGAAGGAAATAGAACATTAGACTTTGAGATTAATGGAAATAGAAGAGAAATTAAGATTAAAGATAAAACAGAAAGAATTAATAGTAATGTAGGACCAAATGAAGGACCTAAGATGGCAGATCCTTCAAATAAGCTTGAAGTAGGAGCTAGTATACCAGGAAATATTGTTAAGGTACTAGTGGAAAAAGGACAACAAGTTAATGAAGGAGACAGTCTAATAGTTGTTGAAGCAATGAAAATGGAAACAAATATTGTAGCAGCAGCTAGTGGAACTGTTGAAACAATACTAGTGGAAGAAGGACAACAAGTTAAGACTGGTGAGTTATTAATTAAATTAGTATAATAAAAGAGGCTATCGCATAATGATATGATACCTCTAAAGTAGACATGGTAAATAACCAAAATCTACTTTGGAGGTATTTTTTATGGGAAGACAATATAAATATTCTTTTGAAGATAAAATCAAGGCATCAAAAGATTATATTTCAGGAACTAGAAGTTGTCGTCAAATATGTTTAGATCTTGGAATTAAGTATGGTAATACTCGCGGTGGT
>NZ_JAHLOD010000062.1 GCF_018917145.1 Clostridium bornimense
GCTTTAGAAAATCTAATGCCTTGGGCAAATAATCTTCCTGACAATCTAAAAGTCAAAATCAAGAAATAAATAAATCCCGATAGGGCTTTAAATCGCCCTACCGGGATATTTTAATATATTTTTTAAATTGATAAAAGGTACCAAAACTTTGACGCTTACATATAAGAAAAGAAAAATTAGAGCCTATTCTAGATAACTTTATTGAATATGTTGAAGCGGAAATAAAAAATGCACTGTTAGGGGAAGTCCGTTAGGTAAAGCGTTAGATTATGCTAAAAAACATTTACCTGGACTAAAAAATGTATTATTAGATGGATCACTAGAAATTGATAATAATGCTGCTGAAAGAGCTATTAAACCTTTTGTTATTGGAAGAAAGAACTTCTTATTTGCTAATACTGCTAAAGGTGCAACAGCTAGCGCTAAGTTATACAGCATTATAGAAACAGCTAAAGCTAATAAAGTTGCCCTAGCGAAAAATATTTGGTCTACCTTTTCGATAATTTACTAAATATAGATTCTGATAATAGCGAAGCTTTAAAAAATCTAATGCCTTGGTCAAGTAGTATTCCTGATAATTTAAGAATTAAAATCAAGAAATAAACAAATCCCGATAGGGCTTTAAATGATATGCTCCCTTCTAGGTAGACAGTTGAAATAATAAAACTGTTTATCTAGGAGGGAGCATATCAAAAATCGTCCTACCGGGATATTTTAATATATTTTTTAATTTGATAAAAGGTATCAAAACTTTGACGCTTACTTATATACAACAAGTGTATGAACATAAAATTATATTAAAGAATGATTAATTTTTACAAATTTTTAAATGTAATATTTTCAAATAAAGATTCGCAATTACATTTTTCCCAGGTTTTTGAGAATAATCCTATATATTTTACACCTTTATCAAATTTTATTTTATAGTTTTCTATCCATTGAGATTTAGCATTTTCTTTTGTAAAGAATGTACATAAATTATTTACATAGATAATTTTAATGTAAATACTACTTTTTATGTAATTTGCAGAGAATACTTTATTATTACTTTCTTTTTCTGGAATAAAAGCTGCTATTTCTTGGTTTTTATATAAACCAAATAATAATTTTTGAGAATCATTAGTTTTAATTATTATACCATTGTGAAAACTATTTATATTGTGATTATAAATAGAAACTTTGGCTTCAAAAACTGATTTGATATTTTTTTCAGGTGCAAAAAGTAACTGTACAGCATTATCTTGTGCTAACCAAGTATCATATGTTTTAGTATCAGAATGGATTACTTTTAATGAATTTTCAGTAAAGCTAATTTTTGCATTATGATTGTTAATCAATATCCCATTTTCAAAGAGTATATTGGATGATTTGGAAGATTTTTGTTCAAATTTTATATTTTCTATTATATAAATTATTGTTTTATTAAGTAAATGATTATTCATAATTAAATCTTTTATTTGATCCTCATATTGTGAATAATTGAATGTACTTTTTTGAAATTGATAGACTAATAAAATCATTAATTGGTGCCATTGTTCTAGATTTGTGGTGAATTTATACTTAAAAGTGTCTAGTATTTCGTTATTAGGCAAATATAGTTTAAATAATTTGTACAATGTATTGTAATATACTGAAGATGAGTTAAATAATTCAACTATATATAGTAAGGCATCAGAGGAAATAGTTGAGTTTGTTTTGATAATAGTAAGCAAATCTTTTTCTATTCCAACAGGATTATTATCATTGTTTTTTAGTAGTATACAGTGATCTTTTAGAATATCATAAGGAATAATTTCTACATCATTTTTTTTACTTAGTTTCCAAAGATATGTACCGAAGTTAGTTTCAAAATTTTCACAATATAATAAGTTTAATTCATACAACTTTTTGAATTCGATAACAAAGTCTTTATACACTATACTAGAGCCACCATCAACATGAGTATTATCTAAAATATAAAATAGTTTTTTATTGTAATTATAACCTTTAACAATAAAATAATGGCTATGACTTTTAGTTTTATATTCAGTATAATAGATTAAATTTTTTATATCTGCTGGAACTAAAATCAAAGAATTTTCATCAATAGCACTTATGATTGAATATATAAATTCTTCATAATTAGAATGCTTCACGATAGTAGTTTCCATTCCAAATTTCTTGTCTAAAAAGTTATTACTATAGTTTAAAAATTTTTTTTCATTAGTGGAAAAGTAATTTTTATTTTTTAAAAATTCAAATCCTAGAGTAAAGCACCTATAAAATTGAGTATAGAATAGAAATAAATCATAATATATCGAAGAAAATGTCTTATACATAATAGCGAAGGGCCTATAAAAACAATTTAGTTCATCCCATGAGTAATCGGCATCATTTTCTGTGACTTCAGTAATAATTTTTTGATTATTCATTTTAATATCTCCTTTTCATTTTTCTATTATTTATTAAATTTAGTATGTGATGGAATAAGTGTTTATGGTAGATATATACATTTTAATACAAATATTAGTAATTTACAATACCGCTAAAAACTATATGAATATATATTTAATATATGAATATAATTCTATATTGGTTAAAATTAAGTTTGTTGTAGGTATTTTTAGAGAGTGATAAAAGTAGTACTTTCATGTAGTTAGACATATGTGTTTTTGAGGTGGCGGAGATATAGTTAAATACGATATTAGCATCTATTCTAGTTAAGTAGTGTTGAAGAATTTCATAATTTCTTATTTATTATCCTTATTCATACTGCGGTCTGAAGGGCTACAATATTTCCATGACAGGGGAAAATTAATATTAATTTCCTCTTGATAATTGAAATACTCCAGTATAATCTTGTTTTCTTAATACTTCATATATGTATATATATGTTGTTGTGAATATAGTAGCAACAGATTTTATACACTTTCTTTTATTCATAAACTATACTTTTCTATGATTCTGAGCATGAAAAATAAGCCTATCACTGCAACAGGAAACTTTTGTATACAGTAACCTTAATTTATTTTTTTAAACTATAGTAATAACATTCCCACATATCTTTGATTTTAGATCTAAAATCCTTCATACTTTTTTCTCTATAGTTTAGAATATTGCTAATGTTGTAAAACTGGATCTATATCCTTAAATTAACGTATAGCCTTTTATTGGTTTATTTTTTAAGTGTTTTAATGAAATACTATGATTTTAATCATTCTTTGTATTAATATATTATCTTTTTTTATTATATCTTATATTCAATTATCAAATAGGATTGTTGTGAATTGCGCTTTGTGCATTGCTGATGACTCTAATAAACAAAATATAAAATTATCTATAAATATATAGACAAATTGCAATAATTGTCATACAATATAAGTGTATTGATGATAGGGGTGATATTATTTATGGATAAGAACAATAAAGAAATATTCTGGGATTCTAATATTGAAGAGCTAAAAAGTGGCTACAAGGAGTATGAAGAAGAATATAAGTGCATAATTTGTGAAGAAAGCTTTACGAAGGGTAGAATTTACGAAATAGAAAATAATCTATATGATGCTAAAAAAGCCACAGAAATTCATATAGAAAAAGAACATGGATCCACACTTCAGTATCTTTTAGGTATGAATACAAGTTTTACTGGTATTTCAGAGGTTCAAAGAGAGGTGCTACTGCTTATGGCAGAAGGTCTTTCAGATAAAGAAATTGCATCAAAGCTAGGGGTATCGCAGTCAACTATAAGAAACCATAGATTTAAGCTTAGGGAAAAAGAAAAGCAAGGAAGATTATTTTTAGCAATGATGGATATGATATCAAGAGGTTCCAATAGAAAATTAACAAAGCTAGATAAGGAAGAATTATGTGATGCTCATAAAACAGCAACTACTATTGATGACAGATATAATATTACTGATAAAGAAAGAGAAGAAGTTATAAAAAATTATTTTGATGAGAATGGTGCGTTGAAGACATACCCTGGTAAGGAAAAGAAGAAGGTTATAGTATTATCTCAAATTGTAAAGAATTTTGCTAGTGGTAAAAAGTATTCAGAAAAAGAAATTAATCGTATTTTAAAAAGGATTCATGAAGATTATGTAACTATTAGAAGAGCGATGATAGAATATGGATTTTTAGAGCGTTCTAATGATTGTAGTAGTTATTGGGTAAAAGAATAGATTTGTACATGACGTAATTTTAAAAAATAAATTTTGAAAGTTACGTCACGTACATTTTATGAAACATGAATAGAAATTTTTATTACATATTCATTAGGATTTTTAGTAGCACATTCGTCGATTAATACTTCTTCATATGAATATCCAATAATAGTTAGATTATTATCGTTTATAAATTTTATTAGTCTTACATATAAATCTTTTGTTTTATCATAATATCCTTGGATATATCCTGTAACATAAAGACCAGCTGGTTTAATATATAGATTTTCTATATTTTTATTATCAACTTCTGTAAAGTAATAACTGTAGTTGTAAAAATCCTCATTTAGGAGATTTTCTTTTGAAATCATTACTCCCACAGGATAACCTTTATATAAGTCATTATTTATACAATATTTTAAGTGGTCAGCATATGTAGCAATATCATAGCCATAGGCCACATCTTTTATTGCACTGCTCAAAACAAAAAACTCTTCTTTTTTATTTTCTAAAATAATTTCATCATTTATATTTTTACCTGCTTTAGTGATAGAGATTTTATTTTCCATAAGTTCTTTAAGTTTTTCTAATTCCTTAATTTCTTTATCAATTTTTTCTTTTTCTCTTTGAAACAAATCTAAAGCAACATCTGGATTTCTATTGTCAATAAAGGTTTTTATTTCTTTAAGGGGCATACCAAGTCGCTTCAATTCTGATATTACGTTAAATAATTCAAATTGATTATGTGAATAATAACGATATCCATTTTCTAAAATTTTTTTTGGCTTAAATAGACCTATATTATCGTAGTGAAATAAAGTTTTTTTATTTACACCGCAGAGATTAGCAAATTCACCAGTAGTAAAGTATTCTTTTATTATTTTACTCAATTTTTCAATTCACCTCTTGACTATACTGTTACTGTATACTTTATTATAAAACAATATGACATTTAAATCACGACAAAATGGAGGTAAAGATGGATAATTCATTAGGTAAAAAAGTTACTTTTCTATCACTTATAAAGTATACTTTTCCAACAATTATGATGATGTTGTTCTTTTCATTATATACTATTATAGATGGTATGTTTATTTCGAGATTTGTTAATGCTGATGCGCTTTCAGCAACAAATATAGTATATCCTGTTATAAATATATTACTAGGACTTGGGATAATGCTAGCAACAGGAGGAAGTGCCATAGTTGCAAAACTTATGGGGGAAGGTAAAAATAAAGAAGCAAGAGAAAGCTTTACATCACTTATTATTACTTCAACAGTAGTTGGAATAACTATAGCAATAGTTGGGATAATATTTATTAAACCAATAATATATGCTTTAGGGTCAACAGAGAGATTATATAGCTATAGTTTTGATTACCTTTTTATAATGTTAGCATTTTCACCAGTAATAATGCTAAAAGTATTTTTTGATTATTTTCTTGTAACAGCAGGACATCCTAAATTAGGTTTACTTAGTTCTATTCTTGGAGGAATCACAAATATAATTTTAGATTATATATTTATCATTCCTTTAGGTATGGGGATAAAAGGTGCTGCACTGGCTACTTGTATAGGATATACACTTCCTTGTATTATTGGAATAATAGTTTTTATTAATAAGAAAAATATTTTACATTTCGAAAAAGGTAAATTTAGAGGTAGCGTAATTATAAAAAGTTGCTCAAATGGTATTTCAGAAATGATAACGCAGATTTCTTCGGCAGTGACAACATTTTTATTTAATGTAGTAATGCTTAAATTTCTTGGTGAAAATGGAGTGGCAGCGATAACTATTGTATTATATGCTCAATTTTTAATGGTTTCAGCATATCTCGGATTTACATCAGGAGTAGCGCCTAGAATAAGTTATAATTATGGAAAAGATGATAGGGAGCAGCTAAATAAAATAGTAAAATATAGCTTTAGGTTTATTGCAATATTATCTGTAATATCTTTTATATTATCAATGGTGTTTTCTTCTACTATAGTAACATTGTTTACGGAAAAAGGATCAGAATTATATTATATAGCTTTAAGTGGATTTAAGATATTTTCTATGACATTTTTAATATGTGGATTTAATATTTTCACCAGTGGAATGTTCACAGCATTTTCAAATGGAAAGATATCTGCAATATTATCGAGTCTTAGGACTTTTGTATTTTTTATCATAGGAATATTAATATTGCCATCATTACTTGGAGTTAATGGTGTTTGGCTTGTGGTACCAATTGCAGAATGTGCTACAATAGTTGTTGGATTAATTTATATATTAAAATATAAAAAGATATATCATTATTAAAATATATTGACTTTTGATAATGTTAGGAATAAAATGGTGTAAATGTTATTAAAGACTATGAAGAGAAGAGTAGATAGATATGTTCTTTTAAAGAGAGCTTCGGAAGGTGAAAGGAAGTAAAGGATAGTCTATTGAACCAAGCCTTGGAGTTTCATACGGATCTTTCATAAAGAAAGTGATGCTATGACGTTTATCTACGTTACAAGATTAGAGTATAAGTTTCTGTAATTCAGATTCCGTACTTGAAGAGGCTATTATAGTGATATATTAGTAAAATAGAGTGGCAACGCGAAAAAAGCTTTCGTCTCTAAAATCATAATTTTGATTTTACGACGAAAGCTTTTTTATTTTTAAGGAGGAAAGCAAAATGGGGCAATAAAAAATTTGACTTCTTTTAATGTTCTTCAAATTTACCAGAGAGAGAGCGCGCGCACGAAAAGGTAGAGTTGAAGAATAAAAAGGAGGAATTAACAATGTGTAAAGAAAATAGTTTAAATTTTGTAGACAAAATAGTAGGTAAAGATTTTGAGGAGGGAATTTGTAGTGAGATTCATACAAGATTTCCACCGGAGCCTAATGGATATCTCCATATTGGTAGTGCTTATGCTATAAATATTAGTTATTCGATAGCTAAGAAATATGGGGGCAAATTTAATTTAAGATTTGATGATACAAATCCAGGTAAAGAAGATATTGAATATGTAAATGCTATAAAAGAAGATATGAAATGGTTGGGATTTGATTATGGTGAAAAAGAATATTATGGTTCTGATTATTTTCAAAAAATATATTTATATGCTATATATTTAATAAAAAAAGGAAGGGCATATGTTTGTGATTTATCACCAGAAAAGATAAAAGAGTATAGAGGAACCTTAACAAAGCCAGGAATTAATAGCCCATATAGAGAAAGATCTGTTGAAGAAAATTTAAAGTTATTTCAAGAGATGAAGGAAGGAATTCATAGAGAAGGGGATAAGGTTTTAAGAGCTAAAATAGATATGAATAGCGGAAATATTAACATGCGAGATCCAGTTATATATAGAATAAGTTATAAAGAGCATTATAAGACTAAAGAGAAGTGGTGCATTTATCCAATGTATGATTTTGCACATCCTATTCAAGACTATATTGAAGGTATAACTCATTCATTATGTTCTATAGAATTTAAAGACCACAGACCGCTATATAACTGGGTATTAGAAAATTTAGACTTAGAAAGAAGATTACCTAAACAAATTGAATTTGGAAGAATGAACCTTAGTGGAGTTGTGACAAGTAAAAGATATTTAAAAGAATTAGTTGAAAAGAAATTAGTAGATGGATGGGATGATCCAAGGCTTCCCACAATAAAAGGGTTGAGAAGAAGAGGATATACAAGAGAGTCTATATTAAGTTTTTTAGATGATATAGGCATTTCTAAAAGTGAAAGTACTGTAGATATTTCTATGTTGGAAAGCTCATTAAGAAATGATTTAATAACAGAAGTTCCTGTAGTTATGGCAGTGCTTAATCCATTAAAGGTCGTTATAACAAATTTATCAGAAGATTACACAGAGGAATTAGAGGTTATAAATAATAAAGAAAATTCTAATTTAGGTAAAAGGAAGGTTATTTTTAGTAGAGTTATATATATAGAAAAAGAAGATTTTATGGAAGAAGCACCTAAAAAGTATAATAGACTAGTGTTAGGTGGAGAAGTAAGGCTTTATGGTGCGTACTTTATTAAGTGCAATGAGGTAATAAAGAACGATGATGGTGAGATAAAAGAAATAAGATGTACCTATGATTCAAAAACTAAAAGTGGCAGTGGCTTTACAGGTAGAAAAGTAAAGGGAACAATTCATTGGATCAGTGAAAAGAATTTTTTTAAGTGTAAAGTTAATTTATGTGAACCGTTATTTTTAGAAAAACCTAAAATTGATAGATTAGAAAAAGATATAAATAAAAATTCTTTGGTAATAAAAGATAATGTTATGATAGAAAAATCGTTTTCAAATATTGATGAAAGAATGCAATTTATGAGACATGGATATTTTATTAGAGATAATAATAAGGAGTTAGTTTTTAATAGGATAGTTTCGCTAAAAAAATCTTATAAATAGGTTTAGTATCCTGAAGATATATTAAGTATTTTCAGGATATTTCATTGTAAAAGATTAATTAATACTATGTTAACTTTTTATTTACATTATTTTTTATGTAAAATATATTACAAAATATTGAATTATATATAATAAATGGTACAATAAAGATGTAAGAAATTACATAATTTAATGTAAGGAGGAAAGAACATGAGCTTAGTATTAAACCTTAAAAAGAAATTAGCACTATTACTTTCAGTTATTTTATTGTCAACTATATTTGCTTTTACTGGTGCGCCAATAAAGGCAGAGGCAGCTACTGATAATGTATCTTTCTACTATTTAGATTCTCAGTATTATTATCGTTATGGAACTATTAAGAATATCTACATAAAAGTAAAAAATATTTCTTATGAAAAGAATGTGACTGTACATTACAAAAACTTTAATAGTGATCAATGGCTTGATCAATCAGCAGAGTATGTAAAAAGTCTTGGTGATGGATATGAAATATGGAAAGCAAGTATTTCAAATTATGGAACAAATGTTGAAAGCTTTTGTATAAAGTATGAAGTGAACGGTAATACTTATTGGGATAATAATGATGGTAAAAATTATAATTATACTGATACATTAGGTGTTGCACCATTACATGTAGCTAGAGGATATTATGATTCTGAAAATAACCTTAAAGTTAATTTGAAAAATTATGGTTATGAGAAAAGTGTAAAAGTTGTATATACTTATGATAATTGGGCAACTGAAGAGAGTAAGGATTTAGTATATAAAGAAACAACTACAAATGGTGAGGAAGTTTGGGCAGCAAGTATAGAGAAGACAGATTCAATTCAATATTATATTAAATACACTGTAAATGGACAAACTTACTATGATAGTAATTTTGGATCAAACTATGATTCAAGTTATGGATTATTTTAAAGATTAATTTTGTGATATTTAATCAATAAAGGGGGAATTTTTGTATGAATTTAGTATTAAACCTAAAAAATAAATTAGCAGTAGTACTGTCTATCGTATTATTATCAACTTTATTTGCTTTTGTAGGGACACCTGTAAAGGCAGAGGCAGCTACTGATAATGTATCATTTTATTATTCAGATTATGGTACAGTATATCATGGAATAACTCATCAAAATGTGTACATAAAAGTAAAGAATTTAGATTATAACAAAAAAGTAACTGTTCATTACAAAAAAGGTGATGAATGGTGCGATAATAGTGCTGAATTTTATAAATCTCTTGATGATGGTTATGAAATATGGAAAGCAGACTTTACAAATCTAAGTACAACTGGTTTATTAAATGATAAATTTTGTATTAAGTATGAAGTAAATGGACAAACATATTGGGATAATAATAACGGAAAGAACTATATTGGTGAGCTTGGTGAAGCTGAGTTCCATGTATTTCCACATACTGAATATGGTCTACCAACATATGTAGTACTTAAGAATTTAGGATATGAAAAAGATGTAAAGATTGTTTATACTAACGATGGTTGGAAAACACAAAAGAGTGTTAGCTTAGAATACTGTAGAACTTTAGAAGATGGAAATGAAGAATGGGTACCATCAGAATATATACCTTCTTCTGAAATAGGAGAATATTATGCAGTATATAAAGTAAATGGACAAACTTATTATGATAGTAATTTTGGATTAAATTATACAGCATGGTAGACTAAAAAAAATTATAAATAGAATCCTCTAGTAGTTTTTATTATTACTAAGAGGATTCTATTTTTTTATTTCGTATATTAAACTATTGCAAAATAAATTAAATAGCAGCACTTAATGAAGAGAGAATATTCATTGTAGAATGAGTTATCCAACTTGGAATAATTGAACCTGAAGAATATTCTTCATTTATCCATCCTTGAATCCAACCAATAGTTCCTGGTAAAAGAGTAAGTAAAATCATAAGTAATACATTGTTTGTAGCAAGTCCAAATGGAAGACCATGAAGAAGTCCAAAGAGTATAGCTTGAATTGTATTACCAATTACAAAGCCAAATTTATTTATTAACCGTTTACCAAGAAAACCCCTAAAAAATATTTCTTCTGATAAACCAGTTTTAATTATTGCGATTGTTTAATACTTTATATTCAATTATACAATATAAGGATTAAAATTCCATAATTGTGTAGTATAATTGTTTGTAAGAAAGATTATTTACAAAAGGTGGAGTGTATGGATATCATAAGAAAAGCAACACAAAAAGATGTTATAATTTTAAGAGAACTTTATAGTAATTTTATTTTAGAAATGAGTCGATTTGATCCAGATGACAATAATTTAGATGATGAAAAAAACTTTGGATTTAAAGATGATTGTTTTATCAGTAACGGGCGTATAAGGATGAAATATGACAGATTATCAGAATACTGTGAAGTTAAATAAATTATAATTTGGAGGAATCATGTATAAGATTTTAATAGTTGAAGATGATGAAATTATTGCAACACTACTTAAGGATAATTTATGCAAATGGGGATATGAAGCAAAGATCATAGATGATTTTACTAAAGTTATGGAAGAATTTTTAGAATTTGATCCACAGCTAGTAATTTTAGATATAACATTACCATTTTATAATGGTTATCATTGGTGTAGTGAAATAAGAAAAGTGTCTAAGGTGCCAATAATATTTGCATCATCTGCAAGTGATAATATGAATTTAATTATGGCGATAAATATGGGAGCTGATGATTTTATATCAAAGCCTTTTGATTTAAATGTAATTATAGCAAAAATACAAGCGCTTCTTAGAAGAACATATTCTTTTCAAGGACAAGTTGATATATTAGAGAATAATGGAGTAATTTTAAATTTGGGAGAAGCTAGCTTAACTTATAAAGATAAAAAGTTAGAATTAAGTAAAAATGAATTCAAAATTATGCAAATACTTTTAGAAAATAAAAATAAAGTAGTTTCAAGAGAAGATATTATGACCCATCTTTGGAAAAGCGATAGTTTTATTGATGATAATACTCTTACTGTTAATGTTACTCGTCTTAGGAAGAAGCTTGAGGATATAGAACTAAAAGATTTTATAAAAACAAAAAAAGGAATAGGTTATATAATAGGTGATTAATGTGAAAAGTAATATATTTGTATTGTATTTAAAAGAAAGATTTAAAGTCATAATAGCTTTTGTTACTTTTATAGTTATATTTTTTATTGTATATAGCCTATATCATATTTCCTTTGAGCCTATTTTATATTCATCTATATTAGTAGTTACATTGGCCATGATATTTTCAATATATGATTTTTACAAATACTATACTAATAATATAAAGATGAAAGGTATACTAAGGGACATTCAATATGTAGAGGATTCTTTACCTGAAAGTGGATGCCTTTTAGAACAGTATTATCAGGAGATTATAAAGAATTTATACGAAAGAAACAAGAGCTTAGAGAGTAAGTGTAACAATAATAATAGTGAGATGATAGAGTATTATACAATGTGGGTACATCAGATTAAAACTCCTATTGCAGCATTACATATGATATTGCAGTCAATGGAATTGGGGAAAGAAAAGAGAGCTATATCGCAGGAGCTATTTAAGATAGAACAATATGTTGAGATGGCATTGCATTATGTCAGAATGGGGACAATGTCTAGTGATTTAAGATTAGAAAGTTATTCTATAAAATCTATTGTTAGTAACGTGATAAAAAAGTATTCACCAATTTTTATCAATAAAAAGATAAAATTAGATTTTGAAGAAATTGATATTGAAGTGATAACTGATGAAAAGTGGATTTCATTTGTACTGGAGCAAATTATATCTAATGCGTTGAAGTATACAAAGAAAGGTACCATATCCATATATATGGATAATGAATCAAAAGAAACTTTAGTTATAAAAGATACGGGAATAGGTATAGCTAAAGAAGATATTCCAAGGGTATTTGAAAGAGGATTTACAGGATATAATGGAAGGATGGATAAAAAGTCTACAGGCATAGGATTATACCTATGTAAGAAGATTTTAGATAACTTATCTCATAAAATAAATATAGTTTCTGAAGTTGGTAAGGGGACTATTGTTGCTATTGATTTTTCAAGAAAAAATATAGAAATATTTTAATCTTACATAGATGTAAGGTTAAATGAAGAAATGTAAGCAAAGGTTAAGGCAATACATTTCTTTTTTTATTATACTTAATTTGTAAGAAAGGTTTGGAGGAGAATGAGATGGCATTTTTAGAGATTAGAAATTTAAAGAAGATATATACAACAAGATTTGGAGGGAATAAAGTTGAAGCATTGAAAGATGTATCTTTCTCTGTTGAAGAGGGAGAGTATATAGCTGTGATGGGGGAATCAGGATCAGGTAAGACAACATTGTTAAATATATTAGCAGCGTTAGATAAACCTACTAGTGGAGAAGTTTTCTTAGAAGGAAGTAGTATAGTTAACATAAAAGAAAAAGAAATATCAGCTTTTAGAAGAAATAATTTGGGATTTGTATTTCAAGATTTTAATTTGTTAGATACTTTTTCATTAAAGGATAATATATTTTTACCATTAGTTTTATCAGGTAAAGAATATGAGTATATGGATAATAAATTAGACCCAATAGCTACAAAACTAGGTATAAAGAGCATATTGGAAAAATATCCATATGAGGTATCAGGAGGTCAAAAACAAAGAGCTGCAGTAGCAAGAGCTCTTATTACAGATCCTAAGTTGATTTTGGCAGATGAACCGACAGGAGCATTAGATTCAAAATCAGCAACAGAACTTTTAGAGTTATTTGCAGATATAAACGAAGCTGGACAAACTATTGTTATGGTTACTCATAGTACAAAAGCAGCTAGTCATGCTAGTAGGGTACTATTCATTAAAGATGGTAAGGTTTTTCATCAACTATATCGTGGGACAATGAGTAACAATGAAATGTATGAAAAAATTTCATATACCCTTACTGTATTAAGTACAGGAGGAGAAGAAAATGAATAGTATTTTCTATTTTAAACTAGCGAAAACAAATCTAAAGAAAAATAAGAGAATATACTTTCTGTACATTTTAGCAATCATTATCATAGTGATGACATTTTATACAATGAAGGCTATTTCAATTAATAAAGGAATATACAATATGCGATGTGGTGAACAAGTAATAATGTTGTTGAGGTTTGCTACAAATATTATTGCTATATTTACGGTTATGTTTTTATTTTATACCAATAGTTTTCTAATAAAGAATAGAAAAAAGGAGATAGGACTATATAATATTCTAGGTATGGAGAAAAAGCATATTGCCAAAGTATTTACATTTGAAACAATAATTGTAGTAAGTATTAGTTTATTATTAGGGTTAATTAGTGGAATTATAATAGGAAAGTTAATGTTTATTATACTGCTTAACTTAGTTAAATTTGATATTACATTGTCATTTTCTATATCCTTTAAGGCGATAATATCAACGATAGAATTAATTCTAGTAACATCTATAGTTGTATTAATAATGAATTTAATACAAATAAAGGCAACAAATCCAATTGAACTTTTAAAAAGTACTGAAAAAGGAGAAAAGATATCAAAAAGACTATGGATTTTTGCAATAGTTGGAGTGATAGCTTTGTTTATAGGCTATAGAATGGCATTAAAGGTAGAATCACCAATAGCAGCTATAAATGAATTCTTTATTGCATCAATATTTGTAATGATTGGTACTGATTGCACTTTCAAAGCAGGAATAATAGTGTTTTTAAAAATCTTAAAGAAGAATAAGAAATTCTATTATAAGACAAATAATTTTATTTCTATTTCATCTATGATTTATCGTATGAAACAAAATGCAGCAGGATTAGCCAATATATGTATATTAAGTACAATTGTATTATTAATCATTTCAACTACAGTATGTTTATATATTGGTGGAGAATCTAGTCTTAAGAATAGATATCCTCAAGATGTTAAGATAATATTTAGGGATTATAAGGGAGATAAAAATACTGCTTATGATGTAGTTAATAGCGAATTAAATTCAAATAATTTAGTAAAAGAAAATAAAATAGAATTTAACTATAAAGAATTAAATGCAATATTAGATAATAATGAGTTTAAAGTTGCTAAAACAAAATATCATATGAGTGATATAAGTGGCAAATGTGATGGTGAAATTATTACCTTAAATCAATATAATAAAGTTGAAAATAAGGATGTAAAGTTAAAGGAAAATGAAATTCTTATTTACACAAATGAGGGTAAGTATGAAAATAATACTGTAAAGCTAGGAGATAATAATTATAAGGTGAAGGAAGAACTTACTTCATTAAGATTTGTGAACAAAGAAGATAGTGCTAAGATTAAATCATATTTTATAATTGTAAAAGATGAAGAAGTATTAAATGAAATATGTAAAAGTTTTAATACAGAAGAATTAGACAAAGACAAATACTATATTTCATTTGATATAAAGGGATCTAATGAAGATTGTATTAAATTCTGTAATAATACTTATAACAAAATTAATAGTGATAATATTAGTTTTCAAAGTATTTTTATGGATAGAGAAACTTATTATGCAATGAACGGTGGTTTCTTATTTATTGGATCATATTTAGGTATATTATTTACAATGGCAATGGTGATTATAATTTATTATAAGCAAATCTCTGAAGGCTATGAAGATAATGAAAGATTTAAGATAATGAAAAAAGTAGGTATCAGTGATTATGAGGTTAGGAAATCTATTAAGAAACAAATTCTACTTGTATTTTTTATACCACTAGTAACAGCAGTTATTCATATAGGGTTTGCATTTAAGATGATGAATAAGATGTTAGCATTATTTGGTGTAGGAAGTACAGAGATATTTATACAATGTATTTTTGCTACCATCGTAGTTTTTGCTGTAATATATATTGTAGTATATAGATTGACAGCTAGGACCTATTATAAAATAGTTAACAACTAAAGTGGATTTTATTAACAATATGAAATAAAATAATGTTAATTGGAGGACTTAATATGAATAGTAAGTATAAAAATCGATTAACATTGATGGAGCTTATATCAAAAAGAAAAGGTCGTAGAGCTAAGATAGAATATGAAACAATTGAAGAAAGACGCCGTAGAGAAAAAAAGGAGCGATTTTTTAATAGAGTAGATGATATAATTTCAATCATTGAATTAATTTTTCAGACAATATATATGGTGGTAATTGGCATAATAAAGTTGTTTGATAAATAATAAAAAAGAATGACTTTTGCAGAAGCCATTCTTTTTAGAGGAAAAATTATGAAAAATTCAAACAATTATTATATACTATGGTTATAGTATATAAGATAAATATGGCAATTTCATGGCAAAAATGAGTAGTTCCTGTGAAGATAGAAAAAAATAACCGACAGGGGTGTTGAAGGCCTGGCGGTTATTTTTTTACTTATTAAAATGTGTACTTTAAATAGCTTAATTTTACAGTATAGATATAATAAATGTTCAGTGATTGTTAAAGGTAAGCGTCAAAGTTTTGGTACCTTTTATCAATTAAAAAAATATATTAAAATATCCCGGTAGGGCGATTTAAAGCCCTATCGGGATTTATTTATTTCTTGATTTTGACTTTTAGATTGT
>NZ_JAHLOD010000063.1 GCF_018917145.1 Clostridium bornimense
CTGGTGATGATGCCTCTAAGGGATACACCCGTTCCCATACCGAACACGATGGTTAAGCCTCAGAGGGCCGATGGTACTGCACGGGAGACTGTGTGGGAGAGTAGGATGTTGCCAGGTAATGATCCGTAGTAGCTCAATGGTGGAGCATTCGGCTGTTAACCGACAGGTTGGAGGTTCGAGCCCTCTCTACGGAGCCATAAGAGATTAGTATAATACTAATCTCTTTTTTATTTTTTATATCATTAATAGAAGTAATTAGTTTACATACTTAAATAATAAATAATTATATTAATCCACAAAATAGATTAATATATAAGGAGTTATCCACAATTCTGTGAAAAAAACAAAGATTTTGTGGATGAAAAGTTATTATAAAGATAAATGTACAATATGTATTTAAAATATGGAAAATAGATAAAAAACTGTTATAATGCTAAGAATTTAATTAGTGTTATAACAGTTTTTTTATTATTAGGATTGAATTTTAATTAAAATGCATAAAAAAAATGTTTTTGCAAAAAATAGATACAAATAAATGAGGAGAAGAGAGCTATGCCAAGATATCGTTTAGACATTAATGGAGTAATAGGGTTAAGTGATTATAGTGCTATCTCTGATTATATGCATATGGTTCAGAAAAATGATAATTTGACCGTTGTATTCAATGAAAACAATAGTAACGATGGAGATATGGTGTGTTCTATATTAGAAGGAACTAATTTTCAAATACAAAAAAGAGGGAGGAATAATGATGGGAAATTCATCATTTGTGCACAAAGAAAGTCATAACGATATGCCTAATCTAGTAAGTACTTTTAATAATGCCTTTGGATCAATGGAGCCTTTTTCATCTATTGATGATAAGAGTAAAATGCAAAGTAAGTTAAAAGAGATACTAAGTAGTGATGGGCCAATATGGAAATAATAAAGGAGCTGTTGCATGAAAAAAAGTGCGGCAGCTTTTTTACTAAAATTAATAAAAAAGAAATGAGTATACCATTCATTAGTTGTAGTAGATGTAATAATAAAATATATAGTTAATAAATTTTTATTTATTCTAAAACGCACTTTTATTATTTATCACAAAGGTAGTTATATGTGTTATTATAATACATAATAATATATTTATGGTATAATGATTAAAAAATATTTGGAGGAATTCACAAAAGCATGACAAAATTATATTTGGTTAGACATGGGGAAACAGAATGGAATTTACAACATAGAATGCAAGGTTGGAGTAATTCTGATTTAAGTAGTAATGGTATAAAACAAGCTATGTTATTAAGAGATAGATTAAATAATGAGAAGATAGATGCAATATATACTTCACCATTAGGAAGAACTGTAGAAACTTCTAAAATTTTAGTAGGTGATAGAGATATTCCAATAATACCTGTAGAAAACTTGAAAGAAATGTATATTGGAAATTGGGAAGGGTATAATCAAGATGAGATAAAAAATTTTGATGAAGAACAATTGTATAACTTTTGGAATAGACCACATTTGTTTATACCTGATGGAGGAGAAACTTTTGAAGAAGTAAGAAACAGGGTGGTAAAGGAGACTTTAAAAATTTTAAAAGCCAACGATGATAAGAATATAGTTATAGTTACACATTGTATTGCTTTAAAAAGCATATTAAGTCATTTTGAAGGAAGAGATATATCTAGATTATGGGAACCGCCTGTAATTCATCAAACCAGTTTATCATTAATAGAATATGATAATAAAAATGGACAAAGTTCTATTGAATTATATGGTGACGTAACACATTTAGGAGAGTTATACAAGACCAAATCAAAAGGTGTATAGATATTATCATTAATGTAAGATAAATAAAATATATTTATAGAAGTAGAAGAGTATGACTTTCTTAACTACATAAGGAGAGGAGAGAAAGCTATGTTGTGTGATATATGTAAGAAGAATAATGCTACAATTTTGATAACAAAGATTGTAAATGGAGAAAAGAAAGAATTAAATGTATGCGAATATTGTGCTAGGGAAAAGACGGATCTCTTTTTTGGAGAAGATTTAGATTTTATCAATAAATTTTCATTTCAAAATATTTTAAGTGATATTATGGATTATGTTAATGAGAACAAAAAGGAAGATATAATAAAAACAATAGTTTGCAACAATTGTGGTACTACACTAGAGGAATTTAAGAAAACAGGATTATTAGGATGTGATAATTGCTATAACGAATTTTCGTCTAATATAGACAGTATAGCAAAGAGATTACAAGGTAGTATAGAACATAAAGGGAAAATTCCTTTACGTGAAGGAAAAATGCTAGTTAGGGAAAAGCACTTAACAAAGTTAAAATTTGAAATGCAAAAAGTTATTGAAGAAGAAAACTTTGAAAGAGCAGCAGAGATAAGAGATGAAATAAAGAGAATAGAATCAGAGGGTAATTATGATAAATTGGATTAAGAATAATGAAAGTAATATTGTTTTATCAACAAAGGTAAGTTTATCACGTAATCTTAAGAGGTATCCATTTCCTCACAAATGCACTGAAGAAGATGGTAATGATATAGTGGAAAAGATATATAATGTAGCATCAGAATATAAGGATCAACATTTAAGATTAGTTCATTTAGCTGAAGAAAATGAATTAGATAAGATAGAGCTAACTAATAAAAGAATTATAAGTAATGAGATAAAAGATAGTTCTGCAGTTATTATTAATGAAGATGAAACTATATCACTTATTATTAATGAAGAGGATCATATAAAAATTCAATGTGTAACAGGTGGGTTTAATATTGAAGAACCATATTGTTGTTCTAATGATATAGATGATGTCATTGAAGATAAGTTTGATTATGCATATGATAGTAAGTATGGTTATCTAACTTCATCACCTATGAATTTAGGTACCGGAATGAGAGTTTCTGTAGTTATGCATTTGCCTGCGTTAGTTATGAGAAAGCAAATTCATAGTATAGAAGAAAATATAAATAAAATTGGAGTTGGAATAAAAGGACTTTATTTAAATGAAGGAGAAAGTAATTTATATGAAGTATATAATAAGATAACATTAGGACTAACAGAAGAGGAGATAATAGCAAATTTGAAGGCTGTAGTTGAGGAGATATGTTCAAAAGAAGTATCTTGTAGAGAAAAGTTACAGGAAAAATTAAGATATGAATTAGAAGATAAGATTTGTAGAGCTTTAGGAATTTTGAACAGTGCAGTAATAATAAGTTTTAAAGAATCATTAAAATTGTTATCATATGTTAGAAATGGTGTAGAATTGGGAATAATAAAGAATATACCTATAGAAAAGATAAATGAACTTCTATTAGAGGTAGAGCCATCTGTAATAAGATGCAAATACAAAGAAGAGTTAGAGGGAAAATCAGAAGGATTTGTTAGAGCTAGGGTTATAAAAGATTTATTGAAAGAGTAGGGGTGATTTTCAATGATGTTTGGTAGGTTTACAGAGAGATCTCAAAAAATCATATATTATGCTAGAGAAGAAGCACAGAGATTAAGACATAATTATGTAGGAACGGAACATCTTTTATTAGGGATTCTTAGAGAACAAGAGGGCGTAGCAAAGAAGGCGTTAAATGATGTAGGATTGACATTAGAAAAAGTAAGGTCCTTAGTGGAGCAGTACGTAGGATATGGAGACAAAGAGGGATATATTAATGAAATTCCATTAACTCCAAGAACAAAGAGAATATTAGAACTTAGTTATCAAGAAGCAAGAGAATTAAATCATAATTATATAAGTCCAGAACACATACTATTAGCTTTAATTAGAGATGGAGAAGGCGTTGCATATACTATACTAGTAAATGTAGATATTGATTTTAATAAATTAAATAAATTAATTAATGAAAATATGGCTTCTCAAGATAAGAATGTAAAGGTAGGAAAGGTTGAGAATAAGTTAGAACCAACACCTAATTTAGATCAGTTCGGAAGAGATCTTACAGTAATGGCTAGCGAAGGAAAATTAGATCCTGTTATAGGTAGAGATAAGGAAACAGAAAGAGTTTTAGAAATATTACTTAGAAGAACCAAAAATAATCCGTGTTTAATTGGAGAGCCGGGAGTTGGAAAAACAGCTATTGCTGAAGGACTAGCACAAAAGATAGTTGAAGGAAATGTACCGGAGATATTGAAGGATAAAAGAGTAATAACTTTAGATTTACCGTCTATGGTTGCAGGTTCTAAATATAGAGGTGAATTTGAGGACAGATTGAAGCGTGTAATGGGTGAGATAAAAAAGGCTGGTAATATATTGGTGTTTATTGATGAGATTCATACCATAATAGGAGCTGGTGGAGCTGAAGGTGCTATTGATGCATCTAATATATTAAAGCCGTCTCTATCTAGAGGTGAAATACAATGTATTGGAGCAACTACTATTGATGAATATAGAAAATATATAGAGAAGGATGCAGCTCTTGAAAGAAGATTTCAACCAGTTATGGTAGGAGAACCAACAATGGCTGAGACAAGTCAGATTTTAAAGGGATTGAGAGATAGATATGAAGCACATCATAGAGTAAAGATTACAGATGATGCTATTGAGGCTGCAGTAGTTTTATCTAATAGATATATAACTGACAGATATTTACCTGATAAGGCTATAGATCTTATAGATGAGGCATCAGCAAAGGTTAGAATGAAAAACTTAACTACTCCACCAGATTTAAAAGAATTAGAAGAGGCTTTAGAGGTAGTAAGTAAAGAGAAATCTGATGCTATAGGAGTGCAGGATTTTGAAAAGGCTGCAAGGCTTAGAGATGAAGAAAAAGAAGTAAAAGCAAAGTTACAGGAGTTTAAGCAGGAATGGAAAACTAAAAGCAATGAATATAATCCTATAGTAGGAGAAAAGGAAATTGCTAATGTAGTATCAACATGGACGAATATACCTGTAGAAAAACTTACTGAAAGTGAATCCAGTAGGTTATTAAACTTAGAAAATATACTTCATGATAGAGTTATTGGTCAAGAAGAAGCAGTAAAATCTGTAGCTAGAGCTGTTAGAAGAGCTAGAGTTGGACTAAAAGATCCAAAGAGACCTATAGGTTCTTTTATATTTTTAGGACCTACAGGAGTTGGAAAAACGGAGTTATCTAAAGCTTTAGCAGAAGCTATGTTTGGTGATGAAAACTCTATGATAAGAGTTGATATGTCCGAGTTTATGGAGAAACATACTGTAGCAAAGCTTATAGGAGCGCCTCCAGGATATGTAGGGTTTGATGAAGGTGGTCAACTAACAGAGAAGGTTAGAAGAAAACCATATTCGGTAATATTATTTGATGAGATAGAAAAGGCACATCCTGAAGTGTTTAATATATTACTTCAAATCTTAGAAGATGGTGTTCTTACTGATGGCAAAGGAAAGACTGTTAATTTTAGAAATACAATAATTATTCTTACATCAAATGTTGGTGCACATACAATAAAGAAACAGAAGACATTAGGATTTGCAACAACTGAAGTAGCAAGATCTAATGAATATGAAAAAATGAAACAAAATGTAATGGATGAATTGAAGAAAAGTTTTAGACCTGAATTTTTAAACAGAATTGATGATATAATTGTATTTCATCAATTAGAAGAAAAGGATATAGAAAAGATAGTTAAGTTAATGCTAAAAAGTGTTACTGATAGATTAGAAGAGCAGGATATATTCTTAACATTTACAGATAAGGCAGAAAAATATCTTTGTAGTGAGGGCTATGATCAAGAGTATGGAGCAAGACCACTTAGAAGGACGATAACAAAAAAAGTGGAAGATATGCTATCAGAAGAGATTCTTCTTGGTAATGTAGTGAAAGGAAATGCTATAATAATAGCTGAAGAAAATGATAAATTAGTAATTAATAAAAAATAAAATCTTTTACTTGTTTAGCTATATCATAATTTATATATTAACTAAGTTATGATATAGCTTTTAAAAGTATTTAACAAAAGAAAGGAGTAGGTGAATAGGTTGGCTAAAATTAAGAGTGTATATGTATGTCAAGAATGTGGCTATGAGAATCCTAAATGGATGGGAAAGTGTCCAGAATGTAATAAATGGAACTCTATGGTTGAAGAAGTAAGAGAAGCAAAAACAGCATCTGCACCAGTAAATTCTTTAACTACCTTAACAGGAAATACATCTGTTCCTAAAAGTATAGGTAATATAAAGTCTGGAGAAAAAGAAAGAATTGATACTGGTGTAAAAGAACTTAATAGAGTTTTAGGTGGAGGATTGGTAAAAGGGTCTCTTACATTAATCTCTGGTGCACCGGGAATTGGTAAATCAACTTTATTACTTCAAACGGCTTACAATATAAGTAAAAAATCAGGAAAAGTATTATATATATCTGGTGAGGAATCAGAAGAGCAAATTAAAATAAGAGGAGATCGTTTAGGAGTTAAAAGTGAAGATTTATTTATTGTATCCGAAACTAATATGGATATAATAGAAGAACACATCAATAATTTATCACCGGCATTTGTTATAATTGATTCTATTCAAACAATATTTAAATCATCAATAGCATCAGCTCCAGGCAGTGTTTCTCAAGTTAGAGAGTGTTCAAATATAATTATGCGACTAGGTAAAAAGGAAAATATACCTTTTTTTATTGTGGCACATGTTACTAAACAAGGAGAACTTGCAGGACCTAGAGTTCTAGAACATATGGTGGATACAGTTTTATCTTTTGAAGGAGAGAGAACAGAAGAGTTTAGGATACTTAGAACAATGAAAAATCGTTTTGGAACTACATCAGAAATAGGTGTATTTGAAATGAGTGAGGAAGGTTTGATGGAGATAAATAATCCGTCAATGATTTTCTTAGAAGAAACGAATTTTGAAGTAGAAGGGTCTGTGGTTATTGGAATAATGGAAGGTAGCAGACCTATGCTTGTAGAAATACAGGCTTTAGTTTCAGAGACAAAGGCACCTATGCCAAGAAGAACATCAGTGGGAGTAGATCATGCTAGAGTTAATTTAATATTAGCTGTTTTAGAAAAGAAATTAAAAATTCCTTTTTACAATTGTGATGTATATATAAACGTAGTAGGTGGTCTTAATATAGAAGGAACATTGGGAGATTTAGGTTTAGCCATAGCTCTTGTTAGTTCTATAAAAGGAAAGGTTAGTAAATATGAAAAAATAGCTATTGTTGGAGAATTAGGACTTACAGGTGAAATTAGACCTATAAGTTTTTGTGATAGAATTATTAATGAAGCAGAGAAAATGGGCTTTAAAAATATTGTAATTCCATATAGAAATAGCTTAAAATGTAAGAGGAATAATATAAATGTTATAGGTGTATCTTCTTTAAAAGAATGTATAATGAAAATATTTTCGTAAGGGGGTGAAGGTTTTAAGTGAATAAATATAGACTACAAAAAGATAAAGAATTAGTAAGTATTTTAAAATTATTAGCACCAGGTACAGCTTTAAGAGAAGGATTGGAAAATATCCTTAGGGCAAAAACTGGAGGATTAATTGTATTAGGAAATTCAGATGAGGTTATGAGAGTAGTTGATGGAGGATTTCAAATTAATGCTGAATATAATCCTGCATATATATATGAACTAGCCAAAATGGATGGAGCAATTGTAATTAGTAGTGACTTGAAAAAAATAATTTCTGCAAATGTGCAGTTAGTGCCGGATTCATCATTAGTTACTCATGAAACAGGGACTAGACATAGAACTGCACAAAGAGTAGCTAAAGATGCTGGAGTAATTACTGTAGCTATTTCTCAAAGAAGAAATATAATAACTTTATATAAAGATGATATAAAGTATGTACTTAGAGATAGCTCAATAATATTAGCTAGAGCCAATCAAGCAATACAAACTTTAGAAAAGTATGTATCTGTATTAGAGAGGGTAGTATCTAACTTAAATCTTTTAGAATTTCAAGATTTGGTTACACTTTTTGATGTAGCCACAGCTATTCAAAGAACAGAAATGGTTATGAGAATTGTAGAAGAAATTGAAAGATTTATAGTAGAGTTAGGTAATGAGGGAAGACTTATATCTATGCAGCTTAATGAACTTATACGTAATATAGAAAGAGAAGGGCTACTTATTATAAGAGATTATTGTGATGAAAGTAAGTCACCAGTAGATATATATAAGGATATACAAAAGTTAGATTCTGATGAATTTTTAGATCTGGAAGAAATTTCAGATGTATTAGGATATAATAATGTACCATTAGTTGACACATTGTTGTCACCAAAAGGTTATAGAATGATAAGTAAGATACCGAGAATACCGACTAATGTAATCGAAAATCTTGTAGATTACTTTAAGGAATTAAAAGGAATAATGGAAGCATCTTATGATGAATTAGATCAGGTAGAAGGTATAGGAGAAGCTAGAGCTAAAGCAATAAGAAATGGATTAAGAAGATTAAGAGAGCAGTTTATCTTAGATAAGCAAATATAGATACTCTATATTTGCCTATCTAAAAGTGAATTTGCCAAGTACAGAACTTTTTTCATATTCTTTTAGTAATGTATCATAAAGGTTTATATTTAAAGTATTGCATAACGAAAACAAATAGAAAAAGTGATTTCCAAGTTCGCTTTCTATTATATCTACACAATTTTCACATAAATTCCCGGTAATATGAGAAGAAGGTGATTGATGTAAATTGGAATCGCAGTTTTCTTTATCAGAGCAAAGAACTTGTTTTTCAGCAGATAGCTTCACGCAACCACAATTTGTTACAGCTTTTGTTACAGCACGATTTAATCTAGATTCAGATTCTTGCAATTTGCTCAAAATATCAAGTAAACTTTTATGTCTAATAAGTGAATCTTCAACACAAGATTGAAATTCGTCAAAAATAACATCTTTCAAGGGTCACATCTCCTTCATTTAACAAATTAATATACAGGTTAATCTGTATATTTAAATTGTTTTTATAATACATCAATAGATTTGAAAAGTATAGGGGGATTCATAACAGTTGACTTATATTTGAATAAATGTAAGGTGGTCTATAAAATATAGAAAAATAGATTAAAAAGTCAATGCCATGGCAAAGATATAATAAGGAGGTGTTTATGTGATACGAAAAGTAATTAGAAGTATTCTGACAATTATGGGTATAATGTTAGGATATGTTTTAGCAAATAGCATATTATCTATTGAAGGAATATCACAGATAGATGCAATAAGAGAAAATTTAGCGTTGGCAATATCGTCATGTATTATATTCAGTTTATTAATAGGACTTATTTTTTATTTTATTTCACCATTACTAATAAGATGGTTATTTAATTTTATGGAGTACATAGAGAAGTATACACAAAAGATGGCTATGATAGATATAGTACTAGGGGCTATAGGTGGCATAGTAGGATTATTAATAGGTGTTTTAATTGGTACGTTATTTGCAAGCATATCGGAGTTTTTTGCTATATTATCAATAATATTCTCATTAGGTCTTGCAATCATATGTGGAGATATAGCAGTAAAAAAGAAAGAAGAGATTATAGCATTTTTTACAGGACTAAATAGAAAAAATAATTCTAAAGAGAGAAAAAGCAAGAAGAATGCTAATATGGGTGGAGTGCCTAAGGTATTAGATACTTCAGTAATAATTGATGGTAGAATTTTAGATATATGTAAGACTGGATTTGTAGAGGGACCACTTATAATACCTCAATTTGTATTGGATGAATTAAGACATATTTCTGATTCAGCAGATGATTTAAAAAGAACAAAAGGTAGACGTGGTTTAGATATATTAAATGAAATTCAAAAAGATCTGCCAATAGAAGTACAAATTAGTGATATGGATTTTCCTGATATTGCAGAAGTTGATAGTAAGTTATTGAAATTATCACAAGTTTTAAATGGAAAAGTAGTAACTAATGACTTTAATTTAAATAAGGTAGCAGAATTTCAAGGAGTTTCAGTATTAAACATAAATGATTTAGCTAATGCCATAAAACCAGTGCTTTTGCCAGGAGAAGAATTAAAACTTCAAATTATAAAAGAAGGTAAAGAAAATAATCAAGGAATTGGATATTTAGATGATGGTACAATGATTGTTGTTGAAAATGGTAAGAAGTATATTGGTGAGTTTATTGATGCATCAGTTACATCAGTGCTTCAAACATCAGCTGGTAGAATGATATTTGCAACACGTAAGAGTTAAGGAGAAAATTATGAATAATAATATAGCTATAATTTTAGGAGCTGGAAAAGGAAGCCGAATGAAATTAGGCTACAACAAGCAGTTTTTAGAACTAAGGAATGAGCCTATAATTATAAGAAATATTAGAACTTTTGAAAACCACTGTGAAATTGATGGTATTTATATAGTTGCATCAAAAGAAGAAGTTGATAAGTTTAAGAATTTGTTAAATGAGTACAACTTTAAAAAAGTAAAAGGAATTATTGAAGGTGGAAAAGAGAGATCAGATTCAGTATTAAATGGCTTAAGAGGTATAGATGAATGTGATATTGTACTTATTCATGATGGAGCGAGACCTTTTGTGTCTGAAGAGATAATATCAGAAGGTATAAAATATGCAAAAAAATATGGAGCTGCAGCCCCAGGAGTTAAAGTTAAAGATACTATTAAGCAAATAAATAAGGATGGATTTTCTATAGGAACAGTAGATAGAGAAGTATTAACGTCTATACAAACGCCACAATGCTTTAAGTATAAAGATATATTAAAAGCACATGAATTTGCCAAGGAAAACAATATTATTCTTACTGATGATACTAGTGCTATCGAGACATTAGGAATTCATAGCTATGTATATTCAGGAGATTATAATAACATAAAGATAACTACTGCTGAGGACATTGCAATTGCAGAAAAAATATTAGAAAACTAACTTTTATAAGTAGTTTTCTTTTTCTATTTTATAAGTTATATTATTATGTAGTATAAATTTATTTAAATGATGACACAGGTACATAATGGTTTTATAATAAAGTATATAGTTTAGGAGGGAATTGTAATGAAGATATATAATACTTTGACTAAGAAAAAGGAAGAATTCAAAACTATCAATCCTGGAGAAGTCAAAATGTATGTATGTGGTCCTACTGTGTATAACTTTTTTCATATAGGAAATGCAAGAACATTTATAATTTTTGATACAGTAAGAAGATACTTAGAGTATAAAGGATATGATGTAAAATTCATTCAAAATTTTACTGATATAGATGATAAAATGATAAAAAGAGCTAATGAAGAGGGTACTACTGTAAAGGAACTTGGAGATAGATATATAGATGAATATTATAAAGATGCTGATAATCTTAAATTAAAGAGAGCAACTTGCAATCCAAGAGCTACAGAGCATATGGATGATATTATAGAGTTTGTTAAAGAGTTAGTTGATAAGGGATTAGCTTATGCCGTAGATGGAGATGTATATTTTTCTACAAAGGAATTTAAAGACTATGGTAAGTTATCAGGACAAAACATTGAGGATTTACAATCAGGAGCAAGAATAAGTGTTGATGAGAGAAAAAAAGATCCGATGGATTTTGCACTTTGGAAAAGTCAAAAGCCTGGTGAACCAGCATGGGAGAGTCCATGGGGTATGGGAAGACCAGGATGGCATATTGAATGCTCTTGCATGGCTCATAACTTATTAGGTGATACTATTGATATACATGCTGGTGGAGCGGATTTAGTATTCCCTCATCATGAAAATGAAATAGCACAAAGTGAAGGAAGAAGTGGAAAAACTTTTGCAAACTATTGGATGCATTCTGCTTATTTAAATGTTAATAATGTTAAGATGTCTAAATCACTAAACAACTTTTTTACAACAAGAGATATTTTAGAGAAGTATGATGCGGAAGTTGTTAGATTGTTTATGCTTAGTGGTCATTATAGAACACCTCTTAACTTTACTATGGAATTATTAGATTCAACTAAATCAGGGCTAGAGAGAATGTATAATGCTTTAAATAACTTATATTCATTATTAGATGAAGTAAAAGAGGATAATAGTGATGATGAGTTTTTACAAGTATTAGATGGATATAGAGCGAAGTTCATAGAAAAAATGGATGATGATTTTAATACTGCTGATGCAATATCTGTTATTTTTGATTTAGTTAAGGATATAAATATAAAAGTTAATATAAATAGTTCAATTAATGTTATAGAAAAATCAATAGAATTATTAAGAGAACTTGGTGCACCACTTGGAATTCTTCAAAAGGAAATAAGTAATTCATTAGAAGAAGAAGTAGAAAATCTTATAGCTGAAAGACAAAAAGCAAGACAAGAAAAGAATTGGGCTTTAGCTGATGAAATAAGAGATAAGTTAAAAGCTATGGACATAATATTAGAAGATACTCCTCAAGGTGTAAGATGGAGTAAGAAAAATTAGTGTATTTTTAGATACAGTTAGTAATATAAGATGTATTGCTAACTGTATTTTTACTATACTGTAGCAAAATATAGCTATATTTATTATAATTAATTTAAAATATAATTTTAGTATTTTTGAGGGAGGAACGTCCTTGATAGCTTGGATAAACTTATACCATAAGGTATATTGACCAAGAAACTCTCAGACTTTTATAAATGGAGAGTAGTTCACGAATTTTTGAAATGAGGAAAGTATATGGAGTTTAATATATTAAAGGGTAAACTTACTCATCAAGAGATTAGGGGATTGAATCCTTTAGTGTTAGCCTACATAGGAGATGCAGTATATGAGGTTTTTGTAAGAACTTATATAGTTTCAGAAAATAAGAATGTAAAAGTTCATGGGTTGCATAAATTATCTATTAATTTAGTTAAGGCAGAAGGTCAAAGTAATATGATGAAATGTATACTTGATGAGTTAAATGAAAATGAAATTTACATTTTTAAGAGAGGACGAAATGCGAAATCTGGAACAGTTCCGAAACATGCAGATCTTATGGATTATAGAATGGCTACTGGATTTGAAGCGTTAATAGGGTATTTATATTTAATAGAAGATATGGATAGACTTAATTATATATTAGAAACATCACTATCATTATACAAGGAGAAAATAAATAATGAAAAATAATAAAAAAAGTACTAGAAATAACGATAATAATTACCATACAAATAAATCAAGCAGAAACGAAGAAATAAGAGAAGATATTATTGAAGGTAAGAATGGTGTAACTGAAGCTATAAAGCATAATAGAACTATAGAAC
Organism: Clostridium bornimense; assembly: GCF_018917145.1. Lineage (GTDB taxonomy): Bacteria > Bacillota > Clostridia > Clostridiales > Clostridiaceae > Clostridium_AN > Clostridium_AN bornimense_A. Next base: position 13,175 of record NZ_JAHLOD010000063.1, read on the forward strand.
AAATCTTAGTTGTTAAAGGTATAAATTCTGTAATTCCTATTATAAACATGGCTAAAGAAAAAGGAATAGTAGTTAAAGAAGTAGATAAAAGAAAGTTAGATTCTTTATCACAAACTTCAAATCATCAAGGGGTAATTGCAATTGTAACACCATATAAATATTTTACTGTAGAAGAAATATTAAAAGATGCAAAAGATAAAAATGAAGATCCTTTTATAGTTATACTAGATGAAATTGAAGATCCTCATAACTTAGGAGCTATAATAAGAAGTGCTGAAGTATGTGGAGCACATGGTATCATAATTCCTAAGAGAAGAAATATCGGTGTTACATCTGTAGTATACAAAACTTCTGCAGGAGCAGCTGAATATATGAAGGTAGCTAAAGTTACTAATATAAATAAGACTATAGATGCTCTAAAAGAATTAGGTATATGGGTATACGGAGCTGATATGAATGGTGGATATTGTTACGAAACAAACTTAAAAGGTCCATTAGCTCTTGTAATAGGAAGTGAAGGTAAAGGAATATCAAAGTTAACAAAGGATAAATGTGATGTCATGATAAAGATCCCAATGAAAGGTAAAGTTAATTCATTAAATGCATCTGTTGCTGGTGGGATACTTATGTATGAAATAATGAAACAAAGGATTTGAAAATAATGAGATACATATTTATTGATGGATATAATATCATAAATAGTTGGTCTGATTTAGCTATAGGCGAAAATGAAACTTTAGAAAACTCAAGACAAAGGTTAATAGAGATACTTGAAAATTATGTGGCTATGAGAGAAGATAAGTTATATTTAGTTTTTGATGCTCACCTTAGTAAAGGAAGTATCGAAAAAGAAGAGAAAACAAATAATATAACAGTAGTATTTACAAAAGAAGGCGAAACGGCAGATAGCTATATAGAACGTAAAGTTAATTTAATAGGAAGAAAAAAAGAAGTTATTGTAGTGACCAGTGATAATTTAGAGCAACAAACTATATTTCAAAGAGGCGCTACAAGGATGTCTTCCTTAGAATTTAATAATGAAGTGAAAAAGTCACAGAATTCGTTGAGAGAAGAAATTAATAAGATGAATAGTAAGACTAGAACAACATTAGTAGATAGAATAGAGGATGAAGAAGTAAGAAAGAAATTGGAAAGGATTAGGAGAAATTTGCTATAAACCTTGACTACGTAATATTGTTTTCTTATAATTTATCTTGGGGATTGGTATGACAATATGAGATATATGAGAGGGAAATGGTGGATAGAATGGAAGAAGTTGCAACAGAAACTGAAATATTTGGACAAAGTTTAGATGAAGAAGTAGTTATGAAGGCTAAAATGGGTAATGTATATGCACAAGAATATTTAATAAACAAATATTCTAATTTAGTTAAAACAAAAGCTAAATCCTACTTTTTAATAGGAGCAGATAAAGAGGATATATATCAAGAAGGGATGATTGGATTATATAAGGCTATAAGAGATTTTAAGCCAGATAAGCTATCATCATTTAGAGCGTTTGCTGAATTGTGCATAACAAGACAAATTATAACAGCTATAAAGACAGCAACAAGGCAGAAGCACATACCATTAAATACTTATGTATCCATAAATAAACCAATTTATGATGAAGAGTCAGATCGAACACTTCTGGATGTATTATCAACTATTAAAGTTTGTGATCCTGAAGAGCTTATGATAAGCAAAGAAGAATTATCTAAGATGGGGGATGACATAGGAAAGGTTTTATCTGATTTGGAGATGATAGTATTAGCTTCTTACCTTCAAGGTAAGTCTTATCAAGAGATAGCTTGTGACTTAGAAAGAAGGCCTAAATCTATAGATAATGCCTTACAAAGAGTAAAGAGGAAGCTAGAGAAGTGTTTGATAAAAAAAACTTGACATAAAATATATTAACATTTAGAATATATAATTGGTTAATAAGTTATGAGAACTGCCCATATAGCTCAGTTGGCAGAGCGTCACCTTGGTAAGGTGGAGGTCACCGGTTCAATCCCGGTTATGGGCTCCAGATACAAAACACTTGGGTGAGTGTATCTCATCCTATTAACATAATAAATAAGATTTGTTAGGAGGAATTAACAATGGCAAAGGCAAAGTTTGAAAGAAGTAAGCCACACGTAAATATTGGAACAATCGGTCACGTAGACCACGGTAAGACAACATTAACAGCTGCAATCACAACT
>NZ_JAHLOD010000064.1 GCF_018917145.1 Clostridium bornimense
CATTTAGGAGTAATTCTATACAGTCTATATAATTTCCAGTAATCTTTAGCATATTGTAGTGAATTTTATTACTGGAAATACATATTAAATTCACTACAAAATTAATTATACGAGGAGTTGTTTAGATGGAATATAAGTCTACTATAAAATCTAGACCTTATTTATTTAAAGAAACTAAGAAGGCTATAACTTTTATAAATAAAGGAATGGATCTCAATTCTATAAAAGAAAAATCATTAGAAGATAATATTTTTCAAGTAGAAAGTGCGACAAGAAAAAAGGAACTTGCATCAATAATAACTACACGGTTACAATTTATCGATAGTTTTATTATAGATAAAATTCGCAATAGTAATATAGATACTGCCAAAGTACTGGTATTATATATGATTATAAAAAGTGATCGTTTATTTTTTGAATTCATCAATGAGGTATACAAAGAAAAGATAATCTTGAAGGATCTATTTATTAGAGATAAAGATTTTTATGTGTTTTTCCAAAATAAAAGAGAACAAAGTGAAAGAGTAGCCGATTGGACAGAGTATACTTTTATGAAACTTAAGCAAGTTTACATAAGAATACTTTATGAAAGTGGTCTTATTAAAAATTCAAAAGGTGATAGAGAAATACAAGTACCTATCATCGATAGTGATATTATTAATTATTTATATAGCATAGGAGATAGTATCTATATTAATGCTATTTTGGGTATAGGTTAATAGGTGGTGAGGGAATGAAGGACATATATCATAGAATTGATGAGATATTACCTAAAATTACAGATGATAATTTTAGAAAGAATAAAGGATTAGGAAATGAAGTGGGATTTTATATTTTTGATTATAATCCCCAGTATGAATTATTAATTCGAGATAGAGTAAGGTTTATTAAAGAAAAAGCTAAGAAATCCTATAACTTAAATATTATTGAATTTGATTTATATGAAGTAATCTTAGAAATATTAGATTCAAAAGGATATTTACAAAAGAATTTTCACATAGAAGAAAAAAAGGGTAGTGAACAAGTTTTTACTGCTACAAAAAAGACATTAAGACTAACGTTAGATAATGACCTAGTAGTTAAATATATCGAACAAAGACTTGAAGGTACTGATATTGTTTTTCTAACTGGTATTGGGAAGGCATGGCCTATAATTAGATCACATACAATCTTAAATAATCTTCACAGAATTGTAGAAAAGCAACCTTTGGTTATGTTTTTCCCTGGAGATTATGATGGTGGAACTTTAATGTTATTTAATCTTTTTAAAGATGATAATTACTATAGAGCATTTCCTCTAGTATATAAATATTAATATTAAGGGTGGGAGTTTATAATGGATTTTAAATTAAAGTCAATGTTTTATAAGGATATAGACAGAGATATAAAGGGTGTAATAAAAGTTGGTCAAAATGATGATGCAAATATAAAACAAGAATTAGATGAGTATGTTATAACTGGAGAGTTAAATACTTATATAGATAGATTTTTTGAAGCTTATAAAGCTGGTATTATTGGTGATACTGACAAAAATGGTGTTTGGATTTCAGGCTTCTTTGGAAGTGGTAAATCCCATTTCTTAAAGATATTATCTTACCTTCTTGAAAATAGAATCATTGATGGTAAAAATTCTATTAGCTATTTTGATGATAAAGGTCTTGATAGTTTTATCTTAGCAAATATGAAGCAAGCTGGTGATGTTTCTACTGATGTTATTTTATTTAATATAGATTCAAAATCAGATTCTGACTCTAAGTCAAATAAAGACGCAATTGTTAATGTTTTCAATAAAGTCTTTAATGAAATGCAAGGATTTTGTGGTAGTATGCCTTGGATTGCAGATTTAGAGAGACAGATGGTGAAGGAAGGAACTTATGAATCTTTTAAAACTTCCTTTGAAGAAATTTCAGGTACTACTTGGATAGATGCTAGAGAAGATTTTTACTATGAGGAAGACTCTATTATAGAAGCATTAGCTAAAACAACAAAAATGAGTGAAGAAGCAGCTAAGAGCTGGTATGAAAAATGCCAAGATAATTATTCATTAAGTATTGATAAATTCACTACAAAGGTTAAGGAATACTGTGAATCAAAAGGAAACAATCATCATGTTGTATTCTTAGTAGATGAAATTGGACAATATATCGGTGATAATACTCAATTAATGCTAAATCTTCAAACTGTTGTAGAGGATTTAGGGACAAAATGTTCAGGTAAATGTTGGGTTATAGTTACATCACAAGAGGGATTAGACGAATTTACTAAAGTTAGAGGAAATGACTTTTCAAAAATTCAAGGTAGATTTAATACAAGACTATCACTTTCCTCTGCCAATGTTGATGAAGTAATTAAGAAACGTATTCTTAGAAAAACAGATGGGGCAACTAGTCATCTTAAAGCTTTGTATCAAGAAAAAGAATCTATAATAAAAAATCTTCTTACATTTGATAATAACGCTGAAATGAAGTTATATAAAAATGATGAGGATTTTGCAGCGGTATATCCATTTATACCTTATCAATTTAACTTATTACAATCTGCCTTTAATGGTGTAAGAGAACATGGTGCATCAGGAAAAAGTTTATCTAAAGGTGAAAGATCTCTCCTTGGTGCATATCAACAAGTCGCAATAAAATATATGGAGAGCGACTCTAGTCTATTAGTGCCATTTTCAGCTTTCTATGAAACTATTGAAACATTTTTAGATTCATCTATAAGATCAGTAATTATTAATGCAGAGAAAAATGAAAAACTTGATGAATTTGATGTAGAAGTATTAAAGCTACTATTTTTAATTAAGTATGTAAAAGAGATAAAAACTAATATTAATAACTTAGCAACTTTACTAGTAGATAATATAGATGCATCTCAAAAGGAATTAAAGGATAAAGTTAATGAATCTTTGAAGAAATTAATAAGAGAGACTTTAGTTCAAAAGAATGGTGATGAATTTATTTTCCTTACTAACGATGAGCAAGATGTTAATAAAGAAATAAAGAATATGGCTATTGATAATGGTGAAATAATTCAAAAGGTATCAGAAATTATATTTGATGATATCTATGGTGAATCAAAATATAGTTATTCCAAAAAGTATATATTCTCTTTTAATAAAATAGTTGATGATAGAACTAGAGGCCCTCAAAACAATGAAATAGGAGTAAGGATAATAACAGCTAACTTTGATTTAGTAGGTGGTACCTCTGAAAGTGAATTAAAACAAGTATCTGTAAGAGAAAACAATGTATTAGTTAGTATAGCTAGAGATGTAAATTACCTTGAAGAAATAGAAAATGTACTAAAAATAGATGCATATTTAAGACTTAAAGGCGGTAGTAAATCTACTATAGCTATTGAAGATATAAAAATCAAGAAAAGTAACGAAAGAAAAGAAAGACTAAAAAGAGCTAGATTTTTAATTGAAGAAGCTCTACGTAGCTCTGAAATCTATGTTAATGGAAAGATCTTAGACATAAAAGAAAAAAGTGGTGTAGAAAGAATCAATGAAGGATTAAAAAACCTAATAAATTATAAATACAGCAAGTTAAATTATATAAAGGAATTTAAAGATAATATTAAGGACTTATTTGATATTATAGACGCAAAATTAAACCAAATTTCAATTAATGATCCTAATCATTTAGCGATAACTGATATACAAAATCATATAGAAACTAGTACATCGAGAAACCTACAAGTAACAGTAAAAACTTTATTAAGTAAATTTTCCACTGCTCCATACGGATGGAAAGAAATTGATATTCAAGGTATACTAATAACTTTATTTAAAAAGCAAGATATCAAGGTAGTATTAAACAATGAGGTACTAGCTCCAAATAGTAGAGAAATAGTTAACTATGTTACAAAGCGTGATTACATAGACAGAGTTATTATAAAAACTAGAGAAAAGGTAGCTACAAAATATATTGAAGCCTTAAAGGATATTACTACAGACTTATTCGGTTTTTCTAGTATGCCTAGTGATGAAGATAGTTTGATGACATTCTTTATAGAACAATGTAAAATCGAATTAAATAATATAAACTTAATCCTTGCAAATTTTGATATAATCAGCTTTTATCCAGGAGAAAAAACATTAAAAGAAGGTAAAAAACTTTTCAAAGAAATTATTGAAATACGAGACACTTTAGAATTCTTCAAAACTACTTATGATTATGAAGATAGATTTTTAGATTATGTAGAGGAAATTGATAATATCAAAGGATTCTTCTATAAAAAAGATAATGGAAACATAGATAAATCTACCAAAGGAGAACAAAGGGTAATTTTTGATAACGCTATAGAAAAGATTAATAACTATGAAGAGAATAAAGAGTTCATTTTAAGTGATGAATTAAAGAATATTATTGGGGAAATAAAGTCTATAGTAAAAATGGAAAGTCCATATAGCAAGATTCCAACTATTCCATTACTTATAGAAACATATAATGATAAAATACTTAGTCTATTAGAAGAGGAAAGTAAACCAATTCTGAAATATATAAATACTTGTAATGATGAAGTTATAGAAAGTTTAGAACAGTATAATTTAAAAGATATGTTCATATCAAAAGTAAATGAGGATTTTGATAACCTAATAAAAAGAACAGAAGCAGCCAACAGTTTCTCTGTGTTAGCTTCTATGTCAGAACTTGCTGAAAAATTAAAGGTTAGATATATAAAGCAAATAGTAGCGGAAAATGAAACAAGAAAAAGAACTGAAGAAAGTAAAGAAGTAAGTAAATTAAAAGAATCATTAGTAGAAAAAGATAGCGATACAACTTATATAGCTGAACCAATAAAAGAACAAGCAAAAGTTGTAATAAAAACTAAGACTTTAAGTATGAGAGAATTAGTTAAAGGACAAAAGGTAATTAAGAATCATGAAGATATACATGCTGTGGTAGAGGCATTAAGAATAAAGCTAAAAGAAGAATTAGATAAGGATACTATTATTAATTTGGTGTAGGGGACAGTAGGTAGTAGATAGTTAGTGGTATGTTTAGTTTTTTTAGTATGGTCTAAAATTGGTACTTAGGTGATGTAATGAATGTTTTAAATTATACTGATTAATTGCTATAATGATATAAACAAAATTCTAGCTTTATGTGTTAAAATTTAAAAATGATTAATGGACTAAAAAGAACATTAAAGTAAACTGACTACTTAAACTTTTCACTACCTACTAAGAATAAGGTGGGTAGATAAATGGATAAAAATAAAATAAAGTCTTTTGCTATATGGGCTAGAAGAAATCTAATTTCTTCTGTTATCGATAAGGCAAATAGAATCGGTATATATGATAATAAAATAATAGAAGCGACTGCTGTTCAAGGTGGATTTAAGTTAGAAGGGAAAGAGGATATAATTCCTCTTTCCAAAACTGATAGAGATATACTTGTAAATGAAATAAGAGGAAAAGGCTTTAATCAAGTTATGGAAGAAGTAGCTTATACTTGGTTCAATAGATTTATGGCCCTTAGATATATGGAAGTAAATGATTATCTTCCATCAGGAATTAGAATACTCTCATCATCTGTTGAAGAAAAAACTGAACCAGATGTATTAAGTAAGGTATCAGAGATTATAGATGAATTAGGGTTAAAAGTTGATGAAATATATAAACTTCTAGATACAGGTGATACTTCAGATAGAGAAAAAGCATATAGGAATATTCTAGTTAAGCAATGTAATGAGTTAGGTAAAATAATACCTCAAATGTTTGAGAAAATAAGTGATTATACAGAACTTTTATTGCCGGATAACCTATTAGAAGAAGACTCTGTTATAAGGAAAATGGTTGTAGATATAGAGGAATCAGACTGGCTTGAAGAAGTAGAAATAATAGGGTGGATGTATCAATACTATATTTCAGAAAAGAAAGGTGAAGTATTTGCAGCATTAAAGAAGAATGTAAAAATAACAAAAGAGAACATTCCAGCAGCAACTCAATTATTTACTCCTAAGTGGATAGTTAAATATATGGTAGAAAACTCACTAGGAAGACTATGGTTAGAAGGGCATCCTAATGAAGAGTTACAAAGGCAGTGGAAATATTACCTAGAAGAAGCAGAGCAAGAACCAGAAGTAGAAAAGGAATTAAAGAAAATAAGAGAAGAACATTCTAAACTGAGACCAGAAGATATAAAAGTTTTAGATCCATGTATGGGTAGTGGTCATATCTTAGTTTATGCCTTTGATGTTCTTTATGAAATATACAAAAGTGCAGGATATAGTGAAAGAGAAATACCTAAGTTAATATTACAGAATAATCTATATGGATTAGATATAGATGATAGAGCAGCACAATTAGCATCTTTTGCATTAATAATGAAGGCTAGACATTATAATAGAAGATTGTTTAGAGAGATAGAACCTGAAGATTTAGAATTGAATTTGTGCTCAATACAAGAAAGTAATGAAATTAGTGAGGAAGTAACAGAGTATTTTGCCAATAGCAATGAAGAATTGATGAATGATGTTAAGTATTTAGTTGATGTATTTACTGATGCTAAGGAGTATGGTTCTATACTAGAAGTCGAAAAAGTTAATTTTGAAGCATTAAAAAAACGATTAAAAGAAATAGAAAATGATAATTTTATGTTTGGTGAGTATAGAAAAATACTTTTAGATAAATTTCCTATGATAATTAAGCAGACTGAAATAATGAGTAAAAAGTACGAAATATGCACTACTAATCCACCTTACTTAGGTAGAAAAGGTATGAATATTAAACTTACTAAATATATAGATTCCAAATATATTAATACAAAACAAGATTTATATGCTGTTTTTATGGAACGAACAATAAATTATACTAAAAGGCAAAGTTATTGTAGTATGATTAATCAACATTCTTGGATGTTCTTAGTTACATTTGAGAAATTTAGACAATATATAAATACTAACCTAGAAACTGTTAATATGTTGCATTTGGGCACAAGATCATTTGATGAAATTGGAGGAGAAGTAGTTCAAACTACAACATTTGTTTTTAGAAATAAAAATAATAACGAATATATTGCTAGTTATATAGATTTAACTAAAGGAGGATCAGAGCAAACAAAAGAAAATATATTTTTTCAAATAGATAAAATATATAGAGTAAAATTAAATAATTATATAAATTTACCTTTTAACGTTGTTGCATATTGGATAAGTAATAAATTTATTGAAATATTTAAGAACAATAAGAAACTTATAGATTATGCATCACCCAAACAAGGTTTAGCAACTGGTGAAAATGATAGATTTTTAAGATTTTGGAGTGAAGTCGACTTTAGTAAAATTAAATTGAATGCACACAATGGTGATGAATTAACTAATTCTATGTTTAAATGGGTTCCTTATAACAAAGGTGGAGAATTTAGAAAGTGGTATGGTAATAACTATTATATTGTAATGTGGGAAAATAATGGATATGAAATTAAGAATTTTAAGAATGAAGAAGGAAAATTAAAGTCTAGACCACAAAATACACAATTCTATTTTAGTCAGTGTTTAACATGGTCTAAAGTTAATATAGGCGGTTTTTCAGTAAGATTTATTCCAAATGGGTTTATATTTGATGTTGCTGGTTGTTCTATATTTATGGAAGATAATATTGAATATTTCTTAGGTTTGTTAAATTCAAAAGTAATTAATAAAATATTATCTTTTTTAAGTCCTACATTAAATTATGAAGTAGGAAACATTGCATCAATTCCGATACCAATGAAGCCAGAAAAAAAAATAGTAGACCTAGTGAATTTAGCAATAAAAATTGCAAAGGATTCTTGGGATTCGTTTGATGTATCCTGGGATTTTAAAGTTCATCCATTATTAAAGTTAACAGATAAAGGTAAGACTTATAAGCTTCAAAATGTATTTTTAATATGGAAAACTGAATGTGAAGAGAACTTTAATCAATTAAAATATAATGAAGAAGAATTAAATAGAATATTTATTGATATTTATGGACTTCAAGATGAATTACCTCCAGAAGTTGATGATAAGGATATTACAATTAGAAAAGCAGATAGGGAAAGGGATATTAAATCATTTATTTCTTATGCTGTTGGTTGTATGTTTGGTAGATATTCTATAGATTCAGAAGGTCTTATTTATGCAGGTGGAGATTTTAATGACAAGTGGAATTTTGAAAATGATAAAGTTAGAAAAATAGAAAAAGATGAAGATGGTAATATTCTAAGTGATACTTGGATTCCTTCTAGATTTGTTCCTGATAGAAAAAACATTATTCCTATTACAGAGTATGAATATTTTGAAGACGACATAGTTTCTAAATTTATAGAGTTTGTAAAAATTGTTTATGGTGAAGAAACTATAGAAGAAAATTTAGACTTTGTTTCTGATTCTATAGGAAGAAAACCAGCTGAAACTTCAAGACAGGCAATTAGAAGATACTTTATTAAAGATTTCTATAAAGATCACTTAAAAGTTTATCAAAAGAGACCTATTTACTGGATGTTTGACTCAGGAAAAAATGATGGATTTAAGTGTTTAGTTTATATGCATAGATATGATGAACAAACCGTTGCTAAGGTTAGAACAGATTATCTTCATCCATTACAAAGAAAATATGAAGCAGAGATTAATAGACTTCTATTAGTTGTAGATTCAGATGAATATTCTTATAAGGATAGAGCTGTTGCTAAGAAGAAAATTGATCGAATAACTAAACAAATAGAAGAGTGTAAAGAATATGATAAGGTAGTGTCATATTTAGCTAATGAGAAGATAGTAATTGATTTAGATGACGGAGTAAAGATTAATTATGCTAAATTCCAAGGAATTAAGGTAATTAATTCTAAGGGAAAAGAGGTTTCTATGAACTTATTTGCTAAAATATAGTTAATAACTTTATGCTTATAGCTAAATAAGTTAGAAGATCAGAGGTGATTAAATGAACTTAAAAGAAATAAGGAACTTCCTTAAAGAATTATTTTCCAAACCTTTAAATGATGGAAAAACTCGTCATATTATATTTTGGTATGACGAAGATGAAGATTTTATTGAGGAAATAGATAGTTTTGATATAGATAATGTGAAAGTAATTAAGTTAACAGAAAACAATGCCTTTTGGGCAAAATACCATATAGAAAAAGAAGATACATTTAGTAATATTCTAGTTTACTCTAATATGAAAAAACCAATTCCACAAGAGGATTGGTTATATGATATTTTCTGTTATAGTGAAGAGTTCTCTACTGACAGATCAACGGTAATAATGAGAGAGTTAAAAGTTGCAGATTCTTCTTTAAAAGAAGAGTTTCAGCTTTACAATACTTTCTTTAAGAACAAAGAAAGATTCAATAACTTTAAGAACTTAAATATTAATGAGTACACAAGAGAAAAACTTCATATAGGTATCCTTGCTGTTTTAACTAAGGTCAAGATAATGGATATGGAGGAAATAGTAAAATCTCTTATTAAAGATTATTTACAAGGTGATCATAAGTTATATTATGATATTGAAAAGTTTGGTAGGGTAGATGACCTTTGGAGTTTACTAGAAAAATATTATGGTTATACTTTTGAAGAAAGAAGTCTTGAAAGATTTATGGCTATGCTTCTAGTAACCAACATTACAGATACTATTAAATTCTCTCTTCCAAAACAATATACACCATTTATTTCTTCAAAATTAACTAATTGCATTGTTTTTATAAATCATTTTATTAATAATTCCAAGGACAGTGATACTTATGAAAAGATGCAACAATTAGTTGCAGATAAACTTAAAATAGAGCAACTATTAGAAAAGCATGATTCAGATGAATTTATTCACTGTGATGAATTTGAAATTATAGATAAGTTAATAATATCAAGAATTACAAGCCTTATAAAAGATGGTGTTGAAGAATATGATAAATACTTAAGTTCATTATCATCCCGTAGAACACTACATTATTATAAAAAGTATATTAGCGAATATAATGCTTTGAAATGGGCTATTAATCTTTTAAATAAAAAGAAACAATTATCATCAATTATTAAGGGTGATACTGCTTATAACATAGTTAAAGCATATACAAAAGATTATTATTATATTGATAAAGCTTATAGAAAATTCTACTATCATTACGATAACTGTATTCTAAAAGAAGCTATACGTGTTTTAAAAGATACTGTTGAAAATGTATATAATAATTGGTATCTTCAAGAGTTATCTATTAAATGGAATGAATCAATATCAAAACAAGCTTCTTGGAGAATAGATGGGTTAAAGTACCAAGATAAATTCTACAGAGAAAACATTAAGTTTAAAGGTAAGGAAAGAGTTTTTGTAATAATATCTGACGGCTTAAGATATGAAAGTGCTGAAGAATTAAATACATTACTTATTAACGAAAGAAAAGGTAAATGTGAATTAGACTACATGGAAGGAGTATTGCCTTCTTATACAAAGTTAGGTATAGCTTCTTTATTACCTAACCATTCAATTGAAATTAATGATAATTATGATGTATTAGTTAATGGTATAAATAGTAGTGGTACAGAGAATAGAAATACTATATTAAAATTAGAAAATGAAAAGTCATTGGCCATTACCTATGATGCTATTATGGATATGAAGGATAGTGAAATACGAAAAGCCGTTGCCGGTTTAGAAGTAGTATATATTTATCATAATTCAATAGATGCTAGAGGTGATCATTCTAGCACAGAACGAGAAGTATTCAAAGCTACTGATGATGCCTTTAAGGAAATAATCTTACTAGTAAATAAATTAGTTAATAGAGTAAGTGCAGCCAGCATTTTAATTACATCAGACCATGGGTATCTTTATAGAAGAAGTGCTATGGAAGAAAGTAATAAGTTATCTGGCGTAAAACTTGAAGATGGTGAAGTTAATAGAAGGTTCTTATTAACATCAAATAAAGAGGAGGTAGAAGGAACTATTTCCTTTAGTATGGATTACTTATTAGGGGATAAATCTAATAAATATGTTATTACACCAAAAGGAACATCCAGATTCAAAGTTCAAGGCGCTGGTGCTAATTATGTCCATGGTGGAGCAATGCCACAAGAAATAATTATACCAATTATTAGGTTCAAGAATGATAGAAGCTCATCTTCTGTTAATAGTATTAGAAAAGTAAAGGTTTCTTTAACTAGCATTACTAGAAAAATAACTAATATAATAACATATCTAGAATTCTTTCAAGACGAAAAGATTCAAGATAAGGTTATTTCTCAAAGGATTAGATGTTATTTTGAAGATGAAGAAAAAAATAGAATTTCTAATGAGAATATAATAATTGGAGACTCTAAATCAGAAAATCCTGTTGAAAGAACCTACAAGGAAAAATTTATACTTAAGAGTATGGCATATGATAAGACTAAGCAATATTTCTTAGTACTTCAAGATGATGAAGATTTAAATGGTTACTATGAAAGAGTTCCATTTAATATTGATATAGCAATAGTTGATAACTTTGGTTTTTAAATTTCTAAAAGAGTATTTATAATTTAAGTAAATACTCTTTTCTTATACAAATTTTGGTATACTATATTATGTAATTAAAGGGTAAAATTGAGGTGTAAATTATGGATGAATTATCTATGAAACTAAATCAGCATTTTGCTGGTAAAGTAGTTAGAAAAGATTTAACACAAAAATTAAAGCAAGGTGCTAATGTACCTATCTATGTATTGGAATATCTTCTAGGTATGTACTGTGCTACCGATGACGAGGATAGTATTAATGAAGGTGTAGAAAGAGTAAAAAATATTTTAGCTGATAACTTTGTAAGACCAGATGAGGCTGAAAAAATAAAATCTAAGATAAGAGAAATGACAAGATATACTGTTATAGATAAATTAACTGTTAAGTTAAATGAAAAGAAAGATGTCTATGTAGCCGAGTTCTCAAATCTAGGTCTCAAAGATGTGGAGATTGATGCTAGTTATGTGAAAAATTTTGAAAAGCTTCTAGGTGGTGGCATTTGGTGTATAGTAAAAATTCAATATTATTATGAGGAAGGAGCAAGAAATCAAAATCCATTTTCTATTGATTCTGTAACACCAATTCAAATGCCTAATATGGATATGAAGGAATTAATAGAAGGCAGAAAACAATTTAATAAAGAAGAATGGATAGATATATTAATTAGAAGTATAGGTATGGAACCAACTCAGCTTGAATACAACGTAAAATGGCATATGCTTCTTAGAATGGTTCCTTTATGTGAAAACAACTATAATATGTGTGAGCTTGGACCAAGAGGAACAGGAAAATCACATCTATATAAAGAAATATCACCAAATTCTATTTTAGTATCTGGTGGTCAAACTACTGTGGCAAACCTCTTCTACAATATGTCACAAAGAAAAATAGGCTTAGTAGGTATGTGGGATACAGTAGCTTTTGATGAAGTTTCTGGCATTACCTTTAAAGATAAAGATGGTATACAAATAATGAAAGATTATATGGCATCAGGGTCTTTTGCCAGAGGAAAAGAGGAAAAATCTGCATCTGCTTCTATGGTTTTTGTAGGTAATATCAATCAAAGTGTTGATGTACTATTAAAAACATCCCATTTGTTTGATCCATTTCCAGAAGCTATGGCTTATGATACTGCCTTCTTTGATAGAATGCACTACTATCTACCAGGTTGGGAAGTACCAAAAATGCGTCCAGAGTTTATCACTAATAGCTTTGGATTTATTACAGATTATCTAGCTGAGTATTTGAGAGCTATGAGAAAAACCACATTTGGTGATGCTATTGATAAATTCTTTAAGCTAGGTAACAACTTAAATCAAAGAGATGTAATAGCTGTAAGGAAAACTGTATCTGGATTTGTTAAACTTCTATATCCAGATGGAGAATTTACTAAAGATGATATAGAAGAAATATTAAGATATGCCTTAGTTGGTCGTAGAAGAGTAAAAGAACAATTAAAGAAAATTGGTGGAATGGAATTCTATGATGTTCATTTTTCTTATATTGATAATGAAACTATGGAAGAAGAATTTATTTCTGTTCCAGAACAAGGATCTGCATCTTTAATACCAGAAGGAGCTTCTAAATCGGGACATATTTATACTATTGGCCATGGTGATTCTGGTATGATTGGAGTTTATAAACTTGAAGTGGAAGTTGTTCCAGGTAGTGGTAAATTTGAAAAGACAGGTATAGGCTATGATAGAGATGCAAAGGAAAGTATAGAAACTGCCTTTAGATACTTTAAGGCAAATAGTAGAAATATCAGTGCTTCAATATCAACGACAACTAAAGACTACTTAATGCATGTACAAGATGTAACGGGGGTAGGAATGACCTCTAGTTTATCCTTAGCAGCATTAATAGCAATGTGTTCAGCGGCATTAAATAAACCAGTTCAAAGTCAACTAGCTATATTAGGTTCTGTAAGTATCGGAGGAACTATTAATAAAGTAGAAGATTTAGCTAACACTTTACAAGTTTGCTTTGATACAGGCGCTAAAAAACTACTATTACCGATGCTAAATGCAGTAGATATACCTTGCGTTCCACCAGAGCTATTTGCTAAATTCCAAATAATGTTCTATAGCGGAGCGGAAGATGCAGTGTTTAAAGCATTGGGAGTTCAATAGACATTCGTGATTCTTTTGAATTATTATGCGTCTCTATTGGGAATGCATTAGATCAAGTTGAAGAAAAAGTATGCTAATCATTACAAAATATATCTAAGAGCAGATTACTCAGATTTGCACTAAATTTATATCTAGTGTGTAATACTTGTACTACAAATATGGATAAAGGAGAAGATATGAAGTTTAGCAAAAGTAGGTTTCACATAGAATATGGACCAATTAGTTTATTTGAAAGAGTATCATTTATTATGAAAGATGTAACAGAGTTAAAAATGAATTCTAACCATTTTAAAGCAAGATTGCAAGAAAGAAATATAAACGCAAAAGTCATTAATGAATTAAAACAATTTAACATAAATGAATGGAAAGTAGTAACAGCAGAAGTAAGAAATGATAAAGGGAAATTTATTAATAGTACTTGGGAAAAAGTAATTGATGGCGTTAGGTATTGGGTAACAATTGGTTTTAATGATACAATTGAAACAATAGTCATAAAAAATAGTTCCGGCAAGGATAAGTGTATTACTTCTGGTGAATTATATGATTATGTTTCAAAAGTAAATAAGGAACTTATGAAAACATAATTTAAATTATATATAGTTTGAACTTTATTAAAATAAGATATTAAGGAGTACTATGTCAATGAATAGAATTTATTATTGGGACAAGGTATTAACCGATGAAAATCATCAAGAACTACAAATAACAGATTATATAATTCATTTTATTTAATTATTTTTGGGCACAGTAATATTATGTAAAAAAGAGATGATTCAAAAATAGTTGACTCCTCTCTTTTTTACATAATAAGTTCATAATTAAAAACATTTATCAATTAGAATTATCAACTTCCTTTGAAAATATTATACTTGATGATTATTCTGTTAGGTTGCTATATGATATTACGGAGGAATTAAATATATATTTGGATATTGATTTAAAAATGTTAATATATCTATAAAAAAGAAAGATAGTGTAAAGTTTGCTATGAAAAAATAATATAACAAAAAACACTATCTTTTTGAAAATTTAAAGTAGTAAATTACAGAAATAATTTAAATTTGAGCATGACAAAAAGACCTTTAATGAAGGCAAAAAAATTTATATTTGGTTATATAATCCGTTAGGAAGCATTTTTTTCTTGGATATCTAAAATAGCTTGCTGTCCTAACCTGATTAATATTTGCCATTTGGCAGGCATATTATCGATACCATCAAGAGCTTCAAGTTCATTAAGTGGTTTCCAATAGTTATATGGATGAGGTCTTAGAAAGTTATAATATGCGACCCA
>NZ_JAHLOD010000065.1 GCF_018917145.1 Clostridium bornimense
ATTTTCTTCACAATAATCTTTTACAGTTAAATTTTCATCACTAGCATAATAACGATTTATATATTCTCTCCATTCATCATTACTTAATTTTTTATACATACCTAACCTCCTGATAAAATATCATTTTCTTAATTTTATCAATTGGAGATTTTAGTATCTAGGTACTTAATTTTTGACGCTTACGATAAAGTATAGAAATGTATTAAAAACTTTTTTCCAAAACATAAAGTAACTATTTCAATCAATACTCCTAATAGTAGTGAAAATGTAATAGCTGTTCCAAATAATCTTTTTTGTTTTTCGATGTTTTTTCCGCCTATACTTTTTGCAAACAATATATTAAAGGCACCACTAATCATTCCTAAAGCACCTGTTATGCCATATATAAGTGAAGCTACAATTCCTACAGCAGCAAATCCTTCAACAGATGTATGTCCAATTATAGCTTGATCTATAACTGTAAAAAGTAATTCTAATAAGTATGTACTAAAAATAGGAATAGCTATCAAATTAATTTCTTTTAATTGATTTTTATATTTAAATTTTTTCATTAAAATCACCTTTTCTCATTAATTAGTTCTAAATCTACTAATTGCTTTATAAACTCATTAATATCGTTTTTTAATATTTTACTTTCTATATCATATTCGACTTTTAATTCATGATATATACTCTCTAAAGATTTATTTTCATTAAGACCAAGTAAAATTTCTACACCTATCTCATTTACATTGAACATCCCTCTTTCATCAATATACATAACTCCTTGTCTTTCTTCATCAATTCTCAATATAACTGGTACCTTAAAATTATTCATCTTTACTTTCATATTAAAACCTCCTACTTAACTATTACTTAATGGACATCTCATATCCGAACCATTTAATTTTTTAGTTCTTGCATATGCACATGCTCTACATCCAGACTTACATGAATGTAATAAATTACAGTTACTGCAAGGCCCTTCTACAGAACAAAGTTTATTTCGTCTCATTTCGTTAAATATATGAGAATTATTCCATATATCAACAAGACTCTCTCTTTTTGTATTACCTGCTATTAATTCATGCATTGAAACCATAAGACTACATCCAAATACATTTCCATATCCATCTATACATAAACTATCCTTGCCAGCAGTACATCCAAATTCATCATCTTCTAATGTAGTATCAAATTTTTCTGATTTCCATTCAGTTATATATTTTTCCATACCTAAATGTTTTAATGGTAAATAAATTTCCCATGGACATAAGCTTTCTCCAGTTGAAACTATATCTAAACTAACTGGCATCTTACCTTCTACTTTCATTAATGTTAATTCTTTTATAACTTCACACAACTCATCAAATGATAAATATGTATTATCATAATTATCATCAGCATTTCCTACACTAGCAAGCAACATAATAGCTACATTATAAATTTCTAATGATTTTAGATATTCTAGAGTTTCTATAATATAGTCTTTATTTATTTTTGACAAAGTAATAATTCCATCAATAGCTACCCCATATTTTTTTAAATACTTAATAGCATTATTAACTTTCTTAAAAGTTCCCTTTACACCTCTACTTCTATCATGAACTTCTGCATTAGGTCCATCGATACTTATGCATATCTTATCTACATTTGTTTTACTAATTTCTTTTGCTTTTTTTCATCAATTAATGTTCCATTTGTATTTATATAATAATTGAAATCATGCTTATCAGCTAAGTGCATAATTTCAATGATATCATCTCTACAAAATGGCTCTCCACCTTCTAGACTTATTTTTAAAACTTCTAATTCATCTAATTGATTAAATATATTATCTATTTCATCTAATGTCAGTACTTTAATTTTGGATAATTTGTTTTTTGTTGCTGCAGCTGAACAAAAAGAGCATTCTAAATTGCAAAAAGGTGTAATTAAAAAATCTGCATATAACGGTAACCTACATTTTTTCATAACATTCCTCCTACTAAAAAAAAATTATATTAAAGAATAACTTCTTTAATATAATTTTTTTGAATCATTTTTTATGCTATTACTTGATGACATTTTCCCCAACATGCAATAAATTTGATAATTGGTTTGTCATATTTCTTTGTTCTTTTCATACTAATTCCCTCCTAGTATTTAATAACCCACAATTAAATTTTTTGTTTTTTTTTGTATATTTATATTATAATTACTTTTTTTATTTTTTCAAGATATTTTTGTATTAAATGTAAATATATGTGTTATCTTTTTGAAAACCTCTTTTCTTGATTTATTCTTATTTTAAGTATCTTGAAATAATACTTAAAGACTATTTTGTATATTTGTAAAAAGTAGTCTTCTTCAATCCCGTAAGCTCCATAGCCTTAACTGCTGTTATTTCACCAGCTTTCCATCTCCCTACAACTTCATCAAAGTTTTCTGGAAGTTTTATTCTAGGTCTACCATATCTATCCCATTCCCCTCGTGCTTTCATTGCTTCAATTCCTTCCCTTTGTCTTTTTTCTTTCTTTTCTACTTCTGCTTGTGCCATTGTTGCATAAAGTTCAATAAGCATATTATTTATAGTTTCCATAATCATTTCTGCCATAGAGTTATTTAATTTAGACAAATCTTGTAGTGTTGTAGGAAGTTCCAGGATCATAACTCTAATTTCTTTTTCTTTAAAGAACTGTAGCTCTTTTAGTGTATCTTTTTTATTTCTTCCTAGTCTATCTAATTCAGTAATGATTAAAGTATCACCTTTTCTTAAAATGTCATCTCTTAATACTGTGTATCTTGGCCTATTAAAATTTTTACCAGTATTCTGATCTGTATAGATTTTTTCTAAATCTATATTGTGAGAATTACAAAAATCTGTTATTTCCTTAATTCCCCTGTCTAAATGTTGCTCTGTTGTACTTGTTCTGTGATATCCATAAGTTGCCATTGTTAAAATACCTCATAATTTCATTTTTGATACTAATATTGTAGCAAAAATGGACATAAATATAAAGACTTTTATACGAACGTTCGTAAAGTATATATGTATACAATAATGTGCTAAATTTCGATATATTTTTGCTAGTTCATAAAAGTATACATTTTAAAACAAAAATTTAGTTTACATGGAATATATTCATTACAATAAAAAACATGTATAATTATGTATATAAGTTAAAATATATAATTATGTCTAAAAACTTCTTATAATACTAATTTATGAGGAATCATAAAAGTTTAAAGTACCTAGTATTGAACTAGATATTCAAAAGATGTTGTAATAAAACTTAAGATTCTACAATGGAATATTAAGTAAGAATAAAGAAAGCAACCTTGATATATGAAAAATAAAAAATGATTAAGTGATATGTTGAATTTAACATTTAGAATTTAGTAGGGACGATAAAAGTTAATATTTATCTAATAACTGGAGGGGGAATAATGATTACATCAGAAGAAATAAAAAGAAGATTATGGGATGGAGCAAATGAATTAAGAGGCTCCATGGATGCAAGCCGTTATAAGGACTATATGCTTGGTTTAATGTTCTATAAATTTCTAAGTGATAAAACACTGGAAACTTTTAAAATAACTGCTGTGGTAGGTCAATTAGCAGAAAATAAATTAGTAGAAGAGTATACTAATGCAAAGGCTAAATTGGGAGAAGAAGTTGAAGAAATGATTCAACGAGTTTTAGGATATTATGTTGCACCTGAATATCTTTATCAAACTTGGATTAATGATATTAACTCAGGTAATTTTGAAGTTCAAAAAGTTACAGATAGTCTTAATAGTTTTGAAAGAACAATATCTATATCAGGTGTTGCAAGTGATTTTAAGGGATTATTCTCTAGTTCTACGCTTGATTTGACAGATACAGCATTAGGCAGCAATTTAAATGAAAGAAGCAAAAATATTAAAGCATTGATACTACTATTTGCTGATCTTAACATGGTAGCGCTACAAAAAGGTGATGTTCTTGGAGATGCTTATGAATATCTAATTGGGCAATTTGCCATGGAATCAGGAAAAAAGGCTGGTGAATTCTATACACCACATCAAGTTAGTGAAGTTATGGCTCAGATAGTTGCAAAATCATCAAAAATTCAATCAATATATGATCCAACAGTTGGATCTGGTTCATTGCTTTTAACTGTAAAAAAGCACTTAGATAAAGATCTTCAAAGGGATTTAACATACTATGGCCAAGAAAAAAATACGGCAACTTATAATTTAACACGTATGAATCTTCTTCTTCATGGAGTGCGTCCTGAAAAGATGGTAATAAAAAATGGGGATACTCTTGCAAGTGATTGGCCAGAAGATCCTGAAAATCCTAATGAGGCAGTTCAATTTGATGCCGTTGTTATGAACCCACCTTACTCAGCGAAAAATTGGAATAAATCTGGATTAAAGGTAAGTGATCCACGTTTTCAGTTAGCAGGTGCATTACCACCAGATTCAAAAGGAGATTTTGCATTTTTACTTCATGGATTATATCATTTAGGAACTAATGGTACTATGGCCATTGTATTACCTCATGGAGTTTTATTTAGAGGATCTTCTGAAGGGGAAATCCGTAAAAGGTTACTTGATAAAAATTACATCGATACAATTATTGGTTTACCTAGCAATCTCTTTACTAACACAGGAATACCAGTTGTAATTATAGTATTGAAAAAAAATCGTAACCTTAATGATCCAGTACTTATAATTGATGCATCAAATAACTTTATTAAAGTAGGTAAACAAAATGTACTTCAGGAAAAAGATATTGCTAAAATTGTAGATGTTTATATGGAGAAGTCTGTGATACCAGGATATAGCCATCTAGCTACACGTAAAGATATAATAGCCAATGAATATAATATGAATATTCCTCGTTATGTTGAAGCTATTGATACCGAAATTCCACATGATGTAGATGCTCATTTATTGGGTGGAATCCCACAAAGAAATATTGATGATTTAAAAGTGTTGCAATCTCTTGTTCCAGATGTTTTGAAGAGTTATATGAAGACAATTCGTCCTGGATATGTAGATCTTATAAAACCAGTATGTGAAATAACAAGTGAAATTCTAACTGATATTAGAATTACTAGTATCTCTGAGGAACTTAGGACAAAAACAAAGGATTATATAAATAAATATTGGGATGTTTTGAGAAATGTTGATGATTCAACTAATCTTGTGAATCTTATGGAAGAAATGCTTGTTTGCATAAAGAAAATCTTATCAGACTATAAGTATATTGATGTATATGATGGATATCAAATTATTGCAGAAATATGGAGAGAATCATTAACACACGATACGGAGCTTATTGCCAATGAGGGATTCTATAAGATTGCTCGTACCCGTGAACCTAACATGATAACAAAAGGCTCAGGAAAAAATAAAAGAGAAGAACAAGATGGTTGGGTTGGAACTATTATTCCTAATGATTTGATTGCCAATGAGCTTTATCATAAAGAATTAGAATTAATTGAAATGAAAAAAGGTTCCATTCAAGAAATAGAGACAGAATTAGCTGATTTGGTAGAAGCTGCAAAAGCTGAAGATACTGAAGAAAATAATGCTTTATATAATGCTTTAAAAAAGAATGAAGATGATGAACCTGGTGATTCTTTTGACAATAAGTTATTAAAGGCAGAATTGAAGAAAGCGCATAAGGATTCTAATGAATATAAGCTTTTAAAAAAGGTTGAAACATTAATAAGCAAAAAATCTTCTCTTGCTAAAGCAATTAAATCTGAAGAAAAAGATCTTAAGGATGCAGTAGCAGAACGTATTTTAGTATTAACAGATGAGGAAATAGATAAGTTAATGTATAAAAAATGGTTTGGAAGTACTGCTGATAAAATGGTATCTTTAGTAGAAATTCCATTGAAAGCAGAATTAAATATTCTACAAATGTTACAGGATCGTTACGCAGATACACTATCAGATATAGATACAGAAATAAATAGCTTGATGGATGAATTTCAAGCACTTAACAATGAATTGGTGGTGAAATAATGAGCGTAAATGAGAAAAAGGTTCCTAAAAGACGATTTAAAGAGTTTCAAAATGCTGATGCTTGGGAACAGCGTAAGTTAACTGAGGAAGTTGAATTATATAGTGGATTAACTTATTCGCCAAATGATGTAGTCAAAGAAGGAGGCACGTTGGTTCTTCGATCTTCAAATGTAAAGAATGGTGAAGTAGTAGATGCTGATAATGTGTATGTTAATTCAGAAGTTGTTAATTCAAACAATGTAAATAAAGGAGATATTATTATTGTTGTTAGAAATGGATCTCGTTCTTTGATTGGAAAACACGGTCAAATCAAAAGTGAGATGAAAAATACTGTTATTGGGGCATTTATGACAGGTATGCGTTCTACAAATTCTGACTTCACAAATGCACTATTAAGTACATCATCCTTTTATAAAGAGATAGAGGAGAATCTTGGTGCAACTATTAATCAAATTACAAATGGCATGTTCCAAAATATGCACTTTATGTTTCCAAGTGGTGCAGAACAAACTAAAATAGGTGAATATTTCACCAAACTTGACAATCTTATCACCCTTCATCAGCGTAAGTTAGATAAGCTGAAAGCATTAAAAAAGGCATATCTTACAGATATGTTTCCTGCTGAAGGCGAGAGTAAACCCAAACTAAGATTTGCAGGATTTACTGATGATTGGGAACAGCGCAAGCTCGGAGAAGTGGCTTCATATAGGCGTGGTTCTTTTCCTCAGCCATATGGAAAAAGCGAATGGTATGATGGCGAAGATGCAAAACCATTCGTTCAAGTTGCTGATGTAACAGACGCAATGAATTTAGTAGATGACACAAAACAAAAAATCAGCAAATTAGCACAGCCGATGAGCGTGTTTGCTGAAGAGAATTCTGTTCTGGTTACATTACAAGGAAGTATCGGACGTGTTGCAATCACGCAATATGGAGCTTTTATAGATAGAACTGTCTTGATTTTTGAGAAATACAAAACAGAAATAGATACCCTGTTTTGGTCTTATGTTATTAAGCAAAAATTTATCGAAGAAGCTCGAAAAGCTCCGGGCGGAACAATAAAAACCATTACTAAAGAGGCACTATCGGACTTTGATTTACTACTGCCTACTTATGAGGAACAGCAGAAAATTGGAGTTTATTTCAAGCAGCTCGATAACCTTATCACCCTTCATCAGCGTAAACTTGAAAAACTTCAAAATATAAAGAAAGCATACTTAAATGAAATGTTTGTATAAAAGGGGGGAGAATTTATGAGTAATGCACCTAAAAATGCTTCTGAAAAAGCTTTTCAGGAGAACTTTGTAAAAGAATTAGAGAAATATAAATGGAAATCTCCAGATTTCCTAAATGGGAATAAGCAAAAGGTAACTGTATCTGATTTAATTAATCATTGGCGAAGTGAGCTTAATCGCATAAATGCAGATCAACTTGAAGGGGTAGAGTTAACTGATAATGAGTTTAAACAGGTAATGGCTAAGGTAAATCAAATTAACAATAGTTATGAAGCTGCTAAAATTTTATCTATTGAAGAATCTAAAGGAAAGATTGATGGTATTTATCGTGATGATAACCCTAACATAACAAGAAAGCAGATTACCCTAACTATATTTAAAAAAGCAGAAGTTAGAGGTGGTGACTCAAGTTACCGTATTGCAAGAGAAGTAGTAACTCCTAATAATAATAGATTTGATATTGTTTTATTAATTAATGGATTACCATTGATAAACATTGAGCAAAAACGTACTGATAAGTCTTTAGATGAAGCATATGGTCAGTTTATTAGGTACTATAGGGATGGTGAATATTGCAATAACTTTATGGCATTTTCACAGATGATGGTTATAACTACGGAAATAGAAACACGTTATTTTGCAACCCCTAAATCTGTTAATGATTTTAATCCTGCTTTTTCTTTTCATTGGTCAGATAATAAGAATAAGCCCATAAATGATTGGAGAAAAGTTATAGAATATTTTTTAATGATTCCTATGGCACATCAGATGGTTGGAGATTATTTAGTAATTGATGAGGCAAAAGAAGAGGAAAATAGAAAACATATGTTAATGCGTCCTTATCAGGTCTATGCATTACAAGCAGTAGAAGGTGCTGCTTTTGGATGGGACAATGAAGAAAAAATACCACACGGAGGATTCGTTTGGCATACTACTGGTTCTGGGAAAACAATTACTAGTTTTAAGACGGCGTTATTTTTATCAACACGTGCGGGATTTGATAAGGTAGTTTTTTTAGTTGATCGACGAGAATTAGATAGAACAACTAGCGATAAATTTAAAGCTTATGCAGCTTATGAACCTATATCTGTTGATGATACCAAACATACCTATGAACTAAAGAAACAGCTTAAATTGAAGAAATCAGGAATTATAGTTACAACAACATTTAAGCTTAATGTGCTTGTAAAAGAATTAGAAGAATCACAAGACTATACATTAGCTGATAAAAAAATTGTTTTTATTGTAGATGAAGCTCACCGTACAACAATGGGACAAATGATGGGTAGTATAAAAAATTATTTTAGAAAAAATGGTCTTTTCTATGGTTTTACAGGAACACCTTTATTTGATGAAAATAATATCAAGGGAAAAATAAATGAGAAGAGTGAGGTTATTAATACTACAGAAAAGTTATTTGGACCTAAACTTCATCAATATACTATTGACGAGGCAATTTCAGATGGAAATGTATTAGGGTTTTATGTTGATTATATTAATACAGGCGAATTTAAAAGTTATGATGACTTAAGAGAACAATTAATAGAAAAGATAAAATTAGAGACTCCTGAACTTAGTGATAGAGATATTCAACGTATGGTACAAGAATGGTCTGAGACTGAGGTTGAAAGGCAAGCCAGCAAAAGATCTATTTTAACTTATCAAGATGAAACTCATATTCCAAGAGTTGTTGAAGAAATATTAAACAACTGGGAAACACAATCCCAAGGAAGAGAATTTAATGCTATTTTAACTGTTGCACTGAAAAAAAGGGTAATAGCATTTTATAATGAATTTAAGAACCAATTAAATGAGCGTAAAGAAACACTAAATATAGCTATGACATTTAGTTTTGGTAACGAAAATGATCCAGATAATATTTCTCCAGAAGTTATTGAGGGAATGTTTAAGGACTACTCTGAATTCACAGGTATTGAATTTATAGCAGGAGACAAAAAACATGGTGAAAACTCATATTTTGAAGATGTAGTGGAACGTGCAACTCGTGGTGGTAGCGGACGTAATAAAAAGAATATAGATCTTATAATTGTAGCAGATCAATTGCTTACAGGATATGATTCTAAAAGATTGAATACATTATATGTTGATCGTCCTTTAGAATTACAAGGTTTAATTCAAGCATACTCTAGAACAAATCGTGTATTTGGAAAGAATAAAGAGTTTGGAACAATTGTAAACTTCCAATATCCAAGGATGACAAAAGAAACCGTAGAAACTGCATTGAAGTTATATGGCAGTGGAGGGACAAGTAGCAAAGCAATCGTTGATACCTATATTGTAGCAGTTGAAAAATTTAAAATAAATGTTATAGAAATGGTTCAATCACTGGGTGATCCATCTGACTGGCAACTATTACAAAACGATAACGAAGATAAAGAAAGATTTGTTGATGCTTTTAAAAATGCAGCAATGCAATTAAACTTAGTAGAACAATACTATGAATATAAATGGGATAACGACACATTTGGTATAGATGAACACACTTGGTTTAAATATGTAGGTGCATATAAAAATCTAACAAGAAAAGAAGGTCCAGTAGATCCTGGGGAATATATTGTGAAACCACTGGTTGGTAAAACAAAATTAGCAGGAACACAAGTGATTGATGCAGCTCATATCCTTGATTTAATTGGTTCTAAAGTAAGTACGGTTGGTGATGTTCAAACAGTCGATGGAGAAACTCTTCGTATAATCTATGAACAAATTCAAGAACTGAGTAATATGGGTGAAGATAATAAAGCACGCCTGCTAAAGGAGTTTGTAGATATTATGTTAGTACCTGGAAAGTTATCTTCTGCCATAAACTTTGATAAAGCTTTTGACATTTGGAAAGAAGATAAACTAAAAATTGAGATTAATATCTTAGCTGACAGATGGGGAATTGATAGAGATTGGCTTTTTAAGTCTATAAGTGCCTTTTCTGTAGTACAAGCTACTGTAATACCTTATATAGATGAATTAATAAATAATGTGGATTATGATAAAGCAACAGATAAATCATCAGGTAGCAAATTAAAACATATGATGACATTGACACGTGAATTACCAAAGCTCATGTCTGAAATAAAACAAAAGTACGCATAGTATATCTAGGGCTATTGGATAAAATTTATTTGAATTTAAGAGAAAAAAGCACTATTTTGGGTTGGATGGGTGCTTTTTTTCTTTGCCATTAAATTCTATGTGCACTCCAAGAAATTTAATTTTAATAATCATTTTAGAAATAAAAAGATTATGTTCTAGTATTAATTTATGATTTAGTGTACTATAATTAATTCATATAATTTTATCTACATTTTTTAAAACTTACGTCACGTAAGATTTTATTTTAATATTATAATCCAAATTATAACTTTTATATAAAATATAGTATGCAAGAAGGTGAACCAATGAAAGAAACTATAAAACTTCCTTCTATTTTAGAAGAGTTCCTACATTACTTATTATCAGTACAAGGAAGATCATCTGGAACTGTTAATGGGTATTGTAGTGATTTAATTTTATTTTTAAGATATATGAAAAAAGGAAAGATATCATCGTTAAGTAATGTAGCTATGGAATATATTACTATAGCTGATATTGATAAGGAATTTATAAGTAGTATTACTATAGAAGAGATTCATAACTTTATTAAATATCTAGATATTACAAAAGGTAATAAGAATACTACAAGGTCTAGGAAGATAACATCTATAAGAGTATTTTATAAGTATCTATTTAACATAGGAACAATAGATACAAATATCACAGAAGATTTAAAAACACCTAAGAAAACTAAAACCATGCCTGTTTATTTAAGTGAATATGAAGCTAGCAATTTACTTAACATCATTGATTATTCCCATACTGTAAATAGAGAAAGAGACTACTGTATATATACATTGCTCCTTAATTTAGGACTTAGAATATCAGAACTTCTTAATATTAAGTTTAAAGATATTCATAATGATTCTATAAAGATACTAGGTAAAGGAAATAAAGAGAGAATAGTTTTCCTTAATAAAGTATCTAAGGCTTCAATAGATCAGTATCTTGAAGTTAGAAATAAAAAGTGGAGTAGTAATCTAGATGATTACTTATTTATAAGTACTAGGGGAACACAGTTAAGTGCAAGAACAGTTCAACTAAGTATTAAAAAATACTGTAGTATGGCCAATATTAATGGTGATTGTACTCCACATAAATTACGTCATACCATGGCTACATTATTATTAAAAAACGGCACTGATGTAAGAACGCTACAAAGAATATTAGATCATGAAAGTCTAAATACAGTGTCTATTTATACTCATATTAATGATGAAGATGTAAGGAGAGCTATTGATGGGAATCCTTTGAATAGGAGATAGTCACCTTAAAAGCTTATATTTATAACATAAAGTAAATACTACTTAACGTTTTTTCATAAACTCTTTGTATTAATCAGAACTCAGGGTAGTAGTTCTTAAAAATTGCTATCCTTTTTTAATTATTTTATTTAAAATCGATATTTGCATGCGAACTAATATTCGTGTATTATGTAAGTAAAACCATTGTAATATTAATATAATAAGGGGAGTTAATATAATGAAAGCAATAGCTAAAACGGTAGAAATGGTAGCTTGGTTTGATAATAAGGGAAAGATTAATCCAGTTAAATTTAAAGTTGAAGAAGATGATGATTCTAAAGTTATTAAAATTAATAAGATTTTAAGACGAGACTTTGAGAGACTAGCCGATAACCCCATGTGGAAGTTTACCTGTAGTAGCATTATTGATGGCATAGAAAGTAGTTATAATTTAAAATATGATTTAATGACATGTAGGTGGTTATTATTTTTACAGTGAGACTAAAAAAGGTTATTGCAGAGTTAAATCTTCAATAACCTTTTTTATTATTCTTCATCATCATTATTATCTTCTCTATAATTATTAAATATAATTGCTTCTAACTTAGCATTAATCTTTCTACTAAGTTCCACCTGTTTATAACTATTATCTATTAGTCTTCCGAATCCTGTCATTAATAAATAAACAAGAATACCTATTATAAATGTTATTACTGCAAGAATTAATGATAACAGTGTAATTCTATACTCAGTATTAAACACGTATATATCTCCAAGTCTCGAAAACAGTACTACTACGCTACAGATTGATATTAATATACTTAAAATTTTCCCTACAACATCTAAAAGCTTTCCGATTTCACTTTCCATAAAAACTCCTTTCATATCTCTACCTGAAACTTATCCCTAAGCTCAATAAGGATCTTATTCTTCCTTCTTAAAACCTTTTGGTATGATATCTTATGTTTTTCTGCATACTTTCTTACAGATACTTTATTAAAGTAAATTTCTTTAATAAGTTCTTTATCTTCACATGATAAGGTGCTTAAAGCTTTCTTTAGTTCTTTATTATTAGCTTTTATGAAATATGTATCTTCTAAAGTAGCTTCATCTTGGATGTTATCTAGGATAGACATAGTTTCTTCTTCATCTATGGTATTGTTTAAAGAAAGGTTATTATGCTTTACGTTGGACCTTATTGTATAGTTAATAGCATTCTTAATTGCTCTATATGCATAAGAACAAAATGTATTTGAGTTTACATTATACTTATTTATGGCAACTATAAGGGCAGAATAACCTACTTGTATTAAATCATTAGTATCAAAACCATTTATGTTAACGTTTTTTACAGCATTAAAAATAAATGGCTCAAAGTGCTTCACAAGTTCCATTGTTGATAGCTTATTTCCGTTCTTAGAATCTCCAACTAAGTTTTCAATTTCTTTATAAGATAGCATATTATCACCTCATAATTGTTATTAGTAATAAATATGCAAAATGTATGTTTTATTATTGGTAAATAAAGGATTTGATGTATATATTATAACTGAAATTTTAGATTTTGAGGAGGAGTTTTTATGGAAAAGCAAAGTTTTATTAATCTAGTTAAAGATGGAGCTATTGATGGTCATAGAAATCATGGAATATTGGCATCAGTAACGATAGCTCAGGCTATCCTTGAAAGTGGATGGGGAAGTTCTACTTTATCAGTAAAAGCCAAGAACCTATTTGGTATAAAGGCCTTTGATGACTGGGCTGGTGCCTATACTACAATGGATACTACAGAATACTACAACGGTATGAGGCAAACTGTATCAGCTAGATTTAGAGCATATAATAGCTTTAATGATTCAATAAAAGATCATACTAAATTATTACTTACAGAAAGGTATAAAGCTGTTAGAGAAGCAACTAATTATAAGGATGCTTGTTATGCATTAAAGAATTGTGGTTATGCTACTGATCCTAATTATCCGCAGCTGCTTATTACTCTTATAGAGCAAAATAACTTAACTCGATATGATTCAAATACCAGTGGACCTATATCACAACCTTGTAATGGAGATACATACATAGTGAAATCAGGAGATACATTAAGTGACATAGCTGCAGCCTACAGCACCACATATCAGCATTTAGCACAAATCAACGGTATATCAAATCCTAACTTAATCTATCCAGGTCAAGTTATCAAAATCAATGGATCTTCAACTAATACTACAACATATACTGTTAAATCTGGTGATACTTTAAGTGGTATCGCTGCTATGTATGGCACCACATATCAACATTTAGCTAATATTAATGGAATCAGTAATCCTAATCTCATATATGTAGGTCAGGTAATTAAAATAGCATAAGTTAATATAAATGGGCTGTATCAAGATAAAATGATACGCTATCGAGTAGGAGCTAAATAATTATTTTATTTAGCGTCCTCTCACACCACCGTGCGTACCGT
Source organism: Clostridium bornimense (assembly GCF_018917145.1). Lineage (GTDB taxonomy): Bacteria > Bacillota > Clostridia > Clostridiales > Clostridiaceae > Clostridium_AN > Clostridium_AN bornimense_A. Next base: position 14,034 of record NZ_JAHLOD010000065.1, read on the forward strand.
TCGGTACACGGCGGTTCATTAGAAATAAGTTTATTATTTGACTTGGTATACTTTAGT
>NZ_JAHLOD010000066.1 GCF_018917145.1 Clostridium bornimense
CATGTAGTTTCTATAAGTGGAAACTCATATAGATTAAAAGATCATTTAAGACAAGAAGATAACTAAAAAACTACATTCTTAAATGATCAAAAAGTTACATTATTAAGTTGACATTTATATTCTATTTTGCTGAAAGAACTGCCGCACTCTAATCTCTAAGTTCTTTGTGCGACAGTCCCATATTTTTAACTTACTAATATCCTAGATTTTTAGCACTTGTCCTGGGTAAATTAAATCAGGATTAGATATACCATTTAATGTTGCTATAGATTCATAAGTGGTTCCGAATTTTGCTGCTATCCCACTTAAAGTATCTCCATTTTGTACTGTATAGGTTCTTACATTACTATGAGGAATTTTTAATACTTGTCCTGTATATATTAAATTTGGATTAGATATACCATTTAATGTTGCTATAGCCTTATAAGTGGTTCCGAATTTTGCTGCTATTCCACTCAAGGTATCACCATTTTGTACTGTATAAGTCTGATTACTACTATATGATGATGTTGTTGGTATCTTAAGCACTTGACCTGTATAAATTAAGTTTGGATTAGATATACCATTTAATGTTGCTATAGATTCATAAGTGGTTCCGAATTTTGCTGCTATCCCACTTAAAGTATCTCCATTTTGTACTGTATAGGTTCTTACATTACTATGAGGAATTTTTAATACTTGTCCTGTATATATTAAATTTGGATTAGATATACCATTTAATGTTGCTATAGCCTTATAAGTGGTTCCGAATTTTGCTGCTATTCCACTCAAGGTATCACCATTTTGTACTGTATAAGTCTGATTACTACTATATGATGATGTTGTTGGTATCTTAAGCACTTGACCTGTATAAATTAAGTTTGGATTAGATATACCATTTAATGTTGCTATAGCTTCATAAGTGGTTCCAAACTTTGCTGCTATTCCACTTAAAGTATCTCCACTTTGTACTGTATAATAATTATTGCTATCTACAGGTTGATTATTGTATACTACTTCTGGAATTGAAACCTTATCATCAAGTAAAATTTCATTTAAAAATACATTAAGATCACAATTTCCACTCACTCCAGATACTGCACCTGAAGAAGAGTATTGAAAACCAATCCACCTATTCCATACCCCATTATTTTGAGGAGTTGTTACTCCATACTCTGCTATCCAAAGTGGGTATTTATTTAAAGAAGCATTTATATTAGTTTTAGCAAAATTACTATAAGTGTATACCACTACTTCTTTATTTGTTAATCTTTTTACTTCTTCTAAAAATACTTTTGCTAAATTTGTTAATTCATTTCTATTCAGTCCGCCACTTACTTCTAAATCTAAGGCTAACCTACAATCAGGTTTTTTACCTTTCAATGCATTAACGAAATATAATGCTTGTGCTTTAGCATTACTTTCTGTAGATGGTCTAAAAAAATGATAAAACCCTACTAATAATCCTTGTGCCTTAGCAGCATTATAATTTGAATTTAAATAAGAATCTAAATAATAGTCTCCTTCTGTTGCTTTCATATAAACTACTTGAATTCCACTTTGTTTTACCTTTGCAAAATCTACTACACCTTGCCAGTTACTTATATCTATTCCACTTAAATTTCCTAAACTTCTGCTTTGCATAAATTTTCATCCTTTCTAAAATAGTGTTTATACTATATTTATATGAATCCAACTGCATACCTTGACATTAATAAAAATATTATTTGATATATAACTGCGAAATATTGGTTGTTTTTTTATTTGCTATTGTTTCACTACTAAGATTATCTTTCAAATAGTAACAACAATATTTCATATATCATATATTATTATAACGATAGAGTTAACAAATAAAACTTAACTTATGTACAGTTAAGTTTTATTCATTAACTTATTTAATTTATCATGGAGGAATTTATGTTATATATAGCTATGATTTGCGATATTAAGAATTCTAGAAACATAAATAATAGATTAGAAGTTCAACTACAATTAATTGATATGCTAAAAAAATGCAATAAGAAGTTTAAGGACTTTATAATATCTCCATTTATAATAACTATTGGTGATGAATGGCAAGGATTACTTAGTGAATATGCTTGTTATAATGATATAATAGACTTTTTTAAAGAAAACTTATCAGATAATATTGAATTTTACACTGCTATAGGATATGGAAAAGTATCTATAACTAACTTTGAACTCACAGTAAATCAACTAGATGGTGAAGCTTTCTATCTAGCTAGAAGAGCTATTCGATATTGTAAAAAACATAATTTAAATTTAGTAGCTCTGAAATAATAAATAAATTATTCTCCCACCTATTATAGCAATAATAAAACTTATAAAAGTACCAATAATGAAATACTCAGCAAAATTTTCGTCCTCTAACTTTTTAAATCTAGCTACAGATTTAACAGCTAGCACAAAACCAATAATTGATGGTTGATTTAATATCATAATTACTAATATAAACGTACGCTCTAATATTCCTATTATAAAACCACCATTCTTCGCTCCAGAATTCTTTATTCTATTATTTATAATAACTTCATCATTAAAAAACTTGTCCCTCTTACTTATATACTTAATTAATATTTTGATAAATATACCAGAAACATATGTAGATAATAAAAAAACTATTGCTATAAGAAGTATTTTACTAGTATTGTTAAATTCATAAGCAGAATTATCACTTCTCAAAAAAGATACTAAGATTACAACAATGTGTAACATTTGATCAATGAGAAATATCCATAAATTATCTTTAAAATCAGGAAAATATATTATGATGAATGACTTAATAAAGTCAATAATGAAATGTCCTATTGTAATTATAAACAATGAAAAAAATGGGACAGCTATATTATTATATACAGAATAACCCCCAACTATAAAAAATAAGCCTATGAAATGTACAAGTGTATGATAAAAATTTCCCTTCATCGATTTTACTATATCTGTTGATTTCTTTTTGTAGCTTGGAAATCTCAATTTCAATATAGTATCATTCTGAAAAAGAAAATCCATTAAAAAATGACATAGAATACAAAGTAAAATTAAATTAATATTCATATTACTTCTCCATCAACCTTTTCTCATATAACTTTAATAAATTTTTTATCATCTTATGATTATGGGTTATAAGAAAATAATTTGAACTATTAAGTTTTTGCGAGATACTTGGCTTAGAGGTATTTTTAAATTCCTTTACTATAGAATTATATGATCCATATTCTTTATATAATTTTATAATTTCTCTTTGCTTAATAGTTATTTTACTTTCTAAAACCTCATTATTTTCAATTAAAGTGTTTATCATATCATTTATAGAAACGTAATCTTCTTCTATTGTTAATGCCACTTCATCTAAGGAATCACATGAACTATACTCATTAAAATAACTTTTTATCCCCTTAAAGTAAAATCTATTTTCTTTTGCGCTCATATACTCATTATAAAATCTAGTACTACTTTTAGCGATTTTTAAAGCTTCTCTTGCAAAAACAAATGCTTCTCCATCCATTTCTCTTGTATCACTTGATATAGAAGTATCTATAGAGCCTATTCCTAATCCCCCATAACATTTTATTTCCTTTTCTTTTAAAAACACTTGAATTTCCTTAAAAATATCGTAACTCTCACTTATATCACTTAAAACTATTTGCCACTCATCACCAAGTGTCATAGTTATTGGTGCAACCAATATCTTCTGATATTTTTTGCTTATGGAAGTCAAATAAGTTTTTATATCATTTTGTATACTCTCTCTATCTTTTATATTTCTTGAATTCATAATATCCATATTAATAACACTATATAATCTACTCATTTCTTTCACCTCATCTATTTATTCTATTATATCAAAATGGAGGTTTTTAAAACAATATTCCAGTAAATATCAATTTATATTATAAAAGTAGAATATTGTAATTTATTATCATATATGGTAGAATTGTTAGCAGGCACATATAAAAAGGGGTGATACTTGTGAAAATTTGTATTAAATGCGATAAAAAATTTAATGACGACTATATTTTCTGTCCATTTTGTGGAAATGAGCTGCAAAATGATTTAGATGATATTAAGGATACTAATCAAATATCAATATATGAGTTAATGGAAAATGAAGAAGAAAGTGAAATTTCTGAAGGAGAAATTAGCTCTACTAATATGGAAAATACTAAGGAGATTGATGACTTGTTAAATATTAAAAATAATAATAAATCCAATACACTTTCTAAAAAAACTTTAAGTATAAAAAAATTAACTGCTCTAATAGCAATTTTACTGTTAATTACTGCTACTATTTCTATAGCAAATATTCTTCATGCCTCGCGAAAGATAGGTGTTCAAAGTAGTAAAGAAAATGTCACTAACAGCAAAAAAAATCTTCCATTGGCAAGCAAAAACAATACTAATAATTCTGAAGTTAAAGCCTATGATGTAAATAAAAATGTTTCTACAAATGTAAACACAAATAATTCTTCAAATTCAAAAGATACCGTAGTAAATACTAAGAAAAATACCGACTTACAGGACTCAATAAAAAATATAACTACTGAAAATTTTAGTAATATAACTAGTGATTATTCATTAGCTTTTAAAGATTTATCCTCTACAGATACACTTTCAATTAATAGCAAAAAAACTATATCTGCTAGTACAATCAAGATATATATTATGATTGAAGCATTTAATCAAGCAAAATTAGGAAATATAAATTTAGATGATACCATTGTTTTAGAAGAAAATATGAAGACTGGTGGTTCCGGAGTATTATCAAATGAGGAATCTGGTAAAACACTTACTATAAATGAGTTAATAACTCTAATGATGATTAAAAGTGATAATACTGCAGCTAATATTCTTATAGATAACTTAGGTATGGAAAATATTAATACATCTATAAAACAACTAGGCTGTACTGATACAGAACTAAATAGAAAAATGATGGATTCAAATGCAATTGAAAAAGGTATTGAAAATTATACTTCTGTAAATGACTTATGTCTAACTTTAGAAAAATTATATAACAAAAAGTGTATTGATGATCATTACGATAATCTAATGCTAGAAATAATGAATAAAAACGAAAACCACACAAAAATTCCAAAGCTATTGCCTGATACTGTATCAATTGCTAATAAGTCTGGAGAATACACAGGTATAGAAAATGATGCTGCAATTGTTACTACAGACAAAGAAACTTATGTACTTTGCATAACTACTAGTAAAGGCGGCAGTGGTTCACAAATAAATGCAATCAATAATACTTCTCTAGATATATACAATAAATTTATAGAATAAGGAGAAATACATATGGAAGATAAATTATTACCACTAGGTAGCGTAGTTACCTTGATTGGTACAAATGATAAAATTGTTATAATAGGCAGAGGCCCTGTAGAGCACATTGATAATACTGAACAATTTTTCGATTATGTAGGATGCTTATATCCTCAAGGAGTAAACCCAAATCAACAAATTGTTTTTAATAAAGAAGATATAAATAGAATAATTTTTACAGGCTATTCAGATGAAGAAGAAATTAAATTAAATAAGCTTTATTTAGAGTGGACAAGTACCTTAAATATACCAAAAGGTAGTATACATTATAAAAAAGCATCTTCATACTAAGAAATTAAACTATGTGAAGATACTTAATAAAAAAGTACTGAAGTGAAATCTCAGTACTTTTTTATTATTTTCTATTAATATTGTCTTCATAATCATCATAATTTGTGTCTATATTAATATGTTTATTTAAAATTACTTTAATGTTTTTGCATTTGTTTATAATCATAGTCAATGGAAAAAGTATCTGTAAAATCATTTTTATTTTTACCATATAGTAAAGCATCAATTGATGTTATTGTCCCATCATCTTTAAAAAGAATTTTGAAGTCACCAGAAATGTATAATTCTTTAGGTAATGGCACCGTTTTAGAAATATCACTAACGATGTCTATAATACAATAGATATTACATAATATTAACTATAAACGTACTTAAAATCTTATGCTTTTTAATATATATATTTGTACCTATTACATTATTTGTGATATATTAAAACTGTTAATATTTTTCATATAAGTATATTAGTTCAAGTAGTTATTTGAATATATTATGCTATATTGCTTCTAATCTCGTTGGATACATATGGATAAATGTTTGTTACTATAATTTTTTTTGAAAGGGATGAATACTGTTGATTAACTCACAAATATTAAAATTTATTATAGTTATTTTTTATTACTTTGGTATTGGTATTCTATTATCTTTTTTCTTTAGATGGATTGTCCGTAAATTAGAAATAGATGTGATTCTAGATAAAATATTTAAATATATTAAGAGTAAATGTGACAGCTTTAGATAGGTATATTACTGTAATATACCTTCATACATTAACTTTTACTATTCTTTTTTCTCTTAATAGTTTTCTGTATAAATTCTCTTAAAGCTGCACTAACTGTCTTTCCTTTATTATTTGCTATTACTTCAAATTCCTTATACTGCTGTAAATCAATAATAAAATGTACATGCTTTTCTTCACCTTTATTAAGTCTTCCCATATCCTTAAGCCTCTCTCTCTAATAACTCATATGGTAACACCTTTTCAAGGCACCAAATCTCTGCATCTATATCACTAATAGGTATTATTCTAGAACTACCAACAGTAACTATATCTCCTAACTTTTCAGCAAACCTCGTTTTAGGTCCACCACCTTCATATATATAGTATGTGTCTATAGCATTTTTATATAAAATTTCAAATTCATAATTAGCACTAAGGCTGCCATTTTTCCATGTTTCATATATTAACTTATCTCTTTCTGTATCAAATACTTGTCCTCTAATTTCTCTTCTCATATAACTCTCTCCCCTTATTATTTGATTGCGGAGGTCAAGGACCTCTATAATTCTTAGAATAGCGTTTAAACGTCTATTTTTTCTATAAAATCATCCTTTTCATAATCTCCTTATTCAAACCGCCACATAACTCTATGTTCATCTATAAGGATTTTAACTTACTTTCAAGTTTTACATTCTCTTTTTTATCTATCTATAATTCTTGCCGCATATACATTTTTTAAACATAAAATTGATAAAAATATTGAACATTTTTTCTACATGATGTGGTAAAACCAAAATTCAAAATGCACAAATAAACAAAGTCAAAGACATTCCTAATGGAATACTATCTTTGACTTCGTTACCTATAATATATTCAAATTATAATATTCTTAATACTCCCTATGACCAGCTGCATACTCATTCATCAATATATCAAGTACATCCCTAGATGGTTGAATAAGTGCACTTTCATAGTTACACTTCCATTGTACGCTCTTATCCATATATCCATCTACTACGCCATCCACTGTGTCGTTATTTTTAATCGGAGCATTATTAGCATATGTATATGAGAGAAGATTATATGCGTGATTAACTACCCAATTGGGATCCATCTTATGAAAATGATATTGCAAATCAGGTAAATATAAAACACTCATACCAAGAGTGTCCACTAACATATCATCTATTTACAAATTTATGTAATGAATTTATAATTATAGAAAAATATGTTTCAATTTAACTGCACTAATATCTTATCAATAACATAAATATTAGAATTAGAGGATGTGAATGGATTTGAAAAAAGAAAAAAAGGCACCTTGCCATTTATGGTTTATTGCAATATTCTTTATCTTTATATATGCAAATGGTGTTTATGATTATTTTATGATGCTAGGACATAATATGGACTACTACAATGCTAAAGGGTATGGCGAGGCTGTAGTACAGTATTTTACTGATTACCCAATTACATTTTTGCTCTTATATACAACTAATGTATTTACTGGACTTATAGCACCTATACTGCTTTTATTAAATAAAAAAATAGCTACTACTTTTGCATTAGTTTCTGCTATTTCTGATACACTATTACTTATCCTTACATTTTTATTTCGTAATCGCTTAAATGTTTTAGGAATGACTATTGCATTCTTTGATATTGGAATTGCTATAATTACATTTGGATTATATTTTTATTGCAATAAAATGAAGAGAAAAGATATTCTGCATTAAATCACAAACTGCTTAAGTAATAATATGTCTGAACAATTTAGGAATTATACTTTGAAACATGTCATGATAATCAAAGATGCTGTGTTAATATAGTTAGTTGATAAATATATTCGTAAAAACTGATCATTATGGTAACTTCATTATATCAGTGCCAATCACATAAGCACCAACCAGCATTTCACCAATTGCCACTCCTAAAAGAATACCAGAAAAAAAGTCTTTTACATTAGAGCCACCAAATATGTGTGAAAGTGCTAGTAAAGCAATTCCCATTACTATTAATAAAATTCCAAATAACAACTTTTTTTGCTTCTCTAGATTCGCCCCTACTACTCTAAGTAGTCGCTATGCTTATAAACTTTCTTTATTCTAAATAACAAAAAAGAATGATCATTAAAGACCATTCTTTATATAAAAAGGAAAAAGATTTGAAAAAATTTAACTATTATCATTAACTACAATTATAATATATCAATATATTGTGACAGGTCTATGACCACTACAAGAATTTTATATGAATTTTAAAACCTATAGTCAAACAAATACTGCTTGTAATAACATATTTTCTTACTATCACTGCTTCAAAGCAATGTATTATTAAATTCAATTTGTCTTTTTATAACAGTATAAAATATATGTATTGGATCTGCTTTAATTGATATAGAAAAAATATTTACGGTAAAATAAAAAATTGAAAGTAAGCGTCAAAAATTATTAATTAAAGCGTTAAACATCTCTGCTTGATTAAAACCATTATCTTCAGTAAAACCTCTGAATTTCTCTAAATCATCTTTTTTTAACCTAAAAGAAGATGATTTTAACTAATTACTCATAAAAATTGCCATTCTTTATTTATGTATTTGTATTACAATACAGTGTATTACGATTGTCATACATACAGTATAGCCTTTCTGATTTATAGGTACAATAGAGATTATACATTTTTAGGTAGGTGTTTTGTAGATAATAAGTATGTAATACATAAAATATGAAAGTAAGAATAGAAAGATGAGAAGATATTTTAGAGTAAAATGATGATAATATGGAATATACGTGACGTAAGTTTGCATTTAGAGTTATGAAAACATAAAAAAGACGGACATATTGCCCATCTTTTTTTATAGACGAATCTTTATATTTAAATGTAGTGCATAATTAAATTAATGTTTTATAGATTTCAATTGTTAAAATATAATTAATAACAAAACACTATTCTATATACTGGCCTATTGTACACTTTTCACCTGTTTCTGATTCTATTGTAATTTCTGATATACCTTCTTTATCAATATCATCTCTATAAACAATATAATAATAAACTTCAATTTTATACTGGTTATTAGTATCTGTTACAATGTTTTCAATACGTGGACTAATACGAAGATACTCTCTTTTTCCATCTCTAAAAGACTCACCACTTCCTAAAATCTTTACATCATAAGATTTTACTTTTCCATTGAAAAAATCTATAGCATCTTCTATTTCTTCATCAATATTTTCATTATCCAATGTCTTATTACAAAACATTTTTTTTAGTCCTTCATTATCACCATTCTCTAAATAATTTATTATCTTATCACAAGTTTTAATTCCTACTTTATCTGCATTAATAAATTTATCACAGCCATATAATATAGGTACTATAAAAATTATTAAAATTAAAATAACTATTTTTTTCATATAACTAATTTCTCCACCATATTAACCAAACCGTATGATCATCCTCATCAAAAATCATATAATCCTTCAACTTATCATTTTTACATACATTTTCCTTTAAAGAAGTAAACATATCTTCATGTCCACTAAAATCAATTGTTCCCAGTGACACCATATCATCAACCTTAGGATTACCGAAGTCAGGATTAAATCCAGTTATCCACCATTGTTCTTCATCTGGTGCCCAACAAAATATATTTTCAATGTCATCTTTATCATACTTTTTTAAAACATGATATGGTGTTATAGAAAAAAGTGGTATAATTTATAGTTGTGTACTTTTGTAAAAAAAGTATAAATAATTAATTGTTTGTAAAGGATGGTAGATATATGATTTCTATAAACAATGTAACCAAAAAGTATGGTGATTTTAAAGCTGTAGATAATTTAAATCTTACTATTAACGATGGTGATGTTGTAGCATTAGTAGGTCCTAATGGTGCTGGAAAGTCCAGTACAATTAATATGATTTTAGGAATTAATGAAATAACAGAAGGAGATATAAATATAAATGGTTTTTCTGTAGAAGAAGATTCAATTGAAAGAAAAAAGCAAATTGGATATGTTTCTGATGATGAAAATAAATTTTTAAAGTTAAAAGCTATTGAATATTTAAACTTTGTTTCAGATATGTATGGTATTTCAAAGTCTGAAAGACAAGAGCAGATATTAACTTTAAGCAAAAGATTTAGTATCGAAGATAGTTTAGATATTATGATGGATAAATTCTCAAAAGGCATGAAACAAAAAATAATGCTAATTGCATCACTAATTCATAAACCAAAAGTTTGGATTTTAGATGAGCCATTTACAGGATTAGATCCAGCAACATCATATGAATTAAAAACCTTTATGAGAGAATATGCAAATGAAGGGAATATAGTAGTTCTTTCATCACATATTTTAGATATAGTAGAAAACCTTTGTGATAAGGTGTTACTGATTAAAAAAGGGAAAAACCTATATTATGGAGATATATCACAATTGAAAGAAGAGTATGGCAATAAACATACTTTGGAAGAAATCTATATGGAGGTTTTTGAAAATGAAAAAGTTAATAGCTTTAGTAAAAAATGATTTTTCATTAGAATTTAATAGTTTTTTTTATGATGAAAAGAAAAAATTAATAAAGAAAACAGTAGCTGCAATTTTATTAATGATATTTATGACTTGTTCATTGGAAACTTCTTTAATTGTAGCCTTTGATTATTTTAAATCAAAAAACATGCAGTACTTAATTCTAAATATGATTATAATTTTAGAAATTTTCATAATAACTATATTAAGTATACGAAAAATATTAAACCATCTTTATTTAATCAGCGATTGGGATAAGCTTTTCATTTATCCTGTTAAAAATGGTATAATTTTATTATCAAAATTTATAACAATTTGTTATCAAAATCTTATTATATCCATAATATTTTTTATTCCTTTAATTACATATTGTTTATTAGATAGTTTAAAAGTAGGTTTAGTTATTTCACTACTTTTGATTTCTCTCATAATAGCAATTATCATACCAATATATATAATATTAATATCATTAACACTATTATGGCTAAAAACAATTATTAAAAAATCAAAAGTAAAATATAAGTATAAGAATCTATTTTTAATATATGACTTATTAGTAATTATATTATCTTATTTATTAATTCATTATATAAATAACTTTACAATAGTAATGACTATTTCATTATCAATTATTATTATAACATCCATCACTTTTTACTATATTGGTGGTAACTTATATTTTACTATAATGAAAAGTAATACTACATTTTTTAAATATAAAAAAGTAAAAAATATAGAACCTTCTAAATATTCTTTTAAACCTAATAATATTATAATATCAAATATTATTAGAGATATGAATTTAATAACTCGTACTCCAGTTCTTCGTGCAAACTGCATAATTGCTCCATTAGTTTTAACTGTTTTTTTAGTATGTCCTATGTACTTTTTAGCAAGTTCATTAAATGGAATAATAAATGATATTGGGTTAGTTAATATAGGTATATATTTAGGTATATATGTATGGTGTTTATGTATTAATATGCCCACAGCATCTACATCATTTTCAAGAGAAGGATCTGCACTAAAATTTTTTAAAATATATCCTATAAAAGCTAATAAATATGTATTATCAAAGTTATATGTGGCAATGATTAATTCTATTATTATATTCATTAGCTTTAGTATTTTAATTGGATTTGCATCAAATAATTTGAAAGATTTTATTATATTAGAAGTATTATTACTAAATTATTTGTTAACTATAAATATGGTTAATATAAAATTTGATGCTAAAAATTTCACTTCAAATTGGATAGATATTAAAGAATTATTTGATATCCAGAAGATTATGAAATCAATTTTACCAGGAAATATAGCTCTTCTTGTACTAGGAGCATATGCACTAATTGGAAATATATTTTTTCATTTTAAAGCCAATACCGAAGAAAGTTATTTTGCATTAGGCATAATTATCTTAGTTAATATCATTATTTGTGTTATTAGTTATAAAAAAACATTGAAAAATATTAGATAATATCTTATATGGTTTATAGCTAATTGTTTTATATAAAAAATGAATTGAGATATAAATATGAATTTAAAGTATTTGTAAAATAATCAAATATAAAAAAGTGATAAAAAGCATTAATTAAGGCGATGCTGCAAAACTAACTTTTTAGTTAGTTCTTACAATGAGATTATGACATGATGGATTTTGATCTTGTAGTAACTATTTTAAATCTATATCACGCCAACATGATTTTGTCACTTGTCTGCTTGAGTAAATTCATATACAAGCAACTTGTCCAAACTGTATCAGAAATTCATCTCTGTAGGTCTATAATAGGGCTGTCCAACTATATACAATCCAAGTGTCCACCCACCCTCCGCCCACTAAGGATTCTATATAGGTGTACATATATGAAATGATAGACAAGCCTATTTTATTAAATATCTTATTTAACGTAATCTTATTTTTTTCATAATAGGGGCTTGTTTATCTTTTTAGGATTTGGGGATATTTTGATAAGATATACTTAGTTTACATTTCATAATTATGATTATGTAAGCTAAGTTTTATTTTAAAATGATACCTATTTCTAAGTATCATTTCTTGTAACTTTAATTAATTCCTTAACCAAAATATCTACATTAGTTCCAGGATTCATTTTAGAATAGTTACTATTATTAACTTTATATTGATTACGTAATTTTTCACTACGTTCTATCGCAATATCTACATAATCTTTAGTTAAATCGAATATATTTTTTATATTTTTATCATAGCATCCGTTATTTATACTCTTAAAGTGTTTATTTAAATTAGTAATATATTGATCCCTAGATATAGTAGCATTTAAAGTTTGAAAATGTAGCAACAACCATAATTCAAACCTTTCATTAGACCATGCTACTTTTATACCATTGTCTTCTGCTCTCTTTAATCTACTCATTATTAATTTCTCCAATAATATCAAATTCGTTTAAAATTGGTATAGCACCATATCTACCAGCAAGATAATCTTTATTATAGCTAGCATCATTTCTTACTTTCTTATCACCAATTTTATATTCTGCTAATGAATATAATGTAGCTACAGATTCACTATCCTTTTCTACAAACCATATTTGATCTCTTCTAAAAATATCCTTATTTAGAGTATATTCATCATGAGCAGTATAAATTAATTGAGCCCCTTTCTTATTTGTATCTTCACTATGAAACATTGTTAATATATATTTGATTAATAGTGGATGTAACTTTGCATCTAATTCATCTATGAAAATTGGCATTCCATCTTCAAGAGCATCTCTAAATAATCCATACATAGCAAACATTTTTTGAGTTCCACTAGATTCTTCATAAAAAGGTATTTCAACTAATTCATCACTATTATTCATCTTATGAGAGGAATAAATTTTATACTTACCACCTTCACTTTCTATATCTTGTTTTTCTACTCTAATATCTACAATATTTATATCAATTGCATTTAAAAATCTCACAATATCCTTTTGATATTCTCTATTTTCTATATTTGAAGGTAAGCGTCAAAGTTTTGGTACCTTTTATCAATTTAAAAAATATATTAAAATATCCCGGTAGGGCGATTTAAAGCCCTATCGGGATTTATTTATTTCTTGATTTTGACTTTTAGATTGTCAGGAAGATTATTTGCCCAAGGCATTAGATTTTCTAAAGC
>NZ_JAHLOD010000067.1 GCF_018917145.1 Clostridium bornimense
CCCTGTAAAATTTTGGAATCAGAATGAGCTTTATTAAAGTTACCCTTTTTTTAATAAGACAAACTAGAAAATTTCCAATTTTAAAGTTTTTTTATCTTGACATATTACCAGTCGTCTTTAACTTTAATATTAATACCTCTAAATATAACAATGTAAAGTTAAAATGTCAATTTAATAACCTTTTATAATAATTCTTTTTCATAAATAAGCAAATCCAACATTCTATCAAATTTCTTAGCTACATTTTTCATATGAGCACACTTATAAAATCCAACCTTTTCAAATAACTTGATACTTTTATAATTTTCACCACATATAAGAGATAATAATGTTTTTATCCCTTTATTTCTTGCAACATCTTCTATAAAGTTTAATGCTCTATATCCTATACCTTTGCTAGTTACATTATTATCAAGATAAATAGTAACCTCTGCGGATACTCTAAATGCTTCTCTTTTGCTATATGGTGCTAAAAGTACATATCCTATTATATTATTCTCTTGCATAATAACAAAACTTTCATATAACTCATCGCCACTAAATAATATTTTCTTCATATCATCATCAGAAATCCTATTAATATGAAAAGTAGCTGTAGAATTTTCTATATAGTACGTATATATTTCTTTTACTCTCTGTAAATCTTCCAATTTAGCTGCTCTAAATTTTATATCGTTCATAATATAATCTCCTCTAAATATAACAATGTAATAAAGATATTACCTATTTAATCTATATTATTCCACAAAAAAAAGATGATGTACAATAACTTAATCAAGTATTGTACATCAAATTATACTACAATATATTATTTTATACAGCCTTCTCCATTATATAATCGTCTAATACATAACCTGAACCTATATCAATTACTTTTTCTGATGTTTTAACAAATCCCATCTTTTCATAAATTTTAATAGATTCAGAATTTTTCTTATTTACATTTAGGAATATCTTTTCTAATCCTTCTCTATTACATACATGCATTAAATGTTTTATAGCGATATCAGCTATACCATTGTTACGATATTCCTTTTCTACATATAACTTGCTAAGAAATAATTGATTATTCTCCTCTTTAAAAGCTAAATACCCAACATTAGCTCCTTTAAAATTTAATATACAATACTTGTATCCATCTTCTTTTATTTGCTTTATTATAGCATCTTTAGATTGGAATTTATTTATCATATATTCAATTTGTTCTTTTTCTATTATAGATATATAATGTTCATTCCAAACATTTGATGCTATGTCTTCTACTTTCTTTACCTCTGATTCTGTACATACATATAAAATTCTAACATTCCTCATAATTATTTATCCCCCTTTAAAATGAAAACATTTACTTAATACCATTATACATATCTTTACCTGAAAATTACAAGAGTTAATTTCAATTTTTTTGTATTGTTTACATTTTATTTATTTATGTTTATGATTTTAAATCTAAAAAATCTATCTACAAAAAAACTTATTTTTTTACATTTTTCTGTACTTTTTTATATTTTTTGTATATAATACATAGTATTAATCTATATTTGTATTGGAGGATTAAAATGGGATTTAATAAACAACATTTATTGAAATTTGAAAGGACTACAGAAAATCTATATAATGACAAAGAAATTGCTAATTCAAATGGATATATCCTTGATACTACTCATAATCACATTATATTCCCCATAGGTAACCGCAAAGTTATATTACATCCTTATACTAAAGAGTATTTATATTTTGAAATGTACTATGATAAATTAGCCAATGATGCTAGAAGTTTACTTTTGAATAGTTACAATAAAGATTATACAGATATTTTAGGATTAATAAATTTTTGTGAAAACACTACTATGGCATCTATTAACGATGCCATTAAAACAGCAGAGGTTTTTGGTAAAAATTTTCACTATGCTAATTTTAATAAATATATAATGCCAATAATAAAAGAGAATTGTTCATCATTTTCAAATAAAATTCTAAAGTTAAAAGACAAAATCCTTGAAGTAGAAAATGCCACTAAAAACTTAATAGATTTTGAAAATTTAAAAAATTTAGATCTTTTCAAGGATAGATTTAACAGTATAACTAATACTATTAAAACTAGTTTAAATGATGGTACAATAAAAACTACTACAAAAAAAGCTTTCTCCCGTAGAATAGATAATGTAGTTTTAGCTATTGATAATATAAAAACGGTAACTCAAGGAGAATGGGAATTAAAAAAACTCTACTCAAATCCTGATTTTATAAATAATTTATGTGATAATATCTATAATGATATTTTAAACTTTAAATTGGCTATTAAAAAAGTATCTTTGGAGATATATGGTGAAAAAGTTCCTTGTATCTTTAATGAAAATAATAAAAAGCATGCTATTGAAATATATGAAAATTTAAAAAATGATTATTACGATGAAAATATTGTTCAAGATAAGATATTGGAAATGCTCATTGAATATCCATTAAATGAAGACTATTATATTTTTGCCATGGTGAAAACTTTAGATAGAATAAATAATCTAAAAAATTATGCGGAATACTTTTTTATTGACTACACTAAAGCTCGAGAAAAAGCATTAATAGTAATTAATTATAATAACGAGATTTTTTCTCTTTACAGAGATGCCGCTAAAATTTTTGAAAAAGACCTTAAAGATAATACTTTTTATAATGGATTAAAATTTAAATTTAGTAAAGATTTATGTGAAAATATACATGCTTCTTTATATATGCATCCATTTAACAATATATTTTATATATACGAGTCAGTAAATGACGTTATAAAAGAAAAAGTTTTTCAGTCATTT
The DNA here is from genome assembly GCF_018917145.1 of Clostridium bornimense. Taxonomy (GTDB): domain Bacteria; phylum Bacillota; class Clostridia; order Clostridiales; family Clostridiaceae; genus Clostridium_AN; species Clostridium_AN bornimense_A. The sequence continues at coordinate 2,808 of NZ_JAHLOD010000067.1, forward strand.
GAAAGCTTTGCAGATTTTAACAATGATATTCCTCTTATACTTTATGAAGAAAATTATAGTTATAAAAAATCTGAAGGATTTTTAATATCAACAGAATACATATACTTTACTACTAAATCACAGGAAAAAATGTTTATAAATATTTCCGATATTAATGATATAAAAATAGAAAAGGATATACTATATTTCAATACTAAAGGGACTTGCATCTCTAAAATCTCATCTAGCGAACGAGAATTGCTCCTTGAACTTTTAGAATATATTATTTATATGATAAAATATTCTAAGTTATATAACGGAAATCCTATAAAGGATATTCTCAATTTGAGATATCAATATTTAGGTAATGGTAATAAATTGAGTTCATCTTTTGGAGAAACAAAATTAATATTAGAAAATAGATTATTTAAAAACAGATTATATCATAAAATAAAAGGTGATTTAACTGGAAACCTTAATACTGATCTTGAAGTAATTATATCTACATTTAATACGAATAAAATAATAAAAATGTTTCCGTCAATTGACGATTCAAATAAGATCAAACTTGAAAATGCAATTAACTGCTATGCAAATATAAAAGGTGAAATTCCATTAATTCTTTATGATAGTACAGCATTTAATACTGGTAAAGAAGGTTTTATTGTTACTAATAAAGCTCTATATTACAAACCCTTTATGAAAAATTTCATAAAAATCGATATAAACTCTATAAATAAAATAAGCTTCATTGATGGAAAATTACTTATTAATAATATAGAAATAGAATTCAATTCAATTCCTATAAATGATAAATTCAATTTTGAAAATTCATTAGAATTATTACTTTATAGATTACGTATTGAAATTGGAATTGATTCTACTGTAAAGAAACCCCTTATAGACAAATTAAAATTAAATAAATCCTTTAATTATGATATTGATAGTTCATATAAATTTAAAATAGATTATACAAAATCTATCGATTTAAATATATATCAGCTTCTTAATGACATTTGTAATAGTAAAATTCGTTCTATGATATTTACTTTTAACGAAAATGAACATAGCAAAAAGAAATTTAGCGCTGCTACTGAATTATACATTGATAATAATCTCGAAGAACAAGGATACTTTCTATTTGATAATATTAAGTTAAATGGTTGTAGAGAAAGTATATTCCTTACTAATAAATCGATATACTGGAAAAATCCTTGGTCCAGCTGTAATTTCATATTTTATAAAGATATTACTTCATTGGATGTAGATGAAAAAAAACTTATTATTAATGACGATTTTATATCAATAACTAGTATACCTAGTCATTTTCATGAAGACTTTAAAGATTTAATAATATCTGTAATTAACATAATAAAAGCTATGACTATATCCTAATTATTACTAAATAAAAAGGAGAGGCGGTATTAATACGATAATCCCCCTCCTCTTTTTATTAATCATTTCTATATATACTTTTTAATAAAGCTATCTCTTTTGCATATCCATCTAATTCATTAGGAGTTTCTAAGAAAAACGGAAGATGTCTTAATTTAGGATGGTTTATTATTTTCTCTATTGCATTAATTCCTATAAATCCATCTCCAATTTTTTCATGTCTATCTTTATGGCTACTAAAAGGATTTTTACTATCATTTAAATGAATTGCATACAATCTATCTAATCCTATAATTTTGTCAAACTCGTCCAATACTTTATCTAATTCATTTACAATATCATAACCTGAATCATATACATGGCATGTATCTAAACAAACTCCCATATGCTCTTTTAATTCTACTTTACTAATTATTTCTGCTATTTCTTCAAAACTTCTTCCTATTTCAGTTCCTTTACCAGCCATAGTTTCTAATAATACTTTTGTAGTTTGTTCTGGCTTTAAAACCTCATTAAGCATCTCAACTATATAATTAATTCCAACATCAACACCTTGCTTTACATGAGAACCTGGATGAAAATTATATAAATTATTAGGTAAGTACTCCATTCTCTTCAAATCATCTGACATCATTTCAATAGCAAACTTTCTTGTATTTGCATCAGCAGAACATCCATTTAATGTATATGGCGCATGAGCTAATACCTTTGCAAAATTATTTTCATTTATTATATTAATAAGTCCTTGTATATCTGTTTCTTCTATTTCTTTTGCCTTACCACCTCTAGGATTTCTTGTGAAGAATTGAAAAGTATTTGCACCTATTTTTAGTGCCTCTTTTCCCATATTCTCAAATCCTTTTGTTGTTGATAAGTGACATCCAATTTTCAGCATTATATTCCTCCTATAATATTAACGATTATTTCATATATAAAATAATACTACATCCTCAAATTAATATACAATAGATATTTTATAATAATTATTATCTTTTACTTTTTTATTAAGTAGTTACATCTGCAAACTCAGCTTTTATAATTTCTGCTATCTCTATGGGATTTGCTTCTATTTGCATCCCTATCTTTCCTCCACTAAAAATTATTGTTTCAAGTTCCTTTGCAGAATTATCAATAAAAGTTCTATATTGCTTTTTCATTGCTAATGGAGAACATCCTCCTCTTATATATCCGGTATACTTATTTATATCTTTTACATGTAACATCTCTATTTTCTTTTCTCCTGAAACTTTAGCAGCTTTTTTTAAACTTAATTCTTTACTTACTGGTATTACAAACACATACAATTCCCTTGATGTTCCTATGGACACTAGAGTCTTAAAAACTTCATCGGGATTTTGATTTAACTTATTTGCAACTGCAAGACCATCAATGTGACCATCATCGCATTGATATTGATGCACATCATAGTTTATATTATTTTTATCTAAAAATCTCATAGCATTTGTTTTTTGCATTTTATCACTCCTAAAACAAATTCAATTCATAAAAATTTTTACTCTATTTCCTTAAATCCTTCTCCTAAAACTTCATGTGATTCTCTAACACTTATAAATGCTCTAGAATCAATCTCTTTTATATACCTTTTTAACTTAATAAATTCATTTCTACCTAAAATAGCATAAATAACATTTATATCTTTACCTGAATAACATCCTGTTCCCTTTAAATATGTACAGCCTCTTGAAAGTTCATTTATTATAAAATCTTTTACCTCATTTTCTTTTTTAGTCATCACCATAATCTCTTTAGAAGTATTAAAACCATCAATAAACCTATCAATAGTTACACCTAATATAATTACACTTAACATGGAATAAAATCCTATATCTAATCCAAACACTATTGCTGCAAAAAAAGTAATAATAATATCTATTATTAACAATGAAATTCCAATATTAATATGTAAAAATTTGTTCATTACTTTAGCTAATATATCTGTTCCTCCAGTAGAAGAATTATTATTGAAAACAACAGCCATCCCAAAGGCTGTAATTATAGTTCCAAAAATTGTTGCTATTACTAAATCTGATGTTATTGCAAATGGATTTAAAAACTTTTCTATTGCCCACATCACTAATGACAATTCTATAGTAGCAAATATACTCTTCTTACCAAAACTTCCACCTAAAACCAGGAATGCAACTGCAAACAATAATAAATTAATTATTAATGTTAATATTCCTACTCCAATATAGGGAAATAAGTAATTTAAAACTATAGCTAATCCTGTAACTCCTCCAGCAGCTAAATTATTAGGTGCAAAAAAATATTCTATTGATATAGCAACTAAAATAATACCAATAGTAATTAATGAATACTCTTTTAAATTTTTCTTTATCATTTTATCTACTCTCCTGAATATATTTCTAGCTTGTTACAAATACATTATATCATATTATTTTCTTAATTATACCAATCTATCCTAAGGATAACTCTTTCTTATTCTCTAACAAAGGCTTATTATTATACATTAAAAGGCTATCACCTACGAATTTTAATCATCGTTGTGATAGCCACTTAAAAAAATCTTATTAAAATTTATTTCTTTTCTAGAAATATCTTTCTAGTAACAAAATTCCATACCATTACTACTGCTGTAGCAAATAGCTTAACAATAGCATAAAACATTCCTAGCTTATCAACCATTAACCACATTACTAATTGATTAATTCCTAATCCAATAACACTTAAAATAACAAAAATAATAAACTCTTTTTCTTTACTTATATCGTCACGTCCAACAAATACATATTTCATACTACATATGTAATTGAATATAACTGATATAGTAAATGAAATTCCAGAAGATATTAAATAGTTTATATTAAATACTTCTGTAAGTAAAATCATAATTCCGTAGTCAATAACAAAAGCTAAAACTCCTATGATTCCAAATTTGAAGATTTGCTCAATAAGTTTTTTCATAAATTGTACTCCATTCATAAATTAAATTGATATTATCAATTCATTTTATAATATTATATTTTGTAACTTAAATCAATACATAATAACCTATAACATAAGTTCTCATCATTACTTATAGTCCTAATTTACATCTCTTTGGATTACATTCTTTATATGGACTTTGTACACTCTTACTGCAAGAAATAGAAAACTTATTAAATATTGCAATATACTTTTCTCTTTCATTTTCTGCTATGTCAAATTTACAACCATACTCAAAAATACCATCATATAATTCTTTTTTCCACACTACTGTTGCTGGTATTAAATGTTCCTCTTCATATATAGAAAAATCTATACCAAGTGTTATTGTATTATTTACCGGTATATCTAATCGAGATTTAAATCTCACTCCCCCTGCACCTATATCTTCTATACAAATAGGTGTATACCCCTTACTCACCTCTTTACCATTAACATATAATATAGTTAATTTACTACACATTGGTATATCTAAACTTACTCTAAAAAACTTCCTTCTATTTTCCTGTTCCTTCTTCCCCACCAAATATATTTACCCACTTTCCTTTTATTTTTATTAATTATAAAATAAGCTACAAATTATCTCATAATAGTATATTATATAATATATGTATTATTTTTTCACTATTTTCATTGAAATAATTTATATTTGTAGATAAGATTAATCAATTAATTGGGTAAAAGAAGTTATCTTTCCCTTCTATTCTATGAATTTTATCTATTAAACTAACTTAATATCCTTTGTATAATCTACATTATCAAATTTAAATCCAAACATATTATAAAAATCATTCCAATAACCATCAACATCTGCAAAATCATTTATATTTTGCGAATTAATTTTATTCCAATATTCCATAACTTGCTCTTGGACATCTTCTCTCATTTCATAATCATCTAGGCGAATTCTATTCTTTTTATCTACTACAATAACATCATTACTTAACTTTTTGCGAAACAACCTATTCATTTGCTCAATAGCTCCCTCATGTATGTTTTTCTCTTTCATTACTTTATAGAGTATAGACATATAAAGTGGAACAATAGGAATTGCTGAACTTGCTTGTGTTACTATAGCTTTATTTACGGAAATATATGCTTTAATACCTCTATCTTTAAATTCTCTAGTAATATCTAATGAAGTATTATATAAATCCTTCTTAGCCATACCAATAGTACCATTGTAATACACAGGATAAGTAAGTTCCGGTCCTATATATGAATATGCAATGGTAATTGCGTCTCTTTCTATTACATCTGCTTCAACTAAAGATTCTATCCATTGCTTCCAATCTTCTCCACCCATAACTTTGATAGTGTCTTCTATTTCTTTTTCATTAGCCATTGGTATTGTTGCTTCAACTACTGTATTATTTCTTAAATCTAATGACTTATTTGTAAAGACTTCCTCAGTGGTTTTTAAAGTTGAATTATATATAGTTCCATCTTCTGTTTTTCTTTTAGGTGCTGCCAAACTATAAATAACCATATCAACTTTTCCTAAATCTTCTTTTATTGTCTTTATCACTTTATCCTTTACTTCTTTTGAAAATGCATCACCATTTATAGATTTTGCATAATATCCATCTTTTCTTGCAAATTCTTCGAAAGCAACAGTATTATACCATCCAGCTGATGCTGTTTTACGCTCCGTAGCTTCCTTTTCAAACATAACTCCTAATGTTGAAGCTCCTTCTCCATATGTAACAGCAATTCTTGCAGCTAATCCATATCCAGTGGAAGAACCTATTATTAATACCTTTTTACTTCCATCTTTTTTCCCCTTATTTTTTGTATATTCAATTTGTTTTTTAACATTCTCCATGCATCCATCTGGATGTGCAGTAGTACAAATGAATCCTCTAACCTTTGGTTCTATAATCACTACAAGTATCCCCCTAACATTTTTACTCTTTTATTTCTATAGTATCAGTATATTTTGCTACTGTAAATAAAACTAACAATTTGTTATAAATTTATTAAATAACTTAGCTATTATAACCATAGGCTTATTGTTTATATACAAAAATAAGAAGGTATCGCATTCACTGTGCACTGATATATACCTGTGCCTTGTGCCCTGATATTCTATTTTAATGAAAAAACTGCCGCACTATGATTTTTAATTCCATCATGCGACAGTTCCTCATTTTTTCGTTTCTTTATACTTGATCTGCAATGAAATAAAGTAATTTTTCAGTTTCTTCCCATCCTAAACAAGGATCAGTAATTGACTTACCATATATATGCTCATTAACTTTTTGGTTTCCACCTTCTATATAACTCTCAACCATAACACCTTTAACTAATTTTTTTAAATCCCCATTATAATTCCTGCTATGAAGAATTTCACTTACTATTCTAGGTTGTTCCGCATATTGTTTTCCTGAATTTGAATGATTGGCATCAACTATAACCGCTGGGTTTGGTAATTGATACTTATTATATAAATCTAAAGTCTTTATTAAATCCTCATAATGATAATTTGGTATGTTATTTCCATATCTATTTACGGCCCCTCTTAAAATAACATGTGCATAAGAATTTCCACTAGTTCTAACCTCATTATCTTTATAAATAAAGTCATGTTGTAGATTTGCTGCTTTAATAGCATTAAACATGATTGACAAATCTCCACTTGTTGGATTCTTCATACCAACAGGTACATCTACTCCACTAGCTGTAAGTCTATGTTGTTGATTTTCTACACTTCTTGCTCCTACTGCAACATAACTTAATAAATCTCCACAATAAATATGATTGCATGGATAAAGCATTTCATCTGCTGGTGTTAAATGAGTTTCTTTAATTGCTCTTACAAACATTTTTCTTATAGCAATTAATCCTTCAAGAATATTAGGTGCTTTTTCTGGATCAGGTTGATGTAACATTCCTTTATATCCTTCACCTGTTGTTCTTGGCTTATTTGTGTAAATTCTTGGTACAATAAATAATTTATCTTTAACTTTTTCATTTACCTTTGCAAGTCTATTTACATAGTCACAAACAGCATCTTCATCATCTGCTGAACATGGACCGATAATTACTACAAATTTATCGCTTTCTCCTGCAAAAATTTTTTTTATTTCTTCATCTCTTTCTGCTTTAACCTTTTTTAACTCTTCTGATAACGGTACCATTCCCATAATTTCCTCTGGTGATGGTAATTTACGAATATTAGTAAAACTCATAATAGCCCCCCTTTTTTTGAATACTTCAAATATATAACTATTTTATGAAATAATCAACTTTTTCTTATATTGACATAATTTTATTATAAAAATAAATCTTAATGCATAATTATTACTATATAACTAAAATTTCAAAATCATTTTTCTAAAATCTTGCAATTAATCTTGCATCAAAAATCTTTTTAATTCTACAAGATTTTTAAAACTCCTATAGCAATGTTCTTTTATATTATTATCTGCTTCTTTTAAATCCTCTACATGAAATCCAATGATATTTGCTCTATAAACAGCTTCTATACCAGCTGGTGAATCTTCTATCACAACACATCTTTTTCTATCAACACATAAATTATTTGCAGCTGTAATAAATATTTCAGGATCTGGTTTAGAATTTACAATATCATCTCCAGAAACAATTACATCAAAAAAACTTTCTATTTTTGCGCCTTCTATTTGTTTCTTCACTCTATCCATTTTTGCTGAAGTAGCAAGAGCTATTTTATATTGATTTTCTTTTAAGTACTGAAGTAAATCATAAGCACCTAATTTCATAGGCACCTCATTATTATTAATAACCTCTTCCAGGATTTTATCCTTTTCAATATACATTTCTTCTATAGGTAAATCTTCTCCAAATTCTTTTACAAAAATCTCTTTAACTTTCTTTCTTCCTCTTCCCATAACAGATATATATATTTCTTGTGTAATTTCGTATCCATATTTTTTAAAAACCTTACTCCATATATCTAAATAAACTCTTTCTGTATCAAATATTACACCATCCATATCAAATATTATTGCTTCAATGTTTTTCATACTTCCTCCAATATTGTTTAAAGTTTATAATAAATTATACTATACTCTCTACAATATTAGTAGAATGATCACCAATTCTTTCTAAATTGCTAATTATATCTAAGAATATAGTACTTGCACTGGCACAACATATCTTCTTGTTTAGTCTTTTTATGTTATTATTTCTAAGAGTTTTTTCATATCTATCTATATCGTCCTCAATCTCTTTTATCTTTTTAGCTTCCTCATTATCTTTATTACTATAACAATCTATAGCAAGATTTACTGCTTCAATAGTCCTATTATACATATTAATAAGTTCTTCTCTTGCTTCCCCTTCTATATCTACCTTGTTTTTTCTCTTCTCAACAGCTAATTCTATAATATTTTTAGCATGATCCCCTATTCTTTCAATATCATTAATAACATGAAAAGTTGAGCTAAGAATTTTACTATCTTCTTCTGGCAACTCATGCGATGATAGTAATACTAAATAATCTGTTATCTCTTTTTCTAACATATTTATCGTTGCTTCATTTTTATAAGCTATTTCCATTGATTTTTCATTATCCTCTAGCAACCCCTCCATAGATAACCTTACATTTTTCTTTGCCAATTCACCCATCCTGATTGTCTCTTTAAATACTTGACTTGTAGCTATAATCGGATTATCTAATAACTTTTCATCTAAATAAATTGCTCCAGTATGTTCTATAACATCTTCACCTGGCATTAACTTATTAGCTAACAAAACTAAATATTTTGATAAAGGCAACAAAACTATAGTCACACAAATATTAAAAATAGTATGTGTATTTGCAACTTGTCTAGCTACATCATATGGATCTATTTTTTGAACTAAATCTACAACTATGTTCATAAATGGTAAAAAGATTACTACCCCAATAGCATTAAAAAGTAAATGAATTAATGCAGCTTTTTTTGCTACCCTATTAGAACCAATAGATGCTAATAAAGCTGTAACGCAAGTCCCAATATTACATCCTAAAATTATTGGTAATGCTACGTTCATATCTATTGTTCCTGTTGTCCCTAATGCTACCAAAATTCCTGTTGTTGCTGATGAGCTTTGTACTACTGCTGTCATAAGTAATCCAGCTGCTATTCCAAGAATTATATTTTCTCCAACAACCTCTAATATATTTTTAAATAATGTTGATTCTGCTAATGGTGCCATTGATGCTGACATCATACTCATTCCTAAAAATAATATTCCAAACCCTAAAGCTATTGATGCTAAATCTCTAATTTTTTTTCGTTTTGCTAATAAAATAATAACTGATCCCAGTCCTATAAATAGTGGTGCTATAGCGTCTAAATTAAATGAAACCATCTGTGCTGTAATAGTTGTACCTATATTGGCACCCATAATTACACCTACTGCTTGAAATAATGTCATAAGACCCGCATCTACAAAACTTACTACCATAACTGTAGTTGCACTAGAACTTTGAATAACAGCAGTAACTAATGCTCCAATTGCAACACCCATATATTTATTGCTAGTTACTTTCTCTAATACAGCTTTTAATTTTTCACCAGCTGAGTTCTCTAAGCCGTCTCCCATCATATTCATACCGAATAAAAATAATCCCAGTCCACCGAAAAGCTCAATACACATATTAATAACACTCAATCTAATCTCTCCTTTGAAATACAACATCTGCTTTATATTACTATATTTTACCTTATTTAACGTAAACTTAACACAGATTTAACATTCTTTGTTTATATATCTATATAATACTTATCTGTTTTTGTATAAATTTATTATGTACTTTTCCTTTTCTCTTTGTAGTAACAAAGTCTTTTGTTGAAATATATTTTTAACACTTTATAATTATATATATAATTTACGAAAGGAGATATACTACATTTCTTGTAGTAAAACAACAAATGGATAAAAAAATTGTATTTTTCGATATAGATGGAACATTGATAGATGAAGAAACTCACTTAATACCTAATAGCACAAAAGAAGCACTAAAAAATCTAAAAGCTAATGGTAACCTAGCCTTTATTAACACTGGAAGACCAATTTTTGAAATCACTGATTATATCCGTAGTTTTGATTTTGATGGCTATATTTGTGGTTGTGGAACTTATATTGAATTTAATAATGAAGTACTGTTTTATAAATCATTAGGCAATAAACTATCCTTAGAACTTGCAAAAGATATAAAACTTTTTAACTTAGAAGGAATATTAGAAGGTCGGTACGATATTTATTTTGATAAAATAGAAAACATCAAAAATTCTAATGTCTTAAGAATAATGGAACAACATAAAAGAGAGGGATTTTTTACTGGTTCAACTTTAGATGACCAATCAATGGATGTGGACAAGCTTGTAATTTTCTGTAATGAATCTAGTAATTTCTTAGGATTCTATAATAAATATAAAAACGTCTTTGATTTTATTAAACGAAGCGATAACTTTTATGAATTAGTACCTAATGGATACTCCAAAGCTTCAGGCATCAAATTTATAATTGATTATCTTAATATTCCACTAGAAAATACCTATGCTATAGGTGATAGTACTAATGACTTATCTATGCTTCAATACGTAGAAAATAGTATTGCAATGGGAAATAGTAATCCAGAAATTTTTGATTTAGTTTCTTATAAAACTACATCTGTTAATGATAATGGTATTTATAATGCTTTAAAACATTACAACTTAATATAAAAGATAAGGCTGCACACATTTTGTTATGATATGATACCTCTAAAGTAGACATGGTAAATAACCAAAATCTACTTTGGAGGTATTTTTTATGGGAAGACAATATAAATATTCTTTTGAAGATAAAATCAAGGCAGCAAAAGATTAT
>NZ_JAHLOD010000068.1 GCF_018917145.1 Clostridium bornimense
ACAATCTAAAAGTCAAAATCAAGAAATAAATAAATCCCGATAGGGCTTTAAATCGCCCTACCGGGATATTTTAATATATTTTTTTAATTGATAAAAGGTACCAAAACTTTGACGCTTACTTATATGAGGCTAAGAAAAATGGTCGAAATCAATGTGTCATTAATTAAATAACGAGCTAGCATTTATAATTTGTAAATGCTAGCTCGTCTTTTATAATTTTAAAATGTGGTTATATAGTAAATTCTTATATTAATATCTGTTATATTTAAGTAGTGTTAAATCACAAATATCCATATTCTCAGCAATATCAAATGGTGATAAATGTATTCATATTTATCATTAATATACGTTACTATTCATATACATACTCTCTAATGAATTTTTGAATTTCTGATACATTATCATACTTTATATATGACAATTGCTTAAATGACCTCAATTTAAGATTTATACTTTCCCCTGCTATAAACGATGATCCATCCATTCTCAAATCTTGTATATCAAGATTAATACTATCTGTAGCATAAATTATAGTTCTTTTAAATGTATGTGAATTTGCATATTCCCTATTCAAATTAAAATTTACATTTATAAGTATAACATTAATATCATCGATCTTTTTCCTATAACCTATTATATCTCCAGATCCATCTTGTGCATAAATTTCTTCACTATCATCAATATTATCAATTAATGCCTCAAGATCATTAGTACATTCTCCTCTTTTAGAATCTTGTATCTCTTTTATCTCAACAGTTGGATCTCCCTTTTTAAAGCTATTAACAAAATCTTGACCATATTTATTATTGTATATACCAATATAGTTCATGTTATTTAAATCTGTTTCTAAAGACTCCACATACCAAATATCTGTTTTTATTGATGATGGCTTCCCTGCACTTGTACTTGTTGACACTTTTACTGAAGGTACACCATCCCCTAAACAAGATACTATATTAAATCTAGGTATAAGTCTAGCTACATCCAATATTGGATTCATATCAATAACTATTTTTTGACTTTCCTGCGATGATGAACCAAATTTATCTGTAACTATTGCAACAATATTGTATGTAGAGTTATCTTTATCTAAAACTGCTTTAACATTATAATTTAAGTCATCTTCTTTCATTATATTTCTTACTTTATCGGTTAAGTCATAATCTGCTTTTAATTCATCAATAGAAAATATTTTCCCATTATTACTATCTATATATCGTAATTACTATCTATATATCGTAATAATTCCGACTTTGCGATATTTAAAGCAGATTTACTTGCTATATCTATATATTTTTTATTTGAAAATCTACATCATTAAATGAAATAAGATAAACAACTTCTAACATAAGTTTCTTATCAATGTAGATTGTTTTTTAGAACTTATATATATCATTACTTTTATCATATCGTTCATTATTCCTATTTATGCTTACAATATAACTAGATATGCTCATAAGAATTAATAACGTTGCCATTGATAATATCAATACTAGCATCAATGCCGACCCTCTTTTATGATAACACTTTTTCACTTAACCACTTCCTTCAAAACAAACTTATATCTTTAACTATCGTACATATTAGAAAGTAATTTATATTTATTGAAATATTTTTAAGTATTATTATAAATTTGAGGTGAATATGATTACTAATAAATGCAATATCGTCATCTGTTATAGATAAGTGGTGTTTTGTGACATTATTTGTAATAATTTGTTTATTTTCAATTGTTTACACAAGCTGTTTTTCACTAATAAGTTCTCTAAATGTCTTATAGTAATATTGTCTTGTATTTATATAAGATTGATCATTAATATAGTAAATTCTAAACCAATTGAAATAATTACGTATATATCTAAAAGATATCCCCCAAAATCCCCGCAGCCACTCCTTCATCTCTCGTGTATAAAAAATGAGTTCTGAATTTAATGGTACCCTTTCTACTTTACTCACAAACTTCTTTGCATAAGCATTTATAACATTATTACCTTGAATAGCCACTTTCTTCATATTGCTAAAAACTATAGATAAATTCTCCTTTAGTGTTCTCCTTACCAAAGGATACTTATCAAAAGGTAAAAACTCTATATTTCCATCTTTATCTTTAGTAAAGAAAAAGTAGAACTTCTCTCCTAATTTTAAATTAAACACCGTACTGTTAATACTTTCTATTGCTGATTCTTTCTCCTTTTTAGAATTTTGTTTGTAAGTTTTAACTTGCACTTCAGCCTCACTATCCAACTTTTTTCTTTTAAAAAATTTAAGATAATATTTAAGTATTTTATGTCTCCAAAAAAATGCAGTAACATGTCCTATATCCATCATTTTAGCGCATTCCCTTATGTTATATCCAATCCACATATGTTCAAAGTACTTCTTCCATGCTTTATCATCCTTCTTACTACGATAAAATGGTGTTCCTATTGTTTCTACAAATCTTTTCTTACAATCTTTACAATAAAAGATCTGAGCATTATTACTTTTTACCCTTCCATATTTTATCAATTTTCCACTTTGGCAATATGGACAACTCTTACTATCAATAATATTAACATCTCTCATCATATTGTTAATTTGAGTTAATATTGAATAATATTTAGATTTTTCTGTTAATAACCCTAAATAGTCCATCGAAGCAACCTCCAAAACATATTTTCTAAATTCTTGACCTTTTTAACAGAAAATATTCATCGTAACTTATGGAGATTAACCCAATAAAATACATTTGCCACCACTTAACTATAACGGATTGATATATTCCAAAAAACAATATCCCTACAACACTACACCATAAATAAAAGCCCTACATAATACTTTAATGTAAGACTTTCTAAACTTTATATTAAAAAAACACTGCTATCGCTAATGTAACAAAAAAAACTATAATCGTTGCAGTATAACAACAAATTACTTTACCAATCTTGATTCTCTTTTTCTTATATTCACTATATGTTGTACTTAATATTATATAACTAGCCATCAACTCAATAATCATCGTCAAGCATATAAAATACTTAATTTCAAACAGAGACATATCTTATTCTTCTGTACCTATTTTGTATATATTCAACTGCCTTTTCACCAGCTAATCTCTTCCTCTTTTCCATAATAACCTCCCTTATCAGTAAAAACTATATTATTTCTATACCATTGTTAATATAATATCAATATCAAGTATCAATATGTTTGCAAAAGTTCTCCAATACCTCTTTTTGTCACATACAATGAATTTTTTTCCAATAATTATTCCTAATATGTATATTACAACACTGCCAAAATAAAAAATTAGTGGATTAATCCCTAAAACCTCAGCCGCCCTTCCTTCATCATTAATCAGGAACATATCTTTATTTAGAGGTAATAGCACTAAATACATAACAAGAAAGCCTTGATAATGCAGCAGTAAGTGAAATAGCTCCTAGTTCATAACCATATTTTTTAATAATGATAAAAATAATAAACTCTGTTTCTTTATACCCTTTAACATAAAACCTCCAATTTATAATATATAAACTTCATACCTTTAATTGACCTGCATGTATACATTTATTATAGTTTAATTAAAGCAAAATGTAAAATTATAGTCTGAGCCTTATTTTTATTTCTCTACTATATAGGAGGTATATCGATATAAACTCTCTATTTGATAAAATAAGAAATACCTTAATTGGCTGCACCTTTTTAATTTGCAGCATAATTTTCTGGCCTTTAGCCATACTTATAGTACTATTAGGTCTTGCTATACTATTTGATTTAATTGACTTTAATAAACATACAAAATCACAACATTGATATCTAAAAACGTATTTGTGTATTTTAAAATAATAAATCCTTGCATTATAAAATTGATGCAAGGATTTATTATCTATTTTTTCATTTTATTCTTTTTATAAATTCTAAAAGTTCTTATCATGAAAAATAAAACAAAACCTATTAAGGCAATTATACCTATAACTAAAATAATATTAATGCATGCCATTATAGTACTAAAGAGTGAAGTTTCCATATACTAACCTCCATGATACAGACATTATTTCTTTAAAATTTCTTTTATACTTACAGTAAAGTTTTCCACTATATCAATTAATTTATTGACAACTTCCATAGTTTCTTCAGTTATTTCAATATCTTCGTTTTGTAATTTTTTAATAGTACCAAGAGTCGGATCTATTTTCCCCATAATAGACTTAACTTTTGTAATAACTTCTTCATTAGCTCTTATTACTTTGTACTCTTCTGAATCCTCCTCAGAATCATTTAACTTCTTCTTTTTAGAT
Source organism: Clostridium bornimense (assembly GCF_018917145.1). Lineage (GTDB taxonomy): Bacteria > Bacillota > Clostridia > Clostridiales > Clostridiaceae > Clostridium_AN > Clostridium_AN bornimense_A. Next base: position 4,281 of record NZ_JAHLOD010000068.1, read on the forward strand.
TTTACTTTTGATTTAGAATCTTTTAATTCTTTCTTAATCTTCTCTGTTTCTTCTTTTATAGCTTTTTCTATTTCAGCTTGTACCCTAGCTTCTTCAGCTCTTAACTTAGCTTCTAACTCTTGTCTTTCTACTTCTAAAGCTTGTCTACTTTCTTTTTCCTTTTCTTTATCGTCTGAAAGACTTCTTATCTCATTATCTTTTTCAACGACTTGTTTTTCAAATTCAGCTTTCATGGAATCAATTCTTTTTTGCATCTCTTCTTCTTTTTCTTTTTGTGCAGCTTCCATAGCCTTCATCTTTTTCTTTAACTCTTCACCATCTTTTTTAGTAAGTTCTATATCCTTACTTTTAACAATATCTACAAGTTCCTTCTGAGATTCTTCAGTTAATGCTGCAAATGATTCCCCATTACTTATGCTTAACTTTTGACTCTCAATTAATTCTTTCAATTCAGGAATTAGTCCTCTATTTATTTTTTCATATCTTCCTACTTGAGTTGATGATAATCCTAAATCTCCTGCAATTCTTTCTCTTATTCTTCCTGGAACCGCCTCACCTTTTGCCTTCTTTTCCTTATATAAAACTGTTAATCTTTCTACCTGTTTTAACTTTTCTGCTTCAGTTAGTTCACGATTTTGAGCATTATCATTAATAAGAGCTATTTCTGTATCAATATCATTTAGCTTTCTAACTTGGCATGGAACTATCTTAAATTTCTTTTCACCCTCACTAACTAACTTTGATAATGCACTATATCTTCTATGTCCACCTATTAATTCATACTTTCCTTCATCACCTATAGGTCTAACAAGAAGATTAGAATTAAGCCCATTAAGTTTTATATCCTCTGCTAATTCTTCTATATTAACTAGCTCATAAAAGTTTTTAGGATTTGGTACTAAATCCTTTAAAGCTATGTATTCTATCTTATAATTTGCTTTCGTATCAATCTCATCTATCTTCTTTACACTCTTTGATATATTATTAAGCATTCCTGCTGAAATCCCTATTTTCTTCGCCATTTCCTAAAATACCTCCTCAACCAAATTTCTGTAATCCTTACTTGCATTAGATTTATTAGCATAATATATTACTGGTTTTTCTTCCAATGTAGATTCGATTACCTTTACGTTATCTCTTATAGTTGTGTCAAATAACTTGTCTTCTAATATTCCCTTTAATTGATCCTTAACTAACTTATTTACACTTGTAGCTTTATCCATAGTTATAAAACATCCACCGAACTCTAATCCCGGATTGAATTCATCTTTAATTTCTTGTATACTTTCTAATAAATATTCAAGACCATCAAGAGCAAATTTATCAATCTTAATTGGTACAAGTACTTCATCAGATGCCACTAATGCATTTATTGTAATCATATTTAAGTTTGGAGGACAATCCATTATACAATAATCATATTCATCTCTTAATTTATCTAATGCCTTCTTAAGTCTATTTTGTTGATTTCTAGTTGTATCTAATAAAATCTTCTTTTCTGCAAAAGCTAATTTTATATTAGAAGCAATTATATCTAAATTTTCATATTCTGTTGGTCTTATTGCATCTCTTGGGTCCATATTCTTCTCAAGTAATACATCTTCAACAGATTTATCATCTATATCATAAGCTTTAAAAATTTTAGTTGTGTCAGCTTGGCTATCTAAATCTACTAATAAAACTTTTTTCCCCTTATCAGCTAAACATGCCGCAAAGTTTATTGAACTAATTGTCTTAGCTACACCGCCTTTAATGTTAAATATACTTACTATTTTCATACTCTCATCCTTCCCTCTTAACTTTTCATTCTTCAAGTTTTTAGAAACTATAATCTCATCATTTTCAATGTTAATATTAACCTCGTTATCTCCCCTAGTTATTTTTAACCTTTGTAACATATCTACAGGAATAATAACTTTTCCGCTTCTACTACTTTTCCCACTGCTATAAAAAGTTACTACCGATGAAGCTTTATTGTGTGTATCATCATCTACTTTATCTTTTTGTTTTTTTATTTTTATCTTATTATCTACATATGTTATAGAAATCCTTCTATCAGCATCTTCTTTAGAATCCTTAATGTCCAATATCTTTAACATTAGAGCTGGAATAATAAGTCTTCCTGTCTCGCTTCCACTTCCACTTTTATTAAATGTAACTTTAGCCACAATCCAACCTCCTTATGTTAATATACTATAATAATAACGTACTTTGATAAGTACGTCAATAATTTCTGAAAACAGTATAATATTGTACTTCTATATATAAAAAGGAGCATTAAATGCTCCTACATTTAATATGCAAATTATTTCGCTAGGCATTATCCTATTACGCTAATTTCATATCTCAATTAAAGTATATTGTATTTGTTCAAGAGCTTCAATACAAAATAATATAAAACAATACAAAATAATAACTTTATGATATAATATTCTTATTAATTTACTTAATGGAGATGAGTATCTTGTTTTTAGAAGAACGATATGAAAAAATAATAGAATGCATTGAATCTGAAGGAAGAGTAACAGTTAAATCACTAGCTGATAAATTTAAGGTTACTGAGGACTGCATAAGAAAAGATTTAAGAGAACTAGAAAGTAGAGGAAAGCTAAAAAGAGTCTATGGCGGCGCTATTATCCAAAGAAGTCATAATGATATTAAACCTCTTGATGAACGTAAAAATATAAACTTGGATAAAAAAAGAAAAGTCGCTCTTAGTGCTTCTAAGTTAATTGAACCTGGTGATGTAATTTTTTTAGATGTATCAACAAACAACTTAGAAATAGCTAAAATTTTAAAAGACAAAGATATTTGTCTAACTGTTATAACAAATATGCTAGAAATAGTTTTAGAACTTAAGCAAAGTAGCAATATAAGAGTAATTTTAATCGGTGGAGAATTCAATAAGAGTATCGGTGCCATTGTTGGCGCTGCCGCAAATAGATATATTGAAAAATTCACTTTTGATAAGTCCTTCATAGGAGTATGTGGAATTAATATGGAAACTGAAGCTATAAGCACTATAGATATCGAAGATGGAAATACTAAAAAAACTATAATAGATTGTTCTCATAAAAGTTATCTAGTTTCTGAAGATGAAAAATTTAATTATGATGAATTTTATAAATTTGCATCAATTTCAGATATTTCTGGAATCATCACAGAAAAAGGTGTAACCTGTAAATAGTTAAAAGGATAGCTGTAGCAAGTTTCAGCTATCCTTAATACTGATTTAGCAAAGGATTTTTAGCCTTTTAAGTATTATATATGTTGTACTTTTAATATATAACTTAATTGTTACAACCAAATGTCAAAACTATGAATTTTTTATGTATTCATCAAAATAATCTCTGCAACTTTTTCACTATGAATTATATAACTGCCATGATCTTCACCTTTTAATATTTGAAGCTTGCTATTTTTTATACTATTAGCTATTAATCTAGTATGCTTTTCCTTTATTACATCTCGCTCTCCCGCCAATACTACTGTTGGAATTTCTATTCTGTTTAACATCTCTTTTGATATATTCGGCTCCTCTAACATCATTTTTACTTTAGGATCTTTCTTTAACAAATATGTTATTTTGAATAATATAATCCATATATTTTTTAACCCGGTAGGGTGTATGTTGGCTCCACTAATTATTATTCTAGAAAGCATCCTTGGATACATCGATGCTAATAATAAAGCAATTATTCCACCATCACTAAAACCATATAAAATTGGCTCCACTAATTTTTCGGTATATATAAATTCTTTTATATCTTCTACCATATCTAAATAATGATATTCTTCAATATCTTCACTTGCTCCATGACCTCTTAAATCTATGGCATATACCGTAAAATTCTTTTCTAATATCTCAATTGCCTCATCAAAAATCTTATGACTTTCTCCATTCCCATGAAGAAGAATTAGTGGCCTACCTTCTCCTCTTTTTTCATAGTACAACTTTATATTATTTACATTAGATATCACTATTTTTCTTCTCCTTCTACAAATCTTTTATATACCAAACATCACAAGCATAATGTTCTGTTTCTATCAAACAAGTTCTTATAAGATTTTCAACTTCAGCGTTATCTCTTTCTTCAATTTCTCTTATTATCATGATTGTCCTCCAAATATTCTTTAACTAATTATATCGCTTATAAAATAGTGCATGGACTCTTTTATTTAATAATATAGCCTCTACTAACTTATATAGTTTATTCTGATATCATCATCTGTTACAGTTAAGTAGTGGTGACAAGCCCATAAGTGTCCATCGTACTTAACCATTAACTTCTACCACCACTTAAGTATAACAGATACTAATATTTAATTTACCTATATACTCCCCACTCTTAAACCATGAATTGCTCATCATTATTTCAATGCTATATAAATATTTATATTTGAATTTTCAAAATCACTATTAAGATATTCCTCGAAATCTCCAGTAAAACCTCTATCTAAATTCATGGACCAAATCTCTTTCCAAGCTTCTGCTACCGCTGTTACCATATTCCCTTTAATAGTAAACTTCGCATATTTACCACTTGGAATAAACTTTGTTACTAACTCCTTATTGTCATCTTTTGATACCTCATGTCCAACAGTAACAGTATATTTATTGTCATTATAGTCAGAATAAAGCCCAATAGTATATTCATTAGTCCTATTTTTAATAGAGCTACTTATTCCTCCTTGATATAATTTACTCCAAAGAGCTCCTATTGTCGTTTCCATTTCAGGATCTTCATTTCCTGTAACCGCTGAAACACCTACCACTATCTTTTCATCTAAATTTACAATTTCATAATCCATATACTAACCTCCATAATTTTTCTTATGTAAGTAGTATATATTGATAAAGTTGACTACTATATGTCATATTAAAAAATACGTCACGTATATCTCTAAAAGCATTTTTTGAATATACGTGACGTAATATTATTAACCTTTGTACATATTTATCATTATATTTAAAACTTCATTTATGTTATCTCTATTTTGTTTTACAAACTCTATTATTTCTTCTATGGATGGTTGTTTATAAACATGCGCGATTCTATTTCTATATCTTCGATATTGATTTAAAAATAAATATAAATCTTCTGTTATGATTTTACTCTCGTACAGTTTATTAAGCGACTTATTCATATCATCACTGATTTTATAAAGCTTTAATTCCTTCAAACATAAAGATGTAAAACTTTCTACTAAAATAAAATATTCTAAAAAACTTTGCTTTACTGAAGATTTAATAAGTTCTTTTATATCTTCATCTTCAACAATTTCAAGCTTTTCTAGAGCTTTATCTAAAAGAGATAATGTTTCTTTTAAATTATTTATTATTTCAAATAATCTTTCCTTATTCATCATAAATCACATCTCTTTCTCTAAAATATCTAAATTCCTCATTATTTTTATATATTATATCCGTTTTATTATAATCCTTACTATATAAATCTAATTTATCATTATATATTACAATTCCACTATCATACACAGAAACTTTAAACCTTAAACTTAAATTTTCATTATTTAAATCAATAATATCTATTTCCCTTTTTAATATACTACTTAATGACTCTTCCAATTCCATTATATTATTCAATGAAATCTTATTTTCACTTAATATTGCAATATCAACATCTGAATAATCTTCAAACTCTTCTGTTAGAACACTTCCAAATACTACAACAGAATTTATATTTTCACTTTTAAACTTTTCTATTATCTCTTCTGACTTAAGTAATTTTATTATCTCTTCTTTATTATATAAATCATCATCCTCAACTAAATTCATCAATCTCACCTCTATTAGATAGATTTTAAAATTTCCTATACTCCTTTAATTAAAAACACTAATTCTAACAATACAATTATATATGAAAATAGAATTATTTACACTAAAAAATATATAACATAGTTTAGAATATACGTGACGTAACTTTCTAATATAACTGTATTTCATCTTTAATTCTTTCAATCTCCATTACTTTTTCCCTACCCAAAGAATACACAAATTCCTTCAACTCTTTGACCCAAACTTTATCACTGTCTTCATAAGCATTTTTCATTAAAAGCGCAATTTCAATATCTGATAGAGTTTTAAAATACATTTTATACTCATCAAAAAATAAACATTCAGCTTCTAACATATCTATTAAGTCATAGATACTTTTAAAGTTTTCCTTTATCAATGTAATTTTATCATTAATAATTATACAATCTCTTATTTCTTCTGTTATAGATTTAAAAATAGAATTAGTAACCTTTTTACCATCAATATACTTTATATTTTCTTTTATATCTTTAAAAGATATAATTATTTTATCTAACGACTTATTTTCTAACCTTGAAGTAACTTCTTTTGCTATCTTTATAGAAGTTTCTTTAATATATAAACGTATATTTTTATCTTTTATTTTCAATAAATCACAACAGTTACTTCCTTCAAAAATAAAAATATCTATTATCTCACTTAATGATAACCCCTGAAGCCTAGATATAATTATTTCTTTATCCATATCAGTAACATTTAGTTCTTTTATATTTTTACCTACAATGGATAATGCTATTGCATTAGTTAAAACTATTTCAAAAATATTTAAAAGTAAACTTTCCCACTGATCATCATAACTTCTAAGAAGTGTTTTTATTAGATTTATATCAAAATAGCTACAAAATGTATTTTCTACACACAGTGCTGTAAGATAATTTTTCATATATTCAACACCAATATAATCCATGAAATCGATGGAAAGTTGATAGTCCACAGAACATGGAGCAACATGTGCAGCAAAACGGCTATCATACTTCTTGAAAAATACTCCAAGGCCATAATCAATTGTATCATCATAAGAATAGTTTGTAATATTCAGTTTATTATTTTTAACTTTATCAAATAGACTTTTGCACTTTATTACTTCAATATCAATAAAGTTTTTTCCCTTCTTAAAAATATCCTCTAAGCTATCATGTTGCAATTCTTCTATAATAACTCCTATATCATTGAAACTCTTTAAATAAATTCCAATAGCGAAATCTATTGATTCCATTATCTCCTCAGCTACTTCTACCATAACAGAACTGCTTTCATTATTCGTATAATAAATTAATTGCTCCTTTAATAATTTCATTCTTTCATAATTAATACGTTGCAATAATTCATGATCTAATAAATTATTTTCATAACATTTTTCCAAAAAGTCTTTTAAAAACTTATCTTTACTTAATTTTTCTATAATGATAGGATTATATTTCTTTATACTTTCACTGTTATACACAGACATTATTCCTTTTCACCATCAATATTTTTGTAATCCCTAACCCCATTTCTTATATTGTCAGAAATTCTATACAGTATTTTTCCTTCTAAAAGTTCTAATGACCCTTGACAATATCCATCAAAAAACTCCTGCATTATTTCTATAAGTTCATCATCACTTAAATAATCTAACATCTCGTTTTTGTAATTATAAAAAATTTCAACCAATTCATTTATTGTGTCATTATAGTTATATTGAGAAATAAATGGTGACTTGCAAAATTTCAAAATTATTTTATCTATAATCTCACCATTAAACTCTATTCTTCCGGTTTTCTTAAGAGCTATGTTTCTAGTTTTAATTAATTCCTTAACGTCTTCTCTAGTAAGCTTTAATCCATATTCGCTAGTAACTTCATTACATGACAATATCTCATTCTCTATTTCCTTTTCAATTAAACTGTTATTAAATATAGAGATATTTTTCTTCATTTTAAAACTTCCCTTCAAAAAAGTATTGACTTTTAACTCCGATTGTGATATGATATAATTAATATGGTATTATAGTTTTATATTATATACCTTTTATCTAATTTTATCAATGATAATAAAAGTATCTTCTTTTTGAGGGTACTATTTTTATTGCTCTCTATTAATAAATATCATTATATACATAATAATTATCCTCCGGCTTAGCCGGAGGTTTTTCATTTTCGGGCGTAGCCCTTTTCCACTAGCTACGCCTAAAGGCGTATGTACGATCTGGCGCATGCGATCTTTTACTTGCTACCCTT
>NZ_JAHLOD010000069.1 GCF_018917145.1 Clostridium bornimense
ATTTGTCGTTATAATCATAATTACCTCCAATATCATCTTTGGTAATTATACATTAATATAACAAATAAATGTGCATTCTTAAATGATCATTTTTCTACATTCTTATCATATCATTTATAAGCATAGAATTAACACACTCCATACCGTTTTGTTTGATTTTATTTTTTTTTTAATATATAACCACTATCCATCCTAATAATAAATTGTTTTTTAGTCTCATAATTATCTTGTATAATCTTTGTAGTTAAAGGTATTCTATCTTCATACCTTTTATATGATAAATGAGTCATATCAATAGATTTTAACACACCAGTTTTTGTTAACCTAATCGGTAAATTCTCACTTAATATTTTTTCTATTGTTTTCTCAACTTTTTTAGCTATTTCTATGTCTCTCCTCTCCCAATCTATTTTTTGTGCAGATGTCATAATATCAGGTATACTTTTTTCAAACCATTTATTATCATGCAATTTCGTATATCTCATTTCATTTGGAAGCTTATCATAAAGGTTCTTCCTACTGCAATTAGGATTATCCTCTATAAATTTCAATATTGATTTTTTATATTGAATAAGCTTATCTTTATCTACTGATTTTTTTCGTTTATCTTCTTTCGTACTCTCTCCATCAAGTCCTAATTTTTTTATATTATTCTTTACACATCTTACCTCACAAGAAAGTCTTCTACTCATTTCAGCAAGTGATAAATTTTTCTTATATAACTTTTTCAATTCTTGTCTCCACACCCAACCTCTATCTATAATTGCTCTTATTGAATCTATATTTTCAGTATCTCTACAATATTTAAAACCACAAGTAGGACACTTAAACTGTGCTGTTATTTTCTTGTTTCTTCTAACAATTTTTGTATCCGTGATAACAGTTTTCTTATAATCCTTACATAAACTATTAAGACATATCCATGGTCCCTTCCCAAAATCTCTAAAATTCTTTGCTTCATATAATATAAAATCTTCTAGTGTTCCAAATAAAAATATAATAAATAATATATGTCTTATTGGATGCGTTACATGCACTTTACAGTCTTTATTTGATACCAAATATCGCATCCATAATATATCTTTAGAATTGTAAATATAAGAGTCAAAAGAATCTAAAAACTCTTTTGAATAATATGAATTAAAATCATTACATAGCTTTTTAAGTGCTAATTTTGTATTTACAATATAACCTTTTTCATATAACTTGCTTTGATACTTTTCTCTAATAGCAACTATATCATCATTTAAAACACCGTTAAAAATATTATCAATGCACTTTGATACATATAAATATAATTCTTTATCTTCATTTAATAAGTCATATTCTTCAAGACTCGAACTATCTATATTGTTAATATCTATAAACTTTATATCTTTATAATTTCCATATGTATCATTCCCTTTAATATAATATTTTTTAAGAAATACATTATGTTTTGCACACATATAACATCCAGGTACTTGATAATTTCTATGTATGTATGCATCATTATGAATCTCTTTATCTTCTTCATAACACAAAGGACATATATTTATATAATTTCTTACTTCTGTACTATTTATAATATTAATTCCTATTTCTTTTATAAAAGTAGATAAATTTGAAGAGCATATTTTTTTTATAATATTATTCTTCCTTTCATTATCCATGAATTTAAAAAATACTGGGAAAATAGTATTTCTATAAATAATATTTTCTGTTGTATACCCTAATTGCTTAGGAAAACAGTTAACAAAATACTCTAAATTGTTTTGTCTAAATAAATCAAATGTCCATTTAGGATTTCCAAATAAGTCTTCTTTATCATAAGAATCTTTAATGTTACCATTAATAAAAGTATATCTAGCCATCCAACTATATAACAATTCATTGTTATATGCCTTAGGAAAAATTGTTATCATTATTTTCACCTCTTAATACTAAATTATTTTTTGTAACAGTTTAGTATTTCTCGATTTTTATGAAAAAATAAGATGAAAGAAAAATTCCTTCATCTTATTTTAATTATAATAGTACACATCTTTAATATTATATATTATTTTAAAATTATCTTCCTACTTTATTTAACAATATTTCTTATAATCATACGCGCATAATAATCTTCTATAATCTGTTGACTTTTTATTTTCATAATTTCTTAAATATTCTTCAACTATATTAAGTGAAATATTACCTTCTAAAATTGACCATAAAATTGCCTTAATTTTATTACTTGGTGAAATTATAGCATCCTTATTAATTTCATCTATTGTAGTTAACTTCGTTCTCAAATAAGGAGGAGTAGAATTTTTTATATCTATTAACTTATTTTTTTGCTGTTCTTTTAATACATCTTTACACTTAATGTTTTCATTTATTTTTGAAAATCCATAAATAGGGAAAAATTGTTGCTTATTTATTTTAAATTTATCTACAAGCGTCAATATTTGAAAATTTGATTCATCTATTATTTTAAAATAATTTACCATAATTTCTGATGCAGTTTGATATTGATAAGTAATAGTTTTAGATGAACCAATGGCTAATATTTTATCGCCATTCTTTAAAGAGTTAATATCCTCAGTTATTGTTACTTTAATCTTTCCTCCAGAATATATTTCATTAACAACTGTTTGCACTTTTCGTATATCCATTGCAGAAATAGGCAAATGTAAATCAGCTAATGCTCTATATATAGAAATATAATTATCTGTCTTTATTTTATTAATTCTTATAGTTGAAAATCCTTCCATATCTATATCATGTTCAGATATTTCTTCATTCATTGAACCTTCATCATATTCTACTAATAAAAAGTTACCTCTTATTTCTTCAGCCTCTTTTGAATTAGGCTCTATATAAGTAAATATAGTTTTTAAAATACTTTTTATATTTTCGTCACCTATATTATATCCCATGAAAATTATAGGATTATGAATAAATAATGATAGTAGCTGTGCTCTTATCAATTCATATTTTTGATTGAAATAATCGTAATCTTCTTTAGTTATTATTATTTTGTTAGGTTCACTTACACATCCATGTATTTTGTAAAGCGAACCATATGGATTACTCAATAAAATATCATTTCCTATTAATGGATTAAACTGAAATATTTCTTCTATTAATTTATCATAATTTGTAGTTATTATTGACCCTATATTTTTCCTAACCTTTTTTAATTCCATAATTTCTTCCAGCTTATCATCATTAATTTCAATACTTGAGAATATTTCAGATATATATATCTTAAATCTACTTATGTTTATTCCTTTATGCATATTTTCATAAAAAATATCATTAATCTTCTCAAATTTTCCATTTCTATTTTCTATCAAGCTTTTATTAAATTCTTTTTCCAACAAACTAGCGACCCTTTCAAGTCTATACTGTCCATTTTCTTGACATCTAGCTTTTAAATCTAAATAAAATTCTTCATTTTCTTTTAATTCATAAGCTATTTTACTCAATAGCCCCTCCCAAGTATATGAATGCTTAAGATATCTTAAACTCATTCCTGTACCAATAAATAATATAGGATGATTTTTATATCTTGAAACAAATTCTACAATATTCATTAACTCTCCCCCTTAAAATAAAATGTTTGATATAAATATAATATTTATTTTTATAATAGCACCTAACTCCATTATAATCCATAAAAAAGAAAAAGTAGTATGAAGGTTAAAAACACTTTCATACTACCTTTTTAATTTTACCTATTATATTTCTTACCGACTTTTTTAAACTCTTACCGACTTTTTTAAACTCTTACCAACTTTTTTAAACTGCTACACAAGGTCCAAAACTGGTATCAACTCTCTACTCAACAGTTACAGATTTTGCAAGATTTCTAGGCATATCTACGTTAAGTCCCTTATGCTTAGCTATATAATATGATAATAATTGAAGTGGTACAACAGTTAATATAGGTGTAAATAAATCAATTGTTTCTGGAATCATTATATTTGTAAATTCCTTATGCTCTTTTGATGAAACACAATAAACTTCAGCACCTCTAGTTGTAACTTCTCTTAAATTAGAATGAGTTTTTTCTTCAATTCTCATAGAGCCACATACAGCTATTATCTTTGTTCCTTTTTCAACTAATGCAATTGGTCCATGCTTTAATTCCCCTGCTGCATATCCTGTACAATTTATATAAGTTATTTCTTTTACTTTTAAAGCTCCTTCTAGTGCAACTGGATAATCATAATCTCTTCCTAAGAAAATTAATGATTGTTCATCTTTTAGCCCTTGTGCTAAAGCAGAAATACTTTCTTCAGTATCAAGGATTGATTCTATTGCATTAGGTAATTCATATAATTTACTTATATATTCTTTAGCTTGTTCTTCTGTTAACTTACCTTTAGTATAAGCCATTTCTATAGCAACTAAATATAATAATGTTAATTGTGCTACATATGCTTTTGTTGATGCAACAGAAATTTCTGCCCCTGCTCTTGTATAGAATACTTTATCACATTCTCTAGATACTGATGATCCAATAACATTTGTTATTCCTATAACTGCAGCAGCTTTGCCCTTCCACTTTCTAACAGCTTCAAGAGTATCTGCTGTTTCTCCAGATTGACTTATAACAATTACTAAAGTATTTGAATCCACTATTGGATTTCTATATCGAAATTCAGACGCTACATCTGTTTCAACTGGTATACGCGCTAAGGTTTCTATTGCCATCTTTCCACTTAAACCAGCATGATAAGCAGTTCCACATCCTACTAAATAAATTCTATTTATATTACTTAGCATTTCTTTATCAAAAGTAATTTTTCTGAAGAAACCAGTCTTTTCATCAATAACTGAATCTAAAGTGTTTTTAGTAACTTCAGGTTGTTCATGTATTTCCTTTAACATATAATGCTCATAATTACCCTTACTTACATTTTCTTTCTTCCAATCCACTTTATATACAGCTTTTTCTATAACATTATTCTCTCTATCTACAATTTTAATTCCGTCATCTGTAATTATTACAAACTCATTATCATCTAATAAATATACATCAGTAGTATAATCTAAAATCGCAGGAATATCTGATGCTATGAAATTTTCATCTTTACCTATTCCAACAATTAATGGACTTTGTTTTCTAACTCCAACTAACTTATTGTTATCTCTTGAAGAAATAACTCCTAAAGCATAACTACCTTTTAACATATCTGTAGCTTTCATAACCGCTGTTTCAATATTATCTTCGTAAAGAAAATCTATAAGCTTTGGTATAACTTCTGTATCAGTCTCAGAATAAAATTCATATCCCTTTTCACCTAAAAATTCTTTAAGTTCTTTATAGTTTTCAATAATACCATTATGAACTACAGCTATAGTTTTATCAGCATTATAATGAGGGTGTGAATTTATATCACTTGGCTTTCCATGAGTTGCCCATCTAGTATGAGCAATCCCTACATTACCTTCAACTGGTGTATTTTCTAAAGCCGCCTTTAAATTTTCAAGTTTACCTTCTTTCTTTACTATTGATATAGAGTCACCATTTACTACTGCTATACCAGCAGAATCATACCCTCTATATTGCAGATTTGATAAACCACTTACTAGAACATCTGTTACCGTTCTCTTTCCTAAATATCCTACAATTCCACACATAAATATATCTTCTCCTTAATTCAATTTTTTTTGCACTTAAAAATAAAACTAAAAGAAAGGACACACCCGATTGAATTTGTTCTAGAAATCACTTTCTAGTTCTGCCAATCTTTTTCGGTAGTGTGATACCGTGGGACATCCGCCGAAAATTCGATACTCCCCATCCTCGTCAACTTATAAATAAGTTCTGGCGCTATTAATACTTTTCTCCTTAATTATAGCTTAATTATTTAAGATACTTATGTATTTTAACATATATATTTAAAGTATTCAATAACACCTTTGTATTTTTTTTACTTTTTTGCTGTGCTTTTCGCGGTTTTCGACATATAAAAATTAATTTTTAAATATATTTTTTATATCTTCTAATGTCATCGATGTAATTATTGATCTATCCATTTCTTCACCATCAATTACATCACTAATAAGCATTTTCTTCTTTTCTTGAAGATTGTAAATTTTTTCTTCGATTGTTCCCTTAGAAATCAATTTTATAACTTCTACAACATTTTCCTGTCCTATCCTATGAGCTCTATCTGTTGCTTGATTTTCTACTGCAGGATTCCACCATGGATCTAAATGTATAACTATATCTGCAGAAGTTAAATTAAGTCCTGAACCTCCTGCTTTTAATGAAATTAAAAATACAGGAATATTGCTTTTATTAAATTCATCCACCATTTCTATTCTTGTATTTGCTTTTACTTCTCCATCAAGATACATTGAGCTTATTGATACATTATCTAAAGTTTCACGTACATTCTTAAGTATAGAAGTAAATTGAGAAAAAACTAATATCTTATGTCCATCACTTATTGATTTAGTTAATATATCTACAAGTAAATCTATTTTGCTACTTCCCCCATCATATCCTTCAATGATACTACTAGGATCACAACAAATTTGTCTAAGCTTCGTTAATGTACTTAGAACTAGTATTTTTGTTTTTCCCAAATTTGATTTATCATAATTACTATCAATTTCCTCATTAATAGAATTAACTAGCGATGTATATATCTTTTTTTGTTCATCATTTAAATCTACAATAACTTTTCTCTCTATTTTGTTTGGTAATTCTCCTAAAACATCTTTTTTCTTTCTTCTTAATATGAATGGTGCTATTTTCCTTTGTAATTCTTTTAATAATTCTTTATCATTATCTATAGTTATTGGAATTTGAAACTCTTCTCTAAATTTCTTCTCATTTGATAAAAATCCTGGCATTATAAAATCAAAAATTGACCATAGCTCCATTAATGAGTTCTCAATAGGAGTTCCTGTTAAAGCAAATCTACATTTTGCATTAATCTTTTTTCCAGCACTCCAAGTCATAGACGTTGAATTTTTTATTGCCTGCGCTTCATCCATTATACATAAATTAAATTTTACTTTTGAAAGAAGATCTATATCTCTTTTTAATATTGAATAGGAAGTTATTATTACATCACTGGAATCTATATTTTCAATTATATTAGCTCTTTTTTCTTTATCACCATATAAACAACTTACTTTTAACGTTGGCGCAAACTTATTGATTTCTTGCATCCAATTAAAAATTAGTGATGTTGGACATACAATTAAATTGCATTGATTATTTCCTAAAGCAATAATGTTTTCAATAAATGCGATAGTTTGTATTGTTTTTCCAAGCCCCATTTCATCTGCAAGTATGCCACCAAATTTATAATGATACAATGTAGAAAGCCATTTAATTCCTTCTACTTGATAATCTCTTAATTTATAATTAACATCTTCTTTTAAATGAAATTCTTTAAGATCAAAATTCTCAATATCATCTAATAAGTTTTCAATAGATTTATCTAACTTATTTGTAAACATATCTTTTAAATATAAACTGTGATATTTATTAACTAAAACATTTCCTTTATCTATGTCACTATTATTAATATCCAAAACCTCTATTACATGTGATAACTTTTTTAATTCTTCACTATCTAAAGATAAAAAGCTGCCATCTTTAGCCCTATAAAATTTCTTATTAGTTCTTATAGATTCAAGTATATTTCTTAGTTCAAGATTATCATAATTATCAATAGCAAAAGAAAACTTTAACCAACCATCATCATTTAATGAAAGCATTGTATTAACAGTACCAGAATTAACACCAATCTTTTTAAACGCTTCTGAATAATACACTTCTCCAAATTCTTTTAATCTATCAATTCCATTAATCTGTAAATTTAAAATCTCCTTATCCCCTTTTAGTAAAAGTGTATTATCATTTTTTATAAATCCTAATTTATAAATTTCGCTTAATATATTATTTTCTTTTTTTATATCTCTAATAACAGCTTCTTTGTATTCTTCTCTAAAGGGATTTATTCTTATATTTTTATAATTAAAAAATACAGTTAACGCTACATTTCTATCTTCTTTATCAAAATAAAATTCTGTTTTTAATGTTTCATTAACTAATACACATTTTAAATTGTCATCTAATGATACTTTACCTAAAGAATTGAATCTACTGAATCCATATTTTAAAAAGTCAGCTTTATCTTCCTCTTCTATAACAATACAATTTTCATCATTAAATAAATCCTTCACAGCTGAATAAAGCTCATGAAAATCTAATGTTGTTACATACAACTTTTTGTTATACAAATATATGTTAGATCCATCTATTGATATTGGCATTTTTTCTACAGCTAAGGATAGTTTTCCATCAATGTTTTTACAGATAAATTCTAAATCAATATCATCGTAAACTATATCACCTTTAACTAATCTATTTTCTTCTTCAATGTAAAACTCCTTATATTTCAACAAATCAATTATATCCTTAATCATTAATTTATTGAAAATTAAATACTTTCCATCAGTAATACTTTCATTAAAACTTTCATTCTCGACATACTGGTGTAATACTTTTACAATTCTTCTATCTGTAATATTAAAGCCATCCTGTCCTTTTCTATATGTAAATTCTTTTCCAAAGATTATCTCTTCATTATTTTCTAAATCATAAATAAAATTTTTGATTTGTCTTATAATGTACTTTTTATTTTTACCAATTTTAAAATAGCCCCTAACCTCTTTATTTACTTCTGATATTATAATATCTAACTTAACAACACTATTAGGTTCACTTTCTTTTATAGAATTTAAAAATTTTCTCATAGCAGATAAATTTTCAAAACTCTTACTACTAGGCTTTGAAACTTCATTTAAATAATACAAATATGCAGCTACTACATGCTTACAACTATCATTTGCTTTATTCTTATAAGGACAAGTACAACTTCCTTCTATTAAATTATCTTTTTTATCTACTGTAAAATTAATTAAATACTCATCAAAATTCTCAGAAGCTACATAACAAGATAAATTTCTATAGTCTTCAGTTTCTTCTCTTTCCCAAAAATCAAAAACAAAATCTTTCTTGTAGTAATAATATCCTCTATTTATATTTTCTAATATAGACTTTTTTCTAATATTTCCAATCTTAATATCATTCACTTAATTCACCTTAAATTCATACTTATAAATTATCTTTATATTCTTAATAATATATCATTTATATCTTCACTTACTTTATTTCTTTCTAAACTAATCCATTCCATATCATATGATAACCCAAATATCTTACAAAATGAATAATACATATTTATTTTTTGATAATATATTTCTAAATCATACAATGCCCCTTCATAACATTGAGGTTTTGATATTTCTTCAAGTTTTTCTACAAATAATTGTTCCACATAAAAAATAAATGTTTCCATTAATTCTTCCTTATTTACATCAAAAGGTACCTTTAATAAATTCCACTGGTCAATTTCACTTAACTTATATCTCTTTATTTTTTCTAAAATTATTAAATAATCTGATATATCCATCTTTTTATAATACTTTATTTTTTCTTCTCTACTACTCCATAATACAAACTTTTCACTTAATGGTATTTCTGGAATATTAAGTATAGCTTCTGAAGGACCTATAACAGCTTCTTTGATAATTAAATCTTCTTCAGATAACTTCTCTTCAATAAAATCTTGATTATCTTTCACTGTAGATACATATCCATAATCATATATGCCTTTTCTCCCAGCTCTACCAGCTATTTGTTTCACCTCTTGTGACGTTAAAAACCTTATATCTCTACCATCAAACTTTTTAATGTTTAAAAATATAATTCTTCTTATGGGAAGATTTACTCCCATTCCTATTGCATCTGTGGTAACTAAAATTTTAGTTTCATTATTTATAAATTGTTCATACTGCTTTTTTCTTACCTCTGGAGGTAAATCTCCATAAATAATACTAGTTTTAACCCCTTCACTTGAATAATTTTCAGCTATTTCTAAAACCCTTTTCTTTGAAAAAACTACAATAGCATCTCCATTCATTGCTTCTTTATAAGAAAAGTTTCTCTTTTCAACCACCAATGGTATTTGCCTTTTATATTCAATAATTTCATAATCATCTTCACAATCTTCTAATATTTTTTCTATTAAATATTTAGCATTTAATGCACCACAAATATGTATTTCTTTTGCTCTAAGTCCTAATACAGCTCTACTCCATGCAGCACCTCTTTGGCTATCACCTATCATTTGAATTTCATCAATTACTGCTACATTATATTCCTTATTTAAATCAGCACGTTCTATAGTACAACAAATGTGAGTTGCATTTTCATTCCTTACTTCTTCTTCTCCTGTAAGCAAATCACAAATTATACCTTCCTTATTTAACATCTCAAAGTTTTCTAGAGCTAATATTCTTAAAGGTGATAAGTATATTGAACTTTTTTCCTTCTTTAATCTTTCCATTGCATTGTAGGTTTTCCCTGTATTGGTATCACCTAGATGAACTATAAACTTTCTTTTAATATTTCTTGCTAGTTTATATTCATCTTTTGGATTCTTTGGAAAGTTTCTTTCGAACTCCTCTTCTACTAGTTTAGGAATATGTTTTTTAATCAGCACTGTTAATATACCAGAATTTATCAGTAAATTATTATTACCCTTTATTACATCTTCGTATTTAAATGAAGTTTCATTCTTTTTATTATAATTATCCAATAATTTTTTAGATATATAATGCAATAATTCTTCGTATCTACCATATACCTCATCAAAATCCTTAAGTGATTCACCTTTCATAGCATTAAGATCAATTATTTTCTTTCGTACTGCTGTTTCGTGTTCATTTAATGCACCAACTTTGGAGTGATATACTATTTCTTCTATATTATTAATTTGACTTTTTAACTTTTTAAATTCCCTTTGAAATGTATTTTTTTTCATAACACCCCTCCAAAAAATATTTATATCTTATTACTATTATAGTAGATTATCTAAATATTATTAAGTTATTCTCTTTATTTCTTATAAAAAAACTGCTACACTTTGATCTGACTCCTGTCAAGTAGACAATCAAAATAAATAAAGATATATGATGATGCTCTTTTTTTCTTTGCTTCTAATTCTGCTTTATAAGCAAGTATTCTCTTATTTTCTGGTATCGGATATTGAATATGGGTTTCTGTCGCTAATGCAGCAGTTCTAACTTCCATAGGAGTTAAGTTATTAAACCTTTCTTGATACCTATTGTTATTATAATAGTCTATAAATTCCTTTATAGCTTTTCTTAATTCATCTACTTCATCATCAGATTTATGATGTCCACGCTTATCTATTAAACCATCTTCTCCATCAACTTTATATTTACGTACCCATGTATAAACTTGAGTGTAAGATACACTAAACTTTTCTGCTGTATTTTTATAATCATTTCCGTGTTCAATGCAGTATTTTACGATTTCTTTACGTTCTTCAATAGTTGTTTTTCTTTTTGATTTAGCCATATAGACCTCCTGTTTTGGATCGTAATTTTTTAATTCTATACCGCTATTATACTTCTTAATCCATCTACGTAAAATACTAGTACTATAAATTTCATATTTTATACAAACATCTAGTTGAGATATGGTTCCTGTAAGATATTCTTCAACAGCACTAAGTTTTAAATCAGCTGAATATGACTTATTATG
>NZ_JAHLOD010000070.1 GCF_018917145.1 Clostridium bornimense
CAATATCCGATACCAGAAAATAAGAGAATACTTGCTTATAAAGCAGAGTTAGAAGCAAAGAAAAAAAGAGCATCATGATAAATGCGACTAACAACGTAGTCGCATAATCATATATCTTTTATTTATTTTGATTGTCTACTTGACAGGAGTCAGATCAAAGTGTGGCAGCTTTTGTGATAATTTTAATATGGTGGAAGTGTAGCGGTCGTTATTATATATGTTTTTCTTAATATTAGCATCTGTTATAGTTAAGTGGTGGTGGACATATATACCTTGGAGGGAAATATACAGAATTTCTTGAAATGCCAGTGTTTAAATGTGTATTCCATCGTATTTTTATATTATAATAGGATTTACCAAAGGATTGATAAACTAATGAAAGGCAGGAATTATAATGGATGAAAAGTATAGAACATTATACAATGGTATAAAAATGCCATCTATAGGATTTGGTACATATAAATCTGGAAATGATGAAGATACTGCAAGGATAGTAAAATATGCATTAGAAATAGGATATAGACAAATAGATACAGCATCTTTTTATGGCAATGAAGTTGGAGTCGGTAAAGGAATAAAAGATAGTGGAATAAAAAGAGAAGAAATATTTCTTGTAACAAAGCTTTGGAATGATGATCATGGTTATGAAAATACTATTAAAGCTTTTAATAAGTCCCTTGAGAAGTTGCAGGTAAGCTATATAGATTTGTATCTTATTCATTGGCCTAATAAACTTAATGCTGAAACATGGAGAGCTTTTGAGTATTTATATAAAACAGGAAAAGTAAAATCCATTGGGGTGTGTAATTTCAAGATAGGACATTTAGAAGAATTAAAAGCAACAGCAGAAATTATGCCAATGGTAAATCAAGTAGAAATACATCCTCTAAGTTCAAAAGATACTATGTTAGATTATTGTAATAAAAATAATATTCAATTAGTAGCTTGGAGTCCAATAATGAGGGGAAAAATATTTTCTAATGAACTTATAATAGCTTTGGCAGAAAAGTATAAAAAGACAATAGCAGAAGTAATATTAAGATGGCATATACAAAGGGGCGTTATTCCTATACCAAAATCATCAAATGAAGAGAGAATAAAAGAAAATATTGATGTGTTTGACTTTGAGATTTCAAAGGAAGATATGGATATTATTGATTCATTAAATGAAGGTAATAATGTATCTGTATCAGGGGTTCCGGAAAACACCACTTATCTTGAATTTAAATAGATATTATAAGTAAGGCTGTGGTGATAGCAAATTAAAACTTGTAGACTGCAGCCTATTTTAGTGCATATTAGCATCTGTTATAGTTAAGTGGTGGTAAATATATTTCTATGTTTGTTTTTGACTGATATTACATATTGTGCTACAATGGATAAGCATTTCACCCAATATAATATGGAGGTGGCTTATTTGATAGAAGTTAAAGATTTGTGTAAAACCTTTAAAGTTTCAAAAAGAAATAATGGTTTAAAAGCAGCAGTTAAATCTTTTATTAACAGAGAGTATGAAATTGTAAATGCACTTAAAAATGTATCTTTTAATATCAAAGAAGGAGAGATGGTAGGGTATATTGGACCTAATGGTGCAGGGAAAAGTACTACAATAAAGATAATGAGTGGTATACTTTATCCTGACAGCGGTAAGTGTGTTATAAATGGAAGAACACCCTGGAAAGACAGAAAGAATCATGTAAAAGATATTGGGGTAGTCTTTGGACAAAGATCACAACTTTGGTGGGATGTACCTGTAATAGAGTCATTTCAATTACTTAAAGATATTTATAAAGTACCACAATCTCAATATGAGAAAAATATTAACGAATTAATAGAATTACTGAATTTAGGGGATATAGTAAAAACCCCAACACGTCAATTAAGTTTAGGGCAAAGAATGAGATGCGAAATTGCAGCTTCATTAATCCATAATCCTAAAATACTATTTCTAGATGAACCTACAATAGGATTAGACTCCATTTCTAAAATAGCAGTACGAGATTTTATAAAAGAAATTAATAAAGAAAGAAAAACCACCGTAATTCTCACAACACATGATACCCAAGATATAGATGCATTAACTAAAAGAATAATTTTAATTGGAAAAGGACAAGTATTATTAGATGGAAACTTAGATGATTTAAAAGAGAAGTTCAATTCTACAAAAGTGGAAGAAGTAGTAGTTAGTCTTTATAAGGAGTTTCAAATATGAAAGCATATTTAAGTTTCTTTAAGATAAGGTTTTTTACAGGAATTCAATATAGAGCAGCTGCTATAGCAGGAATCATAACACAACTTGCTTGGGGATTTATGTATATAATGATTTACAATGGATTTTATAAAAGTAACCCTTCAGCGGTATTTGTGGAAATTTCGGATATTTCAAGTTATATATGGCTACAACAAAGTTTCTTAGCGTTATTTATGGCATGGATTATAGATGAGGATGTTTTAGAGCAGATATCTAGTGGAAATGTTGCTTATGAGATATGTAGACCTTTAGATATCTATAATATGTGGTTCGTAAAAAATGCTGCAAATAGAATTTCAAAAGTAATACTTAGATGTTTCCCAATAATTATTATTTCAAGCTTATTACCAGGAGTTTATAGATTACAGCCACCTGATAGTATAGCAGCATTTATATTATTTTTATTGTCAATGATATTAGCTTTAATAGTAGTTTTAGGATATACGATGCTTATATATATCTTTTCTTTTTATACTCTATCTCCTATAGGTATTAAGATGATAATGATTATGTTAGCAGATTTTTTCTCTGGTAGCCTTATACCATTGCCGTTATTACCAGATAGCATAAAGGACATTCTTTACTTATCGCCTTTTGGAGCTATGCAGAATACCCCATTTATGATCTATTCAGGAGTTTTAAGCAATATGGAATCCCTTAAACATTTATTAGTCCAAGTTCTTTGGGCAATTATATTAATATTGTTAGGAAGGTTTATAATGAGAAAAGCAATGAGAAAAGTAGTAGTACAAGGGGGCTGAGTCTGTGAGGTTATATTTAAAATATTTTTCAATACAATTAAGATCAATAATGGAGTATAAAGTATCATTTTTATTCACTGTAATAGGGCAATTTTTTACTACGATTTTTTCATTTATAGCAATGTACTTTTTATTTGATAGATTTGGAAATATAAATGGATATGGGTTTAATGAAGTATTATTACTATTTAGCACGATACTTATATCATTTTCTCTTGGAGAATGTTTTGGAAGAGGTTTTGATAGGTTTTCGTCAATAATTTCAAATGGAGAATTTGATAGGATAATGTTAAGACCACGAAGTTTAGTAATACAGGTGCTTGGAAGCAAAATAGAGTTTTCTAGAATAGGAAGACTAATTCAAGCAACAGTTATTTTTATATATGGCATTATAACTAGCAATGTGCAGTGGACAATTGGTAAGGTAATTACATTAATTTTAATGGTTGTTGGAGGAGTATGTATTTTTTCGGGCCTCTTTATTATTTATGCCGGTATATGTTTTTTTACAATAGAAGGCCTTGAAATCATGAATATATTTACAGATGGTGGCAAGGAAATAGCACAGTATCCATTAAACATTTATGAAAAGTGGGTGATGAAGTTTTTTACCTTTGTTATTCCCTTTGCCTTTGTTAATTATTACCCGTTTCTTTATATAATTGGAAGGGTAAGTGAAAAAAATATATTATATATGTTGTCACCACTTGTAGCAGTTTTATTTTTAATACCAGCATATATTTTCTGGAATATAGGAGTTGCACATTATAAATCTACTGGTAGTTGATAGCTATGTTTTAAAACAGTGTTGAAGATATATATTTTTTTAAAGGAAGCCATTTCGACTTCCTTTAGTAGTCTTTAAGAAAAACTGTGTACTAAATAATATCATAATATATTTGGATTAAAAAAAGTAATAATCAAATATGCATTTAACTATTTTTTAATACAAAATCGGCATTTTCAATGGGGGAATATTCTAACATATATTTTTCTTCTGCTGGGAAGTATCGTTTTTCGTATTTACATTTTATATCTTCCAATCCACCGATATAGCTATCTCTAGCTAAAACCCTATTTAATCTTACTTCCTGTGGTACATCAAGATAAATTACAAAATCTAAATAGTCTTTTAGTTCTTTTCTTTGCAAAAATACTCCTTCTAATATTAATACAGATCCATGAACTAAATTAACTCTTTGGGTAAAATATTCATCACTTTCCTTGTTATATATTTCTATTTGCTTATCAATTATTTCACCATTTTTTATAGGAGACAAAATTTCTTTTACCAGATAATCATATCTCCACTGTAAATTATAATAGCAATACCATTCTTCTCTAGACGAATCGTATCTAATACGTTTTGGGTGAATAAAATCATCAATATGTAACACATAAGAAGAATAGTTTTCATTCTGTAATTGTAATTTTAATGAATTGACAAGAGTAGTTTTACCTGCTCCTCCTAAGCCATCAATTCCAATAATATATACTCTATTAGAAATATCTTCATTTTTCAATTTATTTATTAAGAACTCCATTTCAAATTTCTCCTTTTGATACTTCATGTTCATGTTATTAATATTTTACAATTATGCAATAAGATACAATGCAATTATAACATTAACTTCAAGATAATATATATTTTTAGATAAATACTGGCTCTAAGAAAGAATATATTTGCTGTTATTGTTATATTAAATCTTTTGAAATATATTTTTTTATTATTTTATTATTTTAAATCTACAGTTACTGCATTGTCATAATTAACTTTGTATCTGTTATTAATATCAAAGCTAATTTTAGATACCTTATCAAAATCTTCTTGAGTATAGAAACCATAAGTACAAGTAAAGCTATTGGTATTTCTATCAACAATATTTCTTAAATATCCACCTGCTTCAATAGGATTATTATTTTCATCATAGAAGAAACATGGTAATTGATTTAAAGTAGTACCTGAATAATCATCAAAGTGAAATTCTATTGAGATTTCATTATTTTTTGTTGCTATATTATCAATTTGTAATGTACTAGAGTCTCCTAATTTTATTGATGATGGAACATTATTTAAATCATATAGTTCAGTTAAAGTTGCTGGAGCATGATATATATCATTTATAGGAACAATTTTGATAGAGGATATATCAGTATTTTCAGCTAAAAATTCATAGTTAATAGTAGATTCATTACTAATTTCATATTCATTAACGGTATTTAAGTAATTTCCCTTATTGTCTATTAGTAAGAAGTTACAAGCACCGACTTTTTCTTTGTTACTAGAGTCAGTATTTTTTATAGTAATTATATTACCAAGTGGAGAAAAACTTACTTTTTCTATTGTGAAGTTGTTGGTAAAATTTTCAGTTGTATTTTCTTTCATATTAAGAACGTTATTTTTTAATGTAATATTTTTATTAATATTTATAGTTTTAGTTAAAGAAGAAGCGCTAGTCTTATTATATTTAGTTTTTAAACTCCAAGTATTGGAATAATCATAATTTGGTAATTCAAGAGATATATTAATATTTCCTTTATCACTAATATCATAAGAAGTTAATCCTATTCTTTGCATAAACTTTATTGTATTATCAGATTCAAAATAGTAATCTGTTTCTTCAGAATCACATTGATAATATATATCTTTACCATCAACGTTATAATAAATAATAGGAGTAAATCCAAATTTTTTGATAGTATCATCATTCTTTAAATCTGAAGAGTTTAAAGACAAAGTATACGAACAAACTAGAAAATTATCGTCTATAGAAAAATCATTCAAAGTTAAAGAACCTTCGTTTTGTGTATCAGTTATATTTACAACGGAATTAACAGATTGTATTGCATCTTTATTTCCAAGGGTAGTTGATGGCTTTCCTTTGAAGAAAGACATAATACCTTGAGCTAAGTCTTCGGCAAAAACAGTGCTTATTGTTAAGGTTGTTATAATAGCGACAGCAATTAATGTCTTTATAGAAATAATCTTATGATGATTACTATTCTTTTCATATGATAGAGATAATAGTGTCTCATTTACGGAATTATGGATGTTTTCTGAAGCATTAAAATCTTTTTTTATTTCTAATAAATCTTTTCTCAAATTATCATTCATAATTGATAAACTCCCTTCATTTCATCGGATAATTTTTTTCTAGTTCTAAATAATCTAGTTCTAACGGTTGCTTCTGGTATACCAATGGCTTTAGCAATATCCTTAGTAGTCATATCTTCGAAATAGAATAAAGTTATAACTAGCCTAAGATCAGTGGGCAATTTATTGATAGCATTGTACAAATCAATATTTGTGCATCCAATTGGTGGAGTTGATTCTTCTTTGATATTTTCTAATGATGTAGTTTTGTTATTTCTTTTACTTATATTTTTGCATTGATTTATAAGTATTCGTATCATCCATGTTTTAAAAAATTCATTTTTCTTTAATTTGTTAAGTTTTTCAAATACTATAGATATTGTATTTTGTATAGCATCTTCTGTATCAGATTCATTATGTAATATGCTCATGGCAACACGATACATGGAATTTGTGTTACTTTGAATTAATGTTACAAATGCATCTTTATCACCATTTTTGGCTAACTTTACGATATCTATAGTAGTAGTGATGTTTTCAATTGCAGTATATTCCATATTTAATCTCCTTTTTTAGTTTTTCATATATTAGACAATTGAAAGAGTAAAAATGTTCACAAAAAATAAATGTACTATATATTTGATTATAAATTAAAAGGATACATTATTAGAAAAAATTAAAATACTATATATCTCTTTATAGATAGCAAATAATGTATTATTATGTTATATATAATTATAAATTTGGGATGCTATATTAATAATAAGGAGATTATTGTGAAGGAAAAGAAGAAATGTCATAATTTATTTGTGATTTCATTAGTGCTATTTATAATTCAAGTAATTATTCATATTATGGGATATTTTATAACTGGAGTGTTTGGGATAGCATTTTTGTTAGAAAGCTATGAATACTCAGTAATTAAAATTATAGATACTAGTAATAGTACAAGTGTCATATATATAAATTTACATATAAATAAAGAGATAGACTACTGTTACAATTTAAATTAGTTATTTGTGACAGTAGTTTTTTTAGTTATCTATCAAAATGAAAAACACTTTACTTGACTCAAACTATATAAAATGAGAAGATATGGTTGAACGACTTCTTATACAAGATAAGAAGTACATATTTGAAAGTAAATAATTTAACATAATATTAGAAGATGAGATATTATAATAATATCTATAAAAAATTTATACATTTCAATGTAAATAGTTAACTTATTTTCTAAAGTTAGCTATATATTTTTATATAAAGTAATGATTTTTTATTATATTTAAATTATTTTAGAAGTGAGGTGAAATAATGAATCTAAACTCTAGGATTAGAAAAGTATTATTAAATTTAAAAATAAATAAAAAGCTAATAGGTGAATTAGATTTTACAACTCTTATGATAGCAGTTGTAATTGTTATTTTTGGAGTGCTTAATATTTATTCAGCTACATACAATAAAACTTTAGATGGTATACATATCGGTTTTAGATATGCTAAATTGCAACTTATGTGGCTTATAATAGGGTTAATTGCAGTATATTTTATTCTAACTATAGACTATTCTTTCTTTAGAAACTATGCATATGTGATTTATGGAGCATCTATTATATTATTATTGATAAATAAAGTAATTGGTACGGAGAATAAAGGAGCACAATCATGGATAAAGATAGGTTCTTTTGCAATACAGCCTTCAGAATTTGCAAAATTTGCAATAATAATCATCGTTGCAAAGAAAATAGAAGATATGGGTGGGAAAATAGATTCATTTAAAAAGCTATTGATTATTTTTATTTATGCTATCATACCCACATCTTTAGTTATAATACAACCAGATATGGGTATGAGTATGGTAATTTTCTTTACAGTACTTGGTATGGTGGTAGTAGGTAAACTTGACTGGAAAATTATTGGTGGCGGCTTCTTGCTTTTATTTATTTCTATAGCTATAGCTTGGAATAGTGGCCTTATAAAGGATTATCAGAAAAATCGTTTTTTGACTTTTATGGACCCTACAAGTGATTCTACAGGTGATGGATATAATATAATACAAGCTAAAATAGCAATAGGATCAGGAGGATTAACTGGCAGTGGATATATGAATGGAAGTCAAACCAAAGGAGGTTTTATCCCAGAAGCATGGACAGACTTCATATATTCAGTAGTTGGCGAAGAATGGGGTATTATTGGAACTGGAGGTCTTTTAACTCTTTATGGAATAATAGTATTTAGGATGATTAATATAGCTCGAGACTCAAAAGATGTTTTTGGATCCATTATGGTATCGGGGGTAACTGGGTCGAGGATATTCTCTATTTTGGAGAATATGGGTATGAATATTGGACTTATGCCAATAACGGGAATAACATTACCTTTTATGAGTTATAGAGGGAGTTCTATGCTTGTATATTTTATGAGTTTAGCAATTGTTTTAAATGTTGGAATGAGAAGGAGAAAAATCAATTTTTAGTGTAAATAATATGAATTTATAGTAAAGGAATGATGTTATGTCTGTAAGTGCATCTATTGATATTCAATTAGGTAAAGTAAGTAATGAAAAAATTTCAGCTCTACAAGTAATAAATACATTTATTACAAACAAGTGGAGAATACAAAATGATAATAATATTTCTTATTTGCCTTTAGGTGATGAAGATAGTTTTGAATGGCAATCTGATGATATATCAGTCGAGCAATTAATCAATATAGTTGAGAAAAAAGAATCTCATGGAGAAATAATTGGAATATTAATGTTCTGGGATTCTACTGAAATTGGAGTACAATTATTAATTCATTCTGAACTAGAACTGTCATTTAATTTAAGTATCAATAGAAAATTAATTGGCGATACAGAAAATACAGATATAAATTGGTATATAGAAAAAATAGTTGTTCTGCTTAAAGAAAATAATTATATTATTGAGTACTTTTCTTTTGATGAATACTCTTAGACACTTTAGAAAAATATTATTAAAATATTTAATTTCAAATTAAATAAGGGATATATAGCTAATCACTTTTGTGGTTAGCTATATTTTATGTTGTATTTCTCATCGAATTCAATTTAGATGTATTTTCCATAAGTGTTTTATAATATTACGAGTGTAGTTAATTATCAAACTCAAACATTATTCATGTTTATTATCTACCCTGAGATCGCCCCAATATATAAGGATCTACATTAAGTTTATAAAAATCATAGAAACAACACCAGGACATTTATTTAGACTTTCTCAAGGTGCATGGAGACCTGCATCTGAACTTAATGTTGGCGATACAGTAATAACATCAAATGGTACTGAGGCAACTGTAGAATCTACAGAAGAAATAGAGTATGATGAAGATATAGATATCTACAACTTAAATGTAGCTGATTTCCACACCTACTTTGTAGCTGATACTGGCGTATTAGTGCATAATGATTGTACTATTGTTGAAACAATAGTAAAAGCTAATCCTCAGAAAGTTATAAATGCTTTAAAAGATTTCATATCTGTAAAATGGAATTTTGGCAATCAAAATTTTCTTTTAGATAAAAAAGGAATGAAACATATTCTAGAAAGACACCATCCTGAATATTGGAATGGAACTATAAAAAATACTCAAACATTTTTAGATAAAAGCATGACCATTGAAGATATTAGCAACTATATTGGAGATATTATGAAACAAAATAGAAATATTCTAATTGAAAAAGGGACTGTGGGCATGTATCAAATTGAAGGTACCATTAATAATGTTACATATGTTGTAGGCTTTAAAAATGGCCGTATTGGTCAATTCTATAAAAAGTAGGAGAATATTATGCTGGTGTGTAAAACATATATAAAAAAAACTAACAAATTAATTTCAAATTTAGATTTTATTAACAGTCATCATAAAGATTATTTTTTTGAAGTTTCCAATATAAATTATAACTTTAAAGATAAAATTAATGGTGATTACATAGAAGGAGCTATTTATTTAAAATATTATGATAAGGTAATATTAGACTTTAAGTTATGGGATTATGTTGATGAGTTATGGTCATATATTATTATTTCTATAGAAAGATTTTTAAAAGAAGGTTATTCGGAAATATTATTTCCGGATCAACCAACAAAAATAACATTTAGTAAAATTTCTTCTCAATATCTTATTATGATTTTGGAATCTAATAGTAAACATACTTATACATTACCTATTAACGAATTATTTAGTGAACTACTTTCAGCAAGTGAATTATTCTTTGAAAATATACATCATTATGTTACTTTTTTAAATAATAATTATAGTAATGAATTAATTAAAATATCATGTTTGAAAAAATTAATCCATTAAATATAATATCAAATATTTATTTATACTCCTCAAAGGTGCATGGAGACCTGCATTTGAGCTTAAAGTTGGCGATACAGTAATAACATATAATGATACTGAGGCAATAGTATAATCTACAGAGGAAATAGAGTATGATGAAGCTATAGATATCTACAACTTAAATATAGCTGATACTGGGGTATTGGTTCATAATAACTGTTTTTTAGATTATATAAAGACTACCGTACTTCATATGGGTACAGCAACACATATACTAAAAGAACATAATTTAAATAAGTCAAAAATTCAATTAAATAGATTTTGGAGAATATAAGTTTATATTGTCAGACTTTGATTTATAATATGGAGGATATTTTATGTTTAATATTAGATATCGAATTCCGTTAGAAGTTATAGATGAATTAAAAATTTTAACAGCTACAGAATTTGATAAAGATTATACAGAAATATATGGTCAAATTAAGATATTTTTTTCTGATAAATACTATGGGTTTTATAATGAAGAATATGACTCATCAGATGATGCATTAATGTGGTGGTTTTCCTTATTAAATAATGTAGTAAAAGCATTAGAAAATTCTAATTATGTTGCAATGAGAATTCCAGAAACATATGATTCTTATTTTGTATTTAGAAAACATAAGAATACTTTGCTAGTAAGTTTTGAAAGGTCTACTAATACATTAAATAAATCTTTAGTAATTCAAAAACCACTAGGTAAGGTTTACCAACATATTTGGGCTGTAGAAATTAAGTATGATGAATTTAAAAATAGTGTTTACAATGCAATAAAAAGCTTTATAAATTCTGTTGATTCTATTAATAATGAAATTTTAGAATCAGTCATATTTAAGTCTTTTATGTCAGAAATAAATTATAAATAGCATCAATTATAATAAGTTATATATTTATTTAGTATATATAAGAAACGAGGATATTAGTAAGCGTCAAAGTTTTGGTACCTTTTATCAATTTAAAAAATATATTAAAATATCCCGGTAGGGCGATTTAAAGCCCTATCGGGATTTATTTATTTCTTGATTTTGACTTTTAGATTGTCAGGAAGATTATTTGCCCAAGGCATTAGATTTTCTAAAGC
>NZ_JAHLOD010000071.1 GCF_018917145.1 Clostridium bornimense
TAATTATAGATATCAATGGAATCTAAAAAAGATGACTCCTATACAGTATAGAAATCATCTTCTTAAAAATATTGCTTAACCCCTTTTTTTGTATTGTCCTTGACAAAGGGTCCACTTTATTTAAATATAGTAATGGCTCTTTTTTTTATATAAATAAATAGTATTTTTTTTTGTTGACACTTGACATAAATTGTGATAGTATATTTAATTGCATTGATATATTGTAGAATATTATGCATGAATTAAAATTTAAATTAAAGTAAAGAATACAATAATGAAAATGTATGCGGTCCAATATCACTATTTACCAGAGTGTTTATTGGTTATTTTAGTTTATACAAGGGGTGAAAGCTGATGGTACATCCTGTCCAAGTGGGAAAGAGAACTAGAATGAGTTTCTCTAAATTAAATGAAATAGGTGAAATGCCTAATTTAATCGAAGTACAATTAGATTCATATCAGTGGTTCTTAAAAGAAGGACTTAAAGAAGTTTTTGAAGATGTGAATCCAATTAGTGACTACACAGGAAATCTTGTCCTTGAGTTTGTAGACTACACTTTAGAAATGGAAAATGTTAAATATTCAGTTGAAGAGTGTAGAGAAAGAGATACAAACTACGCAGCACCGTTAAAGGTAAAAGTAAGATTAAGAAACAATGAAACTGGAGAAGTAAAAGAACAAGAGGTCTTTATGGGAGATTTCCCATTAATGACTGATCAAGGTACATTTATAATCAATGGTGCCGAAAGAGTTATCGTTAGCCAACTTGTTAGATCACCAGGTGTTTATTATTCTTATACAGTAGATAAGACAGGTAAAAAATTATATGCAGCTACTGTTATACCTAATAGGGGTGCATGGCTTGAGTACGAGACTGACTCAAATAACATAATATATGTAAGAATAGATAAAACAAGAAAATTACCAATAACATTACTTGCTAGAGCCATGGGTTATGGATCAGATAGTGAGATAATAGAATTCTTTGGTGAAGAAGAAAGACTTAAAGCTACTATAGAAAAAGATAATACAAAATCTACTGATGAAGCTTTACTTGAAATCTATAAGAGATTA
This sequence comes from Clostridium bornimense, assembly GCF_018917145.1. GTDB lineage: Bacteria > Bacillota > Clostridia > Clostridiales > Clostridiaceae > Clostridium_AN > Clostridium_AN bornimense_A. The sequence continues at coordinate 1,075 of NZ_JAHLOD010000071.1, forward strand.
AGACCAGGTGAACCACCAACAGTAGAAAGTGCAGTATCTTTAATTGAATCTCTGTTCTTTGATGCTAAGAGATATGATTTATCTAGAGTTGGAAGATACAAGTTTAATAAAAAACTTGCTATAAGTAATAGACTTATAGGTCATACTGCTGCTGAAGATATCATTAACCCAGAAACTGGTGAAGTATTAGTTGCTAAGGGTGCTAAGATAGAAAGAGAAGTAGCATTAGAAATCCAAAACTGTGGTATTAATATTGTTAATGTATTAGTTGAGGATAAAGTATTAAAAGTAATAGGTAATCATTTTGTTGATATAAAGAATTTTGTATCATTTGACATTGAAGATTTAAACATAAAAGAATTAGTTTATTATCCAGTACTAAAAGAAATTTTAGATACTTACAGTGATGAAAATGATATAAAAGGTGCAATAAAGAAAAATATAACAAAACTTATTCCTAAACATATAATTAAAGCTGACATATTTGCAACAATAAGTTACGCTATTGGTTTACCATATGGAATAGGTCATGAAGATGATATAGATCATTTAGGAAACAGAAGACTAAGATCTGTTGGAGAGTTACTTCAAAATCAATTTAGAATTGGTTTATCAAGAATGGAAAGAGTAGTTAAAGAAAGAATGACTATTCAAGAACAAGAAGGAATAACTCCACAAGGATTAATAAATACTAGACCAGTTGCAGCAGCTATTAAAGAATTCTTTGGTAGTTCGCAATTATCACAATTCATGGATCAAATCAATCCATTATCAGAACTTACTCATAAGAGAAGATTATCTGCATTAGGACCAGGTGGTTTATCAAGAGAAAGAGCTGGTTTCGAAGTAAGAGACGTTCACCATTCACATTATGGAAGAATGTGTCCTATAGAAACTCCAGAAGGACCAAACATCGGTCTTATTAACTCATTAGCTACTTATGCTAAAGTTAATGAATATGGATTTATAAAGACTCCATACAGAATTGTAGATAAAAAAGCTGGTAGAGTACTTGATGAAATCAAATACTTCACTGCTGATGAAGAAGCTGGTTTCTTAATAGCTCAAGCATATGAAGAAATTGATGAGAACGGATACTTTATACATGATAAAGTTACTGTAAGAGACGAAGATGATGTTCTTATTGTTTCTAAACATGATGTTGATGTAATGGACGTTTCTGCAAGACAAATGGTTTCTGTTGCTACAGCAATGATTCCATTCCTTGAAAATGATGACGCATCAAGAGCACTGATGGGGGCAAACATGCAACGTCAGGCTGTTCCATTATTAAAACCACAAGCACCTATAGTTGGTACTGGTATAGAATTCAAAGCTGCTGTTGACTCAGGTATATTACCTAAGACAAAGTACGATGGAGAAGTTATATACGTAAGTGCAGATACTGTTAAAGTTAGAAGAAATGAAGATGGTAGAGTTGATACTTATCACCTTGCTAAATTCAAGAGATCTAACCAAGGTACTTGTATAAATCAAAGACCTATAGTTGAAAAAGGCGAAAAGGTAAAAGCTGGTGATGTCTTATCTGATGGACCATCTACTGATTTAGGTGAAATAGCATTAGGTAAGAATATAAGAATCGGATTTATAACTTGGGAAGGTTATAATTACGAGGATGCTATGCTTATATCTGAACAATTAGTAAGAGATGATGTATTTACATCTATCCATATTGAAGAATATGAATGTGAAGCTAGAGATACAAAATTAGGACCAGAAGAGATTACAAGAGATATACCTAATGTAGGTGATGATGCATTAAGAGATATCGATGAAAAAGGAATCATTAGAATTGGTGCTGAAGTAAGATCTGGAGACATACTAGTTGGTAAGGTTACTCCAAAAGGAGAGACAGAATTAACAGCTGAAGAAAGACTTTTAAGAGCTATCTTTGGTGAAAAAGCAAGAGAAGTAAGAGATACATCTCTTAGAGTGCCTCACGGAGAAACAGGAATAATAGTAGATGTTAAGATATTTACTAGAGAAAATGGTGATGAACTTTCACCAGGTGTTAACCAATTAGTAAGATGTTACATTGCTCAAAAGAGAAAAATATCAGTAGGGGATAAGATGGCAGGACGTCACGGTAACAAAGGGGTTATCTCAAGAGTGTTACCAGAAGAAGATATGCCATTCTTACCAGATGGTAGACCAGTACAAATCTGCTTAAATCCATTAGGGGTTCCATCTCGTATGAACATCGGTCAGGTACTAGAAGTTCATTTAGGATGGGCAGCAGCAAATTTAGGATGGCACATAGCAACTCCAGTATTTGATGGAGCTACTGAAGAGGAAATAGAAGATTGTTTAGAAGAAGCAGGATATGATAGAGATGGTAAAACTGTTCTTTATGATGGAAGAACTGGTGAAGCCTTCGATAATAAAGTAACAGTTGGTTACATGTATATATTAAAGCTTGCTCACTTAGTTGATGATAAGATTCACGCAAGAAGTACAGGTCCATATTCTCTAGTTACTCAACAACCATTAGGAGGTAAAGCTCAATTTGGTGGTCAAAGATTTGGAGAAATGGAAGTTTGGGCTCTTGAAGCATATGGAGCAGCACACACATTACAAGAAATACTAACAGTTAAGTCAGATGACGTTGTTGGTAGAGTTAAAACTTACGAAGCTATCGTTAAGGGTGAAAATATACCAGAACCAGGACTTCCAGAATCATTCAAGGTTCTTATTAAGGAATTACAAGCATTATGCTTAGATGTAAGAGTACTATCTTCAGATCATGAAGAAATACTATTAAAAGAATCTGTTGAGGAAGAAATGGAAGACGTTGAAGTTAATCTTGAGGTTACAGAGGTTTTACCTACTCAACCAATGGAAGAAACTATAAGCGTTGATAATGACCAAGAGGAAGAATTCTATGACGATGAAGAGGTTCCAGAAAACTTAGATGAGGAACCAGAAGGATTGGAAGAAATTTCTTTAGAAGATTTTAATGACAATTTTGAGTTAGATGACTTTAATGATGAACACTAATAGATTGAAGGGAGGACGTACCCTTGGAATTAAATAATTTTGATATGTTACAAATAAGACTTTCTTCACCAGAAAAGATAAGAGAATGGTCTAGAGGTGAAGTTAAGAAGCCTGAAACAATTAATTACAGAACATTAAAACCTGAAAAAGATGGTTTATTCTGTGAAAGAATATTTGGACCAATAAAAGACTGGGAATGTCACTGTGGAAAATATAAGAGAGTTAGATACAAAGGTATAGTTTGTGACCGTTGTGGTGTTGAAGTTACAAAATCTAAAGTCAGAAGAGAGAGAATGGGGCATATAGAACTTGCTGCCCCAGTATCTCACATATGGTACTTTAAGGGTATACCATCAAGAATGGGATTAATTCTTGATATGTCACCAAGAGCTTTAGAAAAGGTACTTTATTTTGCAAATTATATTGTATTAGACCCTAAAGAAACTCCACTACTAAAGAAACAATTATTAACTGAAAAAGAATATAGAGAAGCAGTTGATAAATATGGAGATAACTTTGTAGCTGGAATGGGTGCAGAATCTATAAGGATTCTTCTTGCTGAAATGGATCTAGACAGAACTGTTGAAGAATTAAAAGAAGAACTTAAGAACGCTGCAGGACAAAAGAAAATTAGAATAATAAGAAGACTAGAAGTTGTTGAATCATTTAGAGCATCAAATAATAGACCAGAGTGGATGATTACAGAAGTAATTCCTGTTATTCCACCAGACTTAAGACCAATGGTTCAATTAGATGGTGGTAGATTTGCTACTTCAGACTTAAATGATTTATACAGAAGAGTTATAAACAGAAATAACAGATTAAAGAAGCTTTTAGATTTAGGAGCTCCTGACATAATTGTTAGAAACGAAAAAAGAATGTTACAAGAAGCTGTAGATGCTCTTATAGATAATGGTAGAAGGGGTAGACCAGTTACTGGTCCAGGAAACAGACCACTTAAATCATTATCAGATATGCTTAAAGGTAAGCAAGGTAGATTTAGACAAAACTTACTTGGTAAAAGAGTTGACTACTCTGGTAGATCTGTTATCGTAGTAGGACCAGAACTTCAAATGTATCAATGTGGTCTTCCAAAAGAAATGGCATTAGAATTATTTAAGCCATTTGTAATGAAGAAGCTTGTTGAAAGTGGAGTTGCACACAACATTAAGAGTGCAAAGAGAATGGTAGAAAGAGTTCAAGCACAAGTATGGGATGTACTTGAAGAAGTAATTCAAGACCATCCAGTATTGCTTAACCGTGCTCCTACTCTTCACAGATTAGGAATTCAAGCATTCCAACCAATACTTGTTGAAGGTAGAGCTATAAAGCTTCATCCACTTGCATGTACAGCATATAACGCTGACTTTGATGGTGACCAAATGGCGGTTCACGTTCCACTATCTGTTGAAGCACAAGCAGAAGCAAGATTTTTAATGTTAGCGGCACATAACATAATGAAACCATCTGATGGTAAACCAGTATGTGTTCCTACACAGGATATGATTCTTGGATCATACTACTTAACATTAGAAAAAGAAGGATCAAAAGGTGAAGGCAAAGTATTCGCTTCTAAAGAAGAAGCTTTAATGGCTTATGAATTAGGAGAAATAGCTATTAATGCAAAAATCAAAGTTAGAATGTTTAAAGAAATAAATGGAGAGCTTAGACATGGAATAATTGACACAACAGTTGGGAAAATTATATTTAATGAATCTATTCCACAAGATTTAGGTTTAGTAGATAGAAGTATCCCAGGAAATGAATTTAAGCTTGAAGTTGATTTCTTAGTAGCTAAAAAGAATTTAGGTAAACTTATTGATAAATGTTATCAAAAGTATGGTCCTACAGAAACATCTATAATGCTTGATAAAATAAAAGCAAAAGGATATCATTATTCAACAATTGGAGCTATAACTGTTGCTACATCTGACATGATAGTACCAAAGAGCAAAAAGGCACTTCTAGAAGATGCTGAATCAACTGTTGAAAAGATAGAAAAGATGTATAGAAGAGGATTCATTTCTGATGACGAAAGATATGAAAAAGTTATAGAAAAATGGAATGAAACTACTGAAAATATAGCTGATGCGCTAATGGATAGTTTGGATCAATTTAATCCAATATTCATGATGGCTGACTCTGGAGCCAGAGGTTCTAAGTCACAAATTAAGCAGCTTGCTGGTATGAGAGGTCTTATGGCTAATCCATCTGGTAAGATTATCGAGCAACCAATCAAAGCATGTTTTAGAGAAGGACTTAACGTATTAGAGTACTTCATATCTACACACGGAGCTAGAAAAGGTAACGCCGATACTGCCTTAAAGACTGCCGATTCAGGATACTTAACTAGAAGACTTGTTGACGTATCACAAGATGTTATAGTAAGAAGTCATGATTGTGGAACTACAGAAGGATATGAAGTTTACGCAATAAAAGAAGGCAATGAAATAATAGAACCATTAAGCGAAAGATTAACAGGTAGATATTGTGCTGAAGACATAATTAATCCTGAAACAGGAGAAGTTATGGCTGAAAGAAATACTTATATAGAACACGATATGGCTGAAAAGATAGAAGCTGCAGGTGTTGAAAAAGTAAAAATAAGATCAGTATTTACATGTGATTCTAAATACGGAGTATGTTCAAAATGTTATGGTATGGACATGGCAACTGGTACAGAGGTTAACATTGGAGAAGCAGTTGGTATAGTAGCTGCACAATCAATCGGTGAACCTGGTACACAGCTTACAATGAGAACATTCCATACTGGAGGAGTTGCTTCAGGTGCCGATATCACTCAAGGTCTTCCTAGAGTAGAAGAATTATTTGAAGCAAGAAAACCAAAGGGTCTTGCTATTGTATCAGAAGTTGCTGGTAGTGTTAAAATAGAAGAAACTAAGAAGAAGAGAGTTGTAATTGTTGTTACAGCTGAAGGTGAAGAAGTAAGTTATGATATTCCATTTGGATCATCTTTAAAAGTATCTAATGGAGATGTTATAGAAGCTGGTGATGAAATCACTCAAGGTTCAGTAAACCCACATGATATTATAAGAATTAAAGGTGTTAAAGCCGTTAAGAATTATCTATTATCAGAAGTTCAAAAAGTTTATAGACTTCAAGGGGTTGATATCAACGATAAGCATCTAGAAGTTGTTGTAAAACAAATGACTAGAAAAGTTAAAGTTGATGAATCAGGAGATACTAATTTATTACCAGGAACAATGATTGATATTTACGATTTTGAAGAAGTAAATAATAAAGTAATAGCTGAAGGTGGAGAACCTGCAAAAGGAAATGAAACACTATTAGGTATTACAAAAGCATCACTTGCAACAGATTCATTCTTATCTGCAGCATCATTCCAAGAAACTACAAGAGTTCTTACAGATGCAGCAATAAAAGGAAAAATAGATCCACTTATAGGATTAAAAGAAAATGTAATTATAGGTAAGTTGATTCCTGCAGGTACTGGTATGAAGAGATATAAGTCAATAAAGATCAAAGCTAAAAGACCAGACGATATGGATATAGTTGAAAGTATATAAATCAGTTCTGTTGACAGCTTAACATTAAAATGATAAAATACATTACGTGTGTTAAGTGATGGAGGGTTTAAAATGGTGGAAAGAATTAAAGATAAAAAGGTAGTTGGAATTAAACAATCTACTAAGGTTCTTAAAACCGAAAAATGCAAAACTCTATATATTGCAAAAGATGCTAATTTAGCACTTTTGAGAGAAGTAGAGAACTTAGCAAAAGATAACTCCGTTGAAATAGTGTATATTGACACTATGAGAGAATTAGGGAAACTATGTGGAATTGATGTGAAAGCATCAGTAGCAGTTACTCTAATATAAAAAGCTATCTAGTATATTAATATATAGGATAAATTAAAGAGGAGGTGTAAAGATGCCAACTATTTCTCAATTAGTAAGAAAAGGTAGAAAAACTGTAGCAGCTAAATCAACTGCACCAGCTTTAAAATCATGTCCACAAAAAAGAGGGGTATGTACTGTTGTTAAAACTACAACTCCAAAGAAGCCAAACTCAGCGTTAAGAAAAATTGCCAGAGTTAGACTTACAAACGGATATGAAGTTACAGCTTATATCGGTGGGGTAGGACACAACTTACAAGAGCACAGTGTTGTTCTTATAAGAGGTGGAAGAGTAAAAGACTTACCAGGGGTAAGATACCACATCGTTAGAGGAGCACTTGACTGTGCAGGAGTAGCTAACAGAATGCAAGCAAGATCAAAGTATGGTGCTAAGAAACCTAAGAAGAAATAATAATTCTTAGTTAGTGCGATGTTTTCGATATTTTATATGATATACAACTCCATATGGAGATTATATAAATTTTCCGATTACAAAGCATTTTGCGGCAATTAAATTGTCGAGTACCGATGAGTTAAATTATCATATTAAGGAGGGAAGAAAAGTGCCAAGAAAAGGACATATAGCAAAAAGAGATGTATTACCAGATCCAATGTACAACTCAAAAGTTGTTACTAAGTTAATCAATGGTATTATGAGAGATGGTAAGAAGGGTGTAGCTCAAAAAATGTGTTATGATGCATTTGCTATTATAGCTGAAAAAACAGGAAAAGATGCATTAGAAGTATTTGAAGATGCTATGAACAACGTTATGCCATTACTAGAAGTAAAGGCAAGAAGAATAGGTGGTTCTAACTACCAAGTACCAATCGAAGTAAGACCTGAAAGAAGACAGACATTAGGAATCAGATGGATACTTGCAGCCGTTGAAAAAAGAGGCGAAAAGTATGGAAGAGAAAGATTAGCTAATGAACTTATAGATGCTGCAAACAACACAGGAGCTGCTGTTAAGAAGAGAGAAGATACTCACAAAATGGCTGAAGCTAATAAGGCGTTTGCTCATTACAGATATTAATTTTTATAAAAAAATAGAAACTGTTTTGGTCTTTTGACCAAAGCAGTTTTATACAATTTAATAATCCGAGAGGAGGAAATAAAGTGGCTAGAAAATATCCTTTAGAAAAATTCCGTAACTTTGGAATAATGGCTCACATTGATGCTGGTAAAACAACAACAACTGAGCGTATATTATTCTACACAGGAAAAACTCACAAAATAGGTGAAGTTCACGATGGTGGAGCAACAATGGACTGGATGGTTCAAGAACAAGAAAGAGGTATAACAATTACTTCTGCTGCAACAACTTGTGAATGGAACGGTCATGAATTAAACATTATCGATACACCAGGACACGTAGACTTTACTGTTGAGGTTGAAAGATCACTTAGAGTATTAGATGGAGCTGTAACAGTTCTTGACGCTAAGAGTGGGGTTGAACCACAAACTGAAACTGTTTGGAGACAGGCAGATAAATATATGGTTCCAAGAATCATATACGTAAACAAAATGGATGCAACTGGTGCTGACTTCTTTAACTGTGTTAATACAGTAAGAGACAGATTAAGAGCTAATGCAGTGCCAATACATATTCCAGTTGGTCAAGAAGATCAATTCAAGGGTATGGTAGACTTAATAGAAGATGAAGCTATTATCTTTAACAATGATTTAGGTACAGATATCACTCATGGTGAAGTACCAGCTGAATTAAAAGATCAAGCTGAAGAATACAGATCTTCTATGATAGAAGCAATTGCAGAAACTGATGAAGAGCTAATGATGAAGTATTTAGATGGTGAAGAAATCACTAAAGAAGAATTAAAGGCTGCTTTAAGAAAAGCTGTAATTAAGAATGAAATAGTTCCAGTATTATGTGGATCTTCATATAAAAACAAAGGTGTTCAACAAATGATCGACGCAGTTGTTGACTACTTACCATCACCACTTGATATACCACCAGTTAAAGGTGTAAATGAAGACGGTGAAGAAGATGAAAGAAAAGCATCAGATAGCGAACCAATGTCAGCTTTAGCATTCAAGATTGCTACTGACCCATTCGTTGGAAAGCTTGCATTTACAAGAGTTTACTCTGGAGTAATGAAAGCTGGTTCATATGTTCTTAACTCAACTAAAGGTAAGAAAGAAAGAATCGGAAGACTTGTTAAGATGCATGCTAATTCAAGACAAGAAGTTGAAGAATTAGAAGCAGCAGAATTAGGAGCAATCGTTGGATTAAAGAATACTACAACTGGAGATACTTTATGTGATGAGAATGCGCCAATCATTCTTGAATCAATGGAATTCCCAGAACCAGTTATCAACGTTGCTATCGAACCTAAGAGTAAAGCAGCTCAAGAAAAGATGGGATTAGCGTTAGCAAAACTTGCTGAAGAAGATCCAACTTTCAAAACTTGGACTGATCAAGAAACAGGTCAAACAATCATCGCTGGTATGGGTGAATTACACCTTGATATCATAGTTGATAGATTAACAAGAGAATTCAAAGTTGAATGTAACGTAGGTGCTCCACAAGTTGCATACAAAGAAACTATTAAGAAAGCTGTTAAAGCTGAAGGTAAATACATTAAGCAATCAGGTGGTAAGGGTCAATACGGTCACTGCTGGATTGAAATGGAACCAACTGAAGGAGAATACAGCTTTGAAAATGCTATCGTTGGAGGAGCTATTCCAAGAGAATACATTCCAGCTGTAGACAACGGTATTCAAGAAGCTGCTAACAGCGGTATAGTTGCTGGATATCCAGTTATAAACTTCAAAGTTAAATGTTTCGATGGATCATACCATGATGTTGACTCATCTGAAATGGCGTTCAAAATTGCAGGATCAATGGCATTCAAAAATGCTATGCAAAAAGCAGACGCAGTATTACTTGAGCCAATGATGAAAGTTGAAATAACAGTTCCTGAAGAATACATGGGAGATGTTATGGGAGACGTTAACTCAAGAAGAGGTAGAATCGAAGGTATGGAAGCAAGAGCAGGTGCTCAAGTTGTAAGAGCTTTCGTTCCACTTTCAGAAATGTTTGGTTATGCAACTGCATTAAGATCAAGAACTCAAGGTAGAGGAGTTTACTCTATGGAATTTGATCACTATGAAGAAGCACCAAAGAGCATTCAAGAAAAGATTGCTGGAGAAAGAAACAAAAAATAATTTAAATTATAATATATCATATAATGTAAAGATTAGTTAGGAGGAATTAACAATGGCAAAGGCAAAGTTTGAAAGAAGTAAGCCACACGTAAATATTGGAACAATCGGTCACGTAGACCACGGTAAGACAACATTAACAGCTGCAATCACAACT
>NZ_JAHLOD010000072.1 GCF_018917145.1 Clostridium bornimense
CATACAAAGTATAGTTCACTCATTCACTCCTAGCTTCCTCGTCCTGCTCGTTTCTAGCGAATACGAGATTCACATAACATACCATTAACTTCAAGTTTGATTTACTAGCTTAGTACTAGTTTGCTGACTTCATATATATGAGTCAATTAAAAGAATTAACTGGTTATATGTTTCTTCTGTTCAATTTTCAAAGATCATCTGTCGCTCTCTTGCGACGCTCATTCATTGTATCAAAGCTTTTAACACTTGTCAACAACTTTTTTTCTTTTTCGTTTCTGCTCTCTCGCAGCGACAAGACTTATTATAGCACCTGATTTATATAAGTAAAATATAAATTATTCTTTTTTTGATATTTATCATAGAAATACTTTAATTTTCTCTTTTTTTCTTCATTTTATATATATTGATATACACGGGACGTTTGTCGTTATATTTTTATAAATATCACAATTATATATATACTTTCCCCTACATTATATTCTTATTCTCAACATTTCATATTACTATTATTTATTATTATTATGTGTTATTCACATAAATATTAAGTTTTATATTGCTAAAATAAAGATAGAACCCTCTTAGTCTAAATCAACATAAAGAAGGGTTCTATTTATTGCGTCATTTCCGCCGATAATATAAGTATTACGTAATTATATTCATACATTTAACAATTTTTATTTAATCAATTTACTAATTAACTTAACGTATATGATATGTAATCTCTATTATTCTATCAAATCATTAAAGTAATTTCGCAAGTATATATCCTACAATTATTGCTATACTAATTGTTACTAATACTGACAAAAAACTCTAACAATATAGATTGGTAGCTTTTCTTTGTGCTTTTTCTTTCTTGTGAGTCTTCCCATATAACTCCCCTTCTCGTACAATTAATTAACATAATTGTATCATATATCCTTAATTTACACAAAATAATATACCCATTTTATTATACTCCTATAAACAGTAAAACTTTTATTACACTTACTACATATTTCACCTAAGGTATATGAAAGTAAACTCTTTATTATTTCCTTTTAATAATTCTATATCAAATACAATTGATTTAAGGTAAATTACTCCACATCCCAAACTCAAATATTCAAATTTCAGCAATACTTGTGTATAAAAAAACTGCCACACTTATCATGTAGCAGTTTTTTATAATTTATTCTGTTTTTCAAAATATTATTCTAAATATCCTTCTTTATAAAGTAATTCTGCCATTAATACAGCTCCACCTGCTGCTCCTCTTAATGTATTATGAGAAAGTCCAACAAATTTATAATCAAATATATTATCTTCTCTTAATCTACCTACAGTTATACCCATTCCTTTTTCTATATTTCTATCTAAATGAGTTTGTGGTCTATTATCTTCTTCAAAATAAGTTATAAATTGTTTTGGTGCAAGTGGAAGTCCTAATTCTTGAGGTCTTCCTGAATATTCTGCCCACTTAGCTAAAATTTGTTCCTTAGTTGGTTTCTTCTTAAATGAAACAGAAACAGTAGCTAAGTGTCCATCTAATACTGGAACTCTAATACATTGAGCTGATATTGTTATACCTTCAACAAATTTTATCTCGTCATTTTCAATATGTCCCCATACCTTTAATGGTTCTTGTTCACTCTTCTCTTCTTCTCCACTAATGAATGGGATTATATTGTCCTCCATCTCTGGCCATTCCTTCAAAGTTTTACCACTACCTGAAACAGCTTGGTAAGTAGATACAACTACCTTTGTTGGTTCAAACTCCAATAATGCTGTTAGTGGTGGAACATAACTTTGAATAGAACAGTTTGGCTTTGTAGCTATAAAACCTTTTTTAGTTCCTAATCTTTTTCTTTGTGCATCAATAATTGCTAAATGTGATGCATTAATTTCTGGAACGATTACTGGTACGTCTTTTGTCATTCTATGAGCTGAATTGTTTGATACAACAGGAATTTCAGCTTTTGCATATGCTTCTTCTAATTGCTTTATAGTATTTTTGTCCATATTTACTGCACAAAATACAAAGTCAACATCATCCTTAACTTCTTCTATATTGTTAAGATTTCTTATAACCATTGGTTTTACCCATTCTGGCATAGGTATATCAAGCTTCCACTTTGAACCTACAACTTCTTCATAACTCTTTCCTGCACTTCTACTACTAGCTGCTACTACAGTAACATCAAAATATGGATGATCAGTTAATAGTGTAACTAATCTTTGTCCAACGAAACCTGTAGCCCCAAGTATACCTACTCTTAATTTCTTATTCACGATGAATTCCCCCTAAAAATTAGTTTAAATATTTAGCGTAATTAAATGTTCTAAGTACGTTTTTATATCAAGAAAAGCCCTGGAGAAATCCACGGCTATTAATTCATGTAAGGCACATGAAAAATTAACTACTTCGGATAGCACTCCACAACACTGTGACAGTCTTACATATATTCTATGTAAGCCCAGCAATATAGTTCTTAAAGCATTGACTATATACTTCGGCGATGGTTCCTTTCCCATTACATCATAGTGCTTACCTCTATAATGGTACTCTTAAACACCGCACCTCTATCATTACAACTAATATTCATATGCTCTTATAATACACTTATTTAAATCTAAAATCAAGTAACTTGTAATAATTTGTATTTCATTGAATGCTATATTTTTATGAATCTTAAAAGCATAAATATAAAGTTACACTTATATCATATACTTTTTATTAATTTAACTTTACAACTATTTTCTGACCACTAATAAATGATGAATCAAATTCCAATTCTAAGCCAGTCTTTCCTTCTTCTACTTCTACTACATAAACTCCACTTAATTTTCTTCCTACACCTATAGTTCCATCTAGTTGTCCCGCATTAGCTGCAGTTTGTCCAGTTAAAGAATACTTGCACTTTCTTCCATCACCATCAACAACCTTAAACATCATCATTGAAGATACAGCTTGATCTTTATCTGATATATTTTCTAAAGTACAATCTACAGCTAAAAATTGATTTCCTTCTTTAGGTTTAGAAAACTCATTAGTTGATTCAACCTTATATACATTATTTATAGTAACCTTCAAATTTTTAAGTTCTATAGTATCTCCCACATTAAAAACTTTTTGCTTACTTTCTGCTGCTGATGTAGAATTACTTACCTTTTTTGTCTTACCTTCCTTACCTCCAGATGTTGCCACCGCTCCTACTATAACTATAATTGCTATTATTACAACTATCCAGCCTTTTCTTTTTTTCTTATTTTCTTTCATACTTATTAACCTCCCAAATATATTTTCATAATGTCATCTCTCTTGTATTGTCCCATTGACTATATTCTATCTATTTCACAAATATATTTGGTCTGCTATCAGCATACAATTATAAGCCACCTACTTCTCCTAATATAACTATTATAGCTAAACTATACAGTATATATCCAAAAATTTTAACAATAATATTATTACTATTTATAATAGGTAACCTATCTCTTATTTCAAAAAAGTTAGTATATAAAAACCACAATGATAGTAATATTATAACAACTGTTATATTTGTTCTAAATTCATCTAATGTAAACTTATTTTCATAGGTCATTAATCCACATATTAAGAATAAATAAAAAAATGCTGCACATATCATCTTCCAATTAGTTCTCGTTCTAAAACCAGGAATTACATCTAAAAATATCTTCTTTTCTTTATCTGCATGATGTATATTTTTATCTTCCTTTTCTACATTGTTTTTTAAGATTTTTATTGATTCAATATCCTTTTTCAGTATATCAATATTTTGATATCTCTCATTAGGATCTATCTTTATACATTTTTCTACTATATATTGAAATCTACCAATACACCTTTCTATTCTTGGGACTTTTCCTGTTATTAATACATTTATCAATACCCCTATACTATAAATATCCGTCCTAGCATCTGTTTGCATAAATCCAAATTGTTCTGGTGCTGCATATTCTAATGTCCCTAATAATTCTGTATCTCTATTTTCGTTTTCCTTATACGTCCTTGATACATCAAAATCTATAAGTTTTAATACCCCATCATTACTTATAATAATATTTTCTGGTTTTATATCTCTATGAATTATAGGAAAAAGATTTTTAATAAACAAAAAGAACCTCAAAAGGTTCTTTTTAAACTTGTGATAAAATCAATTTTAAATAATAATAATCTGTTGACTCATTCATTTTCAACATAGCTGCACATCCTACCCACATTAATACTACTAACCCTAACGCTATTGAAGAACATATTATTCCAGCCATCGCCATTCCTCTTCCTGTTAATATTTCTTTTTCTCTTTCTATTTGTGACTTTGAAACTATTCCTAACACTAACCCAACAAGAGCTAGAATTACACCTAAAAAAGATAATATAAAAGTTATTGAAAAGAATATTCCTAAGATACCCAATACCATAGATGCAATAGCCATCCCTGAATTTTTTTGCATTTTTATTCCTCCTAAACTATAAAACACTAATATTAATATATCACATCCACATATTTACTTTCAATCTTCATAATTCCTGCTTTATCATTAACTTTCGATAAATATAAAAATATCCAAAATGTAAAATATCACTTGTACTTACTTATTAACTTTTTAAAAGAATCTACATCCTTATCAGATACCTTACTATTTCCATATCTAACTTCTTCATAATTAATAGGAACTTCTTTTCCTTTATTAATCTTATTTTCAATTTCCCAAACACTATCACTTCTATTAATATCTACACCTTTATTTCTAAAATATATAATTCTACCTTTATATATTTTCCTTACTTTTTCCCTATTGGATAAGTTGCCTCTTAAAAACCTTATGTTAAAATGTCTCAAAGCCACTTTAACTTCATCCTTAAAATCAGATTTATCAAATATGGATGTCCTTATCTCTATATCTTTATTTATAATTTTCTTTTTGTCACGATAGCTCTTAAATATACTTCTGATAGTTAATACAATTAACGGTATCAAAACTATCATTGATATTATCAGTACATTATGTAATACATGTCCATATTCGTTAGTATTATAATCCATATACTTCATCTTAATACTACTATTTTTCTCTTCAGATAATACCGATATCTGATTTTCAACTCTCATAAATTGCATAAATTTATAAATTAACTTATCTATATAACTAAATATATTTAGGACACCTGTAAGATAAGTAACTACATTTATAAGTATTGTAATACTAGAAAGTATAATTCCAACCCAAAATGTATTTTTTTTAATTCTTTTCATATGGATTTCACTATATTTTTCATTATCTAATAAATATTCTAATCTTTGCACTGGTAAATATATTATAATAATTGCAACTAAAATTACTTCTAAAAAAATTGCTCCTACCATAAAAATTTTTAAATCAGCTAACATAGCAATAAAGAATTCACCAAAAAGAATTGCTGTAAAATACTTTATTGTATCTATACTTATAACATTTTTCTTTCTTATAGCAATAGTTAAGCAAAACACAAAAGTAATTACTAATAAAGTATACATTTGATTCAACTGGTTCTTACAAATCATAACAACTAATAAAGAAGTAATCGAATACATTATTAATAATCTTATAATACATTCAATAATTCTATATTTATCCCATAACTTTTTATTATATCTTCTTGGTTCTTCTACAGCATAACTTTCAATGTTCCTCATCCTATCACTTCCCATACAAATATATCTTCATCATTATCTACCACTATATCTGTACCTTCTTTTTTAGGTATAATCCACTTGGTATTTATCCCCATAGCCCTAGCCTCTAATATTACTTTTTGTAAATCATCACTTATATAGTGAGATATTATTATAAACATACCTCTCATACAATTCTCATTAATATTATCTTTTATTATTCTTGAAAGATGTTCCTTATAATTATTTATATTAATTCTAGCTAATGTCCTATAATATTCATTTTCACATCCAGATTTAACATCTATATTTTCGTCTTCATCTTTCTCACAACAATTACTTATTAATCTTAATGAAATACCTTTTTCTCCACATCTAATCCCTAATGTATTAGCAATGTTTATACCTTCTTCTACCAAATCTTCTGAATCCCAACTATTATACCGCTCAACATTTAAAAATACTGTTATTTCACTGCCCATAGTATATTCATATTCATTAACTTTCAAATCTCCTGTTTTTGCCGTTGCCGTCCAATTAACTTTCTTTATACTATCCAATGTGCTATATTCTCTTACAGATCTCAATTTAAATGGATCTTCAATAATATCATGTTCTACTTCAATTTCACCTATAAGATTTGAAAGTCTTAAGTCAAATTCTAACTCTGGAATAACTCTTGGATAAACATACATTTCTATATGTTTCTTTATATTCTCTACAAAGTTATATTCCACAAAAAAATTAGAAGTTTTCAAACTATATTCATTTATTTCATAGCAACCTCTTCTCTCTCCTTTAAATGTATAGTGTTTCTCTAATTTCTCATAAGGTTTTATACTAAATATATCTTTTCTATATACTATATTCCCATTATCTTTTACATTTTCTTTATTAAAATTGAGATATGATGAAATAGAAAACCTAATACTTATCCACCAAATAGGTATTATTTTTTTATTTGATATAGTTTCTACTATTTCTGATTCCTCACCTTGAAAAATTGCAGTATCTTTAAATTTTATATCACTAGTTAACTTTTCAAAACAATATCTTTTATAAATATATCCTTCAATTTTATATATACATAAAAATATTAAAAAAATTAATACTATACTCATTATTTAATTCCTATACTATTACCCCATTCTTCAACAGGTGTTTCTACTTCACTTAAAATTTCTTCTAATATAAAATTGTTAGATATATTTTTTACTCTCATAGAATTCTTTAGTACAATTCTATGTGAAAATACATATGGCACTAATTTCTTAATGTCATCAGGGGTAACAAATTCTCTTCCTTGCAACGCAACATATACCTGTGCTGTTTTTAACATTGCCAATGAGCCTCTTGGACTAACTCCTAAGATTATATTGTCATTATTAAGAGTCTTATTAACTATTTTTAAAATGTAATCTTGTACATCTTCATGAACAAAAACCTTTTTACATATCATTCTCGCTTCTATAATCTCTTCTTTCGAAACAACAGAAGAGATGTTATCTAAAGGATCATCATTTATGTATCTCTTAAATATTTCTTTTCCTTCTTCTAAAGTTGGATATCCCATATTAACCTTTACCAAAAATCTATCTAATTGCGCTTCTGGCAATGGAAAAGTCCCCTGATTCTCCACTGGATTTTCAGTAGCTATAACGAAAAATGGTTCTGTCATTTTATATGTAGTTCCGTCTATTGTAACTTGTTTTTCTTCCATAGCTTCTAGCAAACTAGATTGTGTTCTCGGTGTAGCTCTATTTATTTCATCTGCTAATAGTATACTAGTAAAAATAGCTCCTTTTCTTAATTGAAATTCTCCTATTTTTTGATTGAAATAATTTATTCCTGTTAAATCTGATGGTAATAAATCTGGAGTAAATTGAATTCTATTAAACTTAGAATCTATGGACTTTGCCATAGCCTTTGCCAACATAGTCTTCCCAGTTCCCGGAACATCCTCCAATAATACATGACCACCTGCTATTAATGAAGTTATTAAAATATCTATAACTTCTTCTTTTCCTATAATAACTTTTTCTATATTATTTTTTATTTTATCTCCCAATATTTTAACACCTAAAATCTCCATACTTCGCCCCTTATAAATCGTTTACATTTGAATCTATTTTTTAACTCGTTACTAATTATAACTTATATGTATTTTTTATCAATAATTCACTCTTATATTACCTTCTTATTTACAATAAACTTTTTATTATAGACCTTTAGCTTAAACTAAAAGAGACTCTCGATAACAAATATTAATTTGTTATCGAGAGTCTCTTAATTTTAATATAAAAACTATTTATTAGTGAAATATCTTTCTAATAATCCCTTGAATGCCATTCCATGTCTAGCTTCATCTTTGCACATTTCATGAACTGTATCATGTATAGCATCTAAATTTTGTTGTTTTGCAAGTGTTGCTAATTGTTTCTTACCTTCTGTTGCTCCATATTCTGCTGCAACTCTAGCTTCTAAGTTTGCTTTTGTATCTGCTACTACTACTTCTCCTAGTAATTCAGCAAATTTTGCTGCATGTTCTGCTTCTTCAAAAGCAATTCTCTTATATGCTTCTGCTACTTCTGGATATCCTTCTCTATCAGCTTGTCTACTCATTGCTAAGTACATACCAACTTCTGTACATTCTCCAGTAAAGTTCGCTCTTAATCCTTCTAATATTTCTGGATCTACCCCTGCTGCTACTCCGATTCTGTGTTCATCAGCCCATTTTAATTCTCCTGCTTGTTCTTGGAATTTATCTGCAGTTGCCTTACAAACTGGGCATACTTCTGGAGCTGCATCTCCCTCATGAATATATCCACATACTGTACAAATAAACTTTTTCATAACTAAATTCCCTCCATAACATTTTATTTAACTTTTTATATCTCAATTAAATTATTTACTTTTTTCCTTTGTGTTTGAACTTCTTTTATTTACATTAACTATTATATAATAATTATTATCCGCTATCAATAATTTTTATAATATTTTTATATTTTTTTAATTTATTTAGATATCATAATGTTTTTTCACCTTACATTAGTATAATAAATTAATTTTAATTAAATTATTTATTACAATATTTAAACTTTTATTTATAAATATTAAAATATTACATTATACATCTGTTTTTTTGTTACTTTTATTACTTTTTTTATATTTTTAATTACATTTTAACATATATGTTGTATAATTTATCTTATAAAAAGGGGGTATTAACATGAAAAAAAGATTTTTATCAATTTTATTAACTTCAACGTTCTGCATTTCATCATTTTGCGGAACATATACTGCAAAAGCAGAAACATCAACAAAGGATAAGTATAACATAGAAAATCAAACACCTTCATATGTTCAATTTAATGATGAGGAGTTACCTGATGAAGAAAAAGAATGGTTAAAAAACAATATTGAAGAAACTACAGATACAAACTTAAATGAATTAGGCTTACAACGTAGCTTCGGCACTGATTTATTGTCTATTGATGATAATAATGAAATTTCACTAGAAGAAACTATTCCTTTAGCAGACACTGCTCTCCCTTCACAAGTAGATAATAGTACTCTTAGAGCATTTCCTGGAATAGGGAATCAACGAAGTTTAGGTTCTTGTACTAGCTTTGCTAGCACTTACTATCAAATGAGTCATATGGTTAACTTACAAAGAGGTAGAGATGGTTCTCTTGCTGAAAATAAATGTTCCCCTAAATGGACTTATAATCTTATAAACTATGGTTTAGACAAAGGTAGCTTTATCAGCACTAATCTTTCTGCTATACAAAGTGTAGGAGTTGCTTCACTTAAAGATTTTCCTTATGTCGGATCAACCTCTCCTGCTACTAATTATAGAGCATGGGCATCTGATGCTTCTATATGGAAAAAAGCTCAAAACTATACAATAGATGGATACTCAACTATTAATATGTCTTCCCATATTAGTGGGCCTAAAGATTCTAACTTAAATGTAGCAAAAACTAAATTAGTTAACGGATATCTTCTAACATTCTCCACCTACTGGTACTCATGGGTTCTAGATAGAGTTGATGATGATCCTAGCACATCTTCAGATGATAACTACGTAGGTGAAGTTATTTGTAAATATAATGATGATACTTATTCTGGTGGACATGCTTTAACAGCAGTAGGATATAATGATGATATATGGGTAGATATTAATAATAATGGTACTGTTGATCAAGGTGAAAAAGGAGCATTTAAAATAGCTAATTCATGGGGAACATCTTATGGTAATAAAGGTTTCTACTGGTTATCTTACGACGCACTAAATAAAGTTTCTGAAGTTGCAAACAATCCATCAACTACTAGTGGTCGTCAATCAACTTTTAAAGATACTAGTGGCTTTTATTGGTTTACACCTCATTCATCATCAGACTCACCTAAGTTTTTTGCTCAATTTACTTTAAATACAGCTAAACGTAATCAAATATACGCTGAAATTACTGCTACAAATAAATCAACAGGTGTAGTTAATACTTTCAATCCATTTGCTCTAAATTATGCTGGAGGAGCTTATGCTTTTGATGGTACTACTACAGCTAGTGATTGCAGTTTCGTATTCAATCTTTCTAAAGTTATACCTAATCTTACTGAAGAGGAATTACTAAATAACACTTGGACATTATCATTAAAAGATAAAAGCAATGACTCATACCCATTAATTATAAAAGACTTTAAAATAATTAATGATGTTTCAAATTGTGAGTATAAATATGATTTATCTAGTCCTGTATCTATAAATGGTACAACTAAAACTTTTGATATAAATCCTACAAAAAAGAACACTAATAGCAAGGTATCTATTTCAATGGTTGAACAATCTACATCAACTACTGCTAATGCAATAGCTCCACGTTTTAAGATAACAAATACTGGACAAGATTCTATAGCTCTTAAAGACTTAAAAATAAAATACTACTATTCTCTTGAAAACAGCACTAATGCAACTCAATCTTTTGTTTGCCACTACGCTGGTATCAATGGACTTTCTTATAGAAACATTACAAATTACATATTAAATACATTTAAAGATGTTTCCACAACTAACACTACAGCATCAAAATCAGCAGAATTTAGTTTCACATCTGACGCTGGTACTCTTGAACCTGGAGAAACTATTGACCTTCAAGTTAGTATAAATAAGAGTGATTGGTCTAACTTTGACAGATCTAATGACTATTCATTTAACTCAACTGCTACTGATTATGCTGAATGGGATAAAGTTACCGCTTATGTTAACGACTCTCTTGTATGTGGTGTTGAACCTTAATAATGTAACTTTTATAACATAATAAAACTATAAAAAAAGGCTCTCGCCTACAAAATTTGTTATTGATCTGACTCCTGTCAAGTAGACAATCAAAATAAATAAAAGATATATGATGATGCGACTACGTAGTTAGTCGCATTTATCATGATGCTCTTTTTTTCTTTGCTTCTAATTCTGTCTTA
>NZ_JAHLOD010000073.1 GCF_018917145.1 Clostridium bornimense
ATAATCTTTTGCTGCCTTGATTTTATCTTCAAAAGAATATTTATATTGTCTTCCCATAAAAAATACCTCCAAAGTAGATTTTGGTTATTTACCATGTCTACTTTAGAGGTATCATATCACTTTTTTGTATGACAGCTTTCTTTATACCATTATATATTAACTTTTTCTCTCTGCTAATGCCTTAGATTGCTCTTTTATGTCTTCCATTATATCTCTACTCTTGCTTGCATAATTCATAATATCATTTATTGCCTTTTCTATAGAATTTATATTTCTATCATTATATTGATTCTTCTCTAATAGAACTTCCATGTTTTCGCTTATATTTTTACCGCTAGTAGTAAACTTGTCCATATACTTAATAATATTATTTAGTTTAGATTCCATATCACTTTGCATAGCTAGGAAATAATCAAAAGATTTGTTTGTATCTTCTGCATATTGAATACTATCATTTACTATAACACTATTGCTCTTGATAGATTCAATAGTCTTTTCTGTATCTTTCTTAATTTCTTTCAATACTTCCTCAACGCTATTAGCACATTCAGTGGATTCTATCGCAAGCTTTTTAACTTCCTCTGCAACAACACTAAATCCCTTTCCATATTCTCCAGCTCTAGCAGCTTCGATACTTGCATTTAATGCTAATAAATTTGTTTGCTTGGATATTTCTACTATACTAATAAATTTTTGAGATATTATCTGTGTTTTTTCTATTAAATTGTAGATTATTTCTGCACTTTCCTCCGTACTTTCTTTTATATTATCCATAACAGCCATAATCTTATTCATATTACTCTTATTTTCATTATTAATGCTTTGCATAGTATCTCTAGTTACTTCCATGCCTTCAGCTTCCTTAACAACTAATGATATCTCATCTACAAACATATCTACATTGCTATTTGTATCTTCTGCAAATTGTAATACCTCTTTAGAACTTTCAGAAATATTGTATATTGATTTACCGATCTTATCAATTCCATTATTAGTTTCAGATAAATTTCCATTTAGATTTTGTATAGCCTCATCTAAAACCTTGTTGCAACTATTATAGGAATAACCCATAATAACATTACATTTGCATAAAAGGCTGAATACATTATCGTTATATTTATAATTAAAAATATAATTGTTATCCATTTAAATTTACTTCTATCACTACTACTCTTATAATATAATATTGGTATTAAACTAATAATAACACCAAATATAACTAGTATTAAATTAATTTTAAATGATAGTGTGCTAACAAATAGTAATTGATAAAAAGCAAAAAAACAATAACATATTTTTATAAGTATTTTATCAATTTCATATTCATTTTCTTTAAAGATTTCGCTCATTAGTTTTCTCCTTACCCCAAATTATAACTTCTTTTAAATTATAACTTCTTTTAAATTATCGTTAGGTAATTTCTTTACTTTATGAGATTTCAAACATTTTATTGTATTATTAAATATTTTTTGAAATAATACTATTCAGTATATCTTTATATGTCACTATATTCCCCAAAATGTCACGACTAATCTTATTTGCTGATGTTGTGTAGAAATTATTCTCTGAAAAGAATTTTATAGGTTCCCCCATAGATATTACATTTCCGTCAAAAAACATACCACATCTTGTAGAAACTTCTGCTGCAAATTCTACATCATGAGTAACTATAACTATAGTGGTACCTTTCTCTTTTAAATCTTTTAGTATTTTAATTATTTTACCTTTATAAAAATTATCAATTCCTTTTGTAGGCTCATCTAAAATTAGAAGTTTTGGTTCTAATAAAAGTATTTTCCCAAGAGCTGCTTTTTGCTTCTCTCCTCCACTTAAATCATATGGATGCATATCTAATATATTTTCTATTTCTAATAACCTTACAATTTTATCTACATTTTTCTTTTTTTCTTCTTTTGAAATTTTTACACCATCAAGAACTTCAAATAAATCTAACTTTACTGTTTTCTTTACAAAAATACTGTCAGGATTCTGAGATAAAACTGCTATATTCTTATAAAATAATTCTTTAGATTTATAACTTTCTATTTTCTTATTCTTATATAATATTTTTCCTTTATATGGTCTATTAATACCAGCCATAATAGAAATTGTAGTAGATTTTCCTGTACCATTTCCCCCCACGATACTGAAAATCTCTCCTTCTTCTATATTAAGAGATAAGTTTTTTATAATATCTCTTCCATCCTTTTCATACTTAAACCAAACATTGTCTAACTTAAGAAGTATATCTTTTTCCTTGCTATCTTCTTTACTAAAGGTATTACTAATTCTATTATCTATATTTAAAAATTTGCAGTAATTACTAAGCCACTTTCTCCCATCTCTTATTGATATAGGACATTGACTGGAGTTTGCAACGTTATCATTAATTTTCATAAATAACTTCACCGTTGTAGGCAATAAAGATATTATGTCCTCTCCGGCATTACTTATTTCATATGCTATATTTTTAGGCTCGGTATATGATAATACTTTACCACTGGACATGACTATTACCTTATCAGCCATAGTAAATACTTCTTCTAATCTATGTTCACTTAATATAACAGTTATACCTAAGTCCAAATTAATCTTCTTCACAGTTTGCAAAAATTCCATAGCTGCTATTGGATCTAATTGTGATGTTGGCTCATCTAAAATTAAAACTTTAGGATTCATTGTCATAATAGATGCTAAGTTTAATATTTGCTTTTCTCCACCAGATAGCTCTGTGGTTTTCTTATAAAACCAATTTTCTATACCAAAATAACTTGCCATTTCTGCTACTCTAACTCTAATAGTATCACTGTCATAACCAAGGCCTTCCATTCCAAATGCTAGTTCATGCCATACTTTATCAGTAACTATTTGGTTATCAGGACTTTGAAGAACATACCCTATTTCTGATGCATCAACCCTTCTATCTAACTTATCAATTTCTACACCTTTATAAGTTATAGTCCCTTCCTTTTCACCATGTGGTACAAGGGAATTTTTTAGATGCCTTAATAATGTACTTTTACCACAGCCGGTTTTTCCGCATAGTAAAATAAAGTCTCCTTCTTCTATATCTATGTTAATATTATCCAATGCTTTTTTCGTATTCATAGGATATGTAAAAGAAAAATCTCTTATCTTTATAATCTCCATCAACACCCCTCCTTAACACTGAATTAATCCATATTTAATCTTTATTCTATCTAACTTTTCTATCATAGGTTTTGAAATTACAAATAGAAAAAAAATAGTAGCTGCAGCATGTACTAAATCAAAGGGGATTCCTGACATATATGTCGAAATAAGTGATTTAACTGTTATCTTAGAATTAAACATTAACAACGCTGCAATATTAATTATTCCTCCATAAATAAAAAAAGTAGTTACTCCCCCAAATATACAAAGCTGAATTCTGTTTTTCTTGAGAATCCCAGTTTCAAACAGTACTCCGGCAAGAAATCCTATTATTCCAAAACAAAACATTTGCCAAGGTGTCCACGGACCTTGTCCAAAGAAAAAGTTAGATACAAATCCAGATAATGCTCCCACTAGAAAACCACTTTCACCACCAAAACATACTCCTGATATAATTACAATAGCCACAACTGGTTTAAATTGAGGAAGCATATAAAAAGCACCTCTTCCTGCTACTGCTATTGCAGTTAAAACAGCAATTATTATAAGCTCCCTTGCTTTAGGTTTTCTCTCCTCAAATACCATAAAAAAAGGAATCATTGTATATATCACTATTAAAAGACTTATAAAATAATACTTTCTATCATTTAAATAAAATACTCCAATAAAAATCGTAATAGGTATTACAATTAAAATAAAAAATGATGCCATTAATGTTCTTTTATTTATTTTACTCATAATATCGTTACCCCTCTATTTTATTAATTTTTCTCCAAGCAATTTCTTCTATAATATCTGATATTATCGGTGATATAGCAAAGAGAAAATAACTTATATCTACTATAAATGAAAATACGGTATTTCTAGACAATTTAATCCACGGAAAATAAATTATTCTATTAACGCCATAAATCACTCCACTAATAACGATAAGTGAAAGGACTAAAAGTACTCCCATCATTATTTTATCTCTTCTGTAAAATTTAAATATTGAAAAGCTTGTCCTACCTTTTAACCCATATCCTCTTGCTTTCATAGAATCTGCTGTTTCAATAGCATTTTCTAACGCCCATGTTACAAGAATAGATATTATCTTAATACCATTTTTAGCTCTTCTTATAATATTTCCTTGAGACATATCTCTTCCCATTGCTTTTTGTCCATTACTTATAATTTTTATTTGATTTTTATATTTAGGAACAAATCTTAATACCATAGAAAAAATCAATGATAAACTAGGTATTATTCTTCCAAAAATATATATAAACTTATCAGAAGTCATTATTGCGTTATAACATGAGAACCACATAATAACTGAAATGAACATTGTAGCTGATGCTATTCCATAAGCTATTGATTCATAAGTTATGGGATTTCCATTCTTTAAATAAAACAAAATTGTTACTCCTGCATGGTTAAATGCAGGATTCATAAATGCTGTTAAAACTAATAATGGCATCATATAAAGTAAATTAAACTTTATAGCTTTAGTTCCATTTAAAAAAACAGAATATATAAATGAAGTAACAAAAGAAATCCCTAAAAATACTGGATGCATAAAAAACATACTACACAAAATAATAAATACAAAATAATAAAAATTTACAAAAGGGTGATATTTAGCAAATGAATTACTTATTTTAATCTCCAAGCCATTCACATCCCACATCTCTTCCAAGATCGCAAGTATATACCCATTCAATTACATCTCCATCTTGAACACTATACCTACTGCACCCATAGTTAGGAAACCACCCATTTACCTTATACATCCATCCACTAAGCTCTCCACCATTAAACTCATATAGATTATTTATCCCTTCAATATAATTACTGTTATACATAGGCGTCATAGAGTATTCCATATGAATTCCATACTTTTGAACTTCTCTTAAAAGTACATCAAAAACAGATTCCCCCTGATAAAATTCAACCTTTTTAGTGCTATAAATTACGCCATCAGCCGGAATCATTGAGGCTTTACCATTAGATTTTGCTACATTGTAATTCTCCTCTTTAAGAAGAGTGTCACATCTTATAGAAAGCGTACAATGCCTAACTTTACTTTTATCTATCTTGACATCTCCAGGCTCAACAGGTTCCTGTTTTCCTTTCGGTACTGGATCTGTCAAATACTTATCTTGAGTAGTTCTTGAACCATCAGATATCTTTACACCATTAGATGCTTTTGAAGAATCTTTATAATCATCAGTTAAATACTTTTTAGACTCATTACCTTCTTCTTTATTTTCATCTCCATTATTATTTGCTTCTTTTAAATCACTATTGTCGATATCTTCTTCTGCAGTACTTTCTCCTGTACCAACTATATAGAACTCTCCAATATTCTCCGTTACCGTAAAGGAAATTGTACCATTGGTACCTTCATCAATAGTGGTATCGCTCACCTTAGTATAATCATCATTATTACTTTTATAGACTGTAACTAAACTGCAATCTAACTTTTTATTTAATGTTATAGATAAACTTGGACTCCATTTTATATTATTACTCTCACAATAAGAAAAACCTTGAACAAATTTTGCTCCTAACTTTTCTTTTACTTCATTAGATTTTTTATTACTAAATTTCAGTAACAAATTCAAGTCTGTAGGATTCTTTATTGATCCACCAACAAAGGTCCACTGATAACTTATATCACCACTACTGCCATTAAACATCATCATATCGTCATCAAACATAAGATCTTCAAAAACCTTAGATTTTACTATACCATCTTTAGGTATATCTTGACTCCTTGAATCAGTCACCTTTCCGCAAGCAATAAACACTATAGAAAATACGGTGATTAAAAGTATACTTAGTGCTCTTTTTAACTTCATATTTTCCCTCCACAAAATTGATACTTTCCTACTTATTTAACAACGATTCTGCAGTTATTAGTTCTAAGAGTACCAAGCTTCATTGCAAGAGACTCTTTACTTTCATCTCCATCAACAACGGCAAATACTCCATCTTTAAAAGTAAGATTATAGCTGTCACCAGCTATAGCACTGTCCTTTAACTTAAATCCAAGTCTTAATACTATATTTTTTTTATCACTATCAAAACCTTCACTACAATATGCATACTTCCCTGCTGTAGTATCTAAATACATTGCATTTATTTCACCTTTTAAATTTGATACTTCAGTATTACAACTCCATTGTGGTACATCAAAACTATATCCATTAGCTCTCTTATCTCCATAAGTCATCATTGTTCCCATTTTTACTCCTGTAAACTCAAGCTTTGTATTATCAAAAGATACAGAAATACTGGCTGCTGGATATAAATTATGTGGTAATGCTGATAACTGTGCATTTACCACAAATTCCTCCCTACTAGTAGATTCAATAGGCTTAGGTGGTATTAATGATAACACTGGTTTATCTAATTCTTTCTTGACTCTAAATATGAGAAATACTATAGCTATAATAGCTATTAAAATTAATACTACAGCTATGATTTTCTTTTTCTTTGAAGCATTCTTTATCTTTTCTAACATAATATCATCCTTTTCAATACTCACTGTAAAAAAGGAGCCTGAAGTACAAAATTACTTCTTTGTACTTCAGCTCCATCTAAATGTTGTTTTATTTACTTAAAATAGAATACTCTTTTCCATTAACATAATACTCCATGATACCAAGTGCATCTGAAGTGTTAATTCTTGAATCTCCATTAACATTCATCTTAATTATCTTTGTTCCTTCTGGTGCACTACTTTTTCTAAGCCATACTGATAATACATTAAGAGCATCTTGTGCATTTACAATATCATCATCATTGATATCTCCAAATTTCATTTTTGATGTCTCTAAAGAAGACTCAATTAAATACTTATTTACATTATTCATATCAGTAAGAGGTATAGTAGTGTCTACTAATGCTACATATGTTGCAACGCCTTTTTTTTGTGACAATTCTTTGCTATATGTCATCTCAGTATTATCATTGAAAATTATTTTAGGAGTTCCATCAATGTTGATAAATTCAACAGCTACAGCTTGTTTATTAAGTGGAATTAAGTCTATTCCATCACCATTAAATAGTACTCTAGATGTTGCTTCTACAGTTTTTCCAATTACAGTACTTTCTTCAGAATCTACTGTATCCCACTTAGCTATATCAGATTCTTCTGAGCCTGCTTTTAATTGGAAATCTTCTACTTTAAATGCTAGTTTTTTATCTTCATCAACATCCTCTTTTAACTTTGCATTTATTGTAAGTATTTCACATGGGAATTCATTGTTTAAAAGCTTAATATTATCTAATGTTTTATTTGTATATACTACTCTAAGAGTATTTCCTTCAACTCCAAAGTCACACATACCACCAGTAATATTGGCACTGTTCATAGTTATACCAGTAATTTCAACTTCACTTGGAATTGTTATTACACCATCTAATAACTTAAAATCGCCTTTTGGCCAACTTCCAACATTTAAATTAACATTAAACTTAGTTCCAGCTTTTCCACTGATTTTCTCAGGCATTGAAATAGTTACTTTCCCTTCAATATCTATTTTATCACCAGCACCATTTACATCTGTCATATTGTAAAGAGATGTTTTTCCATCTACAAATCTGCTATATGCGACTAATGAATACATAGCTTGGTCAGTAGCCATTCCATTAACAGAATCTGTTTTAATATGTTTAAATCCTCCGCCATCAACATAGAATCCCATAATATTGCTGATTAGCCAGTTTCCATCCTTTACAAATCTAGCATCAGTTTTAGGATCTATTCCAAGTGCTGTTAATGCAGTAATAACTTGTGCTACGCTCTCACTATTAACAGTTCCCCAACTTGAGTATCCACCATCTTCTTTTTGAATCTTTGAAAGTTTTTCAACAGCTCTATCTATATATGGCTTTACAGTTTCATCATCTTTGTATTTAGCTAATGCTTGTAATGCCATCGCTGTAATATCTGGATCAGGATTAGTTCCACTAAGTGCCCATCCACCAGCTTCATCTGTTCCCTTTTTTATTTCTTTAGATAATATATAGTCTATTAATTTTTGTCTTGTCGTCTGATCTGTAACATTACTTAAAACTGGTATTTCATAATTCTTAGTATCTAAAGCAATAAGTGCGAATATCGGTCCATTTATCCCTTGTCTTTTAACTTTAGAAAAATCCGCTAAATAATTTAATAAGTTATATCCACCAACATCTGTTACATCTTTTCCTATCGCTGTTAGTGCTAAAATTACTCTTGAATATTCTGTATATTTTGATGTACTTAAAACACCATCACAACTTTGAATTTTAGAAACCACATTATTATAATAATTCTCATAATAATTCTCATCTACAGGATATCCTGCTCTAGCTAAAGATAATACTGTCCACTCTCCTCCTGATGTTCCAAGTGTAGGATTTGGTGTATTTGTATATAGAAAATTACCAGTGGTACTAATTGCATCATTAACTGACACTGCAGGTTCTATCGCTTCAACTGTCTTATTACTATCAGATTTAACTTTATCAAGAGCATTTTGTAATTCTGACAAAGCTTTATCTACATCATCTTGAGATGAATCTACTTTTTCCAATACCTCATAAGCTTTATCATAAGCATTCTTTATATCTGTATTTGCTAATATAGTTTCCTTATTTTTATCGGCATTAATATCGCCAATAGCTTTTGTCAATTTATCTTTATCTGCTATAGCTACATAAGATCCTGCAAAAGTTCCATCTCCTGAAGGAGTTTCTGAATATCCTCCTCCGATATCCATTCCATATCCATATACTGTGAACTGCCATCTTATTACATCATTATCTTCTACTTTATAATCAGCTGCACCAAAGTTAGGGAACTTATTATCAACACAGAACATCCATCCTGACATAGATGTATAATCAAACTCTCCAAGCCAATCAGCATCAGATTTTGATTCAACTTCTCCACATTGATCTAAAATGTATTGTGGCACATTAACATCACTAGTATCATTATCTCTTACATAAGATAAATAAAATCCATTTTCTACACTACCAGTGTTTTTGTAATTTCCTTCACCTAAATATTCTGTAATAAGTTTTGCTACAGTATCCCCTTCGCTATACGGTATCGTAATAGGTTCTACTATATATCCTTGTCCTAAAGTGAACTTTTCCACAGAAAGTGTAACGTATCCTTTAGTTACATTAGTACTAAGTCCAATGACTTCAGCAAATGAATTTGAAATGAATCCAAAAACAATAGAAACCATCAGTATTAAACTTACACTAAGTTTAATTACATTCTTTTTTTTCATTGATATCTAAACCCTCCATATTAATGTTTTAATTGCAAGATTATAAGCTTAATATATTCTCCATTAGCGTGTCCCATAGAAATAATATATACACTAACATTAATTGATTTTGGTGATACCTCATAAAAAAAGGAGACTTAATAAAAAAGCCTCCCAAAATAAACATATACCTTGCTCGAAGTATATGTTTAAAAAGGAAGATCTGACTCGTCTCTTATAATAGAGCATTTCAGTTGCGGCACAGTCTTGGAATCTCACCAAAGTTCCACCTACTATTCAATTTACTTTTTAATTCTACTAAAAATAACCATTGCAATTATATAATCCCATTGTAATTCATATTTTACATATTCGCAATATTAATTTATTTTTTTACTTTATTTTCTTTTCAAGAAAAAACATTCTTGCGCATTGTCCATATTCTGGATAATCTATTTCTTCATATCTTTTTATATTAAATTTTTTCTTTAAAAAAATCTTTTCCATTCCTCTGTCGTATAATTCAATAACAATAAACCATCGTCCAGTAAATTGTCATTTACCACTTTTATATTACACTCTCTTTCATTAATTATTATTTTTCTTTTCAATAAACAACTTTATAACACCTATACTAAATATTAATACTCCAATTAACATATATGAATGAATAAACCCATTTAATAAAACTTCAAATTCACCTGCTAAATTTTTATTTGCAAAAATAATATTAACAGAGATATATCCTACAGGTGAACTAAGTAAAATTATAATAATACCCATAATATAATACTTAACTTTATTCTTCATAAATCTCACCTTTCTAAATTTCCATCACTTTTTACTTTATATTTTTCATTTCTTAGTACATTAAGTCCCATATAATAAATTATTCTTTGTTTATTGTTAGTACTGATTCATATTAATTTATCTTTAGCTACAATAGCAATGTACTTATATGCAATCATTGGTAATATTATACACCATCAATCAATTCTCCAAAAGAATGTCTCACAAAATACTCTTTTAATATTCACTAATAATTATTTGAAGACATAAGCATCACATTTTAGTGCATATGCCTCAATTACAATAAATAACTTTAAAAAATTATATATGTATAATTCATTATTTTAACGTTACCTTCAAATTTATTACTTTCTATATTCACATAAAAATCATCACCAGAATTTACTATTGCCCACTTTGTCACTTTGTCTCCACTTTTTATTTTAAAAGACCTAATCTCTTCCAAATCGCTATTGGTTACTTTAACATTAACCTTATCTTTTGAATCACTTTCATTTGCTTCACAACTAACTTCAATCTTCAATAATACAATCTTATTTCTATTAGTTATTATATAACTATTATTCCCACCATCTCCTGAGAACCATCTTTCACCACTATCCTTCTGCTCTTTACTACTACAAATTGAATATCCATATCCTATTAATATTATTAAAATAATAACTATTATAAATAATATAATTCTTTTTTTTCTAATCATTTATATTTTTCTCCTTTATTTCACCATCTTCAATATATAAAACTTTGTTGCACTTTTTAGCCACTTTACTATCATGAGTTATTATTATTATTGTTTTTCCTTCATCATTAAATTTCTTCAATAACTCCATTATTTTCTCCAT
>NZ_JAHLOD010000074.1 GCF_018917145.1 Clostridium bornimense
ATCGTTCTATTGAGCGAAAACACACACACCCTCGGAAAACGCACCATTACAACCAAAAATCCTGTATTTAGATTGTAAAATCCAAATACTAGAAACAAGTCCGTTTAACCGCGGATTTATTTAGTATACCATTTTTTCTGATATCTTTAAAGTGATATTATAAAAAAGTTATATGGAATTTATAAACATTCCTTAATTTGACGACATTGAGTGCACAGTAAAGCAGTGCACAGTTTTCAGTGCACAGTGCACAGTTGTGGATGAAATTCCCTTTGGGGGAATTTCTGAGATTTTAAGTGTTACAATTTTGTGTATAGAGTAAGTTAGTTTATTTAAGGTATCTGTATTTGATATAGAACTATTACGATAGGCTAATGAAGGTTGCACCTTCATGTAGCTTAGACTAGAAACCCATGATTTATGAAAAACAACACTTAAGTATAATAGTTTTACATACGCACTAAACATCTATATTAACATTCATTGTGAATTGAGAACTGTATGAATTGTGAATTGAATATATGATATTTTACCCACCGGGGAAAATTAACCACAATTGTGAACTGTGAATTGATTGAATTGTGAATTAATTTTAAATCGTGTATAAGGGGGTATTTATGTGGGCAACCTATAACTGCATGAATAATTTCGCTTAAAAGAGGTGTATAGTTATGAGTAAAACTCCCTTAAAAAAAATAATTAAATCAAAATTGAAATCTAATAGAGAGTTATCAGATTTAGAAAAGGTAAGAGAAAATTTAAAATATGAAATAGCTTCAGAACTAGGACTTAGTGAAAAGGTAGATAAATTAGGCTGGGGAGGACTTACAGCAGAGGAGACAGGTAGAATTGGTGGGATAATGACTAAAAGAAAAAAACAACTAAAGATTCCTAAAAATGAGGATATAATTAATAGAGAAAAAGGTGAATAGTTGAATTAACTTCTCAATTGTTTATAATTATATATAGTAAGAAAATTGAGGAGAAAAGTAATGGAAGCTTATGGAGATTTTGCATTAATTTATGATCAACTAATAAATGAAGATATTAATTACAAAGAATATGCTAAATTTATTTTAGAACAATGTAAAATAAATGATATAAATTTTAATAATTATTTAGATTTAGCTTGTGGTAGTGGAAATTTAACCTTTGAGATTTACAAAAATTTCAAACATAGTTATGGTATTGATTTATCAGAAGAAATGCTTTGTATCGCACAAGATAAAATAGTAAATATGAACTTTAGACCTAAGTTTTTAAATCAAGATATAACTGAGTTTAAAGTAAATGAAACTTTTGATCTTATAACTTGTTGTCTAGATTCTATTAACTATATAATTGAAGAAGACGGGTTAAAATCGATGTTCAAGAGAGCCTATAATTCATTGAATGATAATGGAATATTTATATTTGATATAAACTCTTATTATAAAATAACAGAAATTTTAGGTAACAATATATATAGTTTTGATAATGATGATGTATTTTATTGTTGGAATAATACACTAAATGATGATATAGTAACTATGGAACTAACTTTTTTTATTAAAGAAGAAGATGATATCTATACAAGAGTTGATGAAGTACATAAAGAAAGAGGATACTCTGAGGAAAAGATAGAAGCTTTAATAAAACAGTGTAATTTTCATATTTTAAAGAAGGTTGAAAATTATACAGATAAGGATGTTACTGAAAAAAGTGAAAGAATTGTATACATCATAAAAAAAGCACAACAAGGATAAGGAGTGGAGTATAATGGAAGATAGAATCATTAGGGCAACAGCAAAAGATGGAGCTATTAGAATTATTGGAGCTACTACTACAAATTTAGTAAATGAATCTATTAGAATACATAAAACAACACCAACAGCATCTTGTGCCATGGGTAGAATGCTTACAGCAGGAGTTCTTATGGGCGCTATGCTTAAAAATGATAAAGATGTTTTAACATTAAAAATAGATGGTGGCGGACCTATAAAAGGTATTACTGTTACAGCGTATGCTGACGGAAGAATAAAAGGAATTCTTGGTAATTCTAATGTACAATTACCACCAAGAAAAAATGGTACTATAGATGTATCAGGGGCTATTGGAAAAGACGGTATGCTTACTGTAATTAAAGATCTTGGATTAAAAAATCCATATGTAGGTCAAGTTAAGATCTATACAGGAGAAGTTGGAGAAGATGTAGCTTACTATTTTACAACTTCAGAACAAACACCTTCAGCAGTTGCAGTTGGAGTAATGTTTAATAAAGACTTAGAAGCTAGTGCTGCTGGTGGATTTATTATTCAAATGATGCCAGATGCAGATCCATTATTAGCAGATTTAGTTCAATATAGATTAGAAGAAATGTCATCAACAACTGAAATGATACATAACGGTAAAACTATTGATGAAATAATAGCTAGCGTTTTTGATGATATGGACTTAAAAATTCATGATGATGGTAAGCCTTATTATGGATGTGATTGTTCAAGAGAAAAAATTGAAACTGCATTAATTTCATTAGGTAAAACAGAATTAGCTAATATAATAGCAGATAGAAAAGATGAAGAAATAGGATGTTCATTCTGTGGAACTAAATATGTATTTACTCCAGAAGAAATGGAACAACTAATGGAAAAAGCAAAATAAGTTTTATATAAGAAAAAAGAGTTATCAAATTAGCAAATGAAACTTTGTTATGATGGCTCTTTTTTTCAATTTATAAATCAGGCAATTCACAACTCTAAACTAAGGTTAAAATTCCTTGATAGGGAAATATTTTACTATGACTATGGTGAGAGGTACAATTGTACACTGATTTTCCCACCACCACTTAACTATAACAGATACTAATACAAACAAAACTAATAATATCAATTATTAGTTAAAACTAAAGGAAGGCGTAGAGTTCATTAGCTCCATATGTACTGAAAAAAAGTATTGCATAAAAAAAATCAATACTTTATAATAAATGTGTAATAAAACTAAAGAGATAGCATATAATATTAAAGTAAATGAAATTTAATATGGCGCTATAGCCAAGCGGTAAGGCCAAGGTCTGCAAAACCTTTATTCCCCGGTTCAAATCCGGGTGGCGCCTCCATAAATAATCCATTGTAAGTCTAAATAAAAGGTTAGATTTGCAATGGATTATTTTTTTTGTAATTAAAATACAAAAATAGAATAAAATCATTCATAAGAGTTTAATTATGACATTTATACATCTCTTTAATAGAAAATTTCAATTGCAATAAAAATTACTTTAATTTATTAAGTCGAAAGATGCAAAAAAAACGTTTTACATATCAAAAATATTTAGAAAAATAATAAAATTAAAAGAGTGGGTGTAATATGTTTACACGAATTTAAATAAAATTTAAAATTGGAAACATATATAAAATATGAAAAGGGAAGGTGACTAGATGAAAAAATTAAAGCTAAAAAAAATCATATCATTAGCTACTACTGCATCATTGTTTTTTACTATGATAATTGGTAGTGATATATATGAGGTAAAAGGGGAGGAAATATCAAAGGATGCTTTAAAGAATCTTATAAGTGAAAAATCTTTAGAGTATGCCAAAGAAAGTTCAAATTACATAAAAGGAAATGAACTTTTAAAAGAAAATATATCCGAAAATAAAAATAATGAAAATCCTGAGGAAGAAATTAGGGTTATAGTACAACTTAAAGCTGCACCAGCAGTAAAAGTTGAAAAGGATGAGTACACATCATCAGTTAAGAAAAAAGAAGAAAAGTTAATAAAATCTCAAAGCTCTATTGTAGGGGAAGTTGAAAAGATTACTGGTACAAAAGTAAAAAGAAATTTTGGTTACTTAGTTAATGGATTTTCAATAAACACAAAAAGAAAAAATGTAAATAAGATTAGAGCTATAGATGGAGTAAAATCTGTATCAGAAGTAAGAGTGTCATATCCAGATATGGAATTTGCAAAGAAAATAACTGATACAGCAAGTGTATGGAATGACTTAGGTTATAAAGGTGAAGGAATGATAGTGTCTATTATAGATACTGGTATTGACTACACTCATAAAGATTTAAAAATTACTGATGAAAGTAAAGCAAAGTTAGACAAAGATGAGATAAATAAAGATGTAAATAGTCTTTCATATGGAAAGTATTTTACAAGTAAAATACCATATGGATATAACTATGCTGATGATAATGAAAATATTATCGATGATGGAAGTCAACATGGTATGCATGTAGCTGGTATAGTAGCGGCTAATGGATCTGATGAAGAATGTAGCACTTTAGCTGCTGTTAAAGGTGTTGCACCAGAAGCTCAATTATTAGCTATGAAGGTATTTTCTAATAATACTGCTAATTCAGGTGCTTATGATGACGATATAATTAAAGCTATTGAGGATTCGGTAAAATTAGGTGCTGATGTCATTAATATGAGTCTTGGATCAGATTCAGGATTTACTAATCCCGATGATCCTCAACATATTGCAGTAAAGAATGCTACTGATGCAGGAACAATATGTGTAATATCAGCAGGAAATTCACAAACTTGTACATCAAGTAGTGGATGGAACCAACCAGAAAATTTATTAGGATTAAAAGATACAGCTACTATAGGATCACCATCAACAGCAAAAGATTCTTTATCTGTAGCTTCTATGGAAAATACAACATTAACAGAAAAGAATTTAAAATATGAAGTTGAAAATGGAGAAAAAGGAGATTGTGCTTTTTCTTTAGTATCAGGTAGCGATTTATCAACATTAAAAGAATATCACGATATTGTAGATTGTGGTGTAGGAAGTACTAAAGATTTTGAAGGAAAAGATGTAGCAGGTAAAATTGCCTTAATAAAAAGAGGTGATATTACATTTGACGAAAAATATGTTAATGCTGTAGCAAATAAAGCAGCAGCAGTAATCATATATAACCATGAAGCCGGTGGAGACGAGCTTATTTCAATGTCTATAACTTCAGAAGTAACTGTACCAGTATTTTCTGTAGGTAATACATCAGGAAAGACTTTAATGGAAAAAACTAATAATGGAGCTGCTAAGATTAAGTTCGATGGTACAAGTATTTCTACAGCAAAAAATAGTGATGAATATGACATGTCACAATATTCTTCATGGGGTGCAACACCAAATCTAGAATTTAAACCAGAAATAACAGCACCAGGTGGAGATATATATTCTTTAGCTAATGAAAATTCATATCAAACTATGAGTGGTACATCAATGTCATCACCATTTGTAGCAGGTTCTGAGGCACTTATAATTCAAGGTATTAAAGAAAAGAATTGGAATGTAAAAGATAAAGATCTTGTATCACTTGCTAAAAATTCAGCAATGAATACAGCAACAGAACTTATTGATAAGTATGATAAGAGTAAGAAGGTACCATATTCACCAAGAAGACAAGGTGCTGGACTTATAAATCCTAAGAATGCTATAAAGAACAATGTTATTGTTACTGGCGAAGATGGAAAAGCTTCATTAGCATTAAAGGAAGTAGATAATAGTACTAAATTTACATTAACATTAAAGAACTATGGCGATAAAGATAAAACTTATAATTTATCAGAAGAAGAAGTTTATAGTGAATTAACTGATGAAAATGGTAATGTTCATGAAGTTATTTTAGATAATTCAAATGTTACCTTTGATAAAAAATCAGTAACAGTAAAAGCAAATAGTACAGCTAAAGTAACAGGAACATTAACAATATCTAAAGATGCTGATAAAGATAACTTTGTAGAAGGATATGTTCACTTTACAGCTACTGATGACGACACTCCATCACTTTCAGTGCCACTTATGGGATTCTATGGTGATTGGTCTGACGAATCAATAATAGATGCTCCAAATTATACAGATTCCAATGATAGTCTTTTAGGTACAACAGGACTTGGACAAAAAACTTCAAAAGGATTTAGTTATTATGGAACTACTATAGTTAATGGAGAGATGCGTATAGATAAAGAGAAGACTGCTTTCTCACCAAATGGTGATAATTCTAAAGATACAGTAACACCATTCTTATATGCATTAAGAAATTCTAAGGAAAGAAAAGTACAAGTAGTAGATGAAAATAATAAAGTTATAAGAGACTTATCAAAAGATCCTTATGTAAGAAAAAATACTGTTGAAGATTATATATCAGGTACTTCAGGAACAGTAGTATCTAGTGCTACATGGGATGGTACAGTATATAATAAATCAAAAGGAAAATATGAAAAAGTAAAAGATGGTAAGTACTATATAAGAGTTACAAATTCAGTAGAATTAGAAAATGCTAAGGAACAAACTTTGGACATGCCAGTTAAAGTTGATACTGTAGCACCAAAGCTTAAAATCCAAGGAGTAGAACAATATAAAGATGCTGAAGGAAAAGCAAAATATAGAATTAGCTGGACAGAAGAAGATAAAGATGGCTCAGGATTAATGCCAATAGCTATAGTAGTATCAGGAAATAAAACAACTGCACTTGATGAAAATCAAATAACAAAAGTAAATGGACAATGTTATGCAGATATAGACATGGAAGACGGCGAAGTAAATGAAGTATCAATGGCTATTATCGATAATGCAGGAAATATAAGCGTAGATAGTGGAAAGTTTAAAGCTGGAGAGCTTAAAACACTTGCATTATCAAACTTAAAAGCAGATACAACAGTAATAGGTGAAAATTCATTAACTAATGGTAAGTTCGTAATAGAAGGAACTGCATCTGATAATGTATCGAAACTTCTTATAAACGAAGAAAAAGTTTCAGTAAAAGATAATTACTTTAGTTATCCAGTTTCAGTTAATGAAGGTGAAAACTCAATAAAGGTATATGCAGAAAATAAAAATGGCGATGTTATCTTAGATAAAACTTATAAAGTTATTTTAGATACAATAGCACCAGTTATAACTACTACACCTGAACTAGGAAGTGAAACACCATATTACACTACAGATAAAGATAAATTAACTATAAAAGTAAAAGTATCTGATGCTACAAACGTCGATGCAAATATAGTTACTTCATCAGGAACAAAAGCAATAACTTTAGATAAGAATGGTGAAGGAAGTATAGATGTAGACTTAACTGCTGGAATGAATGTATTCAATATAGTTGCAAGAGATGCTGGTAATAATACTACTGTTAAAGAAATAGTCGTTGTAAATACTGGAGATGATTCTAAGCTAAAAGTAGAAGTAGATAATTTAGATTCATTCTCTATCTTAAATGGTGATTATACTGAAAATGATGTTTATACAATAGAAGGACATCTTAATAAAAAAGCAAAAGAATTTAAGATTAATGGACAAGATGTAAAGGTAAATAAAGATTTAACTTTCAGCTATTCTGTTAAATTAAATCAAGGAACAAATAGAATTAGATTCTATGCTGTAGATGATGACGATACTGTAGTTATGAACTATGCATATAGAGTTCTATATGATTCAAAAGCACCTAATGTAGTTTTAGATTTACCATTAGCAAAAGAAGATAATAATATTTATACAAATAATAAAGACTTTAAAGTAAGTGGTAAAATAAGTGATAATTTATATGGATATTCATTATCTATAAATGGAGATACAATTTTAACTGTAGACAAATTCCCAGTACAAGATTCATCAGTATTAGAAAAAGAATTCTCAAAAGTCATCAATTTAGATGAAGATAAAAATTCAATTACTGTAGAAGCAGTAGACCAATTTGGAAATGAAGTTTCTGATACAATATCAGTAGTACTTGATACTGTTGCTCCTGAAAAACCATCTATAAATGTTAAGAACGATAAGAAAGCAGCAAAAGTAAAAATAGATACTACTGAAAAACAAGTAGAAAAGATAGAATATAGCTTCGATGGTGTAAACTACTATGAATATAATGGAGAATTCTCAGTAGAGAAAACTAGTGATATATATGCTAGAGTTACAGACTATGCTGGAAATGTAAGTGAAGTAGCAAAAACACATGTAGATATTGATACAACAGCACCAGTAGTTACTGTAAGCGGAGTTGAAGATGGAGAAGTATATTATACAGCTGTACAACCTAAAGTTGATGTAGATGATAAAGATGCAGAAGTTGATGTTACATTAAACGGAAAAGAATATAAAGGTGAAAAAATAGATGTAGCTGGTAAATACACATTAGAAGCTTATGCTATAGACAAAGCTGGTAATAAATCAGACGTAGCAAAAGTTGAATTTTCATTAGTCCAAAGTTCAACAGAATCAAAATATAGAGACAAAATTATTGTTAATGGAAATGATGTAAAACAACCAAATCCATATGTTATATTTAATGCAAGTTCTGGAGAAAATCTAGAAGCTAATTTATACACTGCTACTTTAACTGATGAAAATAAAGGAATATTTATAGATTCTAATGATACTAGAGTAACAATTCCTAAGAAAATATTAGATGATAATAAATCTAAAAAGTTAGTATTTAGACAAAGCATCTATGAAAATAGCGATCTTTTAGATAATATAAAATCTGTAGGAAAAATTTACGAAATGTCTTTATTAACAAAAGACGGAAAAGCTATCACTGATTTTGGAGATAGTAAAGTAAAAGTGTCAATAACACTTACAGAAGACCAATTAAAAGATTTAAATACAAATAAATTATCAGCTTACTATTATAATGAAGACAAGAAATCTTGGGAAAAAATCGATGGTGGTGTATTTAATAATGGATCATCAAGATTTGAATTTGAGACAAGTCATTTCACTAAGTTCACAATAATAGAGGAAAACAAAGACGAAGATAAAGTTGTTAATACAAATAACAATAAAGCTACAAGCTCTGGTAATACTAATATAGGTAAAGTTTTAACTAAAACAGGAACTGCAGCATCAAAAGAAGTTATGATGACATTATCAGCAATATTATCAGCAGTAGGGGTTTTATTACTAAGAAAAAATAAATAGTTTTTAAAATGAAAAGCTGTTGCACGAAAGTGATCTGACTCCTGTCAAGTAGACAATCAAAATAAATAAAAGATATATGATGATGCGACTACGTAGTTAGTCGCATTTATCATGATGCTCTTTTTTTCTTTGCTTCTAATTCTGCTTTATAAGCAAGTATTCTCTTATTTTCTGGTATCGGATATTGAATAGTTAAATACTTAGGCTCTAATTTCCCGCGGGCTAAAATCGCCTCCTTTCGAATTCCTTCACTTTTTTTATCAGGGCACAGTGGTGGAGGCTCATGATTTGATAAAAACAACACTTAAGTAGAACAGGTTCCAATATGAGAAAAAACAAATAATATACTATTCTAAATTTCAGTATCAACAATTAAAATACTGCCTCTATCAACAAGTTTGCCATCACTTAAGTAAATTGGTTTAACATTATGCTTTTCTAAGAAGGTAATAACATCGTTACCGTATTTGTAATTATCCAAACTTCCATAGAAACACAGAGTTTTCTCATCTATAAGACCACAAGTACCACCAATAAAGCCATAGTCTAACCCAGGGAGAAGGATATCTCCAGGAGGTAATAATAAAACATCAAATCCGAATTTTTTCATGGATTCTGCGATGACGGTGTCAGAAGTCATTATCGCTTTATTTGAAACTACAGCGGTAGAACATTTTGTATATCCTTGAGGAACATTAATAACAGTGTTGTTACCTATTAATGTTAATAACTCACCATCAGTATATTTTGTATTGTGGATAAAAAATTCAGAAGTAGAAACGCCATTTAAGATAATATTATTAGGATATTTGTATCCTATTGATTTTTGAGATAAAGATATATTTAAATTAAGAGATTCTAAATTATGGAGAAAAGCTGCATCAATATCTCTATGAAGTATTATTTTGTTATTGAATATGTGCATAAGAATATCAGGATGACCAGATACTGCATCATAAGTAAGATTTGTTTTTGGAACTTTAATTACTTTAATATTAAGAGTATTTAAATTTTTTAATTCTTCAACATCAATTCGTTCATCAACAAATGCTATTTTCATAATATATCTCCTCGTATAATTAATTTTGTAGTGAATTTAATATGTATTTCCAGTAATAAAATTCACTACAATATGCTAAAGATTACTGGAAATTATATAGACTGTATAGAATTACTCCTAAATGTC
>NZ_JAHLOD010000075.1 GCF_018917145.1 Clostridium bornimense
GAGTTTTTTCAAATTCCTTTTGTAGTAAGAGCAGTTAGTATTGATGCATTTATGTATTTTAAAATGCTTACGCTCCTTACGTTCAGAGAGTGTGCTACCGCAGTAAGGACATTTAAATATTAGTGGCTTAGTTGCAAAATTAGACTCTTTAAAGGTTAGACCACATACTTTGCATTGGTATTGACCCTTATTACCATTGTTATCATAGATATATTGGTGCGGAGCGCCACATTTAGGGCATTTTATTTTAGTTGGTATAGACTTACCATTACGTCGTTTTACAGGAGTTACGATTTTATTGTATTTATGCTTATAGTAGGCTAAAAGTAATTTGTAATCTACATTATGAAATTTAATTATTTTAGGAAGTTTATCTATTTTAAATTTTTGATACTCTGGGCTATTTGAATCATCAAAAGATAATTGCCCAAGTGGTATATATTTAGAAATAAATATGAGTAATTGAAAAATTATATTAATTAAATATTGATTATATGCTAGTAAATAAGTTATAATTGAATCCACAATAACGACAACCTTTCTAAGTTATTTTTGGTTTGTGAGAGATTCAATTTTAACATAGAAATCAGGGGGTCGTTGTTTTTTTATGCAAAAAAACTTCTAGAACCTTGATATATAAAGATTTTTAAAGAAAGAAGTGTAAATAAACTTTACACTATCTATGTTCCAGTGGAGGGAAAATAATGAAAGTTGTAATTATGGCAGGAGGAAGAGGTACAAGAATCTCTTCTGTCGCAAGTGATATTCCAAAACCAATGATTAAAATTGAAGGTAAGCCTGTTTTAGAACATGAAATTGAATGTTTAAAAAATCAAGGCTATACAGATTTAATTATTACGGTAAGTCATCTTGGAAATATTATCATGGACTATTTCAAAGATGGATCAGACTTTGGAGTAAATATTGAATACTTTGTTGAAGAAACACCACTTGGCAATGCAGGAGCGTTATTTCAATTAAAAGATAAGTTAAAAGAAGATTTCTTATTATTGAATGCTGATGCAATTTTTGATATTGATTTTAATCGTTTTGTAAATTATCACAAACAAAAAGGTGGATTAGTTACATTATTTACACATCCAAATAGTCATCCTTATGATAGTGGACTTATATTTACTGATGAAAATAATTCTGTATTAAAATGGTCTGCAAAAGAAGATGAAAGACCTGAGTTTTATAGAAATAGAGTAAATGCTGGATTGCATGTTATTTCTCCGAAAGTATTAGATACAGTAATTACAACTGAAAAAGTAGATTTAGATAGACAATTATTGAAACCTTTAGCTGGTACAAACCAAATGTATGCTTATGATAGTCCTGAATATGTAAAAGATATGGGAACTCCTGATCGATATGAATCTGTATGTAATGACTTTAAAGCGGGTAGAGTACAAGCTAAGAATCTACATAATAAACAAAAGGCTATCTTCTTAGATCGTGATGGAACAATTAACAAGTATGTTGGTTTCTTAAGAGATATAAATGATTTTGAATTACTTCCAGGTGTTACACAAGCAATAAAGAAAATCAATGAATCTGGTTATCTTGCAATTGTTGTAACAAATCAACCAGTTATTGCAAGAGGAGAAGTTACCATTGGTCAATTAAATGAAATCCATAATAAAATGGAAACTTTATTAGGAAAAGAAGGAGCTTATGTAGATGCAATTTATTATTGTCCCCATCATCCACACAAAGGATATGAAGGAGAAGTTCCTGAATTGAAAATTAATTGTGAATGTAGAAAACCCAAGCCAGGTATGTTAATACAAGCTTCTAAAGATTTCAATATTGATCTAAGCAAATCTTGGATGATCGGGGATAGTGAAAATGATATTCAAGCAGGTATTTCAGCAGGTTGTATGACTGCTTTGATTGGTAAAGATAATTTTAATCAAAATAAAACGATTGATAGTTTAAAAGAGTTTTAAATTTTAGGAGGAGGTATTGCTATGTCAAGTAAACAAATTGACATTTTAATAGAAAGATATCCACAATTAGATGTTTGCAAAAAAGATATTATTGAGACATTTAATATTTTGAAAGAATGCTATGAAAATAATGGAAAATTATTAATTGCTGGTAACGGTGGTTCAGCTGCTGATGCCGAACATATTGTTGGTGAGTTAATGAAGGGATTCAAATCATCAAGAAAATTAAAAGAATGTGAAATTGAAAAGTTGATTTCAGTTAATAACGAGATGGGTGAATTATTAGGCGATAATCTACAAGGTGTATTACCTGCAATCGCTTTAGATGGGCATATGTCACTAACTACTGCTTATATGAATGATTGCGAGCCATTATTGTGTTTTGCTCAACAAGTTTTTGGTTATGGTAATAAAAATGATGTTTTTTTAGGGATATCTACATCAGGTAACAGTAAAAATATATTATATGCAGCAACTGTTGCGAAAGCAAAAGGA
Organism: Clostridium bornimense; assembly: GCF_018917145.1. GTDB lineage: Bacteria > Bacillota > Clostridia > Clostridiales > Clostridiaceae > Clostridium_AN > Clostridium_AN bornimense_A. The sequence goes on from NZ_JAHLOD010000075.1 coordinate 2,448, forward strand.
ATGAAAGTAATTGGATTGACTGGTAAAAAAGAAAGTAAATTATCCGATATTGCTGATATTTGTATCAATGTTCCTCAAACTGAGACTTATATGATTCAGGAAATGCATCTTCCTGTTTATCATTGTTTATGTTTAATGTTAGAAGAAAGTTTTTTTGAAGTATGAAAAATAAAACAGTTTTATTTATAATGCCCAGATTACCTTTTCCAGCATCTTCAGGTAGAAAAACATCGTTATATCATTATTGTAGAATTTTATCAGAAGAATTAAATTGCAAACTAATTGTTGCGGCATTTTTAGAAAATGGTGATTCTATTGATGATAAGCCTTCTTTTATCGATGAATTAATAATTTTACCAAAATCTTCTATTTTCACCAAGATAAAAAACATTTGTTATTACTCATTATTAATTCGTAGATTTCCTTTGCAAGTATCATTATTTTGGAATAAAAAAGCAAAAATGATTATTCAGGAATTAGTTGCAAAATATCAACCTGATTATGCAATCGCTGATATGGTTCGGTGTACAGAATATATTAAAGATATTGATGCAGTAAGAGTAGCAGATTTAGATGACAGAATATCTTTAAGATATAAACGACAACTTATAACAGATATAAATTCAATTAATCCTTATGGTGCTTTTATAAATAGTGTTCCTAATATTTTTAAAAATTTTATGATGAACAGACATGTTAAAGAATATGTTCTAAAAAATGAAATTAAATTATTAAGTGAGTATGAATTATCTATGGGTAGAGAATGTGAGTTGACAGTATTTGTTGCGCAGAGTGAAGCAGATGATTTTAATAAAGAGTTAGGTAAAAATAAAGCAATAGCAATACCAATTGGGGTTGATGTTAATTATTTTCAAGCAAAGAAATCTCATGAAAAAGAAAATTATATTGGGTTTTTAGGTGCAATGAGTGTTGCTCATAATGAAAATGCAGTAAAACATTTTATCAATGACATATTTCCTCTAATATTAGATAGAATAAATAATGCAAAATTTATAGTAGTTGGTGGGGGATCTTCGGAAGAATTATTATCTTTTGCTTCTGACAATATTATTTTTACTGGAAGAGTTGAAGATGTCCGTGATTATCTAAATCAATGTAAAGTGTTTGTTTGCCCTATGATGTTTGGATCTGGCATCAAAACAAAAAATTTAGAAGCAATGTCAATGGGATTGCCGATAGTATCATCATCAGTTGGTGCAGAAAATATTAATGCAACAAATGGCGTTGATATGATTATAACTGATTCAAATGAAGAATTTGCCAATTCAGTTATTAAATTGTTGTTGGATGATGAATATAGAAATAGAATTTCTGAGAATAGCGTTGATTTTATAAATAAAAATTGGACATGGGATAGAGCTAAAGAAATTTTTGGAAAAATTTAGATATTTAGGAGGTATACAATGAAAATATTAATCGACGATGGTATGCAAGTAAAAATTGGAACAGGGATAGGAAAATATACTTCATATTTATATAAAGAATTAAAAGATAATGTCGATAATAATGATGTTGTAGATTTAGAACAATTTAATACAGGAAACTCTTCAAAAAAAGCAAGTAGATTAAAATATTTATTTCACATCAATTCATATAGTTACCAAAAGAAGTGCAAAAGTTATGATGTTGTGCATTTTACTAATTATGCAATGCCATTTTTTAAATGTAAAAATACGAAATATGTTGTAACAATTCATGATTTAGCTTCATTTGCTCATCCTGAAACTTTTTCATCTTTATATAAAATATATAATCAGTTTATTGTAAAGTTAGCAATAAAAAATGCTGATGCAATTTTTACTGTATCTAATTCAATAAAACAAGAGATATCATCAAAATGGCCTAAAGTTAAAAATAAAATTTTTGTCGCGTACCCTGGATTATACTCTGAATATGATAATGAAAAAATTAAAAATAAATTTGATTCAGATATATTAAATAAGAGTGAATTAAAAGACTTTTTTCTATTTTCTGGAACATTGGAGAAAAGAAAAAATCTAAAAATAGTTATTGAAGCTTTTGCAAAAATTAAAAAAAGTGATAATAATTTTAAATTGGTTTTAGCTGGTAGACCTGGTTTCGGATTCGATGAATATAAAGAGTTAATTAATAAATTTAATATTGAGAATGATGTTGTTATTACTGGTTACATTTCATCAAGTGATTTATTAAAATTGTATAAAGAGGCATCTGCTTATGTTTTTCCTTCAATTTATGAAGGATTTGGATCAACACAGTTAGAATGTATTGCAAACAATTTACCAATAATTTTAAGTGATATACCAACTAATAGAGAAGTTAGCGAAGGATATGGATTGTTTTTTAAACTTGGAGATGTTAATAGTCTTGTTGAAAAGATGTTAAAAATAGTCAACAGAGAAATAGATGATTTTGACCTAAATAATGAGGCTAAAAGAATTCTTCCTAAATATGTATGGAGTAATCTAATACAAGATTACATAACATTGTATAGAAATTTATTAAATAATTGTCGAGGATAAGTATGAAAGTAAAAGAAAAAATTAAGGTGTGCCATGTAATTAACTGTTTTGAAAATGGCGGAGTCGAATCCTTTTTAATTACATATTTTAATAATATGGATCTATCAAATTACGATTTACATATTGTTGCACATTGTATAAAAGTTCCCGAATGTATGAGTAAATTTGAAAAACTAGGATTTAAAATTCATATTATTCCGTCAAAGAAAAATATAGTTGGACATTTAAAGGGGTTGAATCAAGTTTTTTCAACCGAAAATTTTGACATAATCCATATTGCTACTACAGAATGGGCATTTATTCCTGCTATTATTGGGAAAATTAACAATTGTAAACATATTATTAATCATTCACATATGGCAGAAAATTTTAATTCGATTGTTTGGAAAATAATTTATAAATTTATAGCAGAATTAGGAGTGTTATTCTCTACTGATTATTTTGCGTGTTCAAAAGACGCTGCAATATGTTTGTTTGGTAAAAATAGGGTAGAGAAAAATGAAGTTACTATCATAAAAAATGCAATTAGCATAAATAATTTTATGTTTAATGAAAAAGTAAGAATGGATAAAAGAAATGAACTGGATATTAAACATGATTATTGGTGCATTGGGCATGTAGGTAGATTTTGTGAACAAAAAAATCAATTATTTTTATTGCAAGTATTTAAAAAAATTGTAAAACTAAAGAATAATGTAAAATTTATTTTAGTTGGAGTTGGCCCATTAGAAAATGAATGTAAAGCACTAGCTAATGAATTGGGGATTTCAGAAAATATTTTATTTTTAGGGGCAAGAAATGATGTGAACGACTTATACCAAGCGATGGATGTATTTGTATTTCCTTCACTGTATGAAGGTTTAGGAATTGTAGCAATAGAAGCACAAACTTCTGGATTACCTGTAATTGCCTCAGATAAAATACCTGGTGAAGTTAAAATAACAAATTTATTAACTTTTGTATCACTTGATGCTACACCAGACAAATGGGCTAAAATAATTTTAGAAAATTGTAAAAGAAGTAATCGTTCAACTGATTTTTCTTGTATAGAAAGTAATGGATATAACATAAAGATAGAAGCAAATAAATTGGATGAGAAATATAAGTCAATTATAGAAACTAAATATTAGAATGGAGAAAAATATGAAAATAGGATTAGTGACATGCCATAATATTAAAAATTATGGATCTGTATATCAAACATTGGCTACACAATCTATTTTGGAAGATTTAGGGCATGAAGTGCAAGTAATAGATTATAGAAGAAAAGGAACTGACCATAAAGAATTCAGACAGTTAACTTTGTCTGAATCGCATATGGCAAAAAAAGCAATTATTGGAAAGTTTGTTCCTCTAATTTTATATCCATCATTCATCAAAATGGAAAATGTGTTTGAAAGTTTTTTGAATAATTATATTAAACGAACTAAGAATATATATCATTCAAGTGAAGAACTTAAGAATAATTTACCTGATATGGATTTGTTTATAACAGGTAGTGATCAAGTGTGGAATAGTAGTATTAATTTGAGAATTGAAAAAACTTATTTTTTAGATTTTGTTCCAGATTCAAAGCCTAGAATTTCTATTTCATCTAGTTTTGGAAAAAAAGAAATATCGGCGGAAGAGGAAAAAGTTATAAAACCATTATTAATGAAATATTCTCATATTTCTACAAGAGAAAAAACTGGTGTTCAAATTTTAAACAAAATGGGTATTCAAGGTGGATATGCATCTATGGATCCAACGTTGATAGTTAATAGAAATCTATGGGATAGAATTAAAAAACCAATTAAAACTCCTAAAAAGTATATTTTAGTATATCAACTTCATAGAAATAAAGAATTTGATGAATATATAAAGAGACTTTCAAAGTATTATAACATGCCTTGTATTAGAATTACACTTTATTATCATTATGCTTTAAAAGGCGAAAAAGTAATTGTGACACCTACACCTAATCAATTACTAACTTTGGTTGAAAACGCAAATTATGTAATTTCGGATTCTTTCCATATGACTGTATTTTCAATACTATTTCACAAAAAATTTGCAGCAATATTTTCAAAAAATAGTTTTAACGGTCGAATAGAAAATCTATTAGATATGACAAATTTAAAGAATAGGATAGTAAATGAAAATACTCCATATGATAAATTAGATGAAAATATAAATTATGCTATAGTTGATGAAATAATCACTAAAAAGCAAAATGAGGCGCTTGAGTGGATAAAACAATCTATTGGTGATATTGGAGGGAAGTTTTTGTAATGATGAATGTATACGCATTTAGAAATTCTGACCAGGTTGTAGAAGAATCAGCATCTGGTGGAGCTTTCAGTGCTATTGTAGAAAGTTTTTTCGAATTAAGTAATTCTGAAAAAAAGGTTTATGGTTGCTGTTTTGACGATAACTTAGATGTTAAACATATTGGTGTTGAAAGTAAAGAGGAAATTAAAATATTTAGAACTTCAAAATATGTTGAATCTGATATTAAAGGTGTTTATCAAAAAGTATTAGAGGATTTGAAAGCTAATAAGTATGTTTTGTTTTCAGGTGCTCCATGTCAAGTAGCAGGACTAAAGAGTTATTTGAGAGTTAAAAACGTAAAAGATGTAAAATTATATACTATTGATATTATTTGTCATGGAACTCCATCAAGAAAATATTGGAATGATTATAAAGAGTGGTTAGAAAGAGTAAATAATGATAAATTAGTTGGTTTTTCTTTTCGTTATAGTAAAGCTAAATGGAAATTATATCCATGTATGGCAAGGTATAAAAGTGGGAAAATAAAAGTCAATACGCAAGATACACGAATGTTTACAAGACTGTTTTTTTCGCACTTAACAATTAGAGAATCTTGTTTTAAATGTAAATATTCAAATATGAATAGAGTCGGTGATATCACAATTGGAGACTTTTGGGGTATTGATACAATCATGCCGGAGTTTATAAAACAAAGACATATTGATAGTAAAAGTGGTGTTAGCTTAGTAATCGAAAATACTGAAAAAGGAAATCAATTAATAGAAATCATAAAGAACAAATCTGGTGAGAATATTCAAATTTGTTTAAGTAATGAATTTATTAAATATCAACATAATTTGAATTCACCTACTCAAAAGCCCAAAAATTATGATTGCTTCATTAGTGATTACGAGAACTATGGATTTGATTTTATAACTAGAAAATATGGAGAGTATACATTGCTAGGAAGGGTTATTTTTGATATAAAAAAAATATTGCATGAATATGGCATAATTGAGAAGATAAAAAAAATTACGAAATGATAAGGTGGTGATGTAATGTCGTTCTTAAATTCTATAATAATATTTTTGACAATTATGATTTTTATTTATATGTATAATGAGTGTTCAGTTATTTTTCCATTATTAATTCCATTTTTATTAAATGTAATTATAAATATTATCTCATGTGCATATATTGAAGAAGGAATTTACGTTGCAGATATTAATAAATATAGTTATATGACAGGTTCTACAATTAGACTTGCTTTATTAAATTATGTTTTTTTGTTTACTGTTATATTTCTTTATAAAATTAATAAACAAAAGATATTAAGAATAAAAAAATGTATTATTAACGAAAATACGAACTATATTGCTTTATCTGTAATAACAATTTTTACTTTATATTTAATTGTAGATATTTTGATTTCAGGATCTATTATATCTAATTCAAATATCAATCGATTTAATTATTATAGTGATTATTCTACATTACCTTTAATTTCTTTAGTTAGCTCATTAAGGTATTCATTTAGTTTTTTAAGTGGTTTAGTTTTCATTTCAACATATAGAAGAAAATATAAGTTTTGGAGTTGTATTTGTGTTTTAGGATTAATTATTTCTTGGTATTTAGTTGGTAACCAATTTACTGGAATTTTATATGTTGTAATATATTTCTTTATGCCAATTTTAATTCTATTGTTAAAATCTAGAGTTAAACTTATTAACTTTAAAAATGTATTAATTGTTATTATTATAGTTTGTGTTGCTTTATTACCAAAATTGAGCTATTTTCAAAACAATGGAATTTATGGATTGAACAATTCAAATTATAACAGTGCTTTTAGTTTACTTCTTTATAGAGCTTTTGGGTTACAATCAGCTTTATGGTGGGAAATAGATAGACAAGTATTTGTTGAAGGTTTTAGAGACTTTTCGCAAATATCTAATGAATTGTTATCTTTATTTTCATCGTCGAATCAATATGATACTGGAATTTATTATTTGATGGAAAAAGGAATGCCACAATCCGAGTTTATAAGATATATACAAGGAAATGGAACACTTTGTGCAGGTCATCCGGGTATTGAAATTGTTACTTTAGGTTATATTGGTGCAGCAATAATGATGATATTTGAAGCTGTTTTATTCTTTTTTTTAATAAAAAAAATCACTATATGTGTTTTAAATAAAGAATATTTTTCTTGTTTTATTTATGTCACTTTACTGTATGAAGGGATGAAAGTTTTTACGGTTGGTGGATTTTTATGGTTAGGTAATACAATACCGAAATTATGTATATTGTATTTGTTATTCAAATCTATATTTAAAATTAAATTTAAAATAAGATTGCCAATATTTAAGTTTAAAAATTAGTTGATAGTGTAAAGTTTGCTATGAAAAAATAATATAACAAAAAACACTATCTTTTTGAAAATTTAAAGTAGTAAATTACAGAAATAATTTAAATTTGAGCATGACAAAAAGACCTTTAATGAAGGCAAAAAAATTTATATTTGGTTATATAATCCGTTAGGAAGCATTTTTTTCTTGGATATCTAAAATAGCTTGCTGTCCTAACCTGATTAATATTTGCCATTTGGCAGGCATATTATCGATACCATCAAGAGCTTCAAGTTCATTAAGTGGTTTCCAATAGTTATATGGATGAGGTCTTAGAAAGTTATAATATGCGACCCA
>NZ_JAHLOD010000076.1 GCF_018917145.1 Clostridium bornimense
CAATATCCGATACCAGAAAATAAGAGAATACTTGCTTATAAAGCAGAGTTAGAAGCAAAGAAAAAAAGAGCATCATGATAAATGCGACTAACAACGTAGTCGCATAATCATATATCTTTATTTATTTTGATTGTCTACTTGACAGGAGTCAGATCAGTTAGCAATAGTTCTTTTATTCAATTTACATGTAAAATATTGAAAATACATTATGTTGAAAATATCATCTTTATTAAATATCAAACTCCAACATTTCCATAAGCTTTTTACTATCTAGCTCTTGCAGAAGATTTTCACTACTACTACCTTCATCTATTACTTTTTCAATAAGCCTTTCTTTATCTTTTTGTAATTTAACAATCTTTTCTTCTATAGTTCCTCTTGCTACTAATTTTATAACTTCAACAATATTTTCTTGTCCTATCCTATGTGCCCTATCAGTAGCTTGATTTTCAACTGCTGGATTCCACCATGGATCAAAATGCACTACTACATCCGCTGATGTTAAATTTAATCCTGTTCCACCAGCTTTCAAACTTATAAGAAATACAGAATTATCTCCATTATTAAAATCGTCTACTATAGCCATTCTTTTTTTTGCTGGTATAGATCCATCTAAATAGCTAAAATCTATCTTTTCTCCTTCAAGCCTCCTTGCAATACTTAAAAGAATTGCAGTAAATTGTGAGAATACTAATATCTTATGTCCTTCTTCTATAGCATGATGTAACAACTCCATTAAAGCTTCAATTTTCCCACTGCCTCCATCATAATCACTTATCGTAACTGATGGATCTAATGCTATTTGTCTAAGTTTTGTTATATATGATAGTATTTCAATTTTACTACTTTCAAACTCACCGTCTTTTACCTTTTTTTCAATAAGTTCTGTTGCATATTTACTATATACCCCATAAACCTTTTTCTGTTCTTCTTCTAATTCAACTTCTACTATCTTTTCTATTTTTTCTGGTAATTCTTTTACTACCTCAGATTTTTTTCTTCGTAATATAAAAGGTTCTATAAGTTTGTTTAATTCTTCAATTACCACTTTATCTTCTCGAAGTTTTTTATGATATCTAACACTAAATGTCTTCTCATCATATAAATATCCCGGCATAATAAAATCAAAAATAGACCATAATTCCATAAGAGAATTTTCCATCGGTGTACCTGTAAGTGCAAATCTTACTTTGGCTTTGATAGTTTTAACCATCTTTGAATTTTGCGAATGAAAATTTTTAATATATTGAGCTTCATCTAATATGAAATAATCAAATTCCATAGATTTATAATAATCAATATCACTTTTTAACAAATTGTATGTAGTGATGATAACATCATAATCATCACTTTTCTTTAACATTTCTTTCCGTGTATCCTTATCTCCATTATTTATAGCTACTTTTAATGTTGGATTGAACTTTACAAATTCATTTTTCCAATTATATATAAGTGATGTTGGAGTAACTACAAGAGATTTCTTCCCTTTTCCAGCAGAAATAAATGTTATAGCTTGTATTGTCTTCCCAAGCCCCATCTCATCTCCTAGTATCCCCCCAAATCCTAATTCCTCTATTGTTTTCATCCACTTAAACCCTATAACTTGGTATTCTCTAAGTACTCCATTTATCTCTTTTGGAACCTTAAACTTTTTATCACCTATAACTTCAAACTTTTTCTTTAATTTGCTTAATTCCGGCTTACCTTTAATATATTTTATATTATTTTCTTCTAAATAATTATTTAGAAATATTCCTTTATTTTTAGGTATACTTATTTCATTTCCTTCTATATCATATGGAGCAACTGCATCTAATAACTTTAAGAATCTTCTCATCTCTATTTCTTCTATATCTAAAAATTCACCATTATCTAGCTTATAATACTTTACATTATCTCTAAAAGCTCGCAATATATTTTTTGTTTCACCTTCAGATATATCACCTAATTTAAACTTCATCTCAAAATAATCATATTTTCCTGCTGCTATTTCTCCACTTATGAATTTACTTCCAATAGATTTTATACCTTTAAAGTTTTCTGAATAATAAACTTCTCCTATATCTTGAAGTATGTTTATTTTATATTTAAAAAAGTTAAATATATAATCATCACCGTATATAATGTGAAATTTATTATTTATAACTTCAAATCCTAATGTCCTTAAAGTGCCAATGACTTTCTCTTCACTTTTTTTATCTCTGTATATTATTTTTTCTTCAAATTCATCTAGTATATTAAACTGATACATTCCATAAGTAACCTTAAGTGTCAAAGTTACTTCTTCATTTTCTCTATCAAAGTAAAAATTAAATTTTACTGGCTCATCTACAATTTTATCTTGAACCTTTTTACTTAATGAAAGATTTTTAGTTATTTTCTTTATACTAGGAATAAGTTCTCTTAATACCCTCTCTTCATTTTCAATTGGAATAGTTATAACATCACATTTACTAAATATCTTTAAATAATTACTTATACTATAACAAAAATCATATGGTGGTACTATTATTGTTGTTCCATATATAAAGACATTACCATTGTCATTTAATGGCACCGCCATACCACTTGGACATTTTAATACATATTTATCCCCTATAAGCTTCATATCAAAATCTATCATAGGTATATCAAAGGAAATCTCTCCATCCACAGGTCTATTAAAAAATCCTTCATTAAGATACACTCTATGATTTGATATAACTTTGAAAAAATCTCTTAAAAAATAATCTGGAATATATATGTACTTTCCTAAAATAATTTTCTCCTTGCTACTACTTTCTAACTTTTTTAACATTTCTATAAATTCTAAAAGCACCTTATCTTTTGTAGATAATCTTTGTTTATTTAAATTGAATGAAAAATTTTCACTATATTTAATAGGAATTTTATTATACACTGCAACTAAAAATTGATTTATATCCCTTAAAACATAAAGTTTATTTGAAGATAGGTTTTTAAGTCCAATTTTAAACTCTACAAATATTTTTCCGTTCCATCTATCTTTATTTATATATACTTCTATCTTCACCTCTGGCATTTCTTTTTCTTTTGGTAAAAGTAATGCTAATGCATCTACATTAACTTCATCAACGATTTTTGTATCTTCCTCCCCTATTTCTTCTAATGCCTTGTAAAATGTTCCAACTACATGCTTGCAACTATAATTTTTCCTTAATCGTCCATTATTTTTATAATCTGCACAGGTACAATATGTATATAAAATTTTGCCACCTTTTATATCCATTTCAATAGTGGTTTTATATTCATTAAATAAATTTTCTGAAATTACATTTCCATCAATACATATAATATTTTCTTCATCAACTATATCTATAGATTCTACTAAATCATTCTCAAAAACTCTTTTTCCCTTTATATGATTTTCTCCAATAGTATCCCTATTAAACATCTGTAGTAATGAGGATTTTTTCATCATAACTTATCCCAACCTTAAACTTTATTAACTAAATATGATTTTACTACAAAAAAAGAGCTGCCGCACTTTTTTTGTGCTACAGCCCATTATCCTATGCTATTATACTATTATAATTTATTAATGAAAACTCACTATTGTCACTTATAATAATATTTTTATCATCATATACTGATAATAAACATTTATTTGAATTTATGCGATACTGATGGATAAACTTATCATCTTCTAACTTGTATACTAAATTTTCTCCACAAAAACTCTTAACCGCCCATATGTTTCCATCAATATCCTTATCGAAATCTTCTGCTGCAAAATTATAATTTTTCTCTAATTCATATTCATTATTATTAATATTATATTTAGACATCTTTCCATTTAAATAATTAACAACATATATGCTTTCAGATTCAATTATAAAATTTTTATTTACCTCTATCTTATTCTTTGGCATTATATTTTTTAAATTAATATTGCCTTTACTTATAATGTTACCTTCTTTAATTCTTATTACTTCTTCTTCGTATTCATTTTTATTTTCTATAATACTTAATGTATTATCAACATCATAATTTACACTTAATATATCTTTTTCAGATATATATGAAAAATCTTCGCTATAAACTCCAGTAATCTTTTTTTCTTTTCTTATATTCTTATCTAATAACCTAATTGTGAACCATATACTATACTTACCATCTTTGGAATATACTCTTTTTAATTTTGCATTTCTTATTCTATATATACTATAGCTCTCTACAAACTTAATATTTATAGCATCAATAATATCCTTTTTTATTTTTTCCTCATTTATTTTTTCTACAGCCATTACCTTTTCTTCTTCAAAATCAAATACAAATTCTTCTTCTGAATCTTCAATTAAGTTTTCTCTGTTTACGCGTGTAAAATATAATTTATTATTTACTAATTGAAAATCACCAAATTCATACCCGTTCATTATTTCACTTGATTCATTATCTTTTAATAATTCTAAGAATGTTTCAACTTTATCATCTAATTTGTATTTTTCTTTTATAATAATTGATTTATTTTTATATACTATTGTATCTTTAATTGTAATAGTTTCTTCATTTACTCTTGAACTACCTGCTAGTTCTTTTATATTTCCTAATTTGTTTATTGGTAATAAAGACATTAACTTTAGTGATATTTTCCCCTTATTTTTTTTCATATCTCTCACCCTCACTGGTTTTTTATCTTTCTTTACATTAATTATGCCATTGAGAAATTCCAATTTCTACACTTTTTCGTATCATCTTACTTTTGTGTCTTATTCAATCAGTTTTGTGTCATCATTAACATTATGATAATAAAATACTATTTTAAGACGGTTTTATTTACTTTTTATACACTTTGTGTTATAATTTATGTTTATGTTTAATTCAACAAAAAAATTAGTTCTATATTGAAAAAAACTCTTATATAATAGTACAAAGCATATTATATAAGGGGTTTTTTATGAGAAGAAAATCAATTTCTTTATTATTAATACTTTCGATATCCATCTCCTTATTAGGATGTGGAAATAAAAATACTAAAGATTCTAAAACTAGTTCTAATATAGATCCTTTCACCATTGAAACTTCTAATAAAGACAATAACAATTCATTGATAGAAGAATCTAACGACCCTAATGTAAAAACCCAATCTGTAAGGCTCTATACATATAATTGTATTGATGACAAAATGACTTATCATGATGAAAATATTAAGGTTACCAATGGCGCATTGGTTAAAGCTATAGTTAATGCTCTTAAAACAGAAAAGGATAAGGATACACTAACTCTTTCATCCAATGTCACAGTGAACAGCGCTAAATTAGAAAATGACATCTTAAGTGTAGATTTTGGTGATAATTTTATAAACACTATGAACTTAGGTTCTACTTCTGAGTTAATGCTTTTAAAATCTCTAGTAAATTCTTTAGGATATAATTTTAATGTATCAAAAGTCTACATAACAGTAAATGGAGAAAACTACTCTTCAGGACATATCTTAAAAACTGATAAAGAAACCTTCTCTGTAAACTATGATAATTGTGTAGAATATTAACGATAATAGTTGTAAATCAAAAATGAGGTGCCGCACAACTCCTTTGTGCGACACCTCCCTTGATATATCTTATAAACCCTTTATTTTTGCTCCATACATCATAGATATTTTTCTAACATTACTGGAAGCTTCCAAAATATCATAACCTCTTTTTACGTTGTCATCTTCTTTACTTTTATTTAGGTAGTTATTTAAGCTTTCCATATCGAATGGAGTTGATAAATTATTTGTTAAGTTATTAATATATATATTACCATTATTAATCATCTTTTTTTCCTCCAATCTAATTAAATACTCATTTCAATATTTTCTTCTAATCTATTTATGTAATTTATAGTTGATTTTATATCTATATCTTTTTTAGCTACTAAAGAAATCATTTCACTTACAATTACATTCTTATTATCATAAATTTCTCTTGAGAATAATAAACTACTCGCTTCTTCAGCTTTACCCATAGCTAACAATATTAAAGCTCTTCTTATAGCAAATATCCCATAATAGCAATTACTTTTTTCTATGGAATCTAATATCTTATTAGCTTCTTTGTAACTTCCATTAGTTATTAAGTAAGTAACATAATCTAACTTAAAACTTTCCAAGTTTCTAAACATACCTCTAGATTTAGCTAATAAAGTTTCTGCTTTTTCTATATTTCCTTTTTTCATTAAAGAATTAAACTTATAATGATATCCAATATAATCATTTCCATTATATCTTAAAAGTTCATCTATAATTTCTTCTGCTTTATCAACTTTATTTATATTATTATATATATGATAGAGTCTTTCTTTAGCTTCTAAATGAAACTTATCTATGCTCAATACTTTTTTGTACATATGTATAGCAAACTCATAATTCATTTGTCTTTCATAAGATATTCCTTTTTCAAAATAACTTCTTTTAATATTGAATTCTTTGTTAACTAAAAAACTATTGTACTGTAAGCATAAATCCTTCATAACTTTGTCCCCTACCTATGTTAATATTTTCTTTACATTCTAATTATCGCACTTTGTTTTATGAATTTCCATATTTTTTCCTATACATTACCTTTTTAATCGTATTTGAAATTTCTATATATTTTTTTCTTTTATGCTGTTTTTTTTAACTTTTGTGAATTTTATTTGACACTTATTGTCTTCTATTGTATAATGTTAGTTTTTAATTTTATTTTCCATAAACTGTTTACTTTTTGCACATAATGGTATATTGTATATATTATCAAGTATTCGTATCGCAATAGTCTGTATTTTTTACTTTTCTTAAATCAAAAGATCACGTAGTATGCTCAAAAATAACTTATCTAGCTGTATATAGATTGCTAACTGAATATCTTCCTGATAAATATGATATAGAATGTACTTTTGTAGATTCCTCAAATTTAGAAGAAGTAAAAACTGCTATAAGACCAAATACTAAATTAATTCATATAGAAACACCAGGTAACCCAGTTATAAATATCAGCGATATTGAAGAAATTGCAAAAATTGCTCATTCTAATAATGTTTTATTATCTGTAGACAATACTTTTGCTTCTCTATATAATCAACGTCCAACTTCATTAGGTGCAGATTTATCTATTGAAAGTCTCACAAAATATATAAACGGTCATGGAGATGCTATGGGTGGAGCTGTTTTAGGAAAAAAAGCTCTTATTGATAAAATTAGAAAAGAAGCAATGGTTAATCTTGGGGGAACAATAAGTCCTTTTAATGCATGGCTTATTATGAGAGGCGCTGTAACTTTACCTCTAAGTATGAAACAGCATAATAGTAATGCATTAAAAGTAGCTAAATATCTAGAGTCCTTACCTTTTGTTACTTTTGTATCATATCCTGGTCTCAAAAGTCATCCAGGTCATGAAATAGCAAAAAAACAAATGAAGAATGGATTTTCCGGTGCTCTTTCCTTTGGTATAGCTGCTGATTATGATACTCACAATGCTTTTGTTAGTCATCTCAAAATTATAACTTCTGCAGTATCTCTCGGTCATGACGAAAGCTTAATCGTATTCTTTGGTCCAAATGATGAACGTCAACATCTATATCCTAGTGAATTTTCTAACGGTTTCTTTAGACTTAGCGTAGGAATAGAAGATGTTGAAGATATTATAAATGATTTAGAACAAGGCTTTAGAAAGGTAGGATTAATCTATTAACATTTTATGATGGTAAATAGTTAAGGAGTTATCGTCAATAAATTTTCATTTATTAATACACGATAACTCCTTAGATTTTAAGTCGTAATTAACTTTTGATTATTTAGTTTATTCATTCACTAATGTAGCTACTACAATGGTTCTTGCTCCATCATATTCATAACTACAAGTATATAGTGTTATTATATTTTCATAATCAGTATTTTTGACCTCTTTTTTAAACTTAGACTTTTCTTTTATTTTATCAATATACTCATCATATTCTGCTGTAGAATTAAATTCATTCTTTAAAGCATGACTATTTTCATTTTCTACAAATACAGAGAATACTTCATATGTATATTCCATATTATTTTCTATAATTTTTATTTTGCCTTTTTTAAATTCATCAGCTTCTTTATATTTTGTTATCTTATTAAACATACTACCATTTTTCATATTATGTCCATAAAGTATAAGATTTTTATCACTTTCTACATCATTTCTGTAATCTACAAAAATGGTTCCTGATGAGCTTTTGTTTTTATAAAAATCATGATGTAAATAAAACTCATTGTCATCACCTTGTACAACAGGATAATCTATTCCAAACTCAGGAATACTTATCCATAGCTTATAATCAGAGTTTATTTCTTTCAATTTTTTATAATTGTCTTGAGTATCAGTATCTACACTAGTAGCTACCGCAGTATTTTCTGCTGCTGGCTTAAATTCTTCTACCTTTGAATAGGTTCTATCTGCTTTATAATATTGCCACCCTTTAATCCCTATACTTGTAGCACTAACTGAAATTATTCCAAGTAAAATAATATTTATAGCGAATCTTATTCCCTCTCTCATGTTACTCCCCTATTAAATGCATAATTATAATTTGATTATACTTCATATTGTCAGTATATATCAATATCAATAACTTATTCTTCTCCAATAAACTCTAAAATTAGTATATTTTCATTATAAAATAACACTTAATATTTTATAATATATTTGAAATTATTAATAGTTTTAATTTCCAGATAGCATTTTCTATTTTTATCCACATATACTATTATTATTTGTTAATAAATCGAGGTGATTAGTAATGACCAAACCTTCTATTATTGATAAATCAGAAGATTTGACTAATAAAATGAAATTAATAAAAAAAGAAATTTCTTTATACGAAAAAGAGATTTCCTTATTACAAATAAAAAAGAGATTTTTCCCTCCTAGTAAACATCTATATAAATTCATAGAAGTTACAAACTGGCTTCTAACAATAATATCTATAATATATTGGTTGAGATTTGTTCCATCTTCATATAATACTACAGGAAATTATTTGCGATTATTAATAACAAGTAGTCCTTTCTTATTCCTAGCAATAATTTTTAGAGATTGTTACAATCGCTGTATAAATAACGAAAACTATCTTTCTTTATTGCAAATAAAATTACTAGAACTTAATGACTTATTAGAGAAAGTAAAGAAAGATCAAGTAGAACTATTATTTTCTAAAGAATCAACTGATGAAGATTTTAAGGAATGTCCTGTTTGTTTAGAACTTGTACGCTCTAAAGCCAAGATATGTCGATACTGTGGTCATAAATTCTAACTTATTGATTAGATTATAATTTTTATATACTATCACATATAAGAAAAACTAGTGTATGGTGTGAGAAATTTCATAGGAATTTCTCACACCATACACCCTATAAAACTTAATAAAAAACTGCCACACTTTGATATGATACCTCTAAAGTAGACATGGTAAATAACCAAAATCTACTTTGGAGGTATTTTTTATGGGAAGACAATATAAATATTCTTTTGAAGATAAAATCAAGGCAGCAAAAGATTAT
>NZ_JAHLOD010000077.1 GCF_018917145.1 Clostridium bornimense
CATTAAAGGTCTTTTTGTCATGCTTAAATTTAAATTATTTCTTTAATTTACTACCTTAAATTTTCAAAATGGTAGTGTTTTTTGTTATATTATTTTTTCATAGCAAACTTTACACTATCAATAAACAAGCTGCCCCAAGTTTAAAAAGTTACTCTCACATATTTATTATATAATCTTATATGATAAATATAAATACTTTTTTAGAATTTTTGATTAAATTTTGGATAAATTTATTAACTCCTTAGAAAACTAAGGAGTTAATTGTTAAATTATGTCTTTTTTTGAACTTATAAAAGTAAAATTTTCCATAATGATGGAAGTAGTATAAACTTTAATACCATCATTATTAAAATAACTACCTGTGCTTATCTTACCTTCCACCGCTAACTTTTGACCTTTCTGTACATTCCTTGATAAAATTTCTGCCTTTCTACCAAATGCTACTATATCAACAAATGTTGTTTTTCTTTCCTTTGTTGATGTTACATATTCATTAACCGCCAATGTGAATCTTGTATATGGAACTTCTCCTTCCTTAGATTTGCATAACTCCAATTCCCTGGTAACATTACCTATAAGACTTACTCTATTCATATTTTCATTTCTCCTTTAGATTATTGATATCTACATTATTAACACAAATGTATGTTCTCTATACACATTTCAAAAAAAATTTTTAAAATTATTAATTCCATGATAAACTTAATATATAAAATATAGGAAAAGGTGATAAAATGAGTAATATAATAAAGGATGTTACAGACTTAATCGGTAATACACCATTAATGGAATTATCTAAAATTACTAACTTAAATAAATGTGATTCAACAATACTTGCAAAATTAGAATTCTTTAATCCTGGCGGCAGTATAAAAGATAGAATAGCATTATCTATGATAGAAGATGCAAAGAACAAAGGCTTAATTGATAAAAACACTACTATTATAGAACCAACTAGCGGAAATACTGGAATAGGTCTTAGCTGTGTTGCTGCATCTAAAGGATATAAAGTAATTTTAACCATGCCAGAAACTATGAGTATTGAAAGACGTACTCTTCTAAAAGCTTATGGAGCTAATGTAGTTCTAACTCCAGGAGAATTAGGAATGCAAGGTTCTATAGATAAAGCTAGTGAACTAGCAAAAGAAATTGGAAATGCATTTATTCCTCAACAATTTTGTAATGAAGCAAATGTGCAAGCTCATAAACTTCATACTGCCAAAGAAATATGGGAAGCTACTGATGGAAATATTGATTTCTTTGTAACTGGTGTTGGTAGTGGAGGAACTCTAAGTGGTGTTGCTCAATATCTTAAAGAAAAAAATCCAAAAATACAGATAGTTGCTGTAGAACCTGCATCATCTCCACTATTATCTGGTGGTAAAGCAGCACCTCATAAACTTCAAGGGCTAGGAGCAAATTTTATACCTAAAATATTAGATACATCACTTATAGATAAAATTATTCCTGTTTCTAATGATGATGCTTATAAAATGACTAGAGAAATTGCACAAACAGAAGGTCTACTAGTTGGTATATCATCTGGTGCTGTAATGCATGCTGCATTATCCCTTGGAAAGAAATTTAAAGATAAAACTATAGTAACAATTTTTGCTGACTCTGGTGAAAGATATCTTTCTACTCCTAACTTATTTAAATAAAAAAATTAAAGGAACTAACTATCACAAATAATTTTTAGTGATAATTAGTTCCTTTTTTAGAACATAATATAGTGCACAGGTTAGAATGTCCAGAGCATAAGATTAATTTTCCCTATAGGGAAAATATCATAACCTGTGCCTTGTGCCATCATACTTGTGCCTTAAAATTTGTATGTCTCTCTTTTCTTATATTTCATCATAATCATCTAAGAAACTTTTTTCAATGCCATCTTTCTCATATCCAATAATAGTATTTAAATTTACATTATGAACACTTCTAAATATATTTAATTCTATATTTGGATTCATTTTTCTAAACTTCTTTATAAGAACCTTCATTTCTTGTCTTTTAGATCCACCACCACTGTCACCTAACATACAGTTTTCTGTCAATCTACAAGCACATTTTATAAACTTTAATTCATTACTGTTTTGCCAAGTTATAATATCCTGCTCTCTTATTAAATATAAAGGTCTTATAACTTCCATACCCTCATAGTTTTGACTGTGTAACTTAGGCATCATAGTTTTTAACTGACCATTATATAACATACTCATTAATATAGTTTCTATAACATCATCAAAATGATGACCTAAAGCTATTTTATTACATCCTAGTTGCTGAGCATGTTTATATAAGTAACCTCTTCTCATTCTCGCACATAAATAGCAAGGAGATTCTTCTACTTCTGCTACAATATCATATATTTTTGTTTCAAAAATAGTTATTGGTATATTTAATAGCTTTGCATTATCTTCTATGATCTTTCTGTTATATTCATTATAACCAGGATCCATAACTAAAAATTCTAAATCAAATTTTATATGTCCATGAACTTGTAATTCCTGCATACATTTTGCAAGAAGCATTGAATCTTTTCCACCTGATATACAAACAGCTATTTTGTCTCCTTCTTTGATAAGTTCATATTCTTTTATTCCTTTAATAAATTTAGACCAAATTTTCTTTCTATATTTTTTTATAATACTTCTTTCAACTTCTTTATACTTTTCCATACTTCATCCTACTCATTTATCAATTTTTCATAGCATAATTTAAATGCTTCTAAAAACTCTTTAATTTCCTCTTCTTTAACAAGGTGACTTAAACTTATTCTTATTGCAGCCATTGCTCTTTTTCTATCTTTAGTTATAGCGAAAACTGGTTTTGATACAATATTTACTGCACAACAAGCAGCTTTAGTAGCTATATAAATATCTTTTTTTTCTAATTCATCTTGAAATCTATTAGCCTTTATTCCTTTTACACTAACATTTAGTATATATGGACTAGATTTTTCACTACTATTTATA
Organism: Clostridium bornimense; assembly: GCF_018917145.1. Classification (GTDB taxonomy): domain Bacteria; phylum Bacillota; class Clostridia; order Clostridiales; family Clostridiaceae; genus Clostridium_AN; species Clostridium_AN bornimense_A. The sequence continues at coordinate 2,976 of NZ_JAHLOD010000077.1, forward strand.
AGAACATCCTTATATTTTGAAAATTCGCTTCTTAATGTGCTATTTAATTTTTTTACATAATTATATCTTTCATCTAAATTATCTATAGCAATCTCAATAGCCTTTTCTGTAGCAAGAATCATAGCTACATCTGGTGTACCACTCCTAAATATTGTAGTACTTGTTCCTCCATGAATAATAGGTTCCATTCTTATTTCTTTTTTCTTAACAACAATTCCAGACCCATTTAATCCATAAAACTTATGTGCTGTGAAAGTAACTAAATCAATATTATTTATATCTAAATGAATTTTCCCTAACGCTTGAGTAGCATCTACATGCAAATGACAATTTTCAAATTTAGAAACTAATTTATTAATTTCCTCTATTGGTTGAATAATTCCTACTTCACTACCAACACAACATATAGAAACCAATATAGTATCTTTTCTAAGCAATTCTTCTAAATGCTCTAAATCTATAGTCCCATCACTTAAAATATCTACAAAATCAACTTCATATCCTTCATTTTGTAAATCTACCATTGCTGCTGTTACTGATGAATGTTCTAGATAAGTTGTAATAATATGCTTACCATAACTTTTATAAGCTTTTGCTACACCTTTAATTGCTAAGTTATTAGATTCTGTGCCACTAGATGTATATATTATATCCATATCTTTTATATCTAGTATATTTGATATATTTTCTGTAGCTTTATCTATAGCTTCTTTTGCAACTCTGCCAAGCTTATGACTACTATTGGGATTACCTAGATAAGTTTTTGTTGCATCACAAAACACCTTAAGCACTTCATCATTTACTGGTGTATTAGCAGCATAATCTAAATAAATCATCTTATAATTCACCTCTTAGTCTTTTAACAATTACTTTTTTGATTGTTCTATTTTCTCTGCTAATTCATTTAAATAAGTCCATCTATCATATTTTTCACTAAGTTCTTTTTCTATTTCTTCTTTTTCCTTTAAAAGATCATTTAATGTTCCATAATTACTAACATTTTCTTCAATGCTCTTATCTAACTGACTTATTTTTTCTTCTAACTTTTCTATAACCTCATCAATTGTTTCATATTCTCTTTGCTCATTAAAAGAAAACTTCAAAGCTTTCTCTGACTTTGGCTTTTCCTTTTTCTCTTTAACTTCTAAAACTTTTTCGTCTTCTAACTCTTTATATACTAGATACTCATTATATCCACCATGTAAAATATCTATTTCCTCTGCTGATTTAAAATAAAAAATCTTGTTACAAACTCTATCAATAAAATATCTATCATGGGATACTGTTATTACTGGTCCATCAAATGAATCTAAGTAATCTTCTAATATTGTAAGTGTTGTAATATCTAAATCATTTGTTGGCTCATCAAGAAGTAAAATATTTGGTGAACTCATAAGAACTCTAAGTAAATATAGTCTTCTCTTTTCTCCCCCTGATAATCTCTTTACCTCAGTATATTGAATCTCCGGAGTAAATAAAAACTTTTCTAACATAGCGGATGCTGATATTTTCTCTCCACTGGCAGTTTCAAGGTACTCACCAACTTCTCTTATATAATCAATAACTCGTAAATCATTATCAACAAAATAACTTTCTTGAGAAAAATACCCTATCTTTACTGTCTCTCCTCTAATAATTTCACCATTATCTACAGGAAGTTCTCCAGCAATAAGATTCATAAGTGTAGACTTACCTCTTCCATTTTCTCCAATTATACCTATTCTATCTTTTCTTAAAAGGATATATGAAAAATCTTTTATTATTTCTTTGCTACCAAAGCTCTTAGAAACATGATTTATTTCAACTAGCTTCTTACCTAATCTGCTGCCTTTTATATCAAAATCTACTTCTTCATTATCCTTATCATATTTTATTTCTGATATTTCTTTAAATCTATCTAATCTAGCTTTTTGTTTAGTACTTCTTGCTTTTGCTCCTCTTTTTACCCACTTTAACTCATTTCTTAAAAAGTTTTGTCTCTTTTCTTCTGATGATTTTTCTAACTCTTTTCTTTCTATTTTCTTTTCTAAGAAATAAGAGTAATTTCCATCATAACTATATAAATTACCTTTATCTAATTCTATAATTCTATTAGTAACTCTATCTAAAAAGTATCTATCATGAGTTATCATTAATAATGATCCTTTTCTAGAATTCAAGTACTCTTCAAGCCATCCTATAGTTTCACTATCTAAATGGTTTGTAGGTTCATCTAAAATAAGAAGATCACAAGGTCTAATTAACGCTGAAGCCAAAGCTATTCTCTTTCTTTGTCCTCCAGATAAATTTGAAACCTTCTCTTCAAAATCTGTTATTCCAAGCTTTGTAAGTATAGTCTTTGCTTCTCTTTCCATATCCCACAAATTAAGATTATCCATAGGCTCTTGTGCTTCTATTAATTTATTACTTAATTTCTCATAATCGCCTTGTCCACTAGATAACTTAGAAATAATATTCTCATATTCTCTAAGAGCTTTCATTTCTACAGTATCTCCATAAAATACTGCTGATAATACTTTATCATCATCATTAAAGTTAACATTTTGAGGCAAATATTCGCATCTTAATCTATTTACTCTATTAATTTTCCCATCATAAAATTCATCTAATCCTGCGATAATTTTTAAAAGCGTAGACTTTCCTGTTCCATTAACACCAATGATTCCTATCTTCTCTCCTTCATTGATACCAAAAGATATATTGTTAATTATTTGCTTTTCACTATAACTTTTACTTATATTTTCTAAAGTAATTAAGTTCATCATATACTCCTTTAATTATTTTTAATTATTCCAACAGCTTGCCCTATAATTCTAATTTCATTTAATTTAAAATTCATAGGTGCATAATTATCATTTTCGGAAATAAGCGTAGCCATACCACCTTTTATCTTTACTGTTTTCAAAGTAGCATTTCCATCTATCTCTACAGCACAAATATCTCCATTTTCTACAGTATTATTTCTTTCAATTACAACTTTATCTCCATTGTTAATTCCGGCATTTATCATAGAATCCCCTTCAATTGTAAGAATAAAATGCTCTTTATTTTTTGTAAGAACACTTTGAGGAAGATACATTGACCCCGTTTCTTCTTCTGAAATAAAAATTGGCATACCTGCTGCTATATGTGAAAAAACTTTTACTCTTGAAATTTCACTATCATAAAGTTCTTCTTCTTTTCCATTAACATTTATAATCATATTCTTAGGAGCTGATATGTCCCTTAAAAGGTTTATAACTTTATTTTTCTTACAATCCACATATGTAAATGACTCTATCCCCCTATTACTTATAAATCTCTTGTCTTCTAACACACCTAATGGAAGATTATTAATAAGCTTAGATTCTCTACCATATCCAATTAAATACAACTCATTTTCAGCAATAGCTATTTCATCAAGAAGAATTTTCTTATCCTTATTGGTACAGTAATTTTCATTATTAAAGTTTGTTACTATAGTAACTTTTGAACTAATTCCCAACACATCATTGAAAACTGCTAACTTTACTTTATCCCCATTACTATCTAATGAATTTTTAACTCTTCTACATGGTATCTTACTATTAATAAAATGAAGTTTCCCCTTTTTAAGTTCTTCTTCATTCTTAAATAAAACAAGAATATCCTCATATTTGTATTTTAATGATAAATTATTTTTAATTAAATCTCTTATTGCTAAAAAGCTTTTTCCCATATCATCATATATAAAATGATGTGGAGGATTGGATTTTTCCTCTGTAATATTCTTATTACCTTTAAATCCTTTAATAAGATTCTTTATTTCCTCACTAGATCTTATATTATTCCTTAAATTATAAGTCTTCTCAAATGAAACATCTTTTATATTTTTTTTAGATGTAATAGTAATTGTACTTATATTACTATCTTTTCTCAAAGTATATATAAACTTTCTTTGTTTATCTGTTAAAAATTCTCCATCATCAATAGCAATATGAGTATATATATCATTACTGTTTAAAAGTTTTTCTATTATCTCAACATCTACAACATCTTTAATGTATATATTATTTTGTATTAGAAGCTTTTTAAATTCTTGTGATACATTGTATAGTAATTCTCTATTATGTGAATTCTTTTTTGCATTAACATAAGAAACTCTTCTTCTTCCTTCTATGTATTGTTTTTCATCTATGTTAGATGATAGAATTTCACATACTTCCTTTTCGATATTCTCAATATTACTACTTCTAAATATCTTACTATTTCTCAAATCTTTTTTTATGCTATCTATTGCTTCTAACAATATTTTTCTCTTTTGATCATCACTACATAAATTTATTTCTTTTATTTTTAATAAATTTTCTACTAATTCATCATAAGTATAAAAATCTACTTTTATATCAAGAAAAGAAAAAAGAGTTTCTTCTCTTTCTCTCTTTTCAAATAATTTTAATCCTATAGCTTTTGATAACTTATTTTTAAATAAAACTAATACCGAATCTCCATCTTCTACAGAATATTTATTTATATATTCATTAACTCTATTAATAAGATAAGTGCTCTTCCCACTACCACTTACCCCTTTTACTAATATATTATTATACAATCTATCTTTACTCATAATATCAATTCTAGAATTTAACATATCTATCACCTCAACAATTAGATATATTATATCATATTATTCCTAGGTACTTAAGCAGTTATTTTATTCTATTAATGCCAATATAGCCATTAAGTTATCAAATGAATATATTTCTTTGTTATCTAGATACCCAAATGCTCCTTTTAACTCTCCTTCATCAATTTTATAAAGATATAATTTTTCTTTTAATTTATTATATAAATTAATATCCCCACTATTTCTTGCAACCATTGCAACTACTGAATATATAGCTGTTGATTCAATACTAGAAGTTACTTCTCCTGTTTCGGAAGAATATGTACTACATAAAAATCCATCGTTATTTAACTTATCATCTATCCATTTTAAAAACTTACTTGTATCTTCTCCCACTTCACTTTTATATAAATAAATCATAGAAGTTAATAATAAATCATTATTCTCTTCATCTGAATATTCTTCAGCATTTATATTATAAGACTTTCTATAAAGAGGAATATCATCTGATATATATCCACCCTCTACAATCTCTTTACTTTTCTCTTCTATTTTTTCATAATCATTATCTACATCAGAAAGTATAGAAAGTGCACCTAAATCCATATATGATAATGTAACAGTATCACTTAATAATCCACTATCATTAAAATCTACTAAACATCCCTTATGCACTGAATTATTTTTTAACCCCTCTGATAACTTAAAAAATATTTTTTTGTATCTATTGTCATTAAACCTTTTATATGCTAGGGCGCTAGCTTTTACTATTCTAAGATCATCAATAGTTGATGATACCATACTTTTTTCATCTCCTATTGCTCTCCAACTTACTAAATCATTTTTCATCATCATATCTTCAATTATTTTTAAGTGAGTATCTACAATATCTTTATTTCCCGTTTCTACTCCATATAGCATCATCAATCCTTCTGATTCTGATAAAACATAATGACCTTTTGTTTCATCTCCTACACTTTCTTTATCTAAATAATTTGTATATATACCTTTATCATCAGATAAAGTACTATTTATAAATGATACAGTATCTTCCGCTGCTAATATTTTGTTATGCTCATTTATTGCTAAATTAAATTCTAATTTTTTATCCAGTGCTAGAAAGATACCGCCAATTAATACAACTAATATTACTATAATAACTACAATTTTTCTTTTTTGCATATCTATCACCTCTTTTATCATATTTTTTATTATATCCATAACTTTATGTAATATATTCTTTTGTAAAAAGAAAGGGGCTGTCTCATTAGCAAATAAAAATTTGTTAATAACAGCACCTAAACAAATTAACTTAGTAATAGCACAAAATCATCTTCTAAAATCATGATATATCTAAATTGAAAAGTTATAAAAAGGACATTTAAATAAAGTGTTGCAAAAATAACTTAATTAATATTTAAATAGGCAATACTTTATATAAAATCAACAGAAAATGAAGTCTTATAGATTTCATTAAATTAGGGTAGCTCTTCTCTCTGAGCTACCCTTTTCTTATTCTTTCTTTATTTTTCTTAGTCAGTCTTTTTTTATTCAGACAATTAATGTTCCAGTAAAAAAAAGATTGACTATTTGAATTTAAAACACGAATCGTTATAAAGATAGATGAATAGCGGTCTAAGAGGGAGTTCAAAAAAGAAAGAAAAGTCTGACAATATAATAA
>NZ_JAHLOD010000078.1 GCF_018917145.1 Clostridium bornimense
AATTAGGAGTAATTCTATACAGTCTATATAATTTCCAGTAATCTTTAGCATATTGTAGTGAATTTTATTACTGGAAATACATATTAAATTCACTACAAAATTAATTATACGAGGAGATAGGAATATGTTTTACTTTACAAAAGGCATTAATGCTTCAAATACAAATTTAATAGTGCATGATTATAACCCTATCTCAAGGTCTAATTAGCTTATTTTTAATAATAAAGATTTTACGCGTTAAGGTTATGGTCATTGTCCATAACCTTTTATTTTTTTAGGTTATGGATGGTAAAATTCATAACCTTTTTTTGCGTTAAATAAGGAAAAGGAGGGGTTATGTGAATAGAATAATTAAATATTTAATAAAGCACAAGAATAAATTGTTAGTAGGAACAATATCGATGTTAGTAGTAATTGCTGCTGATCTTTGTATTCCATATATGCAAAAAGAGTTTTTGGATAGTGGAATTATAAAAGGAAATCATACTGTTATTACTTATACAATTGCAGGTATTTTATTAATGTCATTGATAAAAGCAACTTTTGGTTATTGTAAAGAATATTTTTATGATCTTATTAGTAGTGATGTTCATGAAGATATTAAAAATGATCTTTTTAAACATCTTCAAAAGTTAGAATTTGAATATTATGACGGAATGAATACAGGTGAATTAATGTCTAGAATAGGAGAAGATGCAGAGAATATATGGCAAACAATAGGCTATGGATTAAGACTATTTGTTGAAAATATAATTTATTTTGTATTTTCGACAATAATACTTTTTAGTCTTAATTGGCAACTGACATTAGCTTGTATTATAGTAATGATACCAATTGGAGTTATTGAAGTTAAACTTGAAAAAATATTTGGAAGTTGTTATGAAAAAATAAGCGATAAAACTGCAGAGATAAATACAACAGCTCAAGAAAATATAGCTGGAGTAAGACTTGTAAAAGCTTTTGCAAGAGAAAAATATGAAATTAGTAAGTTGCTTAAAATGAATAGGGAATATTATGATTTAAATATGGAGCAAGGAAAAGCTATAGGTAAGTATTTTCCTCCCATTGAATTTTTAACTAATCTATCTTTAATAATAATGATAACTTTGGGTGGTTATCTAGTAATGAAGGATAAAATTACTTTAGGTATTTTAGTTGCCTTTAGTGGTTATATATGGAATCTTATTTGGCCAATGAGAATGCTTGGCGAACTTACAGATATGATATCTAGAACTAGCGCCTCTGCAAAAAAAATATTTAATATCATAGATAGACTACCTGAGATTAAAAGTGATGCTCATTGCTTTACTCCAGAAAATATTAAAGGAGATATTGAGTTTAGAAATGTATATTTCAAATACAATAATGAAAATGTATTAAAAGATATATCTATAAAAATTCCTAGCGGGAGTACTGTTGCTATAATGGGAACAACCGGTTCAGGAAAATCTACTCTAATGAATTTAATAGGACGACATTATGATGTATGTAGTGGTGAAATATTAATAGATGGAGTTAATTTGAAAGATTATAACTTGAAAAGTTTGAGAGGTAATATGTCAATTGTACCACAAGAATCATTTTTATTTTCTGATACTATATTGAACAATATAACATTTAGTAATAATAATGCATCATTTGAAGAAGTAAAAAATGCAGCGACACTGTCTTGTTGTATAAATTTCATTGAAAATTTACCAGAAGGTTTTGATACAGAGATTGGAGAAAGGGGTATCGGTTTATCTGGTGGACAAAAGCAACGTATTTCTATCGCAAGAGCTTTAGTTAGACAAGCTCCAATTATGATTTTAGATGATGCTACTTCAGCATTAGATATGGAAACTGAGCATCGATTATTACAAAACTTAAAAGGTAAAACGAAAACAAGTACCACTTTTATTATCGCTCATAGAATTTCAGCAGTAAAAGATGCTGATATAATTATTTATTTAGAAAACGGAGAGATAAAAGAAAGTGGTACACACAAAGAACTACTTGATAGAAAAGGTGCATATTACAACATCTATTGTCAGCAGTTTAAAGATTTTAGTGATAAAGAAAAAGAGGTGGTATAATGGCCAATGCTATTGAAAGAGACGAGAAGATAATAAGAAGTAAGAGAATTGATATAGTAAAAAGGCTTTTAAAGTATTTATATCCCTATAAGTGGAAATCTATCATAGTAATATTGCTTATGGTTTTTGTTATGCTATGTGGAATAATAAATCCATATCTTTTAAAAGTAGCTGTGGATGAAAAAGTTCCTAAAAATGATATTGAAGGAATACTTATAATTGGACTTACTCTTTTAGTATTAAATACTTTGGCTTGGTTACTATCAAAAATACGATGGTCAATGATTTACTCAATAACTAATAATGTATTAGTTAATATTAGGCATCAATTGTATTCGCATATACAAACATTATCTTTTGATTTTTTTGATAAAAGACCTGTCGGCAAAATTTTAGCTAGGGTGGTAGGTGATGTTAATGCGTTAAAAAATCTTTTTAACCAAAGTATACAAAGTTTAATACCAGAATTATTGAATTTAGTTTTAGTTGCAATAGCTATGATTGCTTTAAATGTAAAGTTAGCGCTTATATGTATATTAATGTTGCCTATCTTGGCTATAGCTATGTTTTATATAGAAATTAACTCAAGGAAAAGATGGGAAATATATAGAAATAAGAGATCAAATTTAAATGCATTTACCCATGAGGAATTTTCAGGAATAAAGGTAGTGCAAGCCTTTGCAAACGAAGATTATGCTAATAATAAATTTAAAAAATTAGTTTTTGAATTAAAACAATCATTTAATAAGGCTGTAAAACTGAATGACTTTTTTTGGCCTTTAGTAGAAATTTTCTCAGGATTTGCTACTGTAGTTGTATTTGTAGTAGGATATAAACTTTTTATAAAAGGAGAAATAGAAGTTGGTACTTTAATCGCTTTTTCTATGTATATAGGTATGTTTTGGAGACCTATAATGAACTTATCAAACTTTTATAATACTTTGATTACCAATTTTGCTGCAGCTGAAAGAATTTTTGATATTTTAGATACAAAACCAGTAATAAAAAACAAAGAGAATGCTAGAAAAATGGATAAAATCAAAGGGTTAGTTGAATTTAAAAATGTAAATTTTGCATATGAAAAAAATATTAATATTTTAAAAGATATTTCCTTTAAGGTTAATCCTGGTGAAAAGGTGGCATTAGTAGGAAGTACTGGAGCCGGTAAATCTACCATTGTATCACTTCTTAGTAGATTTTATGATGTGACAGAAGGGGAAATTCTTGTAGATGGCATAAATATTAATGAAGTAGAGTTGCAATCATACAGAAGTCAAATGGGAGTAATGTTACAAGATACATTCCTTTTTTCTACTAGCATAATGGAAAACATAAGATATGGTAGGTTAGATGCGACAGATGATGAAGTTATTGCGGCAGCTAAAAGTGTTAATGCAGATGAATTTATAATGAAATTGGAAAATGGATATTATACAGAAGTTAACGAAAGAGGATCTAGGCTTTCACTAGGTCAAAGACAGTTAATATCTTTTGCTAGAGCATTATTAGCTAATCCAAGAATATTAATTCTTGATGAAGCTACTGCTAATATAGATACTGAGACAGAAAAATTAGTTCAAGATGGAATTGAAAAATTGCTAGATGGAAGAACTTCATTTGTTATTGCTCATAGATTATCTACAATACGCGATTGTCATAAAATTATGGTAATTGAGAATGGACAAATAGCAGAAATGGGTACTCATGAAGAACTTCTTGATAATAAAGGTATATATTACAATCTATACATGGCACAATATAGTTTTATTAAAGAAGGGGCCTAAATGGCTTAAATAAGAAAGGATGATTTTAATTATGATTAGAGTGAACAAATTATGGGGGAATACCAGTGCATTAATAGGAAATAGAAGATTTAACGAAAATAATATAATGGATAGGCGATGGTGAAGTTGATAAATAAGTTTATTAAGAAATTTTTAAAGAAGAGAAATTCTATATATTTGAAAGATATAAATTTTAATTATTCAGAATATAGACTTTATATACAATCAAGGATGATGAAAGATTCTTATATAAATGAAAAAATTAGATAACTAAAAAATAAGCTGTTCTTCAGAAATTAAAGAACAGCTTATTTTAGGTTCATATTGTAAACTGTTACAATCTCTGGTAAAATATTATAGAAATATTTAAATAAATTAGAAAGTGAGTGAGAAAATGAAAAAAATCAAACAAATTTTATCATTAGCTTTAGCGTATCTGTTATTGATCACTATAGCCCCTATTGATGGTATTAAAGCATTAGCTAAAGAAGAAGATTTGCCAAAATGTCTTCAATATGAAAAAGGAGACTTAAAATCAGTAGTACAATCAAATGAAGGAACAATTATTTCTTATGTAGGTGATGACAAAGAAAAACTTATTTTGTCATCAGTGATAGAGGATAAGTTATCATTATTAGACACAATTGATTTAGAAACTAGTATTATCGATGAAAGCAATAATTTTTATTTTAAGCAAGATAATATAACTGCTCAAGGTACCATTGATGCTACTACAATAAAATCGATCTTTTATAATGAATATTCAAAAGATAGTGAAAAGTTTGTAGAGGAACTCGAAAAATTAGAGAAATATGCAGAGGAATTAGAAAATAGTGAGCAAAGTGATATTTCATCAAAGTTAAATTACAATTGCTCAACTATTAGTAATAATGAATTTAACAATTATAATAATAGCTATTTTAATGATAGTTTAAATGAATATATACAAAATATTGACAAGGTATATGATGCAGAAGTTTTAAATAGCATTGTTGATTTATTATGTGATGATAATATAAAAGAACTCCCAGAAATGAAATTAGAGTTTAATTGCAAAAATACTTATTTCAATATACTTTTAAGTGGTAAAAATTCAAAGGTTACTTTATATAATGCTTTAAAACAAGAATTTGTGATTATAACATCAGAAGGATATAAAATTTATCCAACAGATTTATTATCTAATATTACTATAATATCTAATTCTATATATGGCTATGATATCTCAGCTAAACAATATAAAAAGTATATCTTTACTGAAGGTGGAATTACCTTAGATAGTAAATTTGATAAAGGTATAATTGATGTTACAAAAGATACTAATGATAATATATGGGCACTAAAAGATATTGATGGAAAGAAGTATATATGTAAATTAGAAAATGATAACATGACATTAAAATATCAAGTAGCAGACTTTATGAAAAAACTATATGTATATGACGAAGATAGAATTATTGTATCCGGAGCTGAAGGTTTTACAATTGTAAAAAAAGCAAAAGAAGCTACACCAACTGGAAATGAAAATAATAATACTACTAAACCTAAAACAAGTAAATTACCACAAACAGGTTCTCCAGTAAATACAACTTCTTTATCAATAATGTCATTAATTGCAATTGCTGTTGGTACGATGATAACTAAAAAAAATAGATAAATTAATCTAAAAAAGGCTGTCATAGAAATGTGACAGCTCTTTTATAATGACTAAGTAATACTGTAGAATTATTGATTATGCAATAAATATTTAGAAATTTCCATACAATATAAATTTTAAATGGAATACTTACTTTCTTAGATTTTATCGATATAGGCTAGCTTCATAATATGGTATAATATAGTATCTATGAAAATGGAGGTAAATAAATTATGTCTTGTTTAGGAAATGTATTATGGTTTATTTTTGGTGGATTTTTAAATTCTATAGGTTGGCTGTTAACAGGTGTTTTATGGTGTATTTCTATAATAGGAATTCCAATAGGAATTCAATGTTTTAAAATGGCAAGGCTACAATTGGCGCCATTTGGTAAAGAAATAATTACAACTAACGATAGTATTGGAAATTTTATCTTGAATATATTATGGCTAATTTTTGGTGGTTTCGTGCTATGTATAGGTAACATAATCAGCGGAATTTTATTATGCATTACAATTGTAGGTATACCTTTTGCAATACAATCATTTAAAATGGCAAAACTATCACTTATGCCATTTGGTAAAGAAATTCGATAATTTCTATTTACTGTAGAATAAAATGTGTAATTCATGTTAAAATGTAAATATATATCTAAAATAGAAATGGGAATATTGTATTGAAGGAAGCGAAAAAAATGTACAATGTAAAGTCAAAAATTGCTACAGAATTCATTAATAATGAAGAAATACTTGAAACTATAGAATATGCCAAAGAAAATAGAAATAACAGAAAATTAATTGACGAAATTATAAGTAAAGCAAAGTTATATAAGGGGTTATCTCATAGGGAAGCTGCTGTACTTCTAGAATGTGATTTAGAAGACAAAACTCAAGAAATTTTTGCGTTAGCTAAAGAGATAAAAGAAAAATTTTACGGTAACAGAATAGTAATGTTTGCACCATTATATTTGTCAAACTATTGTATTAATGGATGTACTTATTGCCCATATCATCATGGAAATAAGCATATTGCTAGAAAGAAGTTATCTCAAGAAGAGATTAAAAAAGAAGTTATAGCTTTACAAGATCTTGGACATAAAAGATTAGCATTAGAGACTGGTGAAGATCCAATATATTCACCAATTGAATATGTCTTAGAAAGTATAAGAACTATATACAGTATTAAACATAGAAATGGATCTATTCGAAGAGTTAATGTTAATATTGCTGCTACAAGTGTAGAAAATTATAAAAAACTAAAAGAAGCAGGAATAGGTACATACATACTATTTCAGGAAACCTACAATAAAGAAGTGTATGAAACATTACATCCTACTGGTCCAAAACATAATTATGAATATCATACAGAAGCTATGGATAGAGCTATGGAAGGTGGCATAGACGATGTTGGTCTTGGAGTATTGTTTGGACTCAATATGTATAGATATGATTTTATAGGATTACTTATGCATGCAGAACATCTCGAAGCAGCTATGGGAGTTGGACCACATACTATTAGTGTACCTAGAATACGTCCGGCTGATGACATAAATCCTGATGATTTCGATAATTCGATTTCGGATGATATCTTTACTAAAATAGTTGCTATATTAAGAATAGCTATACCATATACAGGGCTTATTGTTTCAACAAGGGAATCTAAAGAAACTAGAGAAAAATTGCTTAATCTAGGTATTTCTCAAATTAGTGGTGCTTCATCTACAAGTGTAGGAGGGTATGTAGAAAAAGAAAAAGAGAACTCTGCACAATTTGAAGTCAATGATACTAGAACTCTAGATGAAATAGTAAGTTGGCTAATAGATATGGATCATATACCAAGTTTTTGTACTGCTTGCTATAGAGAAGGTCGAACTGGGGATACGTTTATGCATCTTGTCAAAGCAGGTAAAATAGCAAATTGTTGCGGACCTAATGCTCTTTTAACATTGAAGGAATATTTAGATGATTATGCGAGCTTGGAAACAAAAGAAAAAGGTGAGTTACTCATTGGTAAAGAATTAAATAAAATAGATAATATTGAACTAAAAAAAATGTTAGAGGAGAAACTAATAAAAATAGATAATGGTTCTCGTGATTTTAGAATCTGACAAAAAAATACTTCTAATGGCATAATAAAATGTAAGTACCGTTAAAGTTATCCTATGTGATGATAATGTTATATTTATGTAAATATTTACAACAAACATGTTAATATCTCATAGAATAGTGTATAATATACTTAAAATTACTTCAAAGGGGGAGTTAAAATGAAATATTGTCCTCATTGTAATAATAAACTTAAAGTATTTAGCAAAGATGCTTTTGTAACATCAAGGAAATATGACTTAAAATGTGAAAAATGTAATACTGAATTTTCACATACTATACTAGCTGACAGGTATAATACAATATCAACAGTTTTTTTCTTTACAATTATTCTTGTTTTTTTCGATGATATTCAATATTACATAAATAAATTAGTCCATAACAATTTTACTGCTAATGTTATTATAATGTTTATAACCTTTATAGGATTTATCATGATCAATAACTGTAACTTCCCTTGGACAAAATACGAAGTAATATATAAAAAAAATTCAGCTAAAGAAAAACTTAAAGAAGTTTCTACATCTTAGAGTAGTTTTTTAACTCTTCAAGAAATATTTTTGTTGCTTTTGATGTAGTTATATGTTTTGGTAGCAAATATGAAAAATGTCTTACATAATTTCTATCTAAATCAATAATTGAAATCTCTTTATTTTTTGCAGCTGGCATTGCAACAAGTTTTGAGATGATTGTTATTCCGAGGTTATTTCTTACAGCTTCTTTAACAGCGTAATTACTACCTAAGATAATAATATTTTGGGGAGTTAATTCATTTATATCTAAAAACATATTTAAAAATTCTCTTGTTCCAGAACCTTCTTCACGAGCAATCCATGTGCGATTTTTTAATTGATTTAAAGAAAATGTTTTAGTATCAATATAATTATTATAAGGTAGTGCTAAAACCATTTCGTCTTTAAAAAAGTATTCTTGTTCAAAACTAGCTGATGAACAAGTACCTTCTACCAATCCAACATCTAACCTAATATCTTTTAATTCCTTACAAATACTACTAGTATTATTTATAGCAGTTTCAATATCAATATCGGGATACTTTTTAATAAAGTAGGATAAAAAATTGGGAAGTATATATTCTCCAATTGTAAAACTAGCACCTATCTTTATAGAACCTTTAATTGAATCTGATTTATTTTTCATTTCAAGAGTTGTTGTTTCTAATAAAGAAATAATCTCTTTGTAAGCGTCAAAAATTAAGTACCTAGATACTAAAATCTCCAATTGATAAAATTAAGGAAATAACATTTTATCAGGAGGTTAGGTATGTATAAAAAATTAAGTAATGATGAATGGAGAG
>NZ_JAHLOD010000079.1 GCF_018917145.1 Clostridium bornimense
TCTCTCCATTCATCATTACTTAACTTTTTATACATACCTAACCTCCTGATAAAATGTTATTTCCTTAATTTTATCAATTGGAGATTTTAGTATCTAGGTACTTAATTTTTGACGCTTACAACAAAAAGAATAATTAATGTAATTATGAATAAATTTCGTCATTATGTAAAAAATATAGTCATGTTAGTAGTATATTTTTATTAAAAGAAGGAGAATTACATGCCTAGAGGTGGAAGAAAAACTGATAAATATAGGCTTCTAGAAAAGAGAGGTACAGGAAGTTATAAAGAATATACTCCTTGGCTAAAGGTTCATGAATTTGGGTCAAAAGGGAGAGTTCACAGATTGTCAGGGTGGAAAGTAGATAGAGTGTATGAATTTATGTCTGATTTAGAAGTATATTATTTTTTATTAAGACAATGGGAGGAAAAAGTAATAGACATACGTGAACAGTTTCCTTTATTACCATTAGAAGAAACATTATTAATTGCTGATGAATTAGGATATGAACATCCAGATAGAAAAAGTAAAAATAATACAGTGATGACTACAGATTTTCTTATAACAATTAATGATATAGATGGTATTAGAAATGTAGCTAGAGCAATAAAAATGGAAAGTGAATGTAGAAAACCAAGAGTGATAGAAAAGTTATCTATAGAGAAAAAGTATTGGGAAAATAGACATATTGAGTGGGGAATAGTAACTGAAAAACAGATAGATAAAACTAAAGCAATTAATATTTATAATATATACAATGATTATTTTTGGAGAGAATACAATTTATATTCAGATGAAAGCGTAAATAGATTTATTAATATATATATAAATATAATGAATGAAAAAGGATATAATGTAATTCAAACATGTCATGAATTTGAAAGAGTATTGAATTGGGACAAGGGTGAAGGACTAAAATTCTTTAAATATCTATTAGCAACTAAAAGAGTAAAAACAGATATGAGAATACCTTTTGATTTTACTAAGATGAAGGTTTATTTTGAAGATAAATGAGGTAACTAAATGCAAGGATATATTTTAGAAAATGATATTTTAAGGTGTATAAAAGATGGCTCAAAAATTAGGATTATATGGATTAGTGATAATAATTCTAATTGTTATGCTATAGAATTAAACACAGAAGTTTTAAATATAATTGAATTATCAGTGGAGGAATTAAAAGACTCATTATTAAGTAATGAATATGAAATAGATGATGATGTTTATTCAGAACAGAATATAGTTATTGATATTAATTCTTTAAAAGAAAAATCTAGAGAGAGATTAGAAAATGCTTATAATATAGTTCAGTATTTATTAGAGAATGAACCACATTGTTATAGAAAAAGTTATAGAAGAAAAATAATTTTAGAAGCTAAAGAAAAGTTCAATGTTAGTGAAAGAGTTATATATAAATATTTCAGAAAGTATCTTCAAGGTGGAAAGCTAATATATTCATTAGTCGATGACTATAGGAATTGTGGTGGAGGAGGAAAAAATAAGCGGTGTGGAGATAAGAAAAGGGGAAGACCTAGTTATATAACTATGGCTACAGGTGAAAAAACTGGCATAAATGTAGATGATGATATAAGAAATATTTTTAAGATATCAATTGCTAGATATTTTAAAAATAGGAGGCAGAGAAGTTTGACTAAAACTTATGAGTTAATGTTAAAAGACTTTTTTTCAATTAAGGAAGAAGATGGTACAAAAAAAGTTAAAGATGTTAATGAAATACCATCATTGAATCAATTTAAACAATGGTATTACAAAAATGTGGATGAAGAAAGTGTAATGAGAGCAAGATTAGGGGATAAGAAATTTGATTTAAACCATAAGGATATTGATTCAGATTCAGTGATAGAAACATTGGGTGTCGGGTCAAGATTCCAAATTGATTCAACACCATTTGATGTATACTTAGTTAATAGTTTAAAAAGAACATCTGTAATTGGAAAACCAACTTTGTATTTAGTAGCAGATGTCTATAGTAGAATGATTGTGGGAATGAGTGTAATAGTGGGTAGTGCAAGTTGGGATGGAGCAGCATTAGCTTTGTATAATTGTACACAGGATAAGGTTGAATTTTGTAAGCAGTATGGTTTGGATATAAATAAACAGGATTGGGATGCAGTAGGTTTTCCACAGAAAGTTTTAGCGGATAGAGGAGAAATGGTAGGTCCTATAGCTGAGAATTGTATACAAAATTTAAGATTAATAATTGAAAATACAGCAAGTTATATGGGGTGTCAAAAGGGGATTATAGAGCAAGATTTTAATCGTATTAATGAAGAAATTAAACACTGGTTACCAGGTGCAGTTAATAAAAGTTTTGGATGCCGTGGCGAATATGATGTTAGAAAAAGTGCTAGTTTAGACATAAAAGAATTTACTAGAATTGTAATAGATGCAATTATAAAAAGAAATAATACATGGTTAGATAAATATCCAAGAGATGAAGAAATGATAAAAGATGGTATAAAGCCTATTCCAGCAGAAATATGGAGATGGGCTTTAGAGAATAAATCAGGTGGATTACGTAAAATTCCTAAAGATATATTAATATTAAATTTACTTAGGGAAGGCAAGGCTGCTATAAAAAGAGAAGGAATAATTTTCAAAAAACTAATTTATACAAGTGATATTCTAAAAGAAAGAGGATATTTTCTTAGAGCACAAACAAGAGGAACTATTTATGTAAAAGTTAGATTTACTTTAAGAGATATTTCTAGAATTTATTTGATTTTAGATAATAATGAATTTGTTGAGGCAACACTTAATGAAAATAAAAAATTTAATCATGCATTTGAGGGGAAAATGATTGAAGAAATAGAAGATTACTTCAAAGAAGATGTTATTGATAAGAATAATGAAATGAATAATCAAAATAATATTAATTTGAGGATGAATGAAGATATAGAAAAAGTAATTATGGAAGCAAAGAGAAAGAAAGGTGAAGAAAAAAATAATATTAAACATATAAAAGAAAATAGAAAAATAGAAACGGTATTAGATGGGTTGGATAACTCACTAATTAAAGAAAATCCGATTAAACCTAAAGAAGAAAATTATAATGATAAAAGTGTTAATGATACTGTAGAAAAGAATGAAGACACTTATACTTATGAGAGTATAATGCTGCAAAAAATTAAGAATTTAAAAAGTGGGAGATGAATTATTGATTGAAAGAGTATGTAACATATGAACATAGTCAATATGAGGAATATTTTAATGGTATCTTTAAGTTTGGCGAACATGTAAAAGCAAGATATATTAAACAGGAAAATATAAGTTTTAAAAACAATATTTTGATAGAAGCTTTACCTCCAGAAAGAACAAGTGAAATGTACTATATGGATGTTTATAATCCACCAATATTTAATGAGTCTGAACGGCAAAAGGATGCTGAATATAGAATCAATTCGGTTTTAAGGCTTCTTAATTGTTTCTTTCCTGTAAGTTACAATTTAAGAATTGATTCAATGTTATCTAGAGTTATAAGAAATGGATATGCATCAAAGATTGTTTTTAGTCCAGAACATATAGATGATTTAAAAAAGTATTCAGGATTACTATCTAATACATATTTGAAGGAAAATGATGAGATACAATGTGTATATGATAATACAGCAAGCTCTGGAAATGGATTTTCATTGTTTGGAATAAGTGGAGCAGGAAAAACTACATCTGTTAATATGAGCTTATCATATTATCCACCTGTAATTATTCATACTGGAGATGGAGAAAATAAGTTTCTCTTTACTCAGGTAGTATGGATAAAGATTGATTGTACTTATAATGGTGGAATGAAAGGGCTTTGTCAAAAGTTTTTTCAAGAGTTAGATAGGCTATTAAAGGGTACTAATTATGCAAAACAATATGGAAATAGTAGAAATGGTGTAGATACTATGATTACTGCTATGGCTCATTTAGTGTTAAAGCATGCGATAGGCGTTCTTGTAATTGATGAAGTTCAACATATTCTAGGAAATAAAAAAGGAGAGCAATTATTTAATTTTTTTGTTACTATAATGAATGACGTAAAACTTCCGATTATTTTTCTTGGGACATATAAAGCGTATAATACAATTTTAGCTAAAGATTTTCGTCATGGAAGAAGAGTAACAGGAATATCAGATATAAAATGGGATAGGTTAAATAAAGATGAACATTGGAAAATGTTTATAGAAGAATTATGGCAATATCAGTGGACTAAAGAATATACTCCATTGACTGATAGAATTAGTGATATTATGTACGAAAATACGGCTGGGATAACAGATAGAATTATAAAATTATTTATAGCTGTTCAGATAAGGGCAATAGAGTCAGGACAAGAAAAGATTACTATTAAATTAATTCAACAAGTAACAAAAGATTCATTTAATTTGACTAATGATATGATAGACGCATTAGAACAAAGAGATTTAAATAGATTAGCAAAATATGAGGATTTATATTCTCCTGATATAGGTGGATTTATCCACAAAAAAGAGGAAATGAAATTTTCACAAGTATCAAAAGATATTTATTGTAGCGAATCAAAGAATAAGAAGGAAAGAGAAATTCAAATAAGAAATAATATAGTAATTCAATTACAAAAGATGTCATATGATATTGAAGATATAGTTGATGCTATAGATAAAGTAAAGAAAAAATTCGGTAAAGATGTAGATGAACCTATATTATTAAAAGAAACATGTAAGATGTTAATAGAGAAAGAAAATCCAATTACTGAAAGCAGCAAGACAGTAAATAAGAAAACTAAAAGAAATAAAGTTAGTGAAGAGGAAAAAGAGAATTTTTTACTAGATAATGTAAAAGAAGATTTTATATAAAGGGGAATTTAGAAAGTGATTAAATTTTTACCTAGAAGATATAATGATGAATTGTTATATAGTGTCATTGGAAGATATCATAAATATTCAGGTAATCTAAGTTTAAAAACAACATTAAGAGAATTATTTAATACAATCAATATAACACCAACAATAGAATTTCAGAGTTATCTTAAAGAGTTTGTTAAGAATATAGAGGATATAAGCATTAGTGAAAAGGACTTAATAGAGGACAATTCATTAATGCCTCTTTATTTTTATTTTATGAAAAAGAAAGATGTTAAGGAGATTACTAAAAGGTTAATAAATTCAAATGGAAAATCAATTAAATATAAAACAGGAATTTTAGCAGGAGGAATATGTAGAAAAAAACACATTTACTATTGTCCGTTATGCTGTAAAGAAGAGTTATCTATGTATAAAGAATGTTATATACATAGAACACATCAAGTAGAAGGTGTCTTTGTATGTGAAAAACATGGTTGTTTATTAAATGAATATTCATCCAATCTAATAAGGGATGAATATATAGTGATTAATAGTGAGCGTATAGACTTTAATGTTAGATATATAGATTGTGATTTAAATAAGAAATTAAAACAAATATCAAAAGATGTATACTTTTTGTTAAATAATAGAAAACTTAAATTTACTATAGAAGACATAAAAAAGAAATATAATATTATTTTATATAAAAGAGGGCTATCAAGTATAAATGGACGAGTTTATCAAGGAAATTTACATAAAGAGTTTATAAATTATCATGGTGAGGAATTGTTGAATTTGTTAAATAGCAACATTGATATGGATAATGAGAATAATTGGCTTAAATGTCTTGTACGAAAATATAAGAAAATAGTACATCCACTTAGACACATTTTATTTATTGAGTTTCTTTATGGTAGTGTTGAAGAATTTATGAATCAAATGAAAGATACAGAATTAAATTTTAAACATAAAAGAGCATTATGTTTAAATCCTTGTTGCAAGAATTATAAAAAAGCAGTAATTAATGAATATAAAATTAAGTTTGATAGTAAAAGTAAGAAAGTTATAGGGACGTTTAGATGCAAATGTGGTTTTACGTATTCTAAGGATATAAAAAAAGGACCTTATTATATAGGAAGAGTAATATGTTATGGTGATGTGTGGGAAAATGGCTTAAAAAAATTAATACAATCTGATTTATCAATAAATGCAATAGCAAAGCAAATGAGATGTGATGCAGGTACAGTTGTTAAATATGCAGATAAATTAGGAATTAAAAATTCATTGAATACACAACGTAAAATTTTAGTTAAAAGTACAAATAAAAATGATAATTATCTATATATAAAGAGAGAGTATAGAAATTCAGTAAAGAAATTAATTTCAGAAAAAAATGGCATAACTAGAACTGAAGTACGAAGATGTTTGAAAAAAGAATATATTTGGTTGTATCGTAATGATAAATATTGGTTTGATATAAATATGCCTTCAATACAAACCACAAGTAATATAAAAGATTATACTCAATATTGGAGAAATAAGGATGAAGAGATGGTGAAAGCAGTAAAGAACGCATATTATATAATTTTGAATATGAAAAAGCCAACACGTATTACAAAGTCATTAATAGGAAAAATAGTATTGAATAGAGCTTTATTAGAGAAGAAACTACATAAACTGCCTAATACTATGGAATTTTTAGAGAGCGTATGTGAAAGTGTAGAAGAATTTAGATTTAGAAGATTAGATAATATATATATAAATGCAAAAAAGAAAAATTTAGAATTATCAGATTGGAAGATACTAAGAATAGCAGGGATTAAAGATAAGAACATCTTGGAAAAGTATAAAAAATTTATTAAGAATAAAAGAAGAATATAGTTGTCTTATGAATGATTAATTTATTTTGACTAAAAAGAAATAACTACAATACAGTTCGTTTATACCATTATGTGGTATAATGATAGAAAAAAATAGGAGATTATTATAGGGAGGTAAATATGGCTAGTAAAAATAAATTTTCAATTCATGGAGATGATATTTATATCACAAGACCAGAGTGGGATAAGTTATGTTATGCAACATATAGAGAGGATTATTATGATGAAATTACAAGAGTTACATGGACAAAGAACAATAATCATATTAAGTCATCGAAATTAGGTTATTTACATAGATATATAATCGAAAAATGGTATCCAGATGTGGATATAGATAAATTATATAAAAATGGGTGGATTATCGAACATATGGATAACAATGGATTCAATTGTAGAATATCTAATCTGGAATTTTTACCGAAAAGGTACAATACAGCTAAAGGTCAAACTGTAGATATTGATAGAAAAAGATTGATGACTAAAATTGCATTATCAATGTATAAAGATTTTTCTACAGGATGTTATCAGATTACTATATTTTTTAATAGTAAGGTAGAAGAATATATTACTGGAAGACAAATACAAACTTTAAAATTGTTATATAAGCCAAACACTGATTATAAAATGGTTATTCATGAAGCAGAAGAAATATTATTTGACTTTGAAAATAATAAAGCAATTGATATGAAAAAATTACGTTTTGATGATTATAAAATTGGGTACAGTACGCTAATTAAAGTTAATCCAGAAGAAAAAAATAGACCTATAATTGAAAGAAATGGCGAATTATATATCAATCTTAGTGTTCCTGGTTCTGGAATAGTATCTCTTGGTTTTGATACAGGATGGACTCCACGAAATAAATAAAATGTATGTTGTTGAAATAGGGCGTGAAAAATGTATTTTCTTATAATTGTTATAATTAGTTATGGTGTAATCAAAAAAATCTTTTAATAATATATTTTTGATAAGTGTGTTTTTAGATTAAGAAAAATACACTTATTTTATTGGGATAAATAATTATTAGATATATTATTTTTGTAGTAAAACTACTCTAAATTAATAGTCGATGAAATAGGTATAGATGGATATGAATTTTCTTACCGACTTTTTTAAACTAAAAATAGAATTTATTATAGCAAAATATGAATTTTCTTACCGACTTTTTTAAACTAAACACAAAAAAAGGAAACGTAATTTAGGCGTTTCCTAGTATTATTTCTTACCGACTTTTTTAAACTCCAACACCTTGTGATTTTGTGATAAAGTTCCAAAATTAAAATAACTAATTTAAAGGCTAGACATTTTTAAATAAGAAATGTCTAGCCTTTTTTAATCAATTTTTCATAACAATTATTATGATGGATTCTTCCTCGAAAAGTTAACTTACCAACATAAGTATATCCAAAATTTAAATATAAATTATTAGCTGCTGTGTTTAAAGAAAAGGCATCTAATCTAATTGATTTCAAATTTTTTTTAGAGCAAAATTCTTCTGCAAATTTTAAAACTTTTTTTCCTATACCTTTTCCTTGATATGAAGGTAAAACTGCTAACCTATGTATGATAAGAGCTTTTTCATTTTTAAAACTCCAATTTAATGTTTTATAAAGAGGATCTTCTTTTGTATTTAAGGCAAATATAGAGACTAATTTGTCATTATCAAATAATCCATAAGCTTCATTATTTAATATATCTTCCTTTATTATTTGCCAAGTTGGATAGTTTTCATTCCATTGATAGATTTTCTTAGTGTTGAGATCTTCTCTACAAGAAACCACTAAATTCATAATATCTGTTTTTAAATTTACTGTTAATATATTAAATTTCAAGAAAGTATTCCCCCTAACAATATATATAAACTAAATTATAATAGCTCCTTTTAACATATTCAATAATGTCTTATGTTTTTTATACTTAAAATCTATACCAAAACACAGCTAAAAATTATACCACCAGTAAATGAATAATTTTTAATACGTATATTTTTTGAATTTTTAGTTTAGTGTTTTTAGCCAAGCTTTAGTTTCCTTTAATCTGTAAGAACTTCCATTCATATTAATGATAAAAGACTTATGTGTTAACCTATCGGTTAATGCAGCTGTCATAATAGGATCACCTAATATTTCATTCCATCTATCAAAAGAAAG
>NZ_JAHLOD010000080.1 GCF_018917145.1 Clostridium bornimense
GAAAATTTAATTTTACTCATATCCACTATTTCCTCCAAGATAATTTTAATTATACATAAAAAAGTACCTATAAACTAGACACTCTTTTTTTATGTGTCCATGTTATAGGTACCATTTTAATGATAGTTCCTTTTTTATAAAGATATTTAGAAACCTTGGCAGTTACCACTTAAAGTAGCACCTGTTATATTATTACTTCCATTTTTTGAAATACAATCTTCTATAATAGCCTTTCCAAAAGTAACTTCATGTCCTAATGCTGATGGTTTACCCTTTAATGGCCAATTATAATTTTTAGCCTCATTACTGTCAGCAATACAATTTTTCATTGTTACAACACCACTTTGATTATTTCTGTCAAATCCATTTCTTTTATTACCTTTTGCAGAACAATTTATTAAGACGTGGTTTAATGGATCAAGATGAGCTGCTTTACCAGATTCTTTATTATCTACTCCACCAAGTTTAAAGCCATTACCATCACCTTTTATTCCATTTACTTCACCATTATAGTTTGATTCACAATTTATTAATGTTACAGCACCATGAGCGGCATAAAAATCCCATCCATCATCAACATTATATTCAGCTTTACATTTCTCAAATACATTTCCTTCACCTGAATGAAGCTTTACAGCAAAACCATCAGGATTTTCTCCTTTTGAATCAACATTATGATGTGAGTAACAGTTGTATATATAATTATAAGATGCACCATTAGAAATTTGTAAACCAGTATCGGCATTATTATGAATATCTAAATTTTCAAATCTGTTATAGTTTCCTCCTGTTACATATATACCATTATCTTTAGCATTACAAATTTCTAAATCTTTTATTGTATTGTTGTTACCGGTAATAGTTATACCTCTAGCACCATTTGAAGTGTTTGAAAAGTCAATTTTTGCGCCAGATTCACCTTTTAAAGTTATATTATCTTTTAAAGTAACTGATTTAGATTTTACTGTTCCTTTTATTAAGATTGTATCACCTGACTTAGCTGAAGATACTGCTTTTTCAAGGGTTGTTTCATTATCTCCAACAATAATAATTGTTCCATTAGTAGTGGCTCCAGTTCCATTTCCATAAGTACCAGTACTGGTAGTATTACTAGTAGTATTATTTGTATTGTTATTGCTATTAGTGTTATTGCTAGTATTAGGAGTGGTGTTGTTATTATTATTAGTATTGGAATTTGAATTATCATTTCTATTTGAAGTATTTTTATCCAGTGATGATACAATTATATTATCAAATTTAGCAGAGGCTTTGGACGTTATAATACCTATAGACCCTTTAGATAAAGATGTATCAGTAGCTGTTGTGATAAGTTTACCATTTAGATAAGCTTTTATGGTATTACCATTTAACTCTAATTTAACTTTATATAGTGTATTTTCTTTTATAGAAACTTTTGCTTTCTTTAAAGTTTTTGATTTTCCATTAACTTTGGATCTAATTTCTAGAGTTCCGCCATCTTTATTATATAGAGAAATAGCATAATAATTATTTTTATTAGCATATCTTCCACAAATCATAACTCTTTTAGAACCATTAAATTTTTCTATAGTAACTTCTGATTCAACAGAATAATTTTTCCAAGATGTTTTTCCAGCTGTGCTTGAGGCTTCTACATTAGTAGAAGATTGATAATAAGCTTTACTATTATTATAATTTACGATAGACCAACTACCTTTATTTGTTTTCCAATTCTTACTTCCAGATTGAAAATTATCTGCAAATATATTATTAGAAGCAAAAACTTGCTGATGTCCTAATATAGTAGTAGTAAATATAGATGTTGCTAAGAAAATACTAGCAATTTTATTTTTATTCATAAATATTTCCCTCCCTGTAAGTTTAAATATTTTGTCAAAATATAGATTATATTGTAAGCATATATCAAAAAATGGAATGTGTCAAGGCGGATAAGAGAAGGGATGTGCAATAATTACTATTATTTTTATAAAAAATTAAAATATAAATATCATTTAAGATAATTGAGAATTTTTTTTTAGAGTTATGCATATTTTAGAATATAATTAATAAGGAAGTGAAAAAATGAAATCAAAATGTACTTCTTTTTATTGTCCATATTGTGGATCAGTAATAGATCTTTGTGATGATGAATATATAGAAGTTTTTAAAACTTTTAATAGTGATAAGGATAACAGAAGTAGTAGTACAAATTCAGTTGAACTTATTCCACCACCGGGATTAATAGCTTTATATCCAATTTTTGATGATAATTCTCCATTCTTTTCATATTTTAATTTAGATCCTTGGATTGATAAGTTATCAAAGTATGAAAATGAAGATGGATTTAAGATGGATGGAAGATATAAAGAGACATATGGGGTATTAAGACCACCATATGATGAGATTAATTTTTCACCTGGACATATAATGAGTAATCTCGCAATATAGTGAGGGGAATCTAGCGGAATCATCAAGCAGAATATTTTGAAATATTAGGTCTAATAAGCATGACTAAAGTATACCAAGTCAAATAATAAACTTATTTCTAATGAACCGCCGTGTACCGAACGGTACGCACGGTGGTGTGAGAGGACGCTAAATAAAATAATTATTTAGCTCCTACTCGATAGGATATGATACAGACCTATCTATTTTAAAGATATATTAATTTTTACTGCTTCTAGTCTTCTTGATTCACCTACAGTACCGCATAACTCACCGTCTTGAACCCAAGGACCCCAACCTATATCTTGCATATGGCCTTGATATTTAACAGTATAATTATCTGCATCTTTACCAACAAGACGGATTTCTATAGCTTCACCACGAAGTGATTGACCAGTGGTACCAGCTACTTCATCATTTTTTACCCAAGGACCCCAGCCTATGTTTTGACTATGAACTCTATATTCTATATCTATATCGTCTTCATCATATTTTTTTTCGAGCTTAATCTTTATTGCCTCTAGTCGTAAACTTTGACCAGTTGTACCTGAAACTAAACCATTTTTTACAGGATCAATCCAACCTAAGTTTTGTATATGGCTTTCATATACAACATTAGGAGGAATTTTAGGTGTTACTTTAATTTTCAACGCTTCTAACCGCAGGTTATTATCAATATCACCACATTGTTCACCATCTTTAACCCAAGGAATCCAACCTAAGTTTTGTATATGGCCTTGATATCTTACGGAATATTTATTAGCATTTTTACCTGTAAGACGTATTTTTACGGCTTCAGCTTGCTTATTTATATTTTTTGTACCAGCTATCTTATTATTTTTTATCCAATTACTCCAACCAATATTTTTGTTATATATTTTATATTCTATTGACACATCTTTTACATCAGAATCTAATGAAGCTCGTATAGCACTTAGAGGGATAGATTCTCCTACTGTACCTATAATTTCACCATTTGATTTAGATGAAGTTTGTTTGCCTTTTATATAACCAGAGTAATGTATATTGATGTCTTCATAATCAGGCAGTTCATTATCTTGTACTTTTTCAGATTTTGCATTAGCAACAGCTTGTACTACATTGCCTGCGTCTAACATTCCACCAGTAGTATTTAAATCTGTAAGAGAGCTTAATGGCTTTGCATTATCTAAAATAAAAGTTTTCAATTCAGCAGCTGAAAGAGTAGGATCTACGCTTAAAGCTAATGCAGCAATGGCGGAAACATATCCTGTAGCCATAGAGGTACCACTTATATATTTATATGTATTGGGTACTGTACTGTAAATAAAAGTTCCTGGAGCTGCAATATCTACTTTTGTTTTACCATAATTTGAGTTATCACTTTTGTTTCCTTCTTCATCGATACTCATAACAGAAATTACATTTGGTAAATCATTATAGTTAGCTGGTAGTACTGTATTTTCATCATTATCAAGAGACTTATTACCAGCTGCACATAAAAATAATGCATCAGAATTTTTAATTATCTCATATTCACGCTCAGATACTTCACTACCTTCAAAAGAGCAATTAAATATTTTAACGCCTTTACTTAAACCATATTCAATAGCTTTTTCTACTGAATTTAAATATATAGTACCATCATTACTACCAACTTTTAATGGCATAATTTTAACATTTGGAGCAGCGCCCACAATACCTTTATCATTATCTTTTGCTGCAATAATTCCTGATACATGTGTACCATGACCATGACCATCCATTACATCATTACTATCGGCAATAAAGTTCCATCCATGTACATCATCAACATATCCATTATTATCATCGTCAATACCATTATCAGGTATTTCATCTTTATTAGTCCAAATATTATCTTTTAAATCTTCATGATTATAATCTACGCCTAAATCTATTACTGCAACTACTACGTCTTCACTACCTTTTGTTATATTCCATGCATTTTCTATATTTATATCTATACCATTATATTTATAATTTTTTAATGCCCATTGATTCCATATATATGGATTATTGCTTGATGAGCTTATCCTTCCATAAGGATTGTCAAGAGACGTATATTCACTATCATCGATAATTTGTCTAGTGTTACTAATATTTAATATACTTTGTAAATTTTCAGCACCATTAACATAAATACTTGAGACTAATATAGTACATATTAATGTGAATGAAGCTAGAATGATAATTGATTTTTTTCTCATTTTGTAACCTCCTGGTAATCGAGATAATGAAATATAAGAAAAAGGAGTTAGTGGTAATAGGAAATAAATAAGTAATCTCCTTATTTCTTATATCTGACTAGTATAATACCATTTATGACATTTTTTTTAAATATAATTGTCGTGTTTGGTCGTATTTTAGTCTTAAAGCAAATAAGTACATAAAATCTACCGTAAAATATTACTTTAGTGTATAATTATATGTCGTAAGTGAAAAATAATAAGTAGGATATAATATGGAGGAAAGTAATGGCGATAAAAATAGTTACAGACAGTACATCGTATATACCAAAACAATATATTAATGATTATGATATATCAGTAGTTTCACTAAATGTAGTTCTAAATGGAGATAGTTATAGAGAATTAGAACTTTCCAATGAAACTTTTTATGAGAAGATGGAGGAAGCGAAAGAAATACCAACATCATCTCAACCTGCACCAGGTGAGGTAGCGGATATATTTAAGAAGATAATCTCAAATGGTGATTCTGTTTTAGGAATATTCTTATCTTCAGAGATGAGTGGAACTGTATCAAGTGCCAATATGATAAAAAATATGGTGCTAGAAGAGTATCCAGAGGGAAAAATAGAGATAATGGATTCTAGAACTAATTGTATGCAATTAGGTTATGTTGTATTGGAGGCGGCTAAAGCAGCAAAAGAGGGTGCAACAATGGAAAAAGTTATGGAGGTTGCATCTAAAGTAATAAATAGCAGTAGATTTATCTTTGCACCAGAGACATTAGATTATTTAAAGAAGGGTGGTAGAATAGGGGGAGCAGCTGCACTTTTAGGAAATATTCTTAAAATAAAACCTATCCTGACAGTTAGGGATGGAAAGACTACTATTTTTACAAAAGTAAGAACTAAAAAGAAAGCTATAGATGCAATGATAAATATATTAGAAGATGATATATCATCTAGAAAGCTTAAAGGTATTACAGTACATCATATTAATTGTTATGATGAAGGTGTTGTATTAGCGAATAAGATTCAAGAAAAGTTAGGCATTGATGTTAATATAGAATCTATAGGTCCAGTGATTGGATTACATGTAGGACCAGGAAGTATTGGAATAGCATATTATTGTGATAAAAGTTTATAAAAGTAGGGATGAAGCACTAGATTAATTTATTGTGCATCATCCCTATTTTTAAATTCTTTGATAAGATGAATAATTTCATGGACTCCTTTTTTATAACCACCAGCATTATCAAAAGAGCATTTTATTTTCTTTAAATTCCTTAAATAAGAAGGATTATTTATAACTTCTTCGATAGCACCTCTAAGAAGTTCAGGTGTGATTTTATTTTTATTAAGATATATAGTTCCACCGAGCTTTTCTATTTTACTAGCTATATATAACTGATCCGCACCAAATGGAATTGCTACAAATGGTATTTTGTTATATATTAATTCACTAGTACTATTCATACCACAATGAGTTATAGCAACATTGGTATATTTGAGAATATCCATTTGTGGTACATAATCTCTTACAATAAAGTTGTCTGGTATATGAGATTTGCTTAAATCTATATGATAAGCAGCTAATACTATTATTGCATCGACATTTTTGAAAGCTTCAAAAAAGTTATTATATATATCATAGTTTATATTGTTATATATTGTACCCAAAGATATATATATAACAAATTGATTATATAGTTTATAAAGTGGAAAATCTAGATGCTCTTTTCTTATATATATAGGAGGTCCTATAAATTTAAAACTATTATCATAATTTTCGGGATCCTCAATCATATATTTTGAGGTATAAACTATATTAATATCGCCTTTATTAAAAAGCATGTCAACAAAAGAAGGGATAGTTATATTATATTTCTTTTTTATTGAATTAGATACTCTAGAATGTTTAAGAATGATTTCTTTTATTTTAGGATCATTGTAGTCTAAAACTATATGATTTTTTTCAATTAACTTATCTTTACTAGCAAAAATAGCAAGTGAAGATATTTCAGGTACATTGAGAAGTTTTGCTATTATTTTACCTACTAAAAACATAGAACTATATACTACAGCGTCTATAGGTATGTCCTTTAATTCATATAGAATTTTATCTACAAGATATTCTAGACTATCTAGAATTAAGTTCAACATTACGAATGCTTCTTCACCTTCTTTTTTCATAGAAGGAAGAGTTACTATATTTCCTAAAGATTTAAAAGTTCCACCAGCAGCTTCAATACTTTTTCTAAATTCATCTGTAGAAAAATAAAGAACTTCATAATTATTTTTAACTAATTCATCAACTAGACCTAAGGTGGGATTTATGTGACCATAAGCCGGAATATTTATAAAAACTATTCTAGACATAAACATCTCCTCTTTTAAACTACTATAATAATATATGCTATTACAAAAGAAGAAGTGTTAGAATTAGAATCTATTTTTTTACATGTTTCACGTGAAAACTTTTTATTTTAAAATTATTAATATAATTAAGTATACTATGTAAAATAAATAGGATATTTAATTGCATATTTGTAGAAAAGTTAGGCTGGCAATAATGAAAATTAATTATTTTAATTATAAAAAAGCAAATTATTATCCTCACTTTAGTGATAATAATTTGCTCTTTTATATTTATGCTATTTTTGTATTACAATATGGTTCTATATAACCAAGACGTTTACATTTTAGAGCTTTTTCTAAAATCAATATACCTTTCCATTGATTTTTGGAAGCTTCAAAGTACTCAGAATAATTAACTCCCCATGTCCAAGGAATATCTCTAAGACCATTAGTGTGAAAATCATCTATAAATAATGATGCATTTTCATGTAATTTGCTGTTGAGATAAGGATATAATATTATGTTATCACCATTTATAGAATCAATTAAATCTAGTGGTTGAGGCATGAAATCACTTATCCATTTAGAGCTATCACTATATATTGCTAAAGAGGCTAATTTAGCAATTTTCTTTTCCATTGA
Source organism: Clostridium bornimense (assembly GCF_018917145.1). Lineage (GTDB taxonomy): Bacteria > Bacillota > Clostridia > Clostridiales > Clostridiaceae > Clostridium_AN > Clostridium_AN bornimense_A. The sequence goes on from NZ_JAHLOD010000080.1 coordinate 7,610, forward strand.
TATTAAATCAAAATCAAATTTTTCTTGTCTGCTTTTTGCAATAGTCAATGCGTTTATATAACAATTTAACTCATTAATATCCATTTGGTGAACAGAATATAATCTTTTAAGACCCTTCTTAAAGGATTTGGAAGCCATCTTAAAACCTTTACTATTTCGTTTTGTCCAATAGAGCATAAAAGCAGCGATGTCCATAGAGGGATTAAATCCCCATGTGTTATTACCATATTCATCAAAATGCCACCATGTACCATGAGGTGCATTATTATTTTCTTTTATTACAGTACTCCAGGTACAGGTGTTTTCATCAAAATGATTTTTTTCAAAATACTGTAGTGCTGCCTCAATAATATCATTACTCTCAGTACAGCCTATTTCATATAAAATTTTGCATGCCATAGCTGTAACTAAAGGTGAAGAGGCATTTGTTAAACAATCGGGATTTAACCCCTTACCAAATCCACCATCGTCATTTTGATATTTTTTTAATTCCTTTAATATATCATCTTTAGCACCTTTTCCAAAGTGGTATTTCCATCTATATTCTTCTAACTTTCTTCCTTTGTTACTAATCCAAAGTCCTATTTTTTTTATATCTTCTAAGGTTATCATTTTCATATATTATCCCTTCCTAATCTACATTCCTATCTATTAAATGTATATAGTTTATTAATATATTCAAATTATATAAGTAATTTGTGACGAAATTGTGTTAAAAATTATTACAAGTAGATGCTTAATAAAAACTTAATAATATAAAAAATGAAAAGAAGTGTCGAATTGTTGAATATATTAGTGATAAGCAACAGGAAGTAATTAAAAAAGCTGATACACTTTATGATCTGACTCCTGTCAAGTAGACAATCAAAATAAATAAAAGATATATGATGATGCGACTACGTTGTTAGTCGCATTTATCATGATGCTCTTTTTTTCTTTGCTTCTAATTCTGCTTTA
>NZ_JAHLOD010000081.1 GCF_018917145.1 Clostridium bornimense
TGGGTCGCATATTATAACTTTCTAAGACCTCATCCATATAACTATTGGAAACCACTTAATGAACTTGAAGCTCTTGATGGTATCGATAATATGCCTGCCAAATGGCAAATATTAATCAGGTTAGGACAGCAAGCTATTTTAGATATCCAAGAAAAAAATGCTTCCTAACGGATTATATAACCAAATATAAATTTTTTTGCCTTCATTAAAGGTCTTTTTGTCATGCTCAAATTTAAATTATTTCTGTAATTTACTACTTTAAATTTTCAAAAAGATAGTGTTTTTTGTTATATTATTTTTTCATAGCAAACTTTACACTATCAATATTTATTACATTTAATATATAATATATATCAAAAAAAGTATGTATCATATGTTACGATTTTTAAATAACATATAAAGAGTATAGAGGAGTAAGTCTAAAGCAAAAGTAATATAGTTGACAAATTAATGATGAGATGATAAAATTACAGAAAAAATCCCTTTAAATTGATTCGAGAAGTCAGTAAGGAAGATATAGTATGCTTTTTAGTAAATCTTGATTTTTGTTGAAAATAAAAATTCTAGATATATAAATTGAGTGTTATAGCCTTCCGTATTTGCGGAAGGCTTTTTTATATTTTAAAAACTCATAGCATGCTAACCTTATATAGTTATTAAGTCATATTAATTTGGGAAATTAACTAATGAGGAGAGAAAAAAGTGAATAAGAAGATTAGTAATAGCGGTAATAAGTTAGCTATAAAAATGGCAATTTCATTAGCACTAGGATTATTGGTAGGAATAGGATGTATATTCTTAAGAGAGCATATAGGTGCTGATAGTAGTTTGTGGAATACTATAAATAATTTATTGTTCCAAGACATTTCAGCAGAAGGTGCTACAAATGCAATAGGTATATTCTATATTTTAGGACAACTTTTCGTTAAGTCATTACAATTAGTAATTGTTCCTATGGTATTTACATCAATTACTCTTGCAATGTGTAAAATAAGTGATACAAAGAAACTTGGACGTATTTCTTATAAAACAATATTAGGATTTATAATTACGTCATTTTGTGCACTTATCTTAGCAGGAGCAATTGGATTTTTAATAAAGAGTATGGGGTTATTTACAACTAATGTAGATAATGTAGTTGCAAAATCTGCTACAGCCAATTCAAATAATCCATTAATGATAATAGTAAATGCAGTTCCTAGTAATATAACTGAGGCGTTTTCTTCAAATGGAAGTGTTCTTGCCATAGTTTTTGTAGCTGTAATAACTGGGCTATCAATAAATGTATTAGGTGATAAAATAAAAGTACTTAAAAACATTTTAGAAGACGTAAATCAAATTATAACTGTATTTTTAAGTTTTGTAATAACTAAGTTTGGACCAGTTGCGATTTTTGTTCTTATAACAAGAACATTTGCAATATATGGTGTTGAGAATTTAAAACCAGCACTTGTATATGTGGTTACAACAGTATGTGCATTACTAATATTCTTAGTATTTGGGTATGCAGCTTTTGTAGGAATTGGAGCTAAGGTTAATCCAGTGAATTTTATTAAGAAAATTGCGAAGGTGGCTTTATTCGGATTTTCAACATCATCTTCAGCAGCGACTCTTCCACTAAATACAAAGACTACTACTGAGGAATTAGGTGTAAGTGAAGATGTAGCATCTTTTATATTACCACTTGGAATGACAATAAATATGAATGGTACAGCGATAATGCAAGTTATTGCAGCAATATTTATAGCATCAAGTGCAGGGTATGATGTTACAATTTCGAATATAGTAGTAATAGCATTATTAGCACTTATTGCTTCAATAGGGACTCCAGCAGCACCAGGAGCAGGAGCTATAATATTATTTACTGTTCTTACAGGAATGGGATACAATAATGATGCAGCATTATTAGCTTATTCATTAATATTAGCTATAAATAGACCGATTGAAATGCTTGTTACATCATTAAATGTTGTAGGAGATTCAGCTACGTGTCTTGTAGTAGCTAAATCTGAAGGTATGTTTGATAAAGAAATTTATGATAGTGAAGATAGTATAAATGTAGAATTAGCTGAATAACATTATGTATAGATAGAAATTGTTAAAGAATGACTTTAGTTGTTTTTTAACAATTTCTTTTTGTAATTAGGATGTTGTAATAAATCTATTGTTAGGTAAGGTTATATCATTGACCTTTGAAATGAAACATGCTATACTTACCATGTTTTATTGGAACAAACTTAAATAAATTACAAATATTTTAGTCGATGAAATAAATACAATGGATGTTGTAAATGTTTATAATTAAAGATTTGGAGAAGAAGTATGAAAAATATGTTGGAAGAAAGAAAGGGAAGAATGAAGACAATTTTGGGAGTTGGTATTTGTTTAGTAAGTACATTACTGTTTATGTTTTCATATATTTTAGTGAATCATCATACAAAAGTAATTGATATAACATCAATTCCTATAATTGAGACTAATGAAAATAGAGTTCTTTATATAGAAGAAGTATCCACAGACAAAGATGGAGTATTGTATGTAACAGCAGCAACTAAAAATACTGATATAAATTATAATTATTACAATTGGGTGTTAGGCGGAGGAAATAATGTCTATAAGAAGGCGTCAATTTTATTAGTAGATAAAGAGGAGAAAAATGCCTATAAATTAAAAACATATCCATATGCTTTTAATTCTAAAGACGATTCTGTAAGTGATGAATTATGTACTGGTGATGGAGTTCTTGCATATGGAAATGTTAAGATGCTAAAAGAGGACTCGAGAAAAGTAGCAGTTTTATTTGAAGACAGAGAAGGTAATTCTTATGTATTGTATCCAAAGGAGGAGTATTACATCGATGAAAAATAAAATACAAAAGTTGTATAAGTATATTCCGTTATTCATTTTTCTATTATATGTTTTATGGATTCATCATAATGTGGTGTTGTTAGATGGAGATGATATAGTATATCAGCAAACTTTAAAAAATACATCAGTATTAGCATGGTGTAAAGATTTTTATAAATTATGGGGAGGACGTATACCACTACAACTTCTTGATATTATATATTTAAATTTACCATTGAAGATTTGGAAAATATGTAACTCAATTATATATGTGTTAGTACCAGTATATATATATAGAATTATTCTTTTATTTAAAGAAGATATTACTGATAAACAATGTTTTTTATTGTATTCTTTAATATCCATATTTCTTGTTATAATGCCAGATTCAATAGTAAATTTTTCGATATTATGGGTAACAGGATCATTTAATTATTTATTACCTGGTATTATGTTACTAATAGGATTGTACCCATTTTTAGCAGAAGTTGCAGGTAAAAAAGTTAAAAAGATAGATATGATTTTTGCATGGATTGGTGTTTTCTTAGCCTGCTATGCAGAGCAGACTGCTGCAGTATTTATTTGTATGATATTATTCTGTTTTGGATATTTAATCTATAAAAAGCAGAGGATACCAAAGGGCTACATTATACTTGCTATTTTTGGATTAATTAATGCAGCAATTCAATATGCTGCGCCAGGTAACGTAATTAGATATGATGCAGAGGTGTTAAGATGGTATCAAAACTTTGACATGTATAACTTTTTTGATAAGGCAATGCTTGGAGTAATTCATTGTTTAAAGAGTGTTTTCATACAAGGATTTCCGTTTTTTACAATACTTTTGTTATTGTTAGGAATTTTAACATTAAGGAAAAGCTATTTAGATCAATTGAGTTATCTATTTTTATGTGTTATAACTATTATAGCAAAAAACACGGTTAATGGGATAGATGATGGTGTTATATGGCAGGTTTATAGCGCTAAGATGCTGTTTAATATAGCTGTATTAATTTTTTGGATGCTATTCTTTGCATGGTATATTTTGAATTGTTTAGAATATAGTAGAGAAGCAAAGATAGTAGCATTATTTTTCTTAGCGATATTCGCATCTGGCATTGTAATGGGAATGAGCCCTACAGTATTTGCATCTGGAGAGAGAGTGTTTTTTCTTTCATATTTATTATTAATATTAGTGCAAGCATTTTTGCTTAAGAATGTAATTAGTTATGAATATAATAATGAAAAAATATAGGTTTACAAGAATAAGGCAGAATATACACTAAATATTGTATATTCTGCCTTTGTATGATTTTTATGAAATTAACTCCTTTATATAATTTACATATATGTAAAAATATTCTATAATAAAACAAGTTAATAGATAATAAAGGAGATAAGTATGAATATTGAGCAAAAAAAAATAATTGAGGAAGCATTAGATAAAGTAATACCGTATATTGATAACCTACCTATAGGAGAGATTATACCTTCATCATGGCAAGCACCTAAGGATTTTAAGTATGAGAAGTTAATGGTAGAGGGTATTCCTGTAGAACATTTAATGCCTATAAAAAGGAAAAGTGATTCTATTATATTACAATTTCATGGAGGTGGCTATATAGTAGCTCTTTGTAATCAATATAGGACAATTGCAGTAGAGTATTCTAATTGTGCAGAAGGAGCTGAAGTATTTAGTGTAGATTATCGTGTTGCACCAACCCATCAATATCCTGCTGCTCTTGATGATGCTGTGAAAGTATACAAGTGGTTGCTTAAGGAAGGATATGATAATAATAAGATAATTATAATAGGAGATTCAGCTGGTGGCAATTTAACATTAGCTACAACGCTATATTTAAAAGACCATAATATTCCGTTACCTAAAGCAGTTATTGCAATTTCACCTTGGACTAATGCAGCTAATGATTTTCCTTCTGTGAAATTAAATACAGACAAAGATGTTATTTTGGGCAGAAATGGTTTGGCTATGGGAAATCAAATAGAAAAAACCTTTTATTTTAAAGAAAAAGATCTAAAAGATCCCTATGCATCACCAGTGTTAGGAGATTACAAAGGATTTCCTAATTTACTTATTCAAGTAGGATCATATGAAATATTATTAGATGATGCAAAAAAAGTAGCAGAAAAGGCAAGAAAGTCAGGAGTAAATATTAAAATAAGTATTTATGAAGAAATGTCCCATGATTTCCAATTACTAATTCCTTCATTAGAAGAAAGCAAAAATGCATGGACTGAAATAAAGGAATTTATAAAAGAGAATATTTAGAATTACAATTTTAGAATAAGGAGATTTGTCTGAAAAGATAAATCTCTTTATCAATTTATGGAATGAATAGAAAGAAACTTAATATCATGATAATGTAATATATGATAAAATATGTTAGAGGTGAGATAAAATGAATATATTTAAAAATAGGGAAAATCAAATAAGGAGTGCATGGAAAATCATTATAGTACTTATCACCTTTACAATTATAGCTTTAATTGTTTCAGGTATACCTATGATTATATACTTTATTAAGAATACTATCAGAAACTTGAGTATGACAAATACTAGTATTAATATTGATTTTAATTTTACAGAAATGAATGATCCATCCACCGGAGTTGGTTTTATAATTACTATACTAAGTAATATGTCATTGATATTTTCTGTGGTAATATTTTGGAAAGTTCTAGAGCATAGACCAATAAGTGATATTGGATTAAAGAATATAAGAAAATCTTTCAAAGAATTAAGTATCGGATTAATTTTTGGTGCAATTTCTATGACAATAGTATTTCTTATTTTGATTTTTACAGGAAATGCTGAGGTCACTACAACTCTTAATAAGCCAAATTTCTCTTTTTCATTAGTAATGGCACTGATAGTATTTATTTTCGTAGGAATTGGTGAAGAAATGTTTGCTAGAGGATATTGTATAAATGTTCTTAAACAAACTCACAATAAATGGATGCCTCTAATTGTATCTGCTGCGATATTTTCAGCATTACATGCATTGAATCCAGGTATTACAATTTTATCTTTTATAAACATATTTTTAATGGGTATTTTATTTGGCTATATGTATATCAAATCTAACAATTTATGGCTGCCAATTGGATACCACATAACTTGGAACTATTTTCAAGGTAATGTTTTTGGTTTTCTAGTAAGTGGTAATAAGACAAGAACGTTGTACACTACAAAAAATATAGGAGATAATATTTTGAATGGAGGTACCTTTGGACCAGAAGGCGGAATTATAGTTACTATTACAATATTGATTTCGATTATGTTAATATATTTACTTTCAAAGAATAATGTTATATTTAAAAATAATAATAGTGAAATTTGATATATAAGAAATATATATGTAGTATAATTAGTACAAATACATAACGGAGAGTGATTGGATGAGAAAAATTGTAATGCTCGAAAAAGGAACTTTAGGAGATTTAGATTTTGATATATTTAGTAAATTTGGTGAAGTAACTTTTTATGATGAAACTAGAGATGAAGATATAGTTGAAAGAATAAAAGATGCTAATATTATATTTGTAAATAAAGTAATTTTAAATGGAGACAAACTAAAAGAAGCTAAAAATTTAGAATTAATTTGTGAATTAGCTACTGGATATAATAACATTGATATTGAGTATGCAAAGGCTAATAATATAGCAGTTACCAATGTAGCAGGATATTCAACGCCAACAGTGGCACAACATACATTTGCTACATTGCTTAGTCTATATGATAAAATAAGTTATTATGATAACTATGTAAAGAGTGGTAAATATAGTGAGTCAGGATTGTTTACAGACTTGAGTAATCCTTACAATGATATCGAAGGTAAGAGATGGGGAATAATTGGTTTGGGGGCTATCGGAATAAGGGTAGCTCATATTGCAGATGCTTTTGGTGCTGAAGTTGTATATTATTCAACTTCAGGTAGAAATAATAATAATGATTATACAAGGTTAGAATTAGATGAGTTATTAGAAACTTGTGATATTATTTCGATTCATGCTCCATTAAATGAAAATACAGAAGGATTAATAAATTATAAGAATTTGTGTAAAATGAAGAAAAATGCAGTATTAATCAATATGGGTAGAGGTCCAATAGTTGTAGATGAAGATTTAGCAAGAGCTATTGACGAAGAAATAATAGCAGGAGCAGCATTAGACGTATTTACAATAGAACCAATAAAAAAAGAAAATCCATTGTTACATGTTAAAAAGAAGGAAAATCTTATTATGACACCACATGTTGCTTGGGCATCAATAGAAGCTAGAACTAGATTATTAAAGGAAGTAGTAAATAATATTGATAGTTTCTATAAGGGAGAAATGAGAAATAGAATAGTATAATATTAATTGTATAACAAGAAAAGAAAGAAATAGAGGATATAAATGGAAATTGCAGTAACTACCATAAGAGAAAGTAATGAAATATTAAATGATAAAGCTAAAGCTATAGCTAAGGAGTTAAGTATACCATATATAAAAAGAAAAAGTGCCAGTATAAGAAGAACAATTGAAGAAGATGACGTGGATTATTTGATGATAGTAGAAAAAGATAGGATTACTCTAAAGAATGACGAGAATACATTATTTTGGCATCCTAGCGTGGCAGAACTAAAGATTAAATCAATATTGCAAGGAGAAAAAGTAGCATTACTAGAAGCAACAAAATTAGAAAAAGGTAATAGTATATTGGATTGTACATTAGGTCTTGCTAGTGATTCTTTAATATTTTCTGCATTAGTAGGAAAAACAGGTTTTGTTATTGGTACGGAGATTAATAAGTATATTGCCTTTTTAACTAAAAATGGTTTAGAAAATTATAGAGATATTAACGGGGATAGGGTAGAAAATATAAAAATAATTAATGAGTCTTACGAAACTTATCTTAAAACACAAAGCGATAGTAGTTTTGATGTAGTTTATTTAGATCCCATGTTTAAGGAACCTAATAAAAAGTCTACATCAATCAACTCTTTTAGAGATTTTGCAGCACATAGTACTTTAACAAATGAAATCATTAGAGAAGCTATTAGGGTTTGCAAAAAGAGAGTAGTCATAAAAGAAAGAAGGGGGATTAATAACTTTGAAGACCTTGGAATAGAAAAAGTTTATGGCGGGAAGAAAAAGGGATCTATAATTTATGGGATAATTGAAAAACATATTATAGATTAATGTTTTTGGTTATAGTTATTAAGAAGATAAAAAGGGGATGTCGCATTAACAAATGGAAAATTGTTAGCGATATCTCTTTTTCAATTCAATGAATTTACAATTCGCAATTTCAGGGCTTAGATGGCATAAGGTGCAATTCAGTGCACAGCAACTGTGCACTGTGAACTGACAATTGTGCACTGATATATACCTGTGCCCTGCACTTATATTTTGCAAAAAAACTGCCGCACTCTGATCTGACTTCTTTGTGATCTGACTCCTGTCAAGTAGACAATCAAAATAAATAAAAGATATATGATTATGCGACTACGTTGTTAGTCGCATTTATCATGATGCTCTTTTTTTCTTTGCTTCTAACTCTGCTTTATAAGCAAGTATTCTCTTATTTTCTGGTATCGGATATTG
>NZ_JAHLOD010000082.1 GCF_018917145.1 Clostridium bornimense
ATTTGTCGTTATAATCATAATTACCTCCAATATCATCTTTGGTAATTATACATTAATATAACAAATAAATGTGCATTCTTAAATGATCATTTTTCTACATTCTTATCATATCATTTATACAATGTTTTTATGTGCTATAATTTCAAAGCCGATAGGGTATAGTAAGGCATGCTATTCTCCAAGATCCTATCGGCAATTCAAAACCTGCACATAAAATAAAAGAAGTCAAAGACATCCCCAAAGGAATGCCATATTTGACTTCTTTTAAATGGTTACTTATCAATAACTTTAATAATATAAAATCATTTAGATACATAAAAAAATAATCCGGTCGTTAAATTTCGTGATAGATAATTTATCGAGCGGATTATTTTTAGTTTGTTTCGTTGAATTTTGTTCTCAAAATTTATCGAAACTTCCTTCCCCACATTTATGTGTAGACCCCAAAGGAATACCTATAGCGCCCACCGGGTACCCTTATAAAGGACAAGCTGTTGCGTGTATATGTTCCTATAAAGGTGGTTGGAGCTTGCCGTAAAACACCTTTATAGGTTACATATACTAGCTATATTGCTTGTACTTTTTAGGGTGGTGGACCAGGCGCCATTATATCAATATCATATATAGCAATACTATATAGATAATAAATATAAACTTAAAAATTACGTCACATATATTAAAAACTTTAATCTAAAACATATCATCTTCTTAAACTCTAAATATAAAATACACTTTCTTAATTGCTTATAATTATACTTATAAGTAAATTATATTATATACAAACTTAATTGCTTAAAAGTATATAATTAAGATTTTAAATAATTATATAAATATAAAATTATGTTTATATATAAATATAATTTTATACTTATATATAAACTTATAATTATAATTGTTTCTCCAGAATCTTTGGCAGTGACCTATAATTCCTCCATCATAAGCTGCTGCTAAAGATGGAGGAGAAACTTCCTTGCCCTTTTCGAATAGGAGCTGTCTTAAAAGGAATACCAAAGCTCCAGCAGCTGGTATGAGAAAAGGGCCTATTATAAGACCCCAGAGTGAATTGCTTTCTACTTTGGACAAACATCTTTAATATGTAACTAGCTATGATTTATAAGAGTGTTTGGAGAACTCTTTGTCCAAAGTTTCCTTTACTCGCTAAACTGGAATTACATTTTAGGTATAGATGCAGTATAGAAACCCAATTTATGAAAATTATACCACTCTGCTATCCTTTCTTCACTTGCAACATTTAAGGCGAGCAAAATCTCTTTTGCAAATTCCATAGGTGCTGTGCCATTAGCTGTTATTACATTTTTATCCCTAACTGCCTGTTTCGCAATATACTTTGTTTCCCCTGTATAAATGGAACCAGCCCATTGTTTCAGGTCATTCAAATCATTACTTGTATGAATTACGTCATTCAAAACACCGACTGTACCTAAAAAAGCAGAAGCATCACAAATGCCGCCCAATACTTTTCCGTTTTGATAGCACTCCTCTACAAGTGTTTTGACCTGTTGTGCATTTTCATTTCTCCATGTCATTCCACCAATTAAAACTACAGCTTCATAATCCTTTGGAATAGATGCAATATCATAATCTGGCAATACTCTAAAGCCACCTATTGACTGAACAGCATCTTTCGATAACGATACAGTTTTTATCTCATACTGTCCCTGTCCTAACATCGTTATTGCGGATGTGATATATGCTGCTTCCCAATCTGCATATTGTTGCAAAATTACAAATAAAATTGTTTTTCTCATACTATTTTACTCCTTTACAAATTCCTATTTATCTACTAGCTCTTAAACGCTAATTTGTAATAATATACCTATATTATACACCAATAACTTTTCGTCCCAAATATCTTCTATTCATAACCACACCGGTTCTCTTCGTTCACCCCTGCTACTGCTCTATATAATCCCCATACTTATAAGCTTCCTTAAGCTTTATATATCTCATGTGCTGAAGCTAGGGCTAATCTCTTAAGACACATCAGATATATAAAAATATAATTTCTTATAAATATATAAATAACATTATATATAAACTTATTTTTAAAAAATCTTATTTGTTTATAATCTTATAAATATATAATTGAGCTTATATATAAATTTAATTGCTTATAATTATATAAATATATATATTATCCAAAATTATTGACAGTACCACAAATCTTCCTGTATTCTAAATAACAAAAAAAGAATGATCATTAAAGACCATTCTTTATATAAAAAGGAAAATGATTTGAAAAAAATTAACTATTATCATTAACTACAACTATAATATAACAATATATTGTGACAGTTATATGACCAATATATGAATTTAATATGACTTTAAAAAGTTACGTCACGTATATTTTTAAACTTACCTTTAAACTATATTACGGCTTTTTTAAGGTAATTTATCTTTCTTTACAATTTGAAATTTATACCCCTATGATAGTAAATACATCATAATTTTCAAAAATAGTTTTAGCCCAACTATCTACTTCTTTTATAGCCACCTTTATTTCTCCACCAATTTCTGATGCTCTAAAGCATATTTCATTCCATTGACTTAAAGTTATCTCTGTTTCTCCTGACTCATCATATGAAGGAACAACACTATAGAATAAATCTGCTAAATCTAAATTATAAAAAATATCATCGTGTATTAAAAGTGAATCTTTCTCCCAAAAAGAATCATTGAACTTTCCTTTCTGGAATTCATGATAACAGGTGCCTTTTCTCTCTAATTCAGTACAACAATATTTCATTAAACATCCTCCATATAAATTTTCTACTTAACTATTTAAAAAATGTATAACTAAAAATTGAACCATTTACACTCTCTATACTTCTCAGGAATATCTGCTTTTGAGTTAATCCATCCAATTGTTTCAATTAACACGGATGGCTCATCTGGAAAAATCCATGTGTTAACATATTCAATAAAGTCCTTTTCATTATAACAAATACTGCCACCTATGTGATATTTTTTTGCATATGAGCTTTGATATAACCATTTGTTACAGAAATCTATACAGTATTTTTTTAAGTTATTAGCCATTTCATCTGGAACTAAATAAACAGATGTATCACTATCAGCACTTAATAATACATATTTCAATTCAACTCACAACCTTACAAATTTATTAATAATCTTCATTATAAGTCCCTATTTTTTACTTGTTCTTAAATTCTCATTTGTAGTAATATATCTAAATTATATACTAATACATTTTTATCTCCAACTTTTTCTATTCATAATCGCAGCAGTTCTCTACCTTCACCCCTGCTACTGCTCTATATAATCCCTATCCTAATAAGCTTCCTTGCCCTTTTCGAATTCGAGCTTCCCTATTAAGGAATACCAAAGTTTCAGCAGCTGATATGAGAAAAGGGTCTATTATAAGACCCAAGAGTAAATTGCTATATACAGAGTTTTCTTCACACACTCTAGAATGTAGAAACTTTATTAAAACATATATATAATAAAGTTATTTTGGAAACTAAAGCTTACTGTATACCCAAAAATCTCTCAATTCACATCTATACTTTTTTGTTATTCTATTATTAAGTTGCTATCAAAGTCATTTCCGTTATAACATATCTTCACTTCTTCTCCAGATTCTTTTCTTACCTTTATCATTATTCTCTCATCTTTAAGTATAGTATCTGGCATATCAAAAGAATATGTAGTCTTATGGTTTCCTGTTCCAGTGGTAAATACATCTTTTGTATCTCTTGCTAATAGGGCAGCATTACTTCCATCAGACTTAACTTTATATATTTCAACAGATACTGCTGAATTTGACTTAGGTTCATCAGTCCATATTGATATATTCCATTTTCCTTTTGGGTAAATACCGTTTAATATAGTTGTATACCACCATCTTCCCATATTATCTAAATCTTTCACTGGTTGCCATCCTGTTGTTTTACTAGCTACCGTTTCCATAGTTTCTCCGGCAATACCACTACCATCCTTTACCTTACCACTTAACAAGTGCCACTTCTTATCTTGTATTACGTTAATTACTTCACTAGTATCTTCTTTAACTTTATTTCCTACATATAATTTTGTATCAAAATCATTTCCGTTATAACACATAGTAACATCATTACCAGAAACCTTATATATTTTTATCATTATTCTTTCATCATTACAACTTATTTTGTTTTCTCCAAATTCAAATTTAGTTATATGGTTTCCTGTTCCTGTAGTCGATACATCTTGTACTTTTTTACATATTAAATCTTCTTTTTTTCCATCATTACTAACTTTATATAACTCTACAACTACATTACTTTTTCCTTTTGGAACATCTGTCCATAAATTAAAACTCCAATTTCCGTCTATAATCACATTATTTAATTTATCCGTATACCAAAGCAACGGTGTTTCCTTGATTAACTTAACTGGCTGCCAGCCTGTTATACTTCCTGTTTCAATAGACATAGAACTATTTATTGTACCTAGTTCTTTTAACGGTTTATTTAATAAATGCCATGTTATATCGTTTATCTTTTCTTCCTTACCTTCTTCACTATTTTCACCAAATGATTTAACTATTTCATATACCTCTGTTACCGTTGACGATTCATTCATACCAGATTTATAGGCCTTAGCCTTTATTGTTGTATTGTTACTTATTTCTATAGGCTTTTTATATTCCTTTGAATTTTTATTTGGTTCACTTCCATCAGTAGTATATCTTATAATCGCTCCATCTGTAGCTGATGTTATTTTTATATTTTGATTTGTAGCATATTTGCCACCCTTAATATCAAAGATAGGTAAAGATACTTTTTGAACATCTTCAACTTTATCATCTTTTGACCCGTTATTTTCATTAGATCCACTGTCAATTACTTTACCTTTCTCATATACTCTAACGTAATCAACCATCATTTTAGCTGGGAACTTTGTATTTCCATTTGGTGACTGAGGCCAATTTCCCCCTACGGCTAAGTTAAATAAAATGAAAAACGACTTATGAAACTCATCTGTTCCGTTTATATTATTCTTAATATTAGCTTCAAGATATTTATTATCATCAACAAACCACTTTATAGATTCATCATCCCATTCAATTGCGTAAATATGATATTCTTCTATATCAGATTTAGTTCTACCAGTATAAGTTTGATATCCATTATAATCCCAATGTATAGTACCATGAATATTTTCCGCATTATTAACATGTTCCATAATATCTATTTCGCCACAAGTCGGCCATATATTAGAATCCATATTAGCACCTAACATCCAAAATGCTGGCCATAATCCTTGACCTTTAGGCATTTTCATCTTTGCTTCTATTCTGCCATATTTAAACTCTTGTAACCCCTTTGTTTTTATTCTTCCTGATGTATAACCCATTCCACCATATTCTTCTTTTTTTGCCTCTATAACTAAATGACCATTTTCAACTCTAACATTTTCATTTCTATCTGTATAATACTGAAGTTCATTGTTCCCCCAGCCATCTCCTCCAATATCATAAATCCAGTTATCTTTATTTAATGTATCACCATTAAACTCATCACTCCATACTAAATTCCATTGGTATTCTCCATATATAGATAATGGATATACAATACCAATAGCTACACTTAATGCTAAAATAATTACAATAACAATAGTTATAAATTTAGTTTTATTCATATTTCCCTCCATATTTTAAATAATTTAAAATGTATATTGGTATTATATCACATTAATGTATTGATATATAACAAAAAGTAAAAAAATATACTTTGTTGTCACTAATTGTATTAAATTTTGGTAAATAACCCAAATCTACTTTGGAGGTATTTTTTATGGTCAAACAATATAAATATTCTTTTGAAGACAAAATTTAGGCAGCAAAATATTACATCTCAGGAGTTAAAAGTTGCCGTCAAATATGCTTAGATCTACTCAAGTTTATACATGGATACATAAATATAAAGTTGATGGAAAAGATGGTTTAATAGATAAGCGTGGACATCATAAATCTGATGGTGAAATAGATGAATTAGAAAGACTTTGTAGAGAGAACATGTGTTTAAAGCGTCAGCTAGAATAAAAAGCTATGGTGGTAGAACTATTAAAAAAGTGAAGGAATTCAAAAGGAGGCGATTTTATCCCGTGGAAAATTAGAGCCTAAGTATTTAACTATTCAATATTTTTATAAAGTCAAAGATTGGAGTATCAATTGGATGTTCACTAAGTTAGAAGTTTCAAGATCCGGATATTATAAATGGTGCAATCGATACAAATGGAGTGTGTGAAGAAAAATTAAAAGATATAACTTCTCAATAGAGTGTGTGAAGAAAACTCTGTAAATAGCTTTCTATGATAATTATTTTAAAGGTATAGGCACCATAATTTAGTACTTATACCTTGATTACAATATAATAAATAAAAATATGCATGTCAAGAACACCCTTAAACGGGTGTATTTTTTTAAAGTGTAAAACCGGTAGGTTTATTCCGGTAATCTGCCTTCGTACATTATTGATAATTCTCCATAAACCTTACCCCAATTTCGTAATGGTAAATTCCACTTTTTTGTAGCTTCAAAAGTAGCTAAATACAAAGCTTTTAATAGTGCAGTATCACCCCTAAAATACGCTTCTTTGACGGTTTAATCTACGATATGTACTATTTAAACTTTCTATAGCATTTGTAGTGTAAATTACTTTTCTTACATCTGGAGAAAATTTAAATATAGGACTTATTACATCCCAATTTGTAGACCAACTTTTCATTGCATTAGGATAATGAGGTTGCCATTTTTCAGTAACTTCTAACATTCGAGTATGAGAAACTTCTTCTGAAGGGGCATGATAAATAGTTTTTAAATCTGCTGCAAAGGATCTTTTATCTTTATCAGCTACATATTTTAATGTATTTCTAACTTGATGAACAATACAACGTTGATATTCAGTATTGGGAAATGCTACATTGATAGATTCTTTAATTCCTGTAAGACCATCAGCACAAAGAATGAGTATATCTTTTACACCACGGTTTTTAAGCTCATTTAGCACACTAAGCCAGTATTTACTGCTTTCATTTTGTCCTACATGTATACTGAGAACTTCCTTACGCCCTTCTTCATTTATACCAAGAATAACATAAGCAGCAAGTTTTTTAATAACATGATTATCCCTAACAGAAAAGTGTACAGCATCTATATAAACTATCGGATATACTTCTGAAAGGGGACGATTTTGCCAACCTTCGATTTCAGGTAATAGCCTATCAGTTATATCTGAAACCATACCTTCACTAACTTCAAACCCATAAATATCTTCAGCTGATTGAATATCATATTCCTTAAGTAATGCAGCAATAATGTTCTTTTTTCCTTAACTCATTCTTTCTTTTCTTTTTCTCATAAAAAACAGCCTCCTATAATAATTTTATTTTATCATAGAAAGCTGTCATTTTTTTAATTTACAGATCCACTATTCTTTCTTCACTAGCAACATTTAAAGCAAGTAAAATTTCTTTTGCAAATTCCATATGTGCTGTACCATTAGCTGTTATTATATTTTTATCCCTAACGGACTGTTTCGCAATGTACTTCTTTTCTCCTGTATAAATAGAACCAGCCCATTGTTTTAAATTATTCAAATCATTACTTGTATGCGCTACTTCATTTAAAACACCGACTGTACCTAAAAAAGCAGATGCATCACATATACCACCTAATATTTTTCCTTTTTCATAACAATCCTCTACAAGAGTTTTGACCTGCTTTGCATTTTCATCTCTCCATGTCATTCCACCAATTAAAATTACAGCTTCATAATCATTTGGAATAGATTCAATATCATAATCTTGCAACACCCTAAATCCACCTATTGACTGAACAACATCTTTTGATAATGATACAGTTTTTATATCATACTGTCCCTGTCCTAACATAGTTATCGCAGATGTTATATAGACTGTATAGAATTACTCCTAAATGTCGATATTTAAAATATGAATTGGCATAGGGATATTCTGTTACTCCTTGTTGACCACTAACGTGGTACTTCTTTAAAAGAGTGTTTCC
>NZ_JAHLOD010000083.1 GCF_018917145.1 Clostridium bornimense
ATTTTCTTCACAATAATCTTTTACAGTTAAATTTTCATCACTAGCATAATAACGATTTATATATTCTCTCCATTCATCATTACTTAATTTTTTATACATACCTAACCTCCTGATAAAATATCATTTTCTTAATTTTATCAATTGGAGATTTTAGTATCTAGGTACTTAATTTTTGACGCTTACATTTGAAGTAACACCTCGTGTAACAATTTGTTCAATATCACAATCACCCATATTTAATATTCTAGTGTTCTTAAACCATTGAACTACATCCTTTACATATGGAATCTTTGCATTACCACAAATTGAAAGAAATAATGTATTCTCTTCTATTATATTTGCCAAGTTTTTGGCATTCTCTATTTTAGAATCACACTCTATAATTTGACCTTCTCTTTCAAATAAAGGCTTATATTTAGGTTTATTCTTACTTCTGAAATCTCTTCTATATAACCATTCTTCTATTACTTTCTTATCGTCTAACCTGAATCCATATTGATATTCATTACCATTATATTTAATAAATACTTCAAATTCAGATGGTGATTCTTTTGATTTCTTATCAAAAGCAAATCTTTTTAATGGAATTTTTTTATTACTATGGGAAGAGTACTCAGCAAACAGGAAGGTTAGTTCTACCTACTAACTGGCTAAGGCTACTTGGAATTAGTGAAAGTTTTAAGAAAGTAGAAGTAACCTATGAAGATGGTTCTATTACTATAAAAAAAGGCTACGAGCTACCATATTTACTAGCAAACCAAGGTCATGTAATAGCAGCTACTATAACCAATAATGCTAAAATTCATATAGATACCCATGGATTCTTTGGTATTAATCTACGTACCTTTGTTAAAAATGAACTAGACAAATTAATAGAAAATAATGAAACTATAGATATTACTGATAGGGATTACAATGAAATTTATAATATTGTTATAAAGGATCTTAAAGGAAACTTCATTGTAAAAGAAAATAACAGGCATTTTCAGCCTGTTAATGGTAAGGTTTATTGTATGCAATGTGAATTTATATTACTAAAAAATAGAGTTCCATAAAAGACTCTACTCTTCTAGTTCTATATTTTTTATCTCTTCAATAGTCAATCCTGTTCCTTTTGAAATAGTTTCTATATCTATTCCTAACTTTAAGAAATTTTTAGCATTATTTATTTTTTCTTGCTTTGCACCTTCCTTAATACCCTTTTCAATTCCTTTCTTAATACCTTTTTTCTCAGCTTCATCTAATTCACTGATTTTATCTCTTAAGGCATTAGCTCTCATGTCATAAATTATTCTTTGCTCATCATTATTACTCATTCTTATTAACTCATCTTTAGCTTTTCTTATTTCTTCTACTTCTAATTCTAGACCTCTAACTTTTTCACTCTCTGGATCTTTTAAAAATTCAGTCCACGCTACTAACATATCTTTTTCATCACTACCACTTTTAAGCTTAGGTATCTCTACAAAGTGAAGTTCGATAACATCTGTTAATTCCTCATTAGTAGTAATTTCTTTTAATCTATATC
The DNA here is from genome assembly GCF_018917145.1 of Clostridium bornimense. Taxonomy (GTDB): domain Bacteria; phylum Bacillota; class Clostridia; order Clostridiales; family Clostridiaceae; genus Clostridium_AN; species Clostridium_AN bornimense_A. The sequence goes on from NZ_JAHLOD010000083.1 coordinate 1,529, forward strand.
CAGTATGAAAATTACTAGTTCTTAAGTATTTAAAATTTAATATATTGATACATATTGTTCTTGATATTTTAGAGTAATTTTCTCCCTCACTAAGCTGTTCTTCATACATTTTACTTAAATAATATATACTCCTCTTAATCATATTATTTTCATTTTTTAATTGTATTTCTATATTAATTATTTCATCATTGCTAGTTGTTGCTTTTACATCTAACCTCGAATATTTATCTTCAATAAACTGTTTATCTAAATCATTTTTATTTATCTTAACAGACACTATTTTCTTTACTGGTTTCAATATAGCATTTAGAAAAGATATTAATATCTCTGGATGCTTTTCCGAACCAAATATATTCTTAAAAACAAAATCCACTTTAGGATCTAATAAACCTTTTATAACAATACACCTCCCTATAAAACAACTACTATTACTGTAATTATACATTATTGAGTTTTATTCTTAAAGAAAATTATTATTCTACACTTCCTTTATCAAGAAATGATTGAACAATCGGTATTGCTCCATATTTTCCTTTAAAATAATCTTTATCAAAAGTAGCATCTTGCTTAACTCCTAAATCTACTATTCCTATTTTTATAATTTTCTTTTTCAATAACAATATCTTTTATTCCTACATCAATTTTTCTAACATATTCAGCAACCTTTTTTCTAAGAGCTTCATCTAACTCCTTATGAACATTAGTAATTGCAGGATTACTTTTTATAGTAAATTCTAAAATAGGTAAATAACTTATATTCAAACTAGCCTATATAACTTATAAAAAATCCCCCACACACGTGAGAGATCTCTTTTACCCAATCAATTCCTTAACTTGCTTTCTAGTAGTACTACTTGAACTTCCCATTGTCAGCTCATCAATAGCATCAGAAATAATATCCATATCCTCAGCACTAGTCTCTTCTTTTAAGTTAGTTATAGTTATATCATAGTTATTCTCTTTGTCATAACCTGTATCCAAACTCTTACTTATAATACATGCTGTACTTATTGTTTTTTCACTTAACGCCACTATAATTTCTCCCTTCTAAAAAAGGATGATAGAAACTCTACCATCCTTAATACTTAATAAATTGGAAACTTCTTTTTGTTCGTAGTAACTATCTTAGCTCCTTTAATCCTTTCTATCTGTCCACCCTTAAAAGTATGTATTTTCTCATCTTGCATTATTTTCATAAACTCTTTTACTTCATTAGCTGTTACATCTTCTTTAGGATTATCAATAGCTAATACATTTTCTACTCCAGTTTCTGTTACTACAACTATTTTTAGTTTGCTACTCATACTTTAAATTATGCTTCTTGTGATAATATATTAGTGTCAGATACAGCTACTTGTGATCTAGTTCCTTCCTTTATAGATTCAAGACTAGTAATAACTGCATCAATATCATCAGCTGCACAGTCAACTTTTAGAGTTGGAGTCTTAACTTTATCAGTAACAGTCTTTCCGTTTTCTTCTCTAATAAAAGAAGCTGTACAATTTCTTTCATTTTTCTTTAATACTGCTGTCATAACCTAATTCCTCCTTATATTATGATAAATCTAATTGATATGTACTGGTTTCAACAATCTTAGCACCATCGATGGCTATTATATCTCCACCTTTTGTTTCAACAATGTTTTTGTCTTTAACTAAATTCATAAAGTTCTTAACTTCTTCTTCAGTTATAGTATCCTTTGGATTAGCCACATTCATAGATACCTTTGATCCAGCTGCTGTAATAAATGACATTTGTAATGTTTTAGCCATAACTTATTCCTCCCTAAACTTTTTACCTTAAAACATAATCCTCATATCCGATTAAGATTTGTTTTTGAACTCCACCTTGAATCTTCTTCAAAGCATCCATCTCTCTTTTAATACTCTCTAGCGATGCATCTGCCTTCAAGTTCGGTAAACCTTGGGTCCTTGTGACTATGTTTCCATTCTCATTTAGTTCATACTTTACCGATAAAGTTCTGCCTACTTCAAGAAACTTTCCCATAGCACTCACCTCCCAGCCTGTTTACATTAATTCTATATGCACTACACAAAAAATGTATCATCATATAGGTTCACCTTCAATAGTTGTAATATCTATTCGTCTAAAACCTTCAACAATATCTTCACTTAAATCTCCAATAGCTTTTAATACATCTAACATATCATCATTGGAAGTACCTTCCTTCATGTTAACAACATTCATAGGCACATCCTCATATTTACCGTTATCATCATTATACCTAATCAAATTAACTTTCCCTTTAAGCCCCTTAAACTTTTCTTTAACTGTCAAATCTACATCCCCCTTTCTTAAAATAAACTATTAGTTATAGTCTCAATAAATTCCGCACCATTAAGAGCTACTATTCTTTTCTTAAATACATTAGAACTCTCATCCTTAATAATCTCCATAGCAGCTCTAATCTCATCTTCACTAAGATTCATCTTTGGATCCGTTATTGTAATATTAAACTTGCTTCCATCTTCTACAATAAAACTAAGTACAAGAACATTATTCAAAGTACCCTACCCCCTCAAACTAATATAAAAAACTATTCTTAACACGATTAACCTCCACTGCCTCACCTGTCTGCAACATAGAAATAGCATCAACAGTTTTCTTAATACTACTAATATCAGCATTTTCACCAAGCCCTGATAAAGTCATAGATTTTACTTTTGTTGCTCCCTCCTTTTCTATTGCATATTTAAGGTTAATGGTGCTGTTTAAAACTATAGCTGTGGCCATGGTATCACCTCCTAGTTTTCTATATGCAAAAAAGCTAACTATTTTGTTAAGCATAATATGATTACAAAAGCTGAAGCTGAGTTAATCATTAAGTTCTATAAAATCAAAACTAGTGAAATTTGCCATAGCACAGGGCTTATAATACTGTGTTATAATTAAAATAAAAACATAAAGGGGATAGAAATGAAACGTGAAATTGTATATCATGGCAGTTATATGGAAATAGAATTTCCTGAAATTCGAAAACATAGATTTACTAAAGATTTTTCTTGGGGATTCTATTGCACTAAAATACAAGAGCAAGCTGAAAAGTGGGCTACAAAATTTAACACTCCAATAGTAAATATTTATGAGGTTAAAAATATAGAATCTCTAAACATAAAAGAGTTTAAAGATTACTCAGATGAATGGCTTGAATTTGTAGTAAATTGTCGCAGTGGCAACACTCATAATTATGATATAGTAATCGGTCCAATGGCTGATGATACTATATATGACTATATAGAGGCTTACACTCACGGACAAATGAATAAGCAGAAATTCTTTGAATTAATGAAGTTTAAATACCCAACTCATCAAATAAGTTTTCATACTATAAAAGCTCTGGATTGTATAAATTATATTCAAAGTTATCAAGTTTAATTAGAATCTAGCAAAATGCTGGGTTCTCTTTTTACATAAAATTATTTATTTCTTAACCTATTATTTGCAAGATTAAGTTATTATATGTTTCATTTTAATAATAAATTGATTTAGAAAAATATAAATTATTGGTACCTAAATTGACATCTAGAAATATAAAAATATATTGAAAAATACCCTTAATTATTTCGCAAAACTAATATTTTGCGAAATAATTTTACATATATTTACTATTTATAATCATTTTTTTAGATCCTTATCATTAATTACAACTATTTTATACTTTCTCGATTTTTCAAGTACTTTTTATCAAGTAAGTATATTTTTGTAACACTATACAAAATCACAGCTTTCTAATACATCCTTTTGGTAGCTCATTTTACCAATAAAAAAATCCATACGCCTGATATAATCCTTCTATCATATCAATAGTGGCCCTAGCTGGTAATTTTCTTTTTATAACTAAATACTTATAAAAAGGTATTCTTTTTAAATCTTTTTTCTTCTCCATTTGTTTATTTCTGCTCCTTTAAAATCAACTATTTCCCCCTATTTATATTCTTCCCAATGTACATATTTTTAAACATATTTTAAGCAAAAAATTAAGCTAAGCCCTTATTTATTAAGGCATAGCTCAATTAACTTATATTCAAAACTACGTAAATTTTTTATCTTTTTTAATTCCTTCAATACTTCCTTATTATTCTTAAGCTTTTCTATATACAATATAATAGCCATAGTCTTATAATTAACATCTTCTCTATATTGTAAAAATTCCTCCTGTGCCTTATTTATTTTAATGTCTTCTATAGGCAAACACATAATTATACTCCTCCTTATATCCTGTTAACTTAATTACGAAATTAAATAACTTATTAAAGGTAGCGTAATATAATACCTCTCTATCCTTATTAGCTTTATCTACTAATGCTTTAACCTTTTTGAAATCTCCAAGTATATCAAAGACAATATTATTAACTTGATCTTGAAGTTCTATTATCTCTTCCTTACTAAAATCATTTCTTTCACTTCTCCAATGCCATGAGTTAGCTAAACACCCGTCATAGAAATCAAATTTCATAATACCTATCATATCTTTAGTATCATAATTAAATATTTTTTCTCTCTTTAGCATTTTTATTTCTCCTAACTACCTTCATCATGTATTCTCTTATTGCTGCACTAACTGTTTTTCCTTCATCATTTACTATTGCCTCAAAGTTTTTGTATAACTCTAAATTAGTTATAAAATGTACATGCTTTTCTTCGCCTTTATTAAGCCTTCCCATAGACTTAAACCTCCCTTTCTAGTAATTCGTATGGTAACACCTTTTCAAGGCACCAAATCTCTGCATCAATATCACTTATAGGTCTTATTCTAGAACTACCAACAGTAACTATATTCCCTAACTTTTCAGCAAATCTTGTTTTTGGTCCGCCACCTTCGTATATATAATATGCACCAGTAGCATTTTTATATAAAATTTCAAATTCATAATTAGCACTAAGGCTACCATTCTTCCATGTTTCATATATTAACTTATCTTTTTCTGTATCAAATACTTGTCCTTTAATTTCTCTTCTCATATAATTCTCTCCCCTTATTACTTAATAGTGAGGGACAAGCCCCCTATAACTTTTAAAATGGAATCTCATCATCATCTATTTCTTCTATAAAATCATCATTTTCATAATCTTTTTCTTTGTTCAAATCACCACATAGCTCTATGTTCATTTCCAAAGCTCTTAACTCGCTTTCAAGTTTTAATAACTTTTTTCTATTCATAGTAAAACCTCCTAATTAAACATTTCATCTGGAAGAAAAACTAAAGTTCTTTTTCTATCCCATTCACTGACAACCCAGAAGACAGTAATAATGCTTCTATAAACTCCAATAATATTGCAACCAATATTTTTTAATACGTTCCTTTTTTGTACTTGCTTATCAATATTACTAATAGCTCCAAACTCACATTTTCTATGTCTCTCTAACCCTTCTTTTATATCAATCTCTCTTATATCCCCCATATTAATTAAAGTCTTAATCTTATCACTAATTACAATTTCCCCATGCTGTAACTCCAAGTTTTTCACTCCTTTTTTATCTTGTTTTTATCTATCTATAATTCTTGCCACATATACATTTTTTAAACATAAACTTGATAAAAATATTGAACATTTTTTTCTACACCATACGATAAAGACAAGCCCCCAAGAAACCTGATATTCTCTAAGCTTCCTGGAGGCAAATTAAATAATAAAGCAATGTTATAAATGTCAACTTAATAATGTAACTTTTTGATCATTTAAGAATGTAGTTTTTTAGTTATCTTCTTGTCTTAAATGATCTTTTAATCTATATGAGTTTCCACTTATAGAAACTACAT
>NZ_JAHLOD010000084.1 GCF_018917145.1 Clostridium bornimense
TTGAAAAGCGTTAGCTATACAACTAGTATACTTATACAATATAAAAATAGATATAAGTTGATATGAAATTCTAAGAAATATCGAGTAAATAAGAGAATAATAAACTACAAGGAGAGAGTGATGGGTGAAATTCCCTTTGGGGAATTCCTGAGATTTTAAGTACCACAATTTTATGTATAGAATAAGATAGTTTTCTTAATGTACTTGTATTTGATATAGAACTGTTACGGGAGGCTAATGAAGGTTGCACCTTCATATAGCTTGGACTAGGCATCTATGATTCTTAGAAAACAACACTTAAATATAATAGTTTTATATATATGTTTTATTTGAAAATCTACATCATTAAATGAAATAAGATAAACAACTTCTAACATAAGTTTCTTATCAATGTAGATTGTTTTTTAGAACTTATATATATACACTAAATACATCTATAAATATAACTTACACTATTCACCATTCACTCTTACCTATTCATTCTGAAACTGTGAACTGTTTGAATTGCGAATTGTCACGCTAAAATCTAGTGTGGCACTATTTTTTTGCAAAAAATTCCGTTTTTCTTGACTAAAATTATAGTAAAATGGTAAGATTACATGATGTTAATAGTATCTAACCATAGATATACTATTAAGAAAACCTATGGAGGTAAAGTGATGAGAAATTTAATTTCTAAAGTACTTGATGGTAGCATTGCTGAAGAGGTTGGGATAGAAAAGGGGGATAAGTTACTTTCTATCAATGAAAGTGATGTTAAGGATATCGTTGATTATAAATATCTAATTGTTGATGAAGAAGTAGTGTTAGAAATAGAAAAAGAAGACGGAGAAATATGGGAAATTGAGATAGAAAAAGAATATGGTGAAGATATAGGGTTAGAATTTTCCGAAGGAATTTTAGATGAACCTATGAAGTGCCATAATAAATGTATATTTTGTTTCATAGATCAAAATCCTAAAGGTATGAGAGAAACATTATATTTTAAAGATGATGATAGTAGACTTTCATTTCTTCAAGGAAATTTTATAACTATGACTAATATGAAGGAAGAAGATATAGATAGGATTATAAGATATAGAATAAGTCCTATAAATATATCAGTTCATACTACAAATGGCGAGTTAAGAAAAAAGATGCTTAATAATAGATTTGCCGATAATGTTTATCCAAGAATGCAGAGGTTAGCAGAAGCAGGGATTGATATGAATGCCCAAATAGTAGCTGTTCCAGGATATAATAATGGAATAGAGTTAGTAAATACAATAGAAGACTTATATAAATTATATCCACATATCAATAATGTTGCTGTAGTACCAATTGGTGTTACAAAATTTAGAGAAGGTTTAAAAAAAGTAGAGACTTATGATGCTGAGAAAGCAAATAAAGAACTAGATTTGATAGAGAAGTTACAGAAGAAGTACTTCAAAGAGATTGGAGAGCCTTTTGTAAGATTATCAGATGAATTTTATGTTGTAGCTGGTAGAGAAATACCTGATGCAGAATTCTATGGAGAGTTTGATCAAATAGAAGATGGCGTTGGTATGATAAGAACTTTTAGAGATGCTATAGACAATGATTTACCAAAGTTAAATGAAAAGGCTGTAGGCAAATTTACAATGCCAACAGGAGTTTCTGCATATGAAGAAATAAAAAGTGCTGCAGAAAAAATTATGAAGAAAAATCCTAACATTAAGATAGATGTTGTAAAAGTTATAAATAAGTTTTATGGAGAAAAAATAACTGTTACCGGGCTTATTGTTGGTGAAGATTTAATTAGTAGTCTAAGGAATAGAGATAATGGTATAATACTATTGTGTAGTTCTATGTTTAGAAAAGGATATGAACCAGGAGATGAATCAGAAAAAATAATGTTAGATAATACTACATTAGATGATATAAAAGAAGCATTGGACACAAATGTAGTAATTGTTGATTTCACAGGTGAAGACTTAATAGACACTATAAATAAATATTGTCATGAGGAGGAATAAAAATGGCTATAGTTGCAATCGTTGGACGTCCTAATGTAGGAAAATCTACTTTATTTAATAAATTAGCTGGTAAGAGAATAGCTATTGTTGAGGACAGACCAGGAGTTACAAGAGACAGAATATACGCAAAAACTGAATGGGTAGGAAAAGAATTTACTATTATAGATACTGGTGGGATAGAACCACAAAGTGATGATATAATTCTTGCACAGATGAGAAGACAAGCACAAATGGCAATAGAAACAGCTGATGTAATTATGTTTTTAGTTGATGGAAAAACAGGTCTTACAGATACAGATAGAGAAGTTGCTCAAATGCTTAGAAAAAGCAATAAGCCAATAGTATTAGTAGTTAATAAGGTGGATAGAGTTATAGAAGAAGAAAATAAATATGAATTCTATAATCTAGGAATTGGAGATCCAGTGGCAATTTCTGCTGCACAAGGACTTGGTCTTGGTGATATGCTTGATGAAGTTGTTGCTAATTTCAAAGAAGATGAAGTTGTTGAGGAAGAAGAAGAAAACATAAAAATAGCAATGATAGGAAGACCGAATGTAGGTAAATCTTCTTTAATAAATAAAATTTTAGGAGAAGATAGAAATATTGTTTCAAATATACCAGGTACAACTAGAGATGCTATTGACTCACCAATAGAAAATGAATTTGGTAAGTTTACATTAATAGATACTGCAGGACTTAGAAGAAAGAGCAAGATAAAAGAGGAAATAGAAAGATATTCTGTTGTAAGAACATTAGCTGCAATAGAAAGAGCAGACGTATGTATACTTATGGTGGATGCAACAGAAGGTGTAGCTGAACAAGATGAAAAGATTGTAGGTTATGCACATGAATTAGATAAAGGTATAATTGTAATAGTTAATAAGTGGGATCTTATTGAAAAAGACGATAAGACAATGAAGAATTATACAGATGATTTAAGAACAAAGTTATCTTTCTTAGCTTATGCACCATTTTTATTTATTTCAGCTAAAACTGGTCAAAGAACACAAAAAGTACTTGAATTAGCTAAGAGTGTGTATGATAATTACAATAAGAGGGTATCTACTGGTGTATTAAATGATGTAATAGCTAATGCAGTGTTAAGACAAGAGTCACCAGTAACACATGGTAAAAAGATGAAGATATACTATGTAACTCAAGTAGCTACAAAGCCACCAACATTTGTATTCTTTGTTAATGATCCAAGTGCATTACATTATTCATACCAAAGGTATCTTGAAAACCAATTGAGAGAGAATTTTGATTTTAAGGGAACAGGAATTAAACTGATCTTTAGGGAAAGGAAGGAATAACATGGCTGTTTTAACCTTTATAGGAGGAGGAAGTTTTGGTACTGCTCTTGGAGTACATTTAGCTAAGAACGGGCACACAATAAAAATTTGGGATATAGATGAAAAAAATATAGAAGATATAAATGTAAAGAGAGAGAATGTTAAGTATTTGCCAAAGGTAATGATACCTTTTAATGTAATTGCTTATAATAACTTAGAAGAAGCATTAAGAGATTCTAAATACGTATTTTTATCAGTTCCATCACATGTAATAAGAACTGTATGTAAGAATATTAAACCATATTTAAGTAGCAATCAAGTTATTATAAATATGGCAAAAGGAATAGAAGACAATACATTTAAAAGACTTTCAGAAGTAATATCAGAGGAGCTTACTGATAATAAAGTTGCTATTATATCAGGACCTTCTCATGCGGAAGAAATAGCACAAGATTTACCTACAACTTTTGTAGTTTCTTCTCTTGATACAACAGTATCAAAGGAGATACAAGAGATATTAACAACACCAAGAATAAGAAGTTATACAAATGATGACTTAGTTGGTATAGAAATAGGTGGAGCATTTAAAAATATAATTGCTCTTGGTTGTGGTATTTCTGATGGTTTAGGCTTTGGAGATAATACTAAGGCTGCCATAATGACAAGATCTATGAATGAAATGATAAAAGTTGGAGAAGTATTAGGTGGTAAAGACCAAACTTTTTATGGCTTAACAGGTATGGGAGATTTAATTGTTACTTGTACATCAATGCATTCAAGAAATAGAAGAGCAGGTATACTTATAGGAAAAGGTGAAAGTGTAGATGCTGCTTGCAAAGAAGTAGGAATGGTAGTAGAAGGTGTTAAAGCTACAAAAGCATTCTATCATTTAGCTAAAAAATATAATTTATCATTGCCAATAACAGAAAACCTATATCAAACATTATTTGAAGGAAAAGACGTTAATAAGGCAGTACATGATTTGATGTCTAGAGAAAATAAATCAGAGTAAAAAGGTTGCTTAAAGCAACCTTTTTTTAATTGGCATTTTACAATTCACATTTCACAATTAAGGTTAATTTTCCTCTGGGGAGGAAAATATTATAATCCTGCGGATGGCTAGTGCGTTGGAGTGAAATAATAAAATGGAATTTCTATACATTATGGCTATACATCAAGCTAGATGAAAGTGTAGTTTTCATTAATTGTAAATTGTAAATAGAGCACTGTGAATTATTCAAATAATTGGTATATAATTTTCTTTATCATAATACATATATATTGTTAATAAAATATAAAACCACCGTTAGGAGGGGAAATATGGAGAATTTTGATATATACAAAGATATAGCAGAACGAACTCAAGGCGATATATATGTAGGGGTTGTGGGTCCTGTTAGAACTGGTAAATCTTCATTTATAAAAAGATTCATGGATCTTATGGTTATTCCTAATATTGAAAATGCATTTAAAAAGGAGCGAGCTAAGGATGAGTTGCCACAGAGTGGATCAGGAAAATCTATCCATACAATGGAACCTAAATTTGTACCTAATGAAGCCGTTAGCATGAGTATCGGAGATGGGGTAAATTTTAAGGTTAGAATGGTAGATTGTGTTGGCTACATTGTAAAGGGTGCTTTAGGGTATAGCGAAGGTGAAAAACAAAAAATGGTTAATACTCCTTGGTTTGATTATGAAATTCCTTTTGAAGAAGCAGCTGAAATTGGCACAAAAAAGGTAATAAATGATCACTCTACAATAGGACTATTAGTTACAACAGATGGTTCAATAACTGATATAAATAGAGAAGAATATGAAGATGCAGAAGAAAGGGTAGTTAATGAATTAAAATCTATTAATAAACCTTTTGTGATGATATTAAATTCTTCAAAACCACATGAATCAGAGACAACAGAGCTTTGTAAATCTTTAGAGGACAAGTATGATGTGCCAGTTATAATTATGGATGTAATAAATATGCAACAAGAAGATATAACTGGAATTTTTCAAAGAATACTGAAGGAATTTCCAGTTAAAGAAATTAACATTGATATACCAGAATGGATAGAAAACCTTAATATAAATCATTGGCTAAAAGTCAATATTATGAACATAGTTAAAGATATGAGTAAAAATATTTTTAAGGTTAGAGATATTAGGAAGACCATTGATTGTTACAAAGATGTTGATTTCCTAGAGGATACTCATATAGAAGAAATGAATATGGGAGATGGTACAGCTAAAGTTACCTTTGTTCCTGGAAAGGATACTTTTTATAAAGTTTTGAGTGAATATTGTGGTTGTGAAGTAAATTGTGAAAGTAAACTTTTAAGTATAATGAATGATTTTTATAAAGCTAAAGTAGAATATGACAAGATACAAAAAGCATTAGAGGATGTAAAGGAAACAGGGTATGGGCTTGTAGCACCACAACTTACAGAAATGAAATTTGAGATACCAGAGAAAGTAAAAAGGGGTAGTGGATATGCTGTTAAATTAAAAGCTAGTGCTCCATCATTCCATTTTATCCGTGCTGATATAGAAACAGAGATATCTCCGATAATAGGTACAGAGAAAGAATCAGAAGAAGTAATTCAATCTCTTCTAGAACAGTTTGAAGGCGATATGAGTAGAATTTGGGAGAGTAAGATTTTCGGAAAATCCTTAGAAGTTCTAGTTAAAGAAGGATTACAAAATAAATTATATAAAATGCCAGAAGATGTTCAGCATAAAATTCAAAGAGCGTTAGAAAAAGTTATAAATGAAGGAAATGCAGATTTAATTTGTATTCTATTATAGCAATAAGAAAATATAAAGTAGTAAAAGGACTTCTCTAAGAATGGTAGGAGTTCTTTTATTTATGTATCAGTGCACAGATACAAGGCACAGGTATATATCAGTTCACAGTGCACTGTGAACTACTTTAACTGTGCACTGATTTTAGGATTCTTTCTCCATTTTTATAAAAAAACTTTTCTATCATATCTTCACTAAAGTATTTTCTAAGTTTGTCATACAACTTATATAACTCAGTAAAGTCTTTCATTTCTACATTGCAATCAATGCCGTCGTAATCGCTACCTAGCGCTACAATATCAGATCCACCTATATTATAAAGATGAAGTATATGTTTTATCATATCATCGACCATTGAGGTTTCACTGTTTCCTAGAAATTTATTATAGAAATTAACACCGACAATACCCCCTCGATTTCCGATAGATTTAATCATATAGTCTTCTAAATTTCTAGGGTGATTTACTAAAGCTCTACAATTAGAATGAGAGGCAATAACAGTGCCGTTACTCTCTTTTATAACGGAATTAAAGCCGCCGTCGGATAAATGAGAAACGTCTATTATCATATTAAGATTGTCCATTTCTTTGATAAGTTCCAACCCAAATTTTTTTAGAGGTTTTTCTTTGAGTTTGTAATTAAAGTTTGGATATCCAATTTCGTTTTCAAAATTCCATGTTAATGTTAATAGTCTAACGCCTCTATTATAAAAATGATATAGGTTTTCTATGGATCCTTCTAGTGCTTCTCCACCTTCAATAGAAAGAAAAGCTGAAGTTTTACCATTATTTTTATTTTGAAGATATTGATTATAATCTGTTGTTTTATCAAGATTATCACATTCTTTAATAGAAGATTCAAAAACATCAATTAAATTATTGCAAAATTCAAATGGTTTTAGAGTTTTACTTATATCAATATAGGCTGCAAAAAATTCAGCTAGAGAATTTTCTATTTTTTTGCTATCAATTGAATAAGAATTTTCTTTTAATGATCCACCTTCTGTTGCAATTTTGTATATTGTGTCACAATGGAAGTCTATAAATTTCATAAAAATGCTCCTCGTATAATTAATTTTGTAGTGAATTTAATATGTATTTCCAGTAATAAAATTCACTACAATATGCTAAAGATTACTGGAAATTATATAGACTGTATAGAATTACTCCTAAATGTC
>NZ_JAHLOD010000085.1 GCF_018917145.1 Clostridium bornimense
ATTTGTCGTTATAATCATAATTACCTCCAATATCATCTTTGGTAATTATACATTAATATAACAAATAAATGTGCATTCTTAAATGATCATTTTTCTACATTCTTATCATATCATTTATAGGTTTTAGGGATTTGGGGGATTTTCGGAACTTTTTTTTGAGGGAACATTTAATTGTTCACTTAAAATAAAGTTTCGAACGAAATAAAAAAGTTTAGAAAATATGACTAGCCAGGAGGCACTTTTGTGCCTCTGAGCTGGTCTTTTTTATGTCTGAAATTAAATATGAAAAGAGAATAGCCTGTTAAAATATCTGAATATAAATGTATGAAGAATGGCTTGAATAGTAGATTTATAGGAATAATTAAAAGAGTTTTTCGCTCACGCGTAGCGGATGATTTTACATGATTAATGCTTGAAAAACTACATGAGATTTTTTCGGGACTTTTTTATTATTTTCAATGAAAATACCTGTGGATAACTACTGATTTTTGCTTGATTTTACTTTTGGAACTTTTTTATTAGAAATAAGAGCAAAAAGGGCATCAGCCTTGAAAGGCTCAAGGTTTGAAGGGAAGACTGGATTTTCGAAACTTTTTTTGAGGGAACATTTCTAAGATTTACGAAGATTAACACTTTAGAATAGATTTGAATAAAGACTATACACGTCATAAATTTGTAAAAGCAAAATTTAAAAAGACAGGTATAGTCTTTTTCTTATCATTAAAGAATATAAAAAGAGAATACATTAGTGCTTAATTTTGAGAATCAAAAACTAGCAATAAGACTAGTTTGCACAATTATTTATAGTGGAAAATAGATATCATTAAATATGCTATTGACAAAATATTCAGAATGGTATATACTAATATTGGAAACTAGGTAAATATATAGCATATCGAGAGTTTAACTAGTTACTATAACAAGGCTTTAAGCCGTAAAGTATCCCCCTAGATTCATAAGAAACTAGGGGGTATCTTTTTACAATGGTGTGGTAAAAAATGTATTAGTTAAGGAGGTATTTATGCGAAAAGAAATTAATTATGCATTAGGTCTTGATATCGGTATTACATCTGTTGGATGGTCTATTATTAATTTAGATGAAGAAAGAATTGAAGATTTGGGAGTTAGAATTTTTAATGCAGCTGAACATCCCAAAACAGGAGCCTCTCTTGCTTTACCACGAAGGGAAGCTAGAGGGAGAAGAAGATTATTAAGAAGAAAAGCTTATAGAATAAAAAGGGTACGAAAGCTTATATTAGACAAAAAAATATTAACAAAGGAACAATTAGATAATTTGTTTCTTAACAATAATAGTATTAATGTATGGGAAGCAAGAGTATTAGGTCTAGATCAGAAGTTAAATAACGAAGAATGGGCTAAATTGCTAATTAATTTCTGTAAAAGAAGAGGTTTTAAATCTAATAGAAAAAATGAAGTAAAGGATAAAGAATCCGGAGCTATTTTAACTAGCATCAATAACAACATAACAGCTATGAAGGAATCAGGTGCTAGAACAATTGGAGAATATATATTTAAAACTGTTAAAAGTGATGATGATAAATATAAACCTTTAAGAAATAAAAGTGGAAATTATAATATGTGTGTTTCAAGAGCTATTATTAGAGAAGAAATAGACTTATTATTTCAAAAGCAAAGGGATTTTGGTAATGAATTTGCTTCAAATGAGATAGAAGATAAGTATCTTGAAATTTTCGATTCACAAAGACCTTACTCTAATTTTGAAGACTTAGAAAAGTTAGTAGGATATTGCACATTTGAAAAGAAAAAATATAAAAGAGCACCTAAAAACTCTATTACAGTTGAGGAGTTTATTTTATATGAAAATATAAATAAAATATCTATCTTAAATAATGGATATAAAAGAAAATTAACAGAGGAAGAACGTAATATAGTAATAAATGAAGCTTTTGCAAAAAAAGAAATTAAATATTCTACATTAAGAAAACTATTAGGCCTTACAGAAGATGATTACTTTTCAACTCTTACATATAACTTAGAAGGGGATAGAGTAAAAACTGAGAATACAAAGTTTATTTCCCTAAAAGGATATCATGAAATTAAAAAGGCTATCGAACATGGTATTAGTAAAGAATATTGGCAAGAAATTAAAGATGATAGAAAGTTGTTAAATAATATAGCTTATGTACTTACTTTAGGAAAAACAGATGAAGAGATTAAAAAACAACTATTAAAAAGAAATGTAGATGAAAGAATTATTGAGGCCGTTGAAGATATATCTTTTAGTAAATTTAATAATTTATCTATAGAGGCTTTAGAGAAGATATTACCGTTTCTGAAAGAGGGTTATCAATATAGTGAAGCTTGTGAAAAAGCAGGTTATGATTTTAAGGCAATTTATAAAGGGGAGAAACAGCATAAACTACCAGTTATAAAAATTGATGAAATAGTTAATCCTGTTGTAAATAGAGCTCTTGCACAAACTAGAAAAGTAATTAATGCTGTTATAGATAGATATGGTTCGCCTATTAGAATAAATATTGAGCTAGCAAGAGAATTAGCTAAAAACTTTAAAGACAGAAAAATCATAGAAAAAGAGCAAAAAGAAAATAGAAATAATATAGATAAGATACGTAAAGAAATATTTGATATTATGGATAGAGAACCAACTGGATCAGAGGTGTTGAAATATCGTTTATGGCAAGAACAAAGAGGCGAATGTGCTTATAGTCAAAGACAAATCAGCATTACAGATCTCTTCACCAGCGGTTATTGCGAGATAGATCATATTATACCTTTTAGTAAATCTTTTGATGATAGCTTAGCTAATAAGGTATTAGTATTGACAGTAGAGAATCAAAGAAAAGGAAACAGAACTCCATATGAATATTTAAACTTAAACGAAGATAGATGGCATAGTTTTGAAGTATGGGTTCAAGGAAGCAATTTAAAAAATAGAAAAAAACAAAACTTATTAAAGAAAAGTTTTTCCGATGAAGAAGAAAAAGAATGGAAAACTAGAAATCTTCAAGATACAAAATATATATGTAGGTACATTTCTAACTTTGTTAATAGTAGATTGGAGTTCAAAGAATGTGAAAAACATTCAACAAAACAAAAGGTAATCACAGTAAATGGTAGAGCCACATCATTTTTGAGAAGAAAATGGGGCTTAAGCAAAGTTAGAGAAGATGGTGATAAGCACCATGCATTAGATGCAACGGTTGTAGCAGTTACAACACAAAGTATGGTTAAAAAGATTTCTGACTTTAGTAAAAGGCATGAATTAAATTCAAAGAAAAATGGAGAATTATTACCTAGACCATGGCAAGGCTTTAGTGAAGAGTTAAAGATGCGACTTAGTGATGACCCAATTAGTGAATTAAGAAAATCACCTATTAGCAGCTATGATCAAGAATTTATAAATAAAACAGTAAGACCTATTTTTGTTTCAAGAGTACCATTTAGAAAGATAGGTGGAAAGCTCTTTAAAGAAACAGTTTATTCAAAGAGAGCCTTTAATGAAAATGGATTTATCATTAAAAAGAATCTTCAAGAGGTAACACTTAAGGATATGGATAATGTTTATAACTATAATGGTGATAGAAGACTCTATGATGCTTTGAGAGAAAGACTAGAGGAGTTCGGTGGAAATGGTAAGAAGGCCTTTGAAGAAGAGTTTAGAAAGCCTACTAAAGATGGGAAATTAGGTCCTGTTGTAAAAAGTATTAAGATAGTAACATCGGTTCCTTTTAAAGATGGTATAGAGCTTAATGATGGACTTGTTGCAAAAGAAGGTATGGTTAGAATAGATATTTATGAGAAGGAAGGAAAGTATTATGCGGTTCCTGTTTATAGATATCAATTGGCAAATGGTATAATACCTAAAAAGGCAGCTTTAGCATCAAAACCTGAAGATCAATGGACATTGATGGACAATTCTTATAAATTTTATTTTTCTATTTATAAAAATGATCTTATAGAAATAATATTTGAAAAGAAGAAAGATTATTTTGGCTACTATGATGGATTCGATAGGTCAACAGCTTCACTGGTTATGGAAAGTCATGATAGTTCAAGTCGTTATAGGGGTATAGGGATTAAATCAGGTGTTAAAGCTTTTAATAAATATGAGGTAGACGTATTAGGAAGATTTCATAAAGTTAGGATTGGTAGATAATATGAGTTTTAGAAGTGTTATTATATCAAATCCAGCTACACTGACATTAAAAAATAATAATTTAATTATTAATACAGAAGATCAGTATCAGATACCTATAGAAGATATAACTGTATTAGTTATCGAAACTGTTGCTGCTAAGGTTTCTAGTAGATTATTAAGTGCTTTGTCAGAAAACAATGTTGCAACGGTATTATGTGATGAAAAACATTTACCATCTGCTACTGTATTACCATTGAATAAGCATCATAGAACCTACAAGGTATTGAAGAATCAATTAAATCAAAGTGCGGCCTTTTCAAAAAGAATATGGCAAAGTATAGTTAAGAAAAAATTATATAATCAAGGACGTTGCTTAGAATTATGTGAGATAGAAGGATATGATTATTTGATGAAGCTTTCACAAGATATAGAAAGTGGAGACAAAGGTAATAAAGAAGCTATTGGAGCAAAATATTATTTTCCTTGTATTTTTGGACATAAATTTACTAGAGATGATACATCTTCTATTAATTCTGCATTAAATTATGGATATTCAATAATAAGAAGTGCTGTTGCTAGAACTTTAGTAATGTATGGCTTTAATCCTGCTTTAGGCGTTAACCATTGTAATGAATTGAACTCCTTTAACTTAGCAGATGATTTTATGGAGCCATTAAGACCAATAGTTGATTTATGGGTATATGAAAATATAAGTGACGATGATGAATTTACAAGAGAGCACAGAATAGCATTAGTTGATTTAGTCAACCATTGTTGCATTATAGAAAATCAAAAGCATTCCATTTTAAATGGTATAGATAAAATGATTGCATCTTATACAACAGCATGCAGTAAAAAAGATTTTAGACTATTAAAGTTACCTGAAATAATACCACTGGAATATCATTATTATGAGTAAAAAATTTATGAGATTACTAGTATTTTTTGATTTGCCTGTTGTAAAGAAAGAAGATAGAAAAGAATATGCAATTTTTCGAAGATTTCTATTGAATGATGGTTATATAATGTTACAATACTCTGTATACTCTAGGATATGTAATGGAATTGAAGGTAGCAATAAACATATAATGAGACTAAAAAAGAATTTACCGCCGAAAGGATCAGTAAGATTTCTGCAAATAACAGAAAAACAATATGCTGATATGCAATTTCTTGTAGGGTCGCCAAAAAAGCAAGAGGAAGCTATTAATTCTGGCATAATGAATGTTTTTTAAAAAGTAAAAACCCCTTGAAACCTAGTTGTTTCAAGGGGGTTTACAGTTCCTAATTATAGCATATCGAGAATTTACTAGGAACTATAACAAGTATGGTAAACCTCGTCCTAGTCCTAAAATTATAGCATATCGAGAATTTACTAGGAACTATAACATGGTGATGTTATTACTATTATCAATAGTGATTATAGCATATCGAGAATTTACTAGGAACTATAACTAGAAGGATATTTTGTATTTATATAGAAGTATTATAGCATATCGAGAATTTACTAGGAACTATAACATATCAAAAACAGTTACTTTCTTAAAGCCAATTATAGCATATCGAGAATTTACTAGGAACTATAACATTAATCTGTCCATCCTTGAACTTTTGCCGATTATAGCATATCGAGAATTTACTAGGAACTATAACTGAGCTTTTAATAATTCAATACGTTCTCTTATTATAGCATATCGAGAATTTACTAGGAACTATAACTTAAATGGTGTGTAATTATCGTTCACTTCTATTATAGCATATCGAGAATTTACTAGGAACTATAACAAATAATTTATCCTTACATGTAAACCAGTTATTATAGCATATCGAGAATTTACTAGGAACTATAACTCCAATCCATTATATAAGAACCATCATATTATTATAGCATATCGAGAATTTACTAGGAACTATAACAAATATTGAGTATCATATGATTTGGAAATTATTATAGCATATCGAGAATTTACTAGGAACTATAACAGCTCTGCAGCTGTATCAATCGTATTTAAAATTATAGCATATCGAGAATTTACTAGGAACTATAACCATCACTGTCTTACCTATTGTTTCTTTAGTATTATAGCATATCGAGAATTTACTAGGAACTATAACTTCAAGTTCAATATTTAAAATTCCATTTTTATTATAGCATATCGAGAATTTACTAGGAACTATAACAATTACCTTCTAGTTTAACAATATTACTATATTATAGCATATCGAGAATTTACTAGGAACTATAACTTTAATATTTGCTTCGTATATACCCATTGGATTATAGCATATCGAGAATTTACTAGGAACTATAACAGACTTAAAGAATTAACAGGACAAGATATAATTATAGCATATCGAGAATTTACTAGGAACTATAACCTCTTATTTTCTTTAGTTTCATCTTGCAATATTATAGCATATCGAGAATTTACTAGGAACTATAACAAGGAGGTAATAGAGTGGCTACAGTTGATGATTATAGCATATCGAGAATTTACTAGGAACTATAACTGGATGTCACATGCCTAGTCTTGGTGATTGATTATAGCATATCGAGAATTTACTAGGAACTATAACTCTCTTAAATTATACACTCTTTTATTACTATTATAGCATATCGAGAATTTACTAGTGGCATAATTTTTAGTTGTGTTTTACTATAGATGTCAAAAATAAATAAAGATGTAACTTTAAAAGTATTTGAAATAAGTATTATTTCAGATACTTTCTTTAGTATATAAATTAATAATATGATTTATTATCAGTGCAATTTCTTTTTTTTAAAACTGTCTTATTATTTCCAAATATTTTTATATATAAATTAAATTAATTAAACTTATCAAAAAACTATTTTACATATGATATAATTATAGTAAAAAATGTAAACTAAAGACGACTGGTAATATGTCAAGATAAAAAAACTTTAAAATTGGAAATTTTCTAGTTTGTCTTATTAAAAAAAGGGTAACTTTAATAAAGCTCATTCTGATTCCAAAATTTTACAGGG
>NZ_JAHLOD010000086.1 GCF_018917145.1 Clostridium bornimense
TCGTTTTGTTCATATAAAAATCTCCTTATGATAAAAAGATATTTTATCATAAGGATCATCCTATTATATACCGGAATATATTTCCTAGCTCTTGTTTTTTCTAAAGTTGACGACATTGACTGTGCACTGACCTCAGTCCCGATAACAAAAAAAGATTCCACCTTACGGTGAAACCTTCTTATCAACTATCTGCTAAATAAAAAAATCACTAAAAGTAATGCTACTATTAACACTAAAATAAACGGTATTAATATCTGAAATGTAGCAATAATTATTGCTAATATATCATTCTTTGATAAATTCTCTGCTCTCAATTCTTTTAATAATTTTTCTTCTGTTTCTTTATCTAATCTTTTTTCCTTTAGTTTATTTTGTCCGAACATTTTTTCCTCCTAGACTAAGTGACAAGCTACAAAGTGGCCTTCACTAACTTCCCTATACTCTGGATTTTCTTCTTTACATTTATCTGTTGCATATGGACATCTAGTGTGGAATTTACATCCTTTTGGTGGATTTGCTGGTGATGGTATATCTCCAGTAAGAATTATTCTTTCTCTCTTTACTGTTGGGTCAGGTATTGGAATGGCTGACATCAACGCCTTTGTATATGGATGAAGTGGATTCTTAAAAATTTCATCTGATGATGCAAGTTCCACAAGTGATCCTAAATACATTACACCTACCTTATCACAAATATGTTCAACAACTGAAAGGTCATGTGAAATAAATAGGTACGAAAAATTCTTTTCCCTTTTTAAATCTTGTAGTAAGTTAATTATTTGTGCTTGTATTGATACATCCAATGCTGATACTGGTTCATCTGCTACTATAAAATCAGGATTTAATATAAGTGCTCTTGCTATACCGATTCTTTGTCTTTGTCCACCTGAAAATTCATGTGGATATCTATCTATTTGATAAGGTGCAAGTCCACAGATTTTCATTGTTTCAAGAACCTTTTCTCTTAAGTCGTTTTTTGAAACCATTTTATGATTTAAAAGCGCTTCTCCAATAATTTTCCCCACTGTCATTCTTGGATTCAATGATGAATATGGATCTTGGAATATTAACTGCATCTTAGGTCTCATTTTTCTTAATTGACTTTTACTTAATTCATCGAGATCTTTACCTTCAAAATAAATTTTTCCCTCAGTTTTTTCTAGTAAATTCAATATTGTTCTACCTGTAGTAGATTTTCCGCATCCTGATTCGCCAACTAGTCCTAATGTTTCCCCTCTTTTTATTTCAAAAGAAACTCCATCTACAGCTTTTACATATCCTACAGTTCTTTGCATTACTCCGCCTTTTATAGGAAAGTATTTTTTCAAGTTTTCTACTTTTAAAAGTACATCTTCAGACATCTACTTCACCTCCTCATCATCATTATGTAACCAACATGCTACTTTATGATTCTCACTTACTTTTCTTAAATGTGGTATTTCACTTTTGCATTTTTCCATACAACATTCACATCTATCATTAAAATAACATGAATCTTTCATTCCTACTGGATTAGGAACTTGTCCAGGTATTGAATACAATCTTTCAGCACAACTACCTAATACAGGTTTGGATTTTAAAAGTCCTTTAGTATATGGATGAGCTGGGTTACTAAATATATCTAATACCGGTCCTTCTTCAATAACTTTACCAGCATACATAACAACAACATAATCTGCCATTTCTGCTACTACACCTAAATCATGAGTGATTAGCAATATAGCTGTATTTAATTCTTTCTTTATCTTTCTCATAAGGTCTAGTATTTGAGCCTGTATTGTTACATCCAAAGCAGTAGTAGGCTCGTCTGCTATTAATACATTAGGATTGCAAGATAATGCCATAGCAATCATTATTCTTTGTCTCATTCCTCCTGATAACTCATGAGGATATGCATCTACAATTTCATCCGCTCTTGGAATTCCTACTAACTTAATCATTTCGATAGCTCTCTCTCTTGCTACCTTTTTATCACATTGTTGATGTAACATAATAGCTTCCATGATTTGTGATCCTACTGTAAATACTGGATTTAATGAAGACATAGGCTCTTGGAATATCATAGCTATTTCATTACCTCTAATTTTTCTCATCTCTTCATCAGTAAGTTTTAATATATCCTTACCTTTATAAAATATTTCTCCACCTTCGATTTTACCTATTGGCGCTTGTATAAGTCTCATTAAGCTCATTGAAGTTACAGATTTACCACAGCCTGATTCTCCAACAACGCAAACTGTTTCTCCCTCTTTTATTTTAAAAGATACATCATTTACAGCTTTAACTACTCCAGCTTCAGTGTGGAAATACGTCTTTAAATTCTTAAATTCAACTAATGTCTTTGCCATAATATTTCCCCCTTTACTTCTTCATCTTAGGATCTAATGCATCTCTTAAGCCATCACCTAATAGGTTTATAGCCATAACCGTTACAAAAATGCATAATCCAGGTGGTATCCAAAGCCATGGTCTGTTTTGGAAATCATAAAGATTACTAGCCGCTGTAATCATATTTCCCCATGATGGAGTTGGTGGTGTTACACCAATACCTAAATAACTTAATGTTGATTCTGTAAGAATTGCATTACCTATAGCTAATGTAGCATTAACTATAATTATAGGTACAGTGTTTGGTAATAAATGTGCAAATATCTTTCTTATGTCTGTAAGACCTAATGCTTCTGTAGCTTGCATAAATTCTTGTTCTCTTAATGATAAGATTTCCCCACGAACAAGTCTTGCTAGAGCCGGCCATGATAAAAATCCTAGTACAAACATAACAGCGAATATTCTAACATTTGACGGTACTTTTAAATCTGACAATATTGCCCCAACCATAATAACTACAGGTAAAAATGGTAATGACATAAATATATCTATAATTCTCATTATTATTGTATCTATCCATCCACCATAATATCCTGCAATAGCTCCTATAGATGCTCCTAATACAACTTGTATAATCATAGCTACTAGACCAACTATAAGAGAAATTCTACCAGCATACATAAGTCTAGTTAATACATCTCTTCCTAAATTATCAGTGCCTAATAAATGTGCCATACTAGGTGCAAGTTTTTTTGCTGCATCCTGTGTGTTGTATCCATAAGGAGAAAATAAAGGCCCAATAAACGAAAATAAAAACATAATTATTATGAGACTCAAACCAAATAATGCTAATTTGTTTTTCTTTAATCTTCTAAATACTACTCTCCATGGTGACTCTAATTTTTCTTTTTTATCTGGCATAAAGCTTTCCTCCTTACTTTAGTCTAACTCTTGGATCAACAAGTGCATATGATATATCTGAAATTAAGTTTCCTATTAAAACTAATACCACAATTAACATATTGAATCCCATAAGGAATGTATAATCTCTTATATTAACAGATTCTAAGGCAATCTTACCTATTCCCGGCCATCCAAAAACACTTTCTGTAATAATTGCTCCTGCAAATAAATCAGGAAGAGACATTCCAAGTAATGTTACAATTGGAATAAGTCCATTTCTTAATGCATGTTTATATATAACAACTTTTTCTTTTAATCCTTTTGCTCTAGCTGTTCTTATGTAATCTTGATTTATAACTTCAAGCATAGCTGTTCTTGTATATCTCATTAAACTTCCTACTTGCATAAGTGTTAATACAGCAACAGGAAGTATTCCATGTTTTACAACATCTAATACATGTTTAACTCCAGTGTGATCAACTCCAGCCGTAGTCATTCCAGATACCGGTAATATTCCTAAATCTATAGAGAAAAACTTTATAAGTAATAATGCAAAGAAAAATGATGGTATTGATAACCCTATTAATGCAAATACTGTAAAGAACTTATCAAAAAATGAGTATTGTCTTGTAGCTGATATTATTCCTATAGGAACTGCTATTAAAAGACTTAATATAAACGATGTCAATGCAAGTTTAAAAGAATTCCATACATAAGTGTCTATAACTTCTGATACTGGTTTCTTAAATCTAAGTGAATCTCCGAAATCTCCAACTACTGCATGTTTTGCCCATGTAACATATCTCTCTGGTATAGATTTATTCAGTCCATATATTTCTTTTAATTGTTGAACTTTTTCTTGTGACATATTAGGATTTGCTTTCGCATCTACAAAATCCCCAGGTATAAGTGATATAAGTGTAAATAGAATTATAGATATACCTATAACCATAGGTATCATTTGAAGTAATCTTCGGGTAATAAATTGTCTCATATAAATCAATATACTCCTTTCTAAAAAACGCCCCCAGCCTTTCTGAGGGCGCTTTATATTTTTTTATCTAAGAAACTATTTTTCTAAAGTTACTTTATTTAACATTTGAGTATAATGAACATATGGAGATATATCTAATCCTTTTACTCTTCCATTCATTGCCCACATATCATTTCTTTGATACATAAAGATATATGGTAAATCTTCATTAATTTCTGTATATAATTCTTTATATAATTCTTTTTGTTTATCTTGATCTAATTCTGAATTTAACTTATTGTATAATTCATCTACTTTTTCATTAGAATAATTAGTATTATTTTGTGATCCATTAGTAGCAAATATCTCTGAATCATTTGGATTTGCAGTTAATCCCCAAGCCATAAATAACATGTCAAAATCTCCAGTTTTTTGTTTAGCTCTCATTTGGTT
This sequence comes from Clostridium bornimense, assembly GCF_018917145.1. Taxonomy (GTDB): domain Bacteria; phylum Bacillota; class Clostridia; order Clostridiales; family Clostridiaceae; genus Clostridium_AN; species Clostridium_AN bornimense_A. The sequence continues at coordinate 4,658 of NZ_JAHLOD010000086.1, forward strand.
AAAGTCAACTTTTTCAGAACTAAAATCTACACCTAATTCCTTCCAATCATCTGTAGCTACTGAAAGAATAGCATCTACTACTGGGTTATTAGAAGTACCAAGGAAATGAAGAGAAAGTTTTACACCATCTTTTTCTCTTATACCATCTGAACCTGCTTTCCATCCTGCATCATCTAACATTTTCTTAGCTTTTTCTAAATCATAGTCATATTTATTTTTACCTGCATAGAAAGCCCATGATACTTTAGATTGATTTACGTTAATAACAGATGCATATTGATCATATACTGAATCAACAATCTTCTTTCTGTTTAATGCTGTAGTTAAAGCTTGTCTAACAACCTTATCTTTAAATTGAGGTTTTGCACAATTAAATGCCATATATCCATATCCATTAGTAGGGAAGTATTGATAGCTTAAGAATCCAGCTGCTTCTGTAGCTTCTACATTATCTTGTCCTATAGTAAGCTCATCCATATCAATTTCCCCAGTTTGTAACATTTGAAGTCTTGTATCAACAGTAGTTACTTTATAAATAATATTTTTTACTTTTGCTTTTCCATCATAGTAATTATCATTAGCTACTAATTTAACTTCTTGTCCTGAAGCATAACTTACAAACTTGTATGGACCTGAAGAAACTTCTGGCTTTTCATTTAGCGCCTTTATAGAATCTATACTTCCTTGTTTGTAGTCTTTTCCATAATAACTTTCTGGCATTGGCATAAATCCACCAAGATCATAAATTGCTGATGATGTTTTTTCTAGAAGAGTAATTTTCATAGTTTGATCATCTACAATTTCTATTCCTGAAATATCAGTTGCTGTTCCTTCTTGATATTCCTTAGCACCTTTTATTTTAGTTTTACCATTAACTAAATCTAAAGGTCCATCATATCCACCATCACAAATAAGTTTTATAGTAAACGCTACGTCTTTTGTAGTTAATTTTGATCCATCTGACCATTTTAAATTATCTTTTAATTTTATTGTATATGTTAAACCATCATCTGATACTTCTGGCATCTTTGCTAACCCTTCAGTTACTTCACCTTCTGCATCATTTTTTAATAGGTATGCAAACATAGCTTCTGTTATATAAATATCATAAGCACTTTCCATAAATACTGGATTAAAAACACCATCTGGAGCTTCAGTACCAATAACTAAAGTATCTTTTCTCTTTTTAGCTACTTCAGGGTTTTTACTCATATCCTGTGCTTCATATATTGTATTCTTTGTTCCTGTTAATTCCTTCTTTTTAGTTGAAGTTTCTGTTGCACTTCCGCCACCACAAGAACTAAGTAGCGCCACTGTTGTCAATGCAGCTAGTGCTTTGATAAATTTACTTTTCATAATTTTTCCCCCTTTTTAGTATATATATATATTCAGTCACTTTTAATTTAAGCATTTACCTTTAACTTAAGTGATCCAAATAACAACTTGTAATTTAAATATATATTTATAATGAACTACCCCTTAAAAATAAAAAAAGGTCAATAAATTTCTAAATTTAGGGTAAATTATAGACTTCATTGCCTTCAATATATATTCTATTTTTTCATAATTTAATTATTTTTCATTCATATTTCAATTTATGTGAATATATTACTTCAGATTTTTATTAAATTCAACGCCTAAAATATAGAATTTTTTATCAGATAATGTATTCTTATAGGTTTTCACTTCGATTTTCTTCGTTTTTCTCGTATTTATACAATAAAATCTATTCCTTAACTAATTTATATTATCGCTATTATATATATGTTATATCTTGTAATTTTATTAATAAGTTCTTAAACAATCTATATAAATTGCAAAAGAAACAACGTTCTTTTGTAAATCCATAGTAAGCTTTTTTGTCGTTTTTCCGTATATGATTTTATCGTTAATCATTTCTCACTTAATAGTTATTTCTATAGTTTTTTCATTAATTCACAACTTCAGTGCACAGTTAAAACAGTTCACAGTGCACAGTTTCGGTTAATTCACATTTCGCAATTAATGTTAATTTTCCCATGTAGGGAAAATATTTTAGTCCTGCGGATGGCTAAAGTTACAATTGTATTTATAGATGTATTTAGTGCATATATAAAACTGTTATACTTAAGTGTTGTTTTTCACTAATAATAGGTTCCTAGTCCAAGCTACATGAAGGCACAGCCTTCATTAGCCCCTTGTGATAGTTATATATAAAATATAAATATCTTAAAAAACTAACTTATTCTATGCACAAAATTATCACACTTAAAATCTCAGAAATTCCCCAAAAGGAATTTCCTCCATCACTGTGTACTGTGAACTGAAAACTCTCTCCTTGTAGTTTATTATTCTCTTATTTACTCGATATTTCTTAGAATTTCATATCAACTTATATCTATTTTTATATTGTATAAGTATACTAGTTGTATAGCTAACGCTTTTCAA
>NZ_JAHLOD010000087.1 GCF_018917145.1 Clostridium bornimense
CCCTGTAAAATTTTGGAATCAGAATGAGCTTTATTAAAGTTACCCTTTTTTTAATAAGACAAACTAGAAAATTTCCAATTTTAAAGTTTTTTTATCTTGACATATTACCAGTCGTCTTTAATGTTATTATTTTATAAATAGTTTTATTTATACATATAGACTTCTATTTTAATTTTATAGTATATTTTTTTATTAATATGATATAATTAAAAGGTAAGTAAAATAGTAGATGTTCACTATCACCTGTCATATTTAATTGCAACCACGAAGAGGTACGTTTCTTGTGTTAATGCTGAAAGGCAGGTGATAGTTATGTTATATCTTATTGGTATTGGAATGTTTTGTTTGACAATAATAGCTCTGGTAGCAATGTGTCTTGGAAAAGACTTTAAAAGTGATTTTACATCTGAAAAGATTAAACATAGACTAGATATAAAAGACAAAAAATAATTGTTACTTATGCATTTGCATAAGTAACAATTATACCACTCAATAACATTGACATAAGAGGCGGCCCAACGCCTCTTCTTTAATTTTACTATAACATATTTTAACTAAGTATACAACTTAATAATAAAAAACCTATTAATATTATATACATTAGTTAAAAGTTTATACAAATATTATTGGGACTGTCGCATTAATAAATAAAAACTTATAAGTGATAGTTCCTTTTATTATGGCAAATACGGTATACTAACCTTCGATGATAGAAAGGAAAGTATTATTAGTAATTTAATAGTTATAATTAATCATTTCGTTAACAGCCTGTTCCCAATACCTCTCTGGAATATTGGGCCAGATACAATTTCCGGTATCTTTTTTGCATAAATTCATGGCTCTTATAAGAACACTTCTATGAGAAACTTCACCTGTTAACAACAAGTGTTCTGTTATTTTGCACCAATATGGAGCTTTGATATCCAGCTTTGATTCATGTAAATCTCTGATTATCTTTTCTCTATCGTAATCAATACTTACAAATTCTTCGATCCAGCTATCCTCTATTCCATGCAAAATTAGAAATTGTGCTTTTCCATCACTATGTAATGGCACACCTATTGAACCTCCATTTAAAAGTATCTTATTTTCATATTTAATCTTTCTTTGAATATGTGTATGTCCACATAAGATGTAATCTGATGTATCTTTCTTCATTATCTCGAATGTATTCTCTGTATCAGGCGACATCTTTTCAGTTGTTTTATTAGGTGAACCATGACATATTGTTATTTGAGGAAATTCATTTAATTTTACTAATTGTACTATTTCTAAACTACTAAAAAATTCAATATCTTTTTCTCTTAAATGACTATATGTATATAATAAAGAACCGGTAGTTGAATTATTTTCTTTCCATATTGATTTATCACCTTTTTTATAATTTAACCAATAATCTTCCTTATTTCCTTTAATGAAGAAGCAATTATATTGACTCTTCATTTTAAATATAATATCCATTGTTTTTTCTGGGTAAGGTAACTCTCCAAGGTAATCTCCTAAGAAGAAAAAAGTGTTAATATCTCTTTTTAAAGCGTAATCAATACAGCTTTGCAAGGATACATAATTTCCATGTATATCTGATAGTACTGCTATATCCATTTTAGTTTCCCTATCTACTGAAAAGTATACCTTTTTTTATAGCTTTTGCTAATCCCTTAGGGTTTTCCCATGCCATGGAATGTCCTGCTGATTTTACAACTTCAATATTTATCCCATGTTCAGATAGTACTTTTTCATCATTGTCAGGTAAAGACTTTTCACCAAAGATAAATGTTTTTTTACATTTTAATGAATATAAAGTATCACGCCAAGATGGTGTTGATCCACTTACCGCTGATTGGGAAATCCTACTGATAGCTAGCGGAGAGCAAACTGATAGTGTAGCTGCCCACATAGAATTATCCTCTGAATTTTCTGTAATAACTTGATAAAACATTTCGTTTATAAAATCATCTTCATTACAAGTACCAAATTGATAACTAGACGTTCCTTCATAACTTTTATCAAGATTAGCTTCACTTAATATAATAGTTTCCACTTTATCTTTACATTTATAAGCTAATTCAATTCCAATTGGACCACCTAAACTATGAGCAAAGATTATAAATTTATCAAGATTTAAATCTTGTACAAATTTATATAAATACTTAACATGATCATTTATTGTATATCCAAAATCATCTGGCTTATCACTGAATCCGCTCCCTAGTAAATCTATCAATATTCGCCTATGATTTAAAAGTTCACTTTGTGCAGCTACTTCAGGATAATCAAAAGAACCTGCACAACCTAATCCATGAATAAATAATATTGGTGTGTCACCACCTTGGAAGTCATGATATCTTATCTTATTATTTTTATTGTCTATTATATATTCTTTCATTGTTTCTCCTTTCTATATAAACTTATATTATTAAAAATAATATCATTCATAATTGATTCCTCACAATATAAAAAACAGTATCTAATATTTCCTATTCTCCTCTTTTATAATACAATTTTAGCATATTATACCTAATATATTGTATGAATTTTGCCAATTAATTAAAAAAGCTATAGAATAACAGATATTATTCTATAGCATATGTATCTTTAATTTAATGACAATTCTTACAGGCATCTAGTCCTCTAGCTTGTGCTTCACTTAATGATACTTGTGTAGATGTTTTACTAAATAAACTATTTTATTACTCCAAATTGTTTAACTTTTTCTAATAAAGTTGGTTGAATCAAAGGATATGTTAAATTTGATGGCATGGAATCAAAAAGTTTAATCTTTTCAATTTCATAATCTGGCAGATCATCAAAGCAATATACATCTGCATAATATAATTGACCATATGATTTGTCATTCTCTCTATCAACAGAATATATACATATAGGATGTAAATCGAATTTTTTAGCTCCTGTTTCTTCATATAATTCTCTTTTAGCTGCTGTATCAATATTTTCATTTGCTTCTTTATGTCCTCCGGGAATTTCCCATGTATTACGTTTTTTATGTTTAACATAGATCCACTTTTTATTATACCTACATGCAATCACCGCAAAATCTAGGTTATTCTCATCTATTGTGTTTAATTCGTAAAAATTTACTTTTAACATTACAATACACCTCTTTGATTATCATGTATTAACAGAGATACTCTATAATTCATATTTCATATGAGTATAATTAGATTTACTATCCTTAAATCCAATCTTTTTATAAAGTTGATATCCTTCATTTGTAGATTCTAGTTCAACATAATCTAAATTCTTCTCTTTAGAAAACTCTAATAACATATTGATAAGTTTAGAAGCTATCCCTTGTTTTCTATATTCTTCTTTAGTATATACATTAAGTACTTCTCCTACTCTTCCGTTAATAAAGTGAGGATTAGAGGGCTTAGTAATAATATTCAACATAGCAGTTGAGACTATTTTTTCATTATCTTTAGCAACAAAAACAAATATGCTTTTACCTATATTTTCTGTAAAATAAGCTGGTAATTGCTCTTTCATTGCTTTTATGTCTTCTGTTTTAATAGTGCCTTGATCACTAGCGATATATTCTAATCTCATTTCGATAATTTGTTCTAAATCATCTATTGAAGCTTCTAGATAATTCATGTTATTCACCTCTACAAATTTTTCTTTTCATTTTTAAAATTATGGTGGTTTTTACGTTCCTCGACCATATTTACAAACCATTCTACCATTGCAGGATCTTGATGTGAGAAGAAGACACTTTGCTTTTATCTAAGTCAGCAATTAATTTCATGTCTTCTTGTGATAATGTAAAATCAAATACATTGAAATTTTCTTTCATACGTTCTATATGAGTAGTCTTTGGAATAACTACTACTCCCCTTTGAATATGCCATCTTAAGATGACCTGTGCTACTGATTTCCCATACTTTTCAGCAATCTGTGCAAGAATAGGGTTACTAAATATATCTCCTCTTCCTTCACCAAATGGTGCCCATGCTTCTATCTGAATATTATATTTATCCATCCACTGTTTAGCTTCTTCTTGTTGATGAAGAGGGTGAACTTCTACTTGATTTACCATTGGTTTGATTTTAGAAAATGAGGCTATATCAATCATTCTGTCTGGATAGAAATTAGAAATACCTATAGCTTTTACTTTTCCTGCCTCATATAACTCTTCTAATGCACGATAGGCTCCATATATATCTGCAAATGGTTGATGTAGTAAAAGTAGATCTAGATAGTTTGTTTGAAGTTTTTCCATAGATTCCTTTACGGAAGCCAATGTTTCTTCATAACCGTAATGCTCAATCCAAACCTTAGTTGTTAAAAAAATATCTTCTCTTGGAACTCCTGATTTTACAATGGCACTTCCAACCTGCTCTTCATTAAAGTAACTTTGTGCCGTATCTATGGAACGATAGCCAACTTTTAATGCATCCATCACACATTGCTGACATTCCTCCTTGGATACCTGATATACTCCATATCCTAAAATAGGCATCTTTAAACCATTATTTAATGTTATATATTCTATTTTATATTCCTCCATCTCAATATTGATTCTATTTACAAATTTATGCTACAATTTGATTGTAACAATCGGTAGTAACTACCGGTCAAGAACTTTTTTAGGAGGTTTTCCTATGTATTCTATGAAGCAAGCTTGTGAGGTGACAAATCTCACCTATGAAACTTTAAAATACTATTGTAATGAAGGTCTTGTGCCAAATGTAAAACGTGATAAAAATAATCATCGTATTTTTGATGATAGTGATATTGCATGGATTAAAAGTTTAAGTTGCCTTAAAAAATGCAATATGAGCATCAGGGAAATGAAAGAATATCTTGCTCTTTGCCTTCAAGGACAAGTTACAATTCCAGAGCGTAAAATCATACTAGAAATGAAACGTAAGCAACTTCTTACGGCAATGGATGAGCTACAAAAAAGTATAGATTATATTGACTGGAAACAGGAATTTTATGATGATGTTCTTTCTGGGAAAATAAAATATTATAGTAATTTGACAAAGGTAGATGAATAATGAATTGGAGTTTACTTATTTCTTAAACTATAAGTATATCTACTGAAGATCGTTTAGAATTGAAAGTTGCTCTATTTCTAACTTTTTTCCTTAACTGATTTCATTGTTCTAACTGTAATTTTTGCATCATCTCTAACTTTTCCTACAAGTAAAGGATATATGATTTAAATATTAACTGTAATATAATCTTTAACCGCATTTTCTTTTTTTATAATTTTAGCAGGATTTCCAATAACAATAGAATTATCAGGAACATTAAAATTTACAAATGCATTAGGAGCAATTAAGACATTGTTACCAATTTCTATATTCCCGACAATGGCAGCATTAGAACCAATCCAAACATTATTTTTAATTGTTGGGGTTCCTTTTCTTATGCCTCTAGGTTCATAACCAATTAATACTCCATTTAAAATCGTTACATTATCACCAATTAATACTTTCGAATTTACAACAATTCCACCAATATGTGCTATTTTAAACCCTTTTCCTATCACTGTTTCTGATGGTATTTCAATGTTATATTTAATTTGATAATGTTTATAGATATATTTAAAAAGTAACGTTACAAATTTAAAATATTTTCTTTTCTTTTCACATTTTCTTTTTAAATATACTAATTTGAATTGTGGCAAGAACAAATATTTAAAAAAGGTCTTTTTTGTTACATTTTTAGTCCACTTTTTTAAATCATACATATATTTATTAGTATAATTCATATTCTTCCTCCTAAAAAATAGGATATATACTATTATACACCATGTATTTAATTTAAATCAACACTATGACTAACATATGTTAATATCCATTTCTTTAATCCTGTACTCCAAAATCATTGTGATATGTCTCCTTATGTATATATGTAGAATAGTTGTTTTAGATAATTGCTTATCAAATACTTTATAAAAAATATATATTCATTAGAAGATGGTCTTTTTCTGTTATCTAGCATTTCTCTATTATGTAAGTTAGTACATTTGGTGTTACATTAAAGATAGTAGTATAATTAATACAATTAGCTTTAATAGTATCACCTACTGAAATTATTTCTGTATTAGTACCCATCAATAGTGATTCAAATGATGTTGTAGTTCCATTTGCTATAATTTCCTCATTTACTGAATATAAGTATGTAAGGTTTGGTCTTTGATATTAGTAATTTTGTATACTTATAATATAATCCCTAACAAAATTACTATTTAGTTTTCTTATTTCTATATAGGATTCGTTATGTTTTCATTATTGTTAAATATATATGCTTTACTTAAAACAAGTGGTGAAAATCGTATTTTTATTCTCTATTATCAAAACTACGTTAGAAGTTTTACTAATTGTTTCTGAAAAAAATGTTCAGGTGTATTATATACATTTAGTTTTTGAATAGAGATTCTTAAATTGGAAAGTAATGTAGAGGCTTTTCTTAAATATTTTTCTTCAACCCATATTTCATAAGATCTTTCATTAATAGATAGAGAAATTTTTAATTTATCCATATTATAAGTAGTGTAGTTATTTAGCTTCTAAATGTATTCTCTTATCTTTTGATATTCTTTAAGCTTATTTAAATAATAGTTAATGATAAAGAAAGCATTTTAATTTCTTATTTCATTAAGCATTTCTGTAAAATCTTCCTGTGGTTTATTAATTGCATACTTTTTATATAGAATAGAATTTCTACCATTAGTACCCGTTCTTAATTTAGGTATTGAAGTTCCACTATTAACTAACACCTCAACCTTATTAACTAATTCCTCATATTTTATAGATCTATATATCCTAGATAATTCTTCATAAGTAGTTGTTTTTCTTGGGAAATTTTCATAGTTATATCTCCACTTTTCTTTTGATAGTGTAAAGTTTATTTACACTTCTTTCTTTAAAAATCTTTATATATCAAGGTTTTAGAAGTTTTTTTGTATAAAAAAACAACGACCCCCTGATTTCTATGTTAAAATTGAATCTCC
>NZ_JAHLOD010000088.1 GCF_018917145.1 Clostridium bornimense
ATAATCTTTTGCTGCCTTGATTTTATCTTCAAAAGAATATTTATATTGTCTTCCCATAAAAAATACCTCCAAAGTAGATTTTGGTTATTTACCATGTCTACTTTAGAGGTATCATATCATTGTGCGACAGCCTCTTTTATATTATAAGTTAAGAAAATTATTTAATTTTATGTAAGAAGAATAAAGCTATACTACTAACGATAATTATACTAAATGAAGCAAGAATATTTTTTGAATCTCCAGTCTTTACACTTTTAATAAGAGCTGATGCTGATGCAGTGTCACTTTTATTATCTTCATTAGAATCTTGTTTTATATCGCTTACTCCTAAAGTGCCCTCTTCGATATTATCATTTTTAGTTGTATTATTATCTTTATTATTATTGTCACTTGTTCCTGAAGTAGGAGTATCAGGAACAGTTACGTCTTCTTTTGGAATAGTAGGCGTAGTTGGAGTAGTAGGTTTTTCTTCTCCTGGTGTATCTTTATCTGGTTTGGTATCAGAATTTTTTCCTGGTACAGTTCCATTAAAAGGGTAATTATGTACTTCAAATCCTGAATTATAATTATAGAAATTATTTAATATAATAGTACCTTCTATATTACCAGATCCTGTTGCATTGAATGTAGCATGTGGTGCTAATATACTTCCTTTTACTGAAATTCCATAGAAATTTAGATTTTCAGCTTCAGGGAAATTCCACAACCATTTTCTAAAAACTTTTTCTGAAGGAGTGCTCATTTTATAGAACATAGCTAAGTTTCCTATACTAACATTTTTACCTTGTATATTGATGAGTACAGTTGCTGTTTCAGGAACGTCTATATTAATACCATTAATGTCACGAATTTCTTCATTTTTAATATTAAAAACTACTAGCTTACTATCGCTACCTACTAAATTTAGTTGTCCATAATGATTAGAAACTTTACCATTTGCAGATAGTGAATATAATTCCTTAGTTGTATTATATAAATATTTTTTTTCACTGTTAAAGTTAATAATATTTTCTTTTCTAGGTTGATTTGCAACGTTATTATTATTAGTCATTGTATAATTAATAACTTTTCCGTTAGTTCCGATTGATGTATTTCCATTAAAATTATTTCCACCAATAGCATTTAGGGTATTTCCTACGATTAAATCACTTCTTGTAGTAGAAGAAGTTAAAGAATTACCTATACTATAATGTTCATAAGTTGCGTTGTTTCCAACAGCAATTCTTCCTGTGCAGTCAGAGTACTTGTGTACATGATCATTTATAACGAATATACTAAAATCCGATGCTGTACCGAGTACATTAGAGTTATTATTAGCATATATATTGCTTGAATCAATAGAAAATAAGCATATACATAGAATCATTAGAATTGAAAATAGTTTTTTTAATTTCTGTTTCATAATTTACACCTCTCTACATTGATGCTAACTGATTGAATATATGGAAAATATACCTAACGGCTAGTAATATAATACTACGGGTGTATATCATTGTCAATATGTGATACAAAATTATGAAAAATGTTTCAAAATGACGAATTTATATTAAAATGAAGAGAAAAATGTAGAAATAAGACTACAGATATACGAAAAATATGGAGAAGTCATAGAATGAGAAGTAAAAGACAAAATAATTTATGTATAGTGTTGGATAAATATTAGTTTACATAATCATATTTATGTTATTGTAAACCAAGCTAAACCTAAAAATCAATGAAAAAAATAAATATATTGAATAAAGTAACCTAGGTTAGGGAAATAAAAAAGTAGATAATATTAAAACTGAATATATTTAATTATTTGTGTTAAGAAAGGAATGTAAAATCTTATGAGTAATAATATGGATATGGAATATCCTATGTTTTGCTATCAATGTGAGCAAACAGCAGGGGGAAAAGGATGTACTAAATTAGGAGTATGTGGAAAAACACCTGAAGTTGCAAATCTTCAAGATTTATTAATATTTCAAATAAAGGGTATAAGTTGTTATGCAAATGAATTAATAAAAAAAGGTGAAAATGTAGATAAATCAATAGTGAGATTTATTGAAAATAGTTTGTTTACCACACTTACAAATGTTAATTTTGATGCAGATGTTCATGTAGAAATGCTTAAAGAATCTCAAAGAATAAAGGATGAACTAAAAAAGAAAGTTGGTAAAATAAAAAATGATACTGCACATGTTACATATACTTTAAGTAACACTAAGTCAGAGATGTTAAAAGATTCAAAGATTGCAGGTATTATGTATGATAAGGACTTAGATCCAGATATACGTTCATTAAGACAAACAATAGTATATGGTTTAAAAGGAATAAGCGCATATGGTCATCAAGCAAGAGAATTAGGTTATTATGATGATGAAGTTGATAATTTTTATGTAAGAGCTCTTGAAGCAGTATGTGATGATAATTTATCAGTAGAAGATCTTATTAGATGGACTATGAGAACTGGTGAAATGAGTATTGCAGTAATGAAGAAACTAGATGAAGCAAATACTACTGTTTATAAGAACCCAGAGCCACATACTGTAAATGTAAAGATTAAAAAAGGTCCATTTATTATAGTATCTGGACATGACTTGAAAGATCTTGAGATGATCTTAAAACAAACCGAAGGAAAAGGAATAAATGTATATACTCATGGAGAGATGTTACCATGTCATGGATATCCAAGTTTAAAAAAATATAAACATCTTATTGGAAACTATGGAGGAGCATGGCAAGATCAACAAAAAGAATTTGATAATATTCCAGGATGTATCTTGATGACTACAAACTGTCTTATGAAACCAAGAGAATCATATAAAGATAGAATTTTTACAACTAATGTAGTAGGTTGGGATGGAGTTCAATTTATAAAGAAAAATGAAAATGGAGAAAAGGATTTTACGCCAATAATAGAAAAAGCACTAGAACTAGGTGGATTTAAAGAAGATGAAGAACCAAAGGAAATAGTAGTTGGATTCGGACATCATGCTACATTAAGTCATGCAGAACATATTGTAAAAGCAGTGAAGGACGGAAAAATAAGACATTTCTTTGTAATAGGAGGATGTGATGGCGCAAGACCAGGAAGAAGCTATTATACTGAATTTGCAAAGATGGTGCCAGATGACTGCATAATATTAACACTTGCTTGCGGTAAATATAGATTTAATAAACTTGAATTTGGTGAAGTTGCAGGTCTTCCAAGACTTCTTGATGTAGGTCAATGTAATGATGTGTTCTCTGCAGTAAGAATAGCAACAGCTCTTGCAGATGCTTTTGAAACAGATGTAAATAGTCTTCCACTTTCTATAGTATTGTCATGGTATGAGCAAAAAGCTGTAGCAGATTTATTGGCATTGTTGTCTCTTGGAATAAAAGGAATGTACATAGGACCAACATTGCCAGCATTTTTTAGCCCAAATGTTCTTCAATATTTGGTTGATACATTTGATTTAAAACCAATAAGCACACCTGAGGATGACTTGAAGTCATGTTTACAACAAAGAATATAAAATACTATTATAAGAAATTATTGCGTTGATAAATCTTTATTAGTGATAATTTATCTTATTAGTTTTAAGGTATAAGTCAAGCTTTTAGGAAATATATTACAAAAAGAGTTGTCACATTTTTTGTGACAACTCTTTTTATTGGAGATTTTTATTTGCTATGTAGTTACACTATTTTATCGTTTAGCTTTTCTGTATCCTGCATCTATAGCTTCCGTCTCAGAATTAAAATTTATTAGGTATTCAGAGTCTGCCATATTATCGTAATCTCTTTGACCAGGACAATGATAAATTTTAGATTTAGAATTACCTCTTATTATAGTTTTTGATGAGGAATCTTGGTATGAAGAACTATTAGAAGTATTAGCCGAAGTACTGTCATTAGTTACTTTGTCATCTGTAGCTAATGAACTGTTACCATTACTATAATCAATATTTATTCCAGGTTGTACATTGTAGACAAATATATTAAATTCAATTCCTTCACCATTGTCTTCAACAGACATCGCTTCAATTTGAACACCTTTTGCTACAAGGTCATTACCTTCAAATACAGGTGTCACTCTATACAAAACATGATTATTTGTTTCTTTAACATAGTCGGCTACCATATTCTCAAATGGTAACATTCCATCAACATTTAAATATCGTGTTCCAGTTATTAAGTTAAGTTCATTAGCGTTTTCAGCAGTTAATTGGAATCCAATTAAGTGGCATCTATTATAGAGGTATTTTCCACTTACAGAATCATATTTCACTGTTTGCCATCCAGTTGGTTTTACAGAACTAATAGATTCTCTTTCTGATGTAGGCATTATATCAGTTCCGACATTAGCAAAAGCAACGCCGCATCTACCTAAATTATCTAATGGGCTATAATTTTCAAAAGACTTTGTTGTAAAATCAGATGAAGAAAAATTAGGTTTATTCCCGTCTAATTCCACATAAGGTTTTCCAGAATAAGCTGGTATATCAGAGATTGTTGCTGAGTTATTTGACGAGCTAAGTAAGTTGTTAGATGAGCTATTACTATTGTTTATAGCTTGTCCAGTTTTGAAATCTGTGCATCCTATTGTAGATAATAGTGTTATTAACATAAATGCACATAATAAAATTCTTTTTACATTAGATGTTTTTTTCATTAGTGTTTTCTCCTATATAATTCTTTTGTTATTTTTTCATGAGATGAACCTTGAAAATCTTTGGTTTCATCTAGAATCCATTCTCCATTTTTCAAATCTATATCGAAATATAGATCAGCGGGATAATCTCTGTTCCAACGATAGATTACTATGGAATCAATTTTGCTAATATAAGCTTTTAATGATATATTTTCTACTAATGCATAATTGTCACCATTACATTCAGTAAGAAAATCAGGAGATATTTTAATATTATTATTATCAATATCTTTATAGAGTTTATAAGAATATTCATTCATATAAAGAATATTATTCTTTAATGAACTTTTTATATCAGCTCTAAGCAATTTATCTTGGCTTTGTCTTCTTTTATTAAACATCATTCCATTATTATTATCTAGACAAACAATGACATTCATCTTCATTCCTCCCCACATTATTTTTATACTTAGTTATTATATCAAATTGTTAATGTAAAATGATTAGAAAATATATAAAATAATGTGGTAATTGTAGTCATTAATAGAGAAAATAAACTAGATAAGAAAAAAGAACACTGCTATAATGTTTGTAGAATTTTAAGATAATGAGGAGTAGTCATATGAAGTTTTATTTAGCACCAATGGAAGGCATTACAGGATATATATATAGAAATACTTATAAAAAGTATTTTAATAATATTGATAAGTATTTTACGCCATTTATCGTTACTAATAAAGGTACAAGTCTTAAAACAAAAGAATTGCGAGATGTTTTACCTGAAAACAATAAAGATATAAATATTGTTCCTCAAGTTCTTACTAATAATTCAGAGGATTTTATTAATACAGCTAAAAAGTTACAGCAACTTGGATATGATGTTGTAAATTTAAATTTAGGTTGTCCAGCTGGTACTGTAGTCTCAAAATATAGAGGTTCAGGTTTTTTGGCTAAAAGAGAGGACCTTGATATATTTTTAGATGAAGTATTTAAAATGGATAATATGAAAATTTCTATTAAGACTAGAATAGGAAGAGATAGTGCAGATGAGTTTTATGAACTAATAAAAATATATAATAAGTATCCGTTGGAAGAATTGATTATTCATCCTAGAACAAGAGAAGATTTTTATAAAAATAAACCTAACTTAGAAGTATTTAAAGATGCATTATCACTAAGTACAAACCCAATATGTTATAATGGCGATATTTTTACAACTGCCGATTATGATAAATTTATAAATGCTTTTCCAAAAGTGAAATCTATTATGATTGGAAGGGGAATTTTAGCCAATCCAGCTTTAATAAGTGAAATTAAGGATGACAATTATTTAGATAAGAAAGTATTAAAAGATTTTCACGATGAAATCTTTCAGCAATATAGGGAATTATTTAATGAAGATAAAAACGCAATTTTTAGGATGAAAGAATTATGGGGATATATGATTTATATTTTTTCTGATAATAAGAAATATGCTAAGAAGATAAGAAAAGCGCAAAAATTAGATGATTATAATTATGCTGTTGCTAGTTTATTTAATGAACAAGAAATAATAAAAGGTGCAGGATTATTTAGTGATATAGATTAGTAATCTAAGGAATGATATAATAAAATTACGAATTTATCAATGGGGGAACGTGGAATGTTGAAAAAGTTAACTTCTATAAAAAAATCAAATCAAGCACCATATATGCTCTAGACAACACGGTATATGTGTAAAGAGCGATAAGTTGGCTAGAGCAAATTTTATGGTTTAAATCGCAAAATCATATGTGACTGTGTTGTACTCCAAAGAAAATAAATGGAGGGTTTAGAACATGGCATATATAAATGGAAAAGAAGTACTTCCAGAGGAACTATTAAAAGAAGTTCAGAAGTATTTTAGAGGAGGAATAATGTATATTCCTGATACAGAGAAAACTAGAAAACCTTGGGGAAGTAATACCGAGATTAAAAGTATTTTAAATAAAAGAAATGTTGAAATAAGAACTAAGAAGTTAAGTGGTGCTTCTATTAAGGAACTGATGGAAGAGTATCATCTTTCTTATGATTCTATTAAGAAAATTTTATATTGTACTTAAATATAGCTAGTAATGACCTTTCTTATCAATAATTTTTTGATATGGAGAGGTCATTTTTGTGTAATAAATGTTAAAAAAAAATCTTTATCCTAGGTGACTTATGCAGTTTATAGTATATTTAAGAGGTAATTTATTCATTAAAAGGATAGTGTAAAGTTTGCTATGAAAAAATAATATAACAAAAAACACTACCATTTTGAAAATTTAAGGTAGTAAATTAAAGAAATAATTTAAATTTAAGCATGACAAAAAGACCTTTAATGAAGGCAAAAAA
>NZ_JAHLOD010000089.1 GCF_018917145.1 Clostridium bornimense
ATGATGCCTCTAAGGGATACACCCGTTCCCATACCGAACACGATGGTTAAGCCTCAGAGGGCCGATGGTACTGCACGGGAGACTGTGTGGGAGAGTAGGATGTTGCCAGGTAAGGAAAAGGAGTCTTGAGAATATTCTCAAGACTTTTTTATTTCAAGAATTTATATAAATATATATTATAAAAATTATAGATTGTAATATTATTTTTTATATAATATATTTATATATAAGAAGGGCGGGGGAAAAATGAAAGTATCAGATTATCATAAGCAAGGATATAATTGTGCAGAAGCAATGATAAGAACATATAATGAAGAGCATGGAACTGATATACCTATAAGTTTAGGAAGTGGTATGGGCAGTGGATTTGCATCAGGAAGTTTATGTGGAGCTATATCAGCAGCAACTATTATCATAGGTTATTTAACAGGAAGAAAAGAAAGTACAGAAAGTAATATGGCTAGAGTATATACAAAAGAGATGATGGATGCTATAAGAGAAAAATATAATACACATCTTTGTAAAGACTTTAAGGCTAATAAAATAACTTGTGCAGAAATAGAAAATTATACTTATGATGTTTTAGTAGATATATTAAAATCAGTGTAATAATTTACATGGTATTAAAATTGCCTATAAGCTAAAACTTATATTGATAGCTTATAGGAGGTGTAGAAAATGACAAAGGAAAAGAAAACAGCAGAAGATAACAAGTGGTCAGGAGAACATAAATGTTGTTGTGGTCATAAAAAGAATAAATCTGCAACTGATAATCAATGGACTTCTACTAATAAGAACTGATAGAGTATTGATTTTAAACATACCTTATAGTAACATATAAGAAATAAAGGGGTGTCTCATTTTAGATTTGAGGCACTTTTTTAGTTAATTACAAAAGATATACACATAAAGTAGATTATTTATGATAAAAATGTGGATAAGTACATAAAGTTTTTATTATATTGTGGATAAGGGAGAACGAGCGATGAAAAATGATAGAATTGTGGAAAGATTTTTAGAGTATGTGCAAGTTGATAGCGAAACTAAAAATGAAGGTGCATTTGCTAAGAGATTAAAAGAAGATTTAGAAAAGTTAGGTTTCGAAGTTTATGAAG
Source organism: Clostridium bornimense (assembly GCF_018917145.1). Taxonomy (GTDB): domain Bacteria; phylum Bacillota; class Clostridia; order Clostridiales; family Clostridiaceae; genus Clostridium_AN; species Clostridium_AN bornimense_A. The sequence continues at coordinate 1,116 of NZ_JAHLOD010000089.1, forward strand.
ATAATGCTGGGGAAAAAGTTGGATCAAATACAGGAAATTTAATTGCTACTTTAGGGGGAAATGAAGGTTCTGAAACTATAATGTTTAGCTGTCATATGGATACGGTATCTCCTGGAAATGGTATTAAGCCTGTAGTTAAAGATGGAGTTATATATAGTGATGGTACTACTATATTAGGTGGTGATGATAAAGCTGGAATAGCTGCTTTGTTAGAAGCCATTGTTAAGATGAAAGAAGAGAATATAGATCATTGCAATATTCAATTTATCTTTACTATAGCAGAAGAAGGTGGATTATTTGGATCTAAGAATTTAGATTATTCTAAATTAAAAGGTAATAAGTGTTTTGTACTAGATAGTGGTGGTGATATTGGAACAATAGTAACAAAGGGACCAGCTCAGGATAAGATATCTGTAGTGATAAAGGGAAAACCAGCTCATGCAGGAGTTTGTCCAGAAGAAGGTATAAGTGCTATTGAAATAGCATCAAAGGCTATTAGTAATATGAAATTATTAAGAATTGATGAAAATACTACTGCTAATATTGGAAAGATTACAGGTGGGGTGGCTACTAATATAGTATGTCCTGAAGTTAAGATAGAGGCTGAGGCAAGAAGTACTGTTATAGAAAGTTTAGATGAACAAACTAGTCATATGGTTAAGACATTTAAAGCTGTAGCAGAATCTTTTGGTGGTGTTGCTGAAGTTGATGTTGAGAGAATGTATGGAGAATTTGTAATCGAAGAAAATGAAGAGATAGTTGATATGGCTAAGAATGCTATTAAGGCGTTAGGTATAGAGCCGATTGTGGCATCAACTGGTGGTGGTAGTGATACTAATATTTTTAATGGTAATGGTATAAAGTCAGTAAATTTATCTAGTGGAGAAAGAGCACCGCATACTTTACAGGAACATGTATACATCAAAGATTTGGAAATTTTAAGAGATTTAGTTATTGAATTAATAAAAGAATAAAATAGCTACTATTAATAAAAAATGGAGATATCGCATTAACACATGAAAAGTTGTAAGCGATATCTCCTTTGTGCGATAGCCTCATTTTTTTACGTATTCTCTACTAAGTTGTGAGAAATGTTTTGAATAGAATTTACTTGTGTATAAATTTCATTAAATTCACTTTGTAGTTCTTCTAGGTTTGAAGTCATTGTATCTATAGATAAGTTTGTAGATTCATTTATAGATTTCAAGTGGTTCATATTAGATTTAATTGCATCTCCTTGATTGTGTAGTACAGACATTAGGGAGTTTATATCTTTTATATGGTGAACCATAGAGCTTTGCATAGTGAAGACTTCATCAAAGTCAGAATAAGAATCTGAGATTGATTTTATATTAGTATCTACTATGGCACTAGTGGAATCTATAGCATCTACTACACGTGTAGTATAGTCATTTACATCTGATAGCATATTTTTTATATCGTCAGCTGCTTTATTAGAAGATAAAGATAAATTCTTAATTTCTGAAGTAACTACCATAAAGCCTTTTCCAGCTTCACCAGCTCTTACATCTTCTATAGAAGCGGTTAATGATAGTAGAGTAGTTTGTTCTGCTAGTCCGTTTATTATTGTAACAGCATTAAGAATTTCTTTTGTTTTTTCTTCTAAAGCTAAGTTAGATTCAGATACGCTACAATTAAGAGTATTTACAGAGTCAGATAATTGTTTTGCTAAGTTATTTATATCATAAGCTGAAAATTTGAATAGACTTTTTTATGTAAACGATGTTAATAAATAATTAATCAATATACTATTGAATTAGAGAATATATATATTTATAATAAAGTAATAAGCCATTTAATCGTAAAATATATATACTATAAAGATAGTGATAAGAAATAGTACCTTTAAATGATTCTTTTAGAGAGCTGAAGATATGGTGGAAATTCAGTAGATAGTTTAAAGAGAAGCAGTCTTTGAATCTCATGCTGAGAACTAGACAGTTAATAGTCTAATGTAGGTTATGACGTTATCCTTACGTTATAGAGGATGGATTTATATAATTCAACTGAGTGAGCAGTAATTTTATTGCTTATTAGGGTGGTACCGCGAAGCAAACCTTCGTCCCTTTTTGGGATGGAGGTTTTTATATTATATAGAACAGGGGGCAATTATTATGGAAGAAATCTTAGAGATTTTAGAGAAGAATAGCAGATATACTGATGAACAAATTGCTGTAATGGTTGGTAAGTCAGTAGAAGAAGTAAGAGATGCTATAAGAGAGTATGAAGAAAAAAGTATAATAGCAGGATACACAACTCTTGTTAATTGGGAGAATACTGGTAAAGAAACAGTTACAGCTTTAATCGAAGTAAAGATAACACCTCAAAGGGGTGAAGGCTTTGATAAGGTAGCTGAAAGAATATACAAATTTCCACAAGTAAAGGCTTGTTATCTAATGTCTGGTGGATTTGATTTAACAGTTATAGTAGAAGGTAAGACTATGAAAGAAGTGGCTATGTTTGTTTCAAGTAAATTAGCAGTTCAAGAGCATGTTTTAAGTACTGCAACACATTTTGTTCTTAAGAAGTATAAAGATCATGGTATGATGTTTAAAGAAAAGAAATTGGATGACAGGGAGGCTATATTTATATGAGACTAGAGGATATGATTTTAGATAATGTTAAGAAGATGCCTCCATCAGGTATAAGAAAATATTTTGATATGGTAAATGAAATGGAGAATGTAATTTCTTTAGGAGTAGGAGAACCAGACTTCGTTACACCTTGGAATGTAAGGGAAGCTGGAATATATTCATTGGAAATAGGAAGTACACATTATTCATCTAATGCTGGATTTATTGAGTTACGTGATGAGATATGCAAGTACTTAGATAGAAGATTCAATTTAAAGTATGATCCAAGAAATGAAGTATTAGTTACTGTAGGTGGAAGTGAAGGGATTGATGTAGCTCTTAGAGCTTTAGTAGGTCCTGGTGATGAAGTAATAGTTCCTGAACCAAGTTTTGTAGCTTACAAGGGATGTACAGCATTTACTGGTGCTACAGCTAAGGTTATAAATCTTAGAGCAGAGGATCAGTTTAAGTTAACAGCAGAAATGTTAGAAGAGGCTATTACAGAGAAGACTAAGGTAGTTATCTTGCCGTTCCCTAATAATCCTACAGGGGCAATTATGACTAGAGAGGAACTTAAACCTATTGTTGATGTATTGAAAGATAAAAATGTTATTATTTTATCTGATGAAATATATGCTGAGCTTACTTACGGCGAAAATCATGTATCTATAGCTAGTTTCCCAGAAGTTAGGGACAAGACATTGCTTATTAGTGGATTTTCTAAAGCTTATGCAATGACTGGATGGAGATTAGGTTATATATGTGGACATCCTATATTAATGGATGCTATTAAGAAAATACATCAATATGCACTTATGTGTTCACCTACTACTGCACAATATGCAGCTATTGAGGCACTTAAAGGTGGCGATGATAGTGTAAAAGAGATGGTTAAAGAGTATAATAGAAGAAGAAGAGTATTGGTAGATGGATTTAAAAAATTAGGGTTAGATTGCTTTGAACCTTTAGGAGCATTTTATGTATTTCCATGTATAAAATCTACTGGATTAACATCAGATGAGTTCTGTGAAAAACTTCTTATGACTGAGAAGGTCCTTACAGTACCAGGTAATGCTTTTGGTGAATGTGGGGAAGGCTATATAAGAGCATGTTATGCATCATCTATGGAAAACATAATGGAAGCATTAAAAAGAATAGAAAGATTTCTTGAAAAAAATAGAGATAAAGTATAAAGAAAAATAGGGAGGAAAATTTGTGAGTTGGTTAGATAAACTTGAGAGAAAGTTTGGGAAATATTATATTCATAATTTGATAACGGTAGTTGTAGTTGTCAATGCTATAGTGTATTTCTTAGCACTTATAGGTGGAGATTCTGCTAATATGACCAATCTTATGCTTATACCGCAGAATGTTTTACATGGTGAGATATGGAGACTTATAACATTTATCTTTATACCACCGACAACTTCACCATTGTGGATAATATTTAACTTATTCTTTTTCTACTATGCTGGAAAAGGGTTAGAACAAGCCTGGGGTGGCTTTAAAGTTAATGTATTGTATATTACAGGAATGATTCTTACAATAATAGCATCATTTATTACAGGATGGCCAGCATGGAGCGATGGACTACAATTAATGGTCATAATAGCTTTCGCATTATCATATCCTGATGTTGAAATATTATTTTGGGGTATTATACCACTAAAACTTAAATATCTTGCAGTTTTAGAATTAGTATTTCTTGTAGTGGAGTTAATAAGAGTTCCATTTATAGGATATATAATAATAGAAATAGCACCATTAATAGCTATTCCGATATTCTTTGGAAAAATGTTAATGACAAACATAAAGTATGCTAAGAAGAAGAATGATAGAAGAAAAAGTAACTTAAAGGTTATAAAGGGATATACACATAAATGTACTGTTTGTGGATTAACAGATATACAAGATCCTGATATGGACTTTAGATATTGTTCTAAATGTGAAGGAAAGCATTGTTACTGTAGTAATCATATTATGAATCATCAGCATATAACTACAAAAGAAAAATTAAAATAGAGTTTTATGTTGGGGGAAAAATATTATGATGAGCTCAGTAAGGGAATTAATAATTACCGTTGTAACGGTATTAATAGCTATATCAATGCATGAGTTAGCTCATGGATATGTATCTTATAAGTTAGGTGATCCGACACCTAAAGAAGATGGAAGATTATCTTTAAATCCTCTGGCTCATCTTGATTTAATGGGGACATTATGTCTGATATTTTTTAAGTTTGGATGGGCAAAACCTGTAAAGGTTAATCCATATTACTACAAAAAACATAAGTTAGGAATGGTTTTAGTAGCAATTGCAGGACCAATAATGAATTTTATTCTTGCATTTTTTAGTATTGCCATAATTGGAGTAATAATAAAATTAACCGATGGATATCTAGGAAAAGTGTATTATAACATATATTTGTTTTTTCAATATTTAGCTCTTATAAACATTGGACTTGGAGTTTTTAATTTAATTCCTGTGCCACCATTAGATGGATCAAAGGTGTTAAGTGCTATCGTACCGGAAGATAAGTATTTTTCATATATGAAATTTGAGAAATATGGGTACATTGTATTGATGGTATTGCTTTTTACAGGGGTTTTAGATATACCATTAGATTATGTAAGAGAAGCTATTACAAATGGTATGACAGGAATAGTGTCTGCTGTACTGTCATTGTAAATGGATAAATTTAGTTGTTATTTTTATAAAAATGTATTAATATATAGTTATAAATGATATGAAATAGCGATGAAGCTGTTACACAAATGTGATATGATACCTCTAAAGTAGACATGGTAAATAACCAAAATCTACTTTGGAGGTATTTTTTATGGGAAGACAATATAAATATTCTTTTGAAGATAAAATCAAGGCATCAAAAGATTATATTTCAGGAACTAGAAGTTGTCGTCAAATATGTTTAGATCTTGGAATTAAGTATGGTAATACTCGCGGTGGT
>NZ_JAHLOD010000090.1 GCF_018917145.1 Clostridium bornimense
CTTTCTTTTGATAGATGGAATGAAATATTAGGTGATCCTATTATGACAGCTGCATTAACCGATAGGTTAACACATAAGTCTTTTATCATTAATATGAATGGAAGTTCTTACAGATTAAAAGAAACTAAAGCTTGGCTAAAAACACTAAACTAAAAATTCAAAAAATATACGCATTAAAAATTATTCATTTACTGGTGGTATAATTTTTAGCTGTGTTTTGGTATAGATTTTAAGTATAAAAAACACCAGTTTGTGTGATGAAGATATTTCAATTTTTAGATGGTATATTGGGAATAACATCATATAGTATAAGAAGTTCTGCAACTCAAAGTTATGTTGATGATGAGATGAAAGGAAGATTTAATGGAGTATTTCAGATGCTTACAACCTTTGGATCTGTATCAGGTCAGTTTATGGCAGGAGTTTGTAGTGAATTAATATCAGAACAATATGTATTGTTATTATTTATGATAATTAACTTTTTAGCAGTATTTGCAATTATATTGAGAAAAAAATCATATATCAAGCCTATATATAATAGATGATATTTTGCAGTTTTGCAGTGAATAATGGCACCATATTATATGATATAAAACATAAGGTAGGACACGAGACATGTGCCTTGTGCCCTCATACTTGCGACTTGCACTTCTATTTTGCTGAAAAAATTGCCGCAATTGATCTTACTCAGTTGTGTCATAACTTCGTTTATAAGGAAGATTATGATTCTGATGAAAAAGATAAAATTATTACTGTTAATATAATGCAGAGTGTTCCCAAAAATTCTGCAAATCCAAAAGGAACCTTTAACCATAATATAGATAATAAAGTTGCAGATAATGGTTCTACACAACCTAATATACTTGTTTCTGTTGGTACAAGATGTTTTAGACTTTCTAAATAGCAGTAGAATGCAATAATTGTACCAAAAACAATAACGAATAATACACTTAACATTGAAGAAATAGATATTTCACCTACAAAATTAAAAGGAGAATGTATAAAACTAAAAGATATTCCTCCAATTAACATTCCCCAACCGACAACAACAATTGAACCATACTGTTTAATAAGTGAAACCGGTTGTAGGGTATATATTGCGCTACACACAGCAGAAGATAATCCCCAGAATAATCCTAATTTAGATAATGATAAATTATGAATATCTCCACTTGTTATTATAAAGAATGTTCCAGTAAGAGCTAAAATAATTGCTACTAATTCTTTAAAATTAGGTAACTTCTTATTACGAGCAACTAAGTAGCAAGTTATAATAACTGGAGATAAGTATTGGAGAATAGCTGCGGTAGCAGCATTACTATGATTAATAGCAGCAAAATAAGTATATTGAACTCCAAGCATACCTAATATACCAAATAAAATAAGTTTTATACGATCTTTTTTTAAACACCATATTTTTGTTAGATTATTATCTTTTTTTATGTATCCATAAATAATCAATACTAAACCAGAGATCAATAACCTAACAGATACAAGCCAACCAGCTGTAAATCCCTTTTCTTGAAATAAAAATTGAGCTACTGTTCCAGATACGCCCCAAAGCATAGTACTAAAAATAACTAAAAATATACCAGTAACTCGTGAATTTGATTTCATATTATAGTTCTCCTTAAGTAAAAAATATTAATATAAGTCTCTAATAATTTTATTAGCATTTTAGAGGAATATCAATTATAACTATTTGCAGAACATAGTTTTTGTATTATCTCAACTATTTGAGAAAAATATGTTGTTAACAATAAGTGGCAATGTTAAAATTTACATATGCAAAAAATAGATGTTGTTATGTGATAAAAAGAGTCGGGGGACAAAAGAAATGGGCAAATTGATAGAAAAAGAGTTCCATGAAATATTAAGGGAAAGGGATATTTTTAAGTATTCATCTATGAATTATTTAGAATATAAGGATGTGGAAAGTTATGAAATTGTATTAGAAAATGAAAACATAATTTTATTATATGGATTTAATTATGAAGCAAAAACATATGAATATCATTGGGCAACAAATAAAGTAGAGTATTTGATAAAGTATTTGCATGATAAAAAGTATTTCTTAATAACATTTATACCACATCAATGGATTTATAATCTCGAAAAAGAAGGATTCATTATTCGTAATGCTTGGCATGATTACTTTATGAATAATCTAGATAATATTAAAATTTGCGATGAGTATGAGTTTTTGACCGTTGATTATTGTGATGAGGCATCACAAATAACACAGATGTGTAAAAATCAAAGTAGGGGATTTACTGGACAAACGACTGAATGGATGAAAGATTGGATTAGTAATAAAAAAGTGTTAGAAGATAACGACGATGTAAGAAATAAAGCTGCAATAATTGAGAGAAATGCAAATGATAAAATAGTAGGTATTTTATGTGTAGCTACATATGGTTATCAAAGTGAAAAAGGTCCTATTGTTTGGATTAGAGAGATTGCTGTTGACCCGTCATTCCCAAATAGGGGGATTGGAAGAAGGTTGATACTGAAAGCACTTTCTTATGGTAAAAAGCATAATGCAATAAGGGCATTTCTTGCAGCTGATGAACAAAATGTCTCTGCAATTCATTTATATAAAAGTATAGGTTTTTCACCTAGTGATAATGAAAGTCAAATTGATATGCTAAAGTAGAAATATAATGGAGATAAAGAATATGGAGAAATTAAAATTACAAAGAATAAATGAAGAACTTGTAGATAAATGTGTAAATTTATATATGGAAACTTTTTTCTAAGGAACATTGGAAAGTTATGTGCAAATAGGAAAAAGTGAGAGGTATATTTATGGTTGAAGTATTATTTGATGAAAGTGCAGCTGCAACTATGCAGATGGCAAAAGAAAAAGGATATATAAACGGTACTAAAGAAAAAGTAATTTGTCTCGCATTTATGTTAGATATTGGTGATATTAATTGTGAGATAGATAGTGAATATAGAAAAGAACTAATTTATCAAATGTATACTCAAAATGTTGATGACAATAACTTAGACATATTAGAGGAACTTAAAAATTTAGGATCTATATATGCCAATGAGCATAAAAAACTTATGTATTATATATCAAGAGGAGAATCAATTCGAATATGGTATTGTAATGCTCCATACTCAATTTGTGGACTATACTATTTATGTAGTTTATTGAAAAATGTCTCTAATAAAATTTATATAGTGAAATTATCTGATTATAAAAAAGATAATAAAAATATAGTTATAGAATATAAAAGGTGGGGAGAAGTTCCTCCAGAAGAGATTAGTATGTTTATTAAAGATGAGAAGCAAATATCTGAAATGGAACTTAAAATATTTAGTGACCATTGGGTGAAGCTTAAAGATGACAATAGTTCTTTAAGAGCAGTTATAAATGGTGAATTAATAGGCGTACCAGAAGATTTTTATGATTACTTAATATTTAAAAGTCTTTCTAAAGGTGCTATGAAGGAGGTAAGATTAATTGGTGATATCCTTGCCAAGTATCCTTTAGGTATTAGTGATTGGTGGTATGCATTAAGAATTAATAAAATGATAGAAAATAGTAAAATTAAAATAGTAAAAGACTCCAAAAGAAAATACACTAGAATTATAGAAATGGAGAGAGTTGGTATTAACATAAAAGATAATAATAAATTTTGATAAGTTATTGCGTTGCAAAAGTTACAATCTCAGTAATCTATGGGAAGGGAGAGTTATATGGATACAGATATGCATTTAGATGATACAGGAGTAAAATCTATAAGAAAAGTTATTTTAGGATTTATGTTAACAATGATGACTTTTAATTTTTTTGCATTACAGTATATATTGCCAACTGTTGGAGTATGCCTTATATATCTTGGGTTTCGACAGTTACGAAATGAGAATAGATGGTTTAAAATTACTTGGATTTTTTCTGCTATCAACATAATAATTCAGATATTGCAGTTAATATATATATCTACACCATTACATACTATTTTTAATGATACAGTTTTAATTGTAATTTTTACCGCTATTTTTCAAGTTAGCTTCATTATAGTATTTCGAAATGGAGTAAAGCAAGTTTTTATAGAGTCTGATGAAATTTTTAATAAAGATCCAATTTTAGCATTAGCTATTTGGAAAATGGTTGCAACGATTTTAGCATTGATGAAATTAGGTAATTTCATTTTTATATCGATACCAATAATTTTGTGTTATTTTTATCTTTTTATAAAGGTCTATAAGCTTTTAGATACTTTAGGTGGTCTAAATTATAAAATAAAAGTAATGAAATTAAGGGTAAATTCAAAGCTATTCATAATATTATATAGCTTATTAAGTATCGTAGTAGTTTTTATTTGTTGTGTATTATCTAATAGTTGTAAATTGGATTCAAATGAATTTATGAATTCTGATATAACTGGAACAAGAACAAAGTTAATGAACTTAGGATTCCCAAGAGAGATTCTTAATGACATATCTGATGATGTTGTTAACATGTTACAGAGGGCAACATATGTACAATGCGATACTGAATTGTTAAGGTATGACAGGGATGATGAAAGTACATATAAAGGGGGCAATGATAATTTAGAAGCAACGACAATTTTTGTTGAAATTGATGACGGTAAAATATATGGACTTGAATATTTCCAATGGGAAGAAGGCGGTGCACATTGGAATGATATTTTTACTGTTAGTGGTTCTGAAAGAATAGAGGCTATAAGTGGAAGATTATTATATAAATATGATGGGAAAGTATATTCAGCACCTATACCGAAGTTAAAAAATTCCATGATAACAGAAACGGATATATTAGGGGATGAGAATCAATGTGAAGTTATATCTGGTGTTGTAAGTTACCCGTGGAAAGCAGATGATCAGAGGGGGTATGTTTTCTATTTAGTTAATGCTTATAATGATTTATGCGTAGGTTCAAATATATTTAATTATACGCATTATGGTAATCCTATAAGGATTCCTTATGCTGATATTGAAAATAGAACTTCTTTTGGTAATAAGAATTTAAGACAACATTGTACAAACTATTTTACAAAGGCTTACAGAGAATCAGAACAGTGAAAAGCAAAGGACTTAAAGGTAATTTAAGAAAAAAATATAAAGTTGTATGTATTAAACGTATAATCTTCACATAAAATCCTCATATTAGTCATATAATTGCCGCAAAACATTGGTATCTTGTAATTGTAGCTAATAATAGTTAGTTTTTCAAATCATCTTCCTTATATTTGTAAAAAGAATGGTTCTCGTAGCCATTCTTTTTTTGCCCATAATAAGGTAACAATGCTTAAAGTTTATAGATATATTAGTTGAATGTTGAATAGGGATCTATCAACATGGAATTTGTTGTATCAATAGTGTATAATATAAAACAGATTACATTTTTTGTGTTATATAATATAATTTAACAATTTATAAGTATAAAAATAGATGAATTAAACATAAGTGAATATTTGTAAAAATCAATAGATAAAGAATTAAAGAATATTATATCTGAGAAAAGAAAGATACAAATAATATAATATTGTGCATAAATAGTTGCGAAGTAAAACTGTTATTTTTATAGAATAGGATATGAAAGAGGTGAGAAAATGGAGTGGATTGATAAAATGAATTCTGCGCTAGACTATATAGAAGATAATTTGGACAAAGAAATTGATTATGATGTTGTTGCAAGGAAGGCTTGCTGTTCCTCATACAATTTTCAAAGAGTATTTTCTTTTATTGCTGATGTTTCTCTAGGGGAATATATTAGGCGTAGAAGATTGACAAAGGCTGCACTAGAATTACAAAATGAAGATAGTAGAGTGGTAGATGTTGCTCTCAAATATGGTTATGACTCACCGGTATCTTTTGCAAGAGCATTTACTAATTTGCATGGAGTAACACCAAGTGAAGGGAAAAAGGAAGGTGTCAATTTAAAATCTTATCCAAGGATCTCTTTCAAAATAACTATAAAAGACGACTGGTAATATGTCAAGATAAAAAAACTTTAAAATTGGAAATTTTCTAGTTTGTCTTATTAAAAAAAGGGTAACTTTAATAAAGCTCATCCTGATTACAAAATTTTACAGGGAACCAGACGGCAAAAGTGACTATTAAATTGTTACTTTATTAACTACCTCGTTAGAGGTATAGAGTTGATTATTTCGTAGCAATGAAAAAATCAATCTTACAAGTTTTCGTCCAGTTAGTGCGAGTGCCCTTTTATGTTTGTGAATTAATGCTTCATCAT
>NZ_JAHLOD010000091.1 GCF_018917145.1 Clostridium bornimense
ATGGAGAAAATAATGGAGTTATTGAAGAAATTTAATGATGAAGGAAAAACAATAATAATAATAACTCATGATAGTAAAGTGGCTAAAAAGTGCAACAAAGTTTTATATATTGAAGATGGGGAAATAAAGGAGAACAATATAAATGATTAGAAAAAAAAGAATTATATTATTTATAGTAGTTATTATTTTAGTAATATTAATAGGATATGGGTACTCCATTTGTAGTAGTAAAGAGCAAAAGGATAGTGGTGAAAGGTGGTTTGCAGGAGATGGTGGGAATAATAGTTATATAATAACTAATACAAATAAGATTGTATTATTGAGGATTGAAGTTAGTTGTGAAGCAAATGAAAGTGACTCAAAAGATAAGGTTAATGTTAAAGTAACTAATAGCGATTTAGAAGAGATTAAGTCTTTTAAAATAAAAAATGGAGACAAGGTGACAAAGTGGGTAATGGTAAATTCTAGTGATGATTTTTATGTGAATGTAGAAAGTAATAAATTTGAAGGTAACGTTAAAATAATGAATTATACATATACAATTTTTTAAGATTATCTTATATAAGTTTTAGATAAGATAGAAGACTAAGTATTAAGATTAGTATCCTATTTTAAAATTAAAATACGGAATAAAAAAGAGTTATTTTAGAATAACTCTTTTTTATATGTTAAGGTTACAAAATGTATAAAAAAGAGTTATTGAAATTGTTGATAAAACAACAGATTATTGTTACATAAGAAAGCAAAGAGTAGGTATATACACAATAGAAGCAAGTAATAAAGGGTTGAAGTTATAAAGAACAACTTTAAATTAATAAGGAAGAAAATGAGAATAATTAAAATTAAATTTTTTTAGTTGTAAGTTATTCTAATTAGATATTAAGGTTAATCAAGTTGAGTTATCAACTTGATTAAATTATTCAAAGTGTTATATTATATATTAATACAGAAATAAAACTAATAATACAGGAGATTAAAATGTATTGTGAATGTGGATATGAAAAAAGATATTTTAAATTAAAAAGTCTTTTTGATGAGTTGAAAGAAGAAAGTATTAAAAATAAGGAGGAATTAGAGAAGTTTAGATTTGGAGATCAGATTGTAGAGCTGCAAGAAGAAAATAGAAAGTTAAAAGAAGAAATTGAATCTTTGAAAGCAAAGGTACCAGTTAACACTAGAAAGGTAACAGATGAACAAGTAATTAAGATAAAGGAGTTAAGGAGTAAAGGAATAAGTTATAGAAAGGTTGCACAAGAAGTAGGGGTAAGTACTTGTGTAGTTAGCAGAGCATTAAATGGAGTATATGATAAATAAGGTATGGATAGGTTTTAGAAAAAAGTATGATATAATTTAAAATAGCTAACAAAGGGGGTGAAATATTGGGAGAAGCTTTAAAGAAAATTGAATATGAAGAAGAGCATAGCGAATATATAAATATGGTTCATCAGAATAGTAAAGGTTGGATTACAAAGGCTGAAATAAATAGCGGTAGCTATAGTCAATGGCATTACAAGTTTTCGGAGCTTTTACAACAGGATTTCGATAAGGAGAATACATATATAAGTTTAAATACTTTTTATACTACTTACCGGAGGATAGAATGTTTAAAGGAACTGAAAGCTCATTTTATAGATTTAGATATTTATAAAACAAAATTGACTAAGACACAGATACTAATGGATCTGGAAGCAAATTATTTTAATAAAAGTATTCCGAGACCTAATTACATAATAGATAGTGGTAGGGGACTATATTTAATATGGCTAATAAATGCAGTGCCAAGCAAAGGATTACCTTTGTGGAAAGCGGTGGAAGAATACTTATATAGAGTTTTAAAGCATTTCGGAGCAGATAGACAAGCTTTAGATCCAACGAGAGTTTTAAGAGTACCAGGAAGTATTAATTCTAAATCAAATAGTGTAGTAACAGTAATAGATCAATATAACTATATATATGATTTAAGAGAAATACAAAATGAGTATTTACCAGAGCTTGGAGAAAAGAAAGATAAGAAAAAAGGGCGACCGAAGAAAACAGTATTTATTCATAGAGAGAGAAGCCTTTATTATGCAAGAATAAAAGATATAATAAAGCTATGTGAATTAAGAGAATATGACCTAAGGGGTCATAGAGAAATGATATTATTTTTGTATAGATACTATCTATGTTATTTCTTAGAAGACACTGAAAAAGCTTTAGAGGATACGTTAGAACTTAATAGTGAATTTATATCACCATTAGGAGTAAATGAAGCTACAAGAGCTACTAGAAGTGCAGAAAGAGTTTATAATGACAAAAATAAAGATTATAAATACAAAAATGAAACATTAATAGAACTATTAGAGATTACAGAGCATGAAGAAACATACATGACTACTATAATTTCTAAAAAGGAATATAAGAGAAGAGATAGAGAATATCAAAAAAATAAATATAAGGCTCAGTTAAAGAAACAAGGTCAATTAACTGAAAAAGAAAAAATATCACAAAGAAGAAAAAAAATAAAAGACCTTTTAGCAGAAGGTCTTAAACAAAAAGATATATGTGTACAATTAAACATATCTAAACGTACATGTATAAATGATGTAAAATATTTAAAAGAACAGGGCTTAATATAACCTTGTTCTTTTGTATTATAAGATAATTATAGGTAAAAATCAATTAAAACATGTAGTCTAATAAGATAAAAAATGGCTACAAAAAAAAGGTGCAAAATTTTCTCGGCTTGTATTATAGGGTACGTAGTACCTGTTCTTTTTCTTGTCTATATGGGTAGAGTTTTACTTTACACAGGGCCTTGCACACGGTATTGCATATAGGTCGTTTTTTTCTTAGTTTTTGTAGGCTGTGTGCAAGGTAATTTTTTATGTGCGTTGGCTATTTTACTGGGTTTTATTTTTTGTATTGGAGCAAGACTTACTTACTTTTTACTTGTTTAAAAGTAAGTTTAATTTTATATACCTAAAAACAAGTTTTAACGGTCTTAGATTTTAGGTTGTATTTTTACCTAGGGAGCAAGTAGGTGCTAGGCATTATCGATTTAAATCTTTTTCTCTATTTCTATTATTTTTATTTTTAGAGTTTTCTTTATTATAGTGATCTTGGAGTAGTTTATTAGCTTCTGGAACTAAGTCATATTTTTTTAATACAGTTAACATGGCAGATGATTTAGTTTTTAGGATATTATTATTTTTAAGTAGTATATTATTTTGTTTTTGTAATTCAGTAATTTTATTAGTTTTATTATTAGATAATTTATTTAGATATTCATTTTGAGATTTTAATGCTTTATTTATATTTTTTAAGTCTTTTAATTCAATGGAATCTTTAATAGATTTTTTAGCTAAGTTAACAAGTTTTTCATAGTCATCTTTTAAAAGCGTCATTTTGCCACCTAGGAAGCTTTTTTTGCTTTCAAGGTGTTCTATTTCATAAATGCTATCAAAACCTTCTATGATGGCTTCTAGGTGCTTATTTAGAGTATCTATAGACTTATCTAATTGTTGATTAAGTTCTTTAGCTTTATTATGTTTATAATCAACAGTCTTTATATGCTTTATTTTGCCACCTACAAGACCACGTTCTAAATCATAACCTTTTTCCCTTAATCGTAGGTTATAACTATCTTGTAGCTTAGATATGGCGTTTTTATCGGGGATATATTTAGCACGACTAATTTTTAAGATATCTTTTTTGCGTCTTTTATCATAAGCGGTGATTAATGGGACAGCTACAACATGTAAATGAGGAGTAGATTCATCCATATGTAATGTTGCATGAATTATATTTTTTTCATCTATACCAATATCATGTTTAACAAAATTTAAGGATTCTTCTGCCCAGGATCTTATATCATCTTTACTCATATCTTTAAAGAATTCTTTGTCACTAGTGAAGATCATTTCACAGGCTACATCACTTTTACTTGAATTAATACTTTGCTCAAAACTTTTAACTCTATCAGATCTCATAGTCTTCATTCGTTCATCATGTTGCAATTTCATTTCAGAAGTAATTTGATTGAATTTCTCATTATAAGAAATATTGCATTTTATCAAATCAATATTTTCACTACTTTTTGATTTATCAATGTCAGGATTGGTATGGCTAATTCGATCTTTATTATGCTTACCAAGTCCACGTAAATCCGAGGTGGTTTTAACCCCCTCGATTCTGAAAACAGAATAACTCATAATCACACCTCCAGTTATAATAAAAAGTATATTTCGGAAACGGAGTTTTTGTCAATATGAGAACTTACTCTATAATTGACATCCTGTCAATTATTCGTTTCGCCATTGCATGGAGCTTTTTGTGTAGTTTTTTTAATTAAAAAAACTATTTTTACGTACAAAAAAAGGTTAGTACATAACCCTTTTTTATTTTTTCATTAATTAATTTATGAATTTAGAAAAATAAAATTAATGGTGAATATTAGTGGTATTTTTCTATTTGATTTTTAGATATAATATAGATATTGATGAAGGAGTGGATTAAGAATGGATAAGGAAATGTTAGAAGCATTTAGTAATTTGTTTGATGATAAATTAAAACCAATAAATGATCGACTTGAAAGAATTGAAAAAAAGCTTGACGGTGTAGTTGAACAAACAGCAAAGTTAACAGAGTTTAGAAGTGAGATGTTAAGTAAAATTGATGGAATAAGAGATGATTTATCTACTGTGGAATTAGTAACAGCTAAAAATTATAAGGATATAGTGAATTTAAAGGCTATAAAGTGAATTAAAAAATAAAAATAAGCAGATATGAAAGTCATAGTTTAAATCTATGGATTTTTTACTTACTAAATGAATGGGTTTAAGTTTGTTTATAATGATGTATTTATACATATTTTACATAAAAAACACATAAAAAACACATGAAAAGTACATGAGAAATATATAAAAAATATATAAAATTCACACGAAAAACACACGAAAAATATGTGATATATAGTAGGGTATTAGGGTTATGCCTAACAAGTGTGGTATTTGTCAGACAAATACGTATCTTGCTAAAAATATTTTTCAGTATACATTAAAGTTTTAACAGAGGATTTATAGAGAATAATAAATTGTACAAATATAATATATTTTAAAGTAATATTTAAGGGATGTGTGAGTAATGATTATAACTGCAACAGAATTAAAATTAAATCTTGATAAATATATTGTTATGGCAGAAACAAAGGAGATTTATATCACACAAAATGGTAAAATAATTGCAAAGCTGACAACTCCATATAAGGAGCGTGTGGATGTGGCTAAATCTCTTTTTGGTGTAATGAGCGATGATCTTACGATAGAAGAGAGTCGAGAAGAAAGGGTGTCAAAGATATAAAAGTATTAATTTATAAAAATAATTAGAAATTAATACTAAAGTTTTAAGAGAAATTAAGGGGGTACTATTTATGTGTAGGGAAGGTTTATGGCAAAAGTTAAGTGGAAGTATTAATTTTTATTTAAGGAACAAATGGGGAAAAGATTTATTATTAAGTAATGAAGATTTATTAGAAGACTATTTAATAAATTTAAGGGGAGAAGATCCAAACACATATGAATATTTGGATAAGAAAACATTTGAATATATAAAACTTAGTGATGATGAAATAGAAAAGGTAAAGAAATCATTTATAGAAAGAGTAGAAAAGAAAAAAATTAAATATGCAGATCAGATAGAAGCTGCTAAAAAAGAGTTAGAAAATAAAAAAGAAAATACTGATTTTAAGGTTTTACAATTTAAAAGATAGATAATAAAAGGTTTAAATTAAATGACATAAAAGTTTTGGTATATCAAAACTTTTATAATTAATATATACTAAGAGTGAGTAGAGGATCATTAACAACTACTTATATGATAATTAAATAATTAATAAAAAAAGTACTAATCTTTGTGGGATAGGGTACTTTTTTTATTTTTCATTAAAAGTTTTATAGTGTTATGATGATACATTTAATTCTCTATATTACTAAAAACTATATAACAACGTGTCAATGTCATGTTGCTATTATTTATATTTTATGTTCCGTGCCGTTGCATTTAATTTAAAATAATAGTTAAAGGATTTAAAGAAATAATATAGAATAGTTGTGATAACACAGTAATATTACAGTGGTATGACAAAGGGGAGATTATGATTTTATGAATATGAATTATGAGGAAATGA
>NZ_JAHLOD010000092.1 GCF_018917145.1 Clostridium bornimense
CAATCTAAAAGTCAAAATCAAGAAATAAATAAATCCCGATAGGGCTTTAAATCGCCCTACCGGGATATTTTAATATATTTTTTTAATTGATAAAAGGTACCAAAACTTTGACGCTTACAAAACTTTGACGCTTACTTTTTGTTAACTATAAATTTGCATAAAAAAAGAAAAAAGCATATTCACACTTTTTCCTTTTCACTTTCATCTTTCAACTTACTTATAAATTATTTTCTTTAATGTTACTTTCATCAAAATATATCTCTGAAATTTCTTTAATAATATAATCATCATTATTATAAGAAATTGCTACAGAATATGACTTTATTAACGCATAAGGATACAACAAAATATTATCTTCATTTATATTATCTTTATATATCCAATTTATTTTGTTTTTATTCTTACCTATAATAGTTAATTTATTCCTTAAATTTTCTATATTTTTTTCATTTTTATCTGCAATTATCTCTACATATGCCTTAGATGAAAAAATCTTTAAAAAAGCAATTATATTATCGTTTAAATATTTATGCAAATTACTACTTTTAATAATAATTTTAGCCGGTTTTATATTTTTCAAATTAAGAAGTACCCATCTAATTTCATCCGCAATCATATATCTATTTTTAAAATACAACTCATTTAACTTATCTTGATTATTTCTTTCTGATTTTACTAAGAAATTCACTAAATCTTTTAAATTCGTATACATCTCATTATTAATATTAAAATCAATTTTTATATTTTCTTTTAATTTCTTCTTATCAATAAGAAATTGTTTTGCTCCAAATCTCGAGTTAATTTGCTTCATTAATTCTTTCCTATATTCTTCATCTCGATGATTTTCAAACTCTAAAAGATTACTTCCATCTAAATCATTTTTAAAAAAATTTATTTTTTTCTCTAAATAAAATGTATTTTCATATTCCTTATCTAGTATTTGATATATCTCCTTATTACTATTTATATCAAATATTCCTTGACTATATTCTTTCTGCCTCTCTAGAAAAATACTATTTATATCATTAAATTTTTTTGAAATAAACCTCTCATCTATATCTACACATTTTTCTAACCAAGCTGAAAATTTAGGAGGATTTTTTACAACGTCTAATTCATCATATATATTACCAGTAATACAATCAATATAAATATTATTAATATTATCTTTTTCAATAGTAATATTCTTTAATGTCTCTAAAGTTCTTCTACCTTTAGTCGTCAACATTAAACTATTTGATTTTACATATATCAAATCATTTACTGACATATCACCAATGACATCATTTAATATATCTAAATCTACTCCACTTATATCTGAAATCTGATTAACTCTGCATATACCATTATTTACTAACTTTAAAATTATTTCGTGAAAAAATGGTATCTGTTGTTCTTTTCTAATTAATATATTTAATCCAACTTCAGTAATAGGTATATATATCTTAAATGAACTAATATACTCATATCCACTTTTATAATGAATTAAGTTCTTCAAATCATATTTTAAATCCCACATATTCCTCTACCTCTTCTGAATTCTCTTTTTTAACCTATAATCAATAAACTTACAGTCCTCTTTACTATTTATATAAGAAATTATCTCTGGAAAACGATTATTCTTAATTTCTGTTCTATTCAAAAATTCTTTATCTCCAACTATAATTAATAACTTTTTTGCTCTAGAAAATGCTACATTTAATCTTTCCTGTGAATCTAAGAATCCTATTTTATTCTCATTATTACTTCTGACAGTTGAATATATTATGATATCCTTTTGTCCTCCTTGAAATGCATCAACTGAATTTACAACAACTTCATCTTTTATTCTACTTAAATCCAAATTCTTTAATTCTTCATTTATTTTAATCTTCTGAGCACTATATGGTGTTATAACTCCCACTTCTATATCATTGTTTGAATATTTATTTATTAAACTAAGCTGCTCTCGAACAATATTGGCTTCCAAAATATTACTATATGTTTTTGATGCTCCCTTACAGTTTCTCTTCTCTCCTCGATTACTACATTTTGATGTACTTATCCAAACAATAGCTAAACCTTTATATTCTTTAATATTGTGCAATCTCTCCTCTTCTGTCACACCATTTGAAATTTTCTCTTCTTTATAAAACATTTGACTTACCATTGTTCCAATAGTCGGATGCATTCTATACTGAGTTAATAAAGTTTGTTTATTAGTATCTTTTAAATGATTAAATAATCTATAAAAGACTCCATCATAAAGTGTATTAACATCTAATTTACTTTCTTCAAATTCATTTCTACTCTTTCTAATTAAGTTTTCATCTAATACTGGTGGTAATTGTTTATGGTCTCCTACCAATATTATTTTTTTTGCTCTTATTATTGATATTAATAATTCTGGAAATGTTGCTTTTGCAGCTTCATCGACAATTAAATAATCAAATACCATATCACTAATAGTTTTATTAGACAGAAATCCAGTACAAGTACCAGCAACTATATTTGAATTTTTAACAAAATATTTTTCTATCTCTAAATCACTCTGTATTCTATTCATCCAATCTTGCTGTATTAGTAACCCTTGAAATTCGCTTTTTTCTATACTCTTACTGTATTTTTCTTCAAAATTAATAATGCTTTCTTTCTCATTTTTTAATTCATTTTCTTTAAAATCTTCACATTCTTCTCTTATAGATTTGTAATAAACATCAAACTCATCTTCATTAACCTTTAAATAATTGAGCATTTTTTTCTTATTTTTTTTACATTTCTTTATTACTTCATCCACCCATGCATCTTGAACTTTATCAATTGCATATTTCACCTTAACTAGATTGGTGAAATTTTCATCTCTCCCTACTCTAATTACTTTTAAATTTTCACAATTACATTCGTCTAAATCTTCTAACATTTTGTCTACAGCAGCATGAGCTTGAGATACTAATAATATTTTTTTTCTAAAAACATCACCTTTTTTCCCATAATTTATTATTTGTCTAATTATTTCAATAATTACATTAGTCTTTCCAGTTCCTGGGGGGCCTTGAATCAAAGCTATGTCTTGTGAATTTAAAACTTTCTCAATCGCTTTCTTTTGAGAAGGGTCTAAAACCTTATTAAAATATTTAATCTCTGCGGGTCTATTAAATGATGATGCATTTGATACACCTGAAAATATACCTTTTAATTTATTAGTACCTACGTATTGTTCATTATTAAATCCTGTTATAGCTTTCTTTTCTCGTTGTATTAACTTTATTTTTTTTCTATAATCTTCAGATATAACTCCACTCTTAGGTATTTTATCCATTGAAATTCTATTGCTCTTTATTAAATATAAATAATACTTATCATTATCCACTTCTACTTTACTGTATGAACCGACTTCAAGTGTTCGTGTTTTTTTATTATGGCTTGATTCTTCGATAACAAAAATCATATCACTATCATCTTTTTTATCAAATCTATAATAATCTTCTTCAGAAATATTAAAAACTATATATTTATCTACTTTTTCTACAGAATTATATCTTATTTTTATAGATTCCCTTTTGCTGCTTTCTTCCATTATATCTAAAAATTTATGCCACGCAGAAAAGTTTTTACTATATTCATTATTGATATTTTCCCTTGAATTAAAATTAACTTTAAAATCTTGTAATTCATTTGTTAATTCAAAATTATTATTTTTTTCTTGAGTATCTCTAAAGACAAACTTCACTTCTCCATTTATTTCCATAGATTTATTTTTTATAAATGCTCTTGCGTTAGGAAATATCTTTTTTGCTACTGTTGTTAGAAACATTTGGTTTTCTTTGTTATAATAGCATCTGAGTTCAATACTATTCCCATAAAAAATATATTGTAGACTTCCATTATCTTGATTTTTTACATCTACATACGTCTTTACAAAATCATCATGAATATCCTCACTTAAAATCTTGTCATACATTTTATATTGAGGAACTAAGTTATTATTCTTCATAGTAGTTAAAACTTTACTATTAATCTTTACTATATATTTTTTATCACTTTTATTCATTTTCCCAATAAAAGCAAATAAGTCTTTTTTAACATCAAAAATGTCTTTATATCGTTCATCTATTGTTGTTTCCATCATTTTTAAAAGTATTTTCCTTAAGTCAACATCTATACCCGAATGGCTTAAACTCTCTTTAACCTTATATGATAATGGAGGTTCCTCCCCTGTAAATAAATAATAAATAACAGCTCCCAATGAATAAATATCACTTTGTTCTGTTGCATTTTCGCTATGTTCTTTAACTTCTGGAGCAGCATATCCATTAGTTACAAATTGATAAACTGTAGCATCATTTACCATATCCTTAATTTTACTTATACCAAAATCTATCAACTTAACTTTATTGTCATTATGAACCATGATATTTTTAGGACTAATATCTCTATGAATTATATTATTTTCATGCGCTACTTGAATTGCATCGATTAATTGTTCAATTATCTTATATTTTTCACTATTAGATAATTCAAATACATCAATTTCATCTAATCCTTTACCTTCTATATACTCAAGAAAAATATATCCACAATCTCCATAATCTATCTCTTCATCTTTATAATTATCTATATCAAAGTCAATTAATTTAACAATATTTTCACATATTCTTAATTTTGTTAATGCTTCAACCTCTCTCTCAAATAATACCCTATGTAATGGTGTATTTATTCCTTTAATTACTTTTAAAGCATAACAATCCTCAGTTTTTTCATCTTGTATTATTAAAACATCTGAAAAAGTATCTTTCCCTTTATTCTTATATGTGACTGTTTTATAGCCTTCAAGCATCATTTCCCCCTCCAAATTTCCATTATATGTGTACTTCTATAATAGCATATTATTACTTTTTTGTCTCTTTTCTCATTTAATATGATATATTACCCAAAATTCAAATTCCTTAATTAGTTTATATTTCCTTGTAAATATAAACTGTATATTTGTATAAAACAAACTACTTATCACCACATTGGTACATTTTCTATCACAATAGTCACCTTTTTAACTATAGAATTTGTATTATTATACCCCTACAATCTTTACCGATTAGTATATTCCCATACTGAGAATGCAATAAAAAACAGCATATATAAATGTCAACTTAATAATGTAACTTTTTGATCATTTAAGAATGTAGTTTTTTAGTTATCTTCTTGTCTTAAATGATCTTTTAGTCTATAAGAGTTTCCACTTATAGAAACTACATGAGCATGATGTAAAATTCTATCTAAAATAGCGTTAGCTATTATAGGATCATAGAAAATATCATCCCAGGAATTAAAATTTATATTTGTTGTTAATATTGTACTTTTATTTTCATATCTCATATCAATAAGTTGAAAAAACAGCTTAGAATCTTCTGCATCTATTGGTAAATAACCTAATTCATCAATAATTAAAAGTTTATATTTATTAAAATGTTTTAATCTTGCATCTAATCTATTTTCCAATTTTGCTCTTTTTAATTGTTGCAATAAGTCATTACACTTTATAAAATAAGTGCTATAACGTTGTTTCGCGGCAGCGATTCCGATAGAAGTAGCAAGATGAGTTTTTCCAACACCACTTGAACCTAAAAATACAATATTTTCTTTAGCTTCTATGAAACGCAATGATATAAAATCTAATATTTGATCTCGGTTAATATTAGGTTGAAACTCAAAGTCAAAATCTTTAATTTCTTTGTTATGAGGGAATGCTCCAACCTTAACCATTGCTTTAATCATATTGGTTTCTTTAAAGTCTATTTCATATGAGGTAAGTTTTACAAGAGCATCTACAAAAGATAAATTATTCTTAGTAGTAAAATCTATAATTTCATCTAGATGATTAACCATCTGTTTCATTTTTAGATACTCTAAGTTTTTTACTAGTTGTGTATAAGTACTATTCATTTTGATACATTTCTCCTATCATATTTAAATTATTTTTAGCCATTATTGCTATATCACACTTATCAGCATTAAAGGTAGCCTTAGTAATTGCTAAGTAATGATCTTCATGATAATTTAACTTTTGATTTTTTATATCATGAATAGTAACTAAATTTGTGTTATAATACACATGTAGTTGATTATCATATACTTGCAGTTTAAGTCTCT
>NZ_JAHLOD010000093.1 GCF_018917145.1 Clostridium bornimense
TAGGTGCAGCCGGTAAAAGGACTGCGGTCGGCAGACTAATTCAACGTGCGAATAGCACGGCCAGTAACAAAGCCTTATAGGCGCAGAGCAAACTACCCGTTTAACGGGTAGTTATGATTTACATATAATGATTGATGATATATGTCGAAATGTGTATAATGAAATATGGAAAAATATTATTTTATTATAATTAATGATGGAGAGACATAATGAAAAACTTTATAAGAAGAGTGGCTGTATTAGAATTATTAATTTTCGTAATTATTATAATTGTACAAAGTAATATTATTAGAGCGGAGGAAGTTTATAAAGTAAATTTTCAAAAAATTAATACGAAAGATGGGTTGTCAAATAAAAATATAACAAAGATCTATCAGGATAGTAGAGGTTATATATGGATTGGAACTGTTAACGGATTAAACAGATACAATGGACATAATATAAAAGTATATAATAATGACATAGGAAATGAAAATAGTCTTAGTTTTAGTTATATAACTGATATAGTTGAAGATGATTGTGGCAATATATGGATAGGCACTAAAGGTGGATTAAATATATTAGATGTTAAAAAAGATGAAATAGTTACAGTACCAAATAGAAAAGATAATGAAAATGGTACTAGTCACCTTAACATAACAGCTTTATATAAAGATTCTTCAGGTAATATGTGGATTGGGACGGAAGAAGGATTAAATGTTTATGACATTAAAACAGGAAACTTTAATGAATATACCACAGAGGGAGAAGAAGGAAAGAAATTAACAAATAACTATATAACTGTTATTAAAGAAGATGATAAAGGAAATGTGTGGATTGGTACAAAAAGAGGACTTAATATATTTATGAAAGAAACTAATACCATAGATATTAATCTACATAAGGTATCTAAGAATATATGCGATATAGAAAATATTGACGGTGAATATACACTAATATTAACTGAAGATGGTATAGGCAAGTCCAAATATAATGAATATGATATTTTTTATCAGTATATTGAAGATGAAGAAGTAAAAGTAAATATAAATGATATTATGATAGATAATAATAACGACGTTTGGTATGGAACAACAGATGGTGTTAGTAAATATAATAGAAAGAAATATAAAAAAGAAGATTATAGAGCAAGTGTATACGAAAAAAGTGCTATTTCTAGCAATTATGTTACTTGCTTATTTGAAGATAAGAATGGAGTTATATGGATTGGAACTGATAATGGAGTAAATGTAATAGGAACAAATCAGGAATTCAATTTATTAGGTATAGAGTATCTAAAGAGTGAAAAATTAAAGGATATAAGTGTTACTACTATACTTGAAGATAGCGATAATGATTATTGGATAGGATCTAAGTATAGTGGTATAAGATATATTAATGAACAAGATGTAATAAGCTATTTACATAAAGAAGATGGTATACTTAGTAACAATATAAAATCTTTAACAGAGGTAAATAAAGGTAAAATATTAGTAGCTACAGATGAAGGGTTTAATATTATAGATAAATATACAGGAAAGATAGAAAGTTTTAGAACCGATGAATTATATAATGTAAATATAGTACATAAAGATAAAAATGAAGATATTGTATGGATAGGAATGGAAGATGGATTAGTTTCTTATAGCTTAAGTAGAAATGAATTTATAAAGTACAAATCAAATTTTAAAGAAAAAGGAATAAGTGATATTAGCATAATTGATATTTATCAAGATCCTAATTATGAAAATATATTGTGGTTAGGAGGAGAAAGTTCTGTAGGACTAATAAAGTTTAATAAAAATACTGGGATAGAAAAGATATATAATTATCAAATGAAAGATGATTCTATAAGTTATGGTAGTATAAATTGTATGCAAGGCGACGATAATGGATATATTTGGATAGGGACAGATATTGGTTTGGTTAAGTTTAATACATTTGAAGATACTATTTATATTTACACAGAAAAAGATGGACTTATAGATGATTATATTTACAGTTTATTATTAGATGATGATGGTAATGTATGGGCTACTACAGATAAGGGAATAAGTAAATTTGTTGTAGATACGAACAAGTTCAATAACTATATTGAAGGTAGAGAAATATTTACAGGTGGCTTTAATGTTGGAGCAGCTCATAAAAGAGAAGATGGGCTAATGTTTTTAGGAGGAACAAAAGGTTTATTATTTTTTAATCCTAAAGATATTATAGAACAATCATATGAAAATAATAATGTTGTAATAGAAGATATTATAGTTAATAATGAAGAACGTTATAGTACAGAGGATAATATAGAATTAGAATATAATAAGAATAATATAGAAATCAGTTTTTTTACTCCTGATTATAAGAGTTTAGGCAGTATTAAATATGATTACATATTAGAAGGTGTTGATAAAGATTGGACATATGGAAGCATAGAAAATAGTGCTAAATATACTTTGTTATCACCGGGTAAATATAAATTTAAAGTAAGAGCTATTGATACAAGTGGAAATGTTAGTAATGAGACTATTGTTAATATAGTAATTAAGAGACCACTTTGGAAAACATCATTTGCATATACAATATATATTACTATTTTTATTATCATAGCAATATGTATATGGAATTATGTAAAAATATTAGATCAACTAGTAAAAAAGAGAACTTTGGAATTAAATAATCAGTTAGAATATAATGACAAGCTATATAAAGAAATAATAAAAAATGAAAGATTTAAAAACGCCTATTTTGTAAATTTATCTCATGAGTTAAGAACTCCGCTTAACGTTATATTATCTACAGTACAATTAGTTAATTTGCTAAATAAAGATAAGAAAATGTCAAAGGAAAAGTCTTCACAATATGTAAAGATAATTGAAAATAATTCTAATATGTTATTAAAAATAATAGATGATATAGTTGATACGTCAAAGATAGAAGCTGGACATTACAAAATTAATAAGGAAGATGCAGATATAGTATATGTTGTAGAAGAAATTGCTTTAAGCATGAGTAAATTTATTGAAGAGAAAGGCATTGAATTTACTATTGATCCTGAAATAGAGGAAAAAATAATGTACTTTGATATTACAGAAATAGAGAGATGTATAATAAATTTACTATCTAATGCAAGTAAGTTTACACCAGAAGGTGGAAAGATTAATTTGTATATAAAAGATAAAGGCGATAAAGTTGAGATAATAGTAGAAGATACAGGGGTAGGAATATCCGAAGAAGATAAAGAATTTATTTTTGGAAGGTTTTCGCAAGTAGAAGGTGCTGAAATAATGAAATGTAGTAGTAGTGGAATAGGATTAACTTTAGTGAAGAATATAGTAGAACTTCATGAAGGAAGTATAATATTAGAAAGTGAAGTTGATAAAGGAAGTAGGTTCATTATATCATTACCGGTTCAATGAAGATAGAAGACTAAATGTGCTTAAAGGAGGTGTCGCATTAACAAATGAAAAGTTGTTAGAGCGATACCTCCTTTTTTATAGTGAATAGTGAAGGTTAATTTTCCCTACAGGGAAAATATTATAAGTCCTGCGGACAGCTAAAGTTAGAATTGTATTCAATAACTGTGCACTGTGTACTGACAATTGTGCACTGATATACAACTGTGCCTTAAAATGTGCATTTTTAATATTTATGAATAGCTTGTTTTATAGTGCCGTGAATTAATTTCTCTAGTTTCTTTATTATTTCACTAGGTTTTTCTTTCATTGATGTTTTCATCCAAGAGGTGAGAAGTCCAATAAAGGCAAAAGTATAAAAGTCTGCAATGAAATATTTATACTCATCAGAAATAGGACGTTCTGTAGATACCTCATTTACTACATTTAATATCAGTGGAAAGACTTCGCTATGTAAAAAATCTTCAAGGTGATCTCTTCCCATGGAATGAAAGGTATTCATACAAAATACTTTATTATCTTCAACGTATTGAAATATTTTAAGAAAACCTTGTTGCCATGTTTCGTAGCTTTTACAATTTGAAATGCTACCAACAGCTTCTGTTTTGTATATCCATCCTAGTAAGTCATATATGTCTTTGAAGTGGTAGTAAAAAGTTTGACGATTTACGCCACAAAAAATTACTATATCTTTTATAGTAATTTTTTCAAGAGGCTTCGTTTGCATTAAACTTTTTAATGCATTAGCCAATTGTTGTTTGGTGTTAAGTGACATTATATACCTCCGATTATATATACTATATAAATAATTATACATCTATTTTACGTATTATCGTGAAATTTTTATGATATATTATTTACATAGAATAATAAAATTTAGGAGGGAAAATATGAATATTTCAATAAATAAGCAATATATTCTCGATACGGCAAAAGAGATTTTAACTTTTGATAGTCCAACAGGTTTTTGTTTTGATATTATAAAGCTTATAGAAGAGAAAGCTAAAAATTTTGGATATAGTTTTGAAACTACAAATAAAGGTTGTGGAATTATTACGGTACCTGGAAGTAGTAATGAAAAAGTTATAGGATTATCAGCTCATGTAGATACTTTAGGAGCTATGGTAAGATCTATAACATCTGATGGAACATTAAAATTTACATTACTTGGAGGACCAATAGTGCCAACACTAGATTCCGAGTATTGCAAGATAAGAACAAGAGATGGAAGAATATATACAGGAACTTTTTTAAGTACAAGTCCTTCAGTGCATGTATATGATGATGCATCTAGTAAAAAACGTGATTTAGATAATATGGAAGTAAGAATAGATGAAGTAGTATCAAATAAAGAAGATGTTGAAGCATTAGGAATATGTCCTGGTGATTTTATTTTCATAGATCCGAAAACAACTATAACAGAAAGTGGATTCATAAAATCTAGATTTATAGATGATAAAGGTAGTGTATCAGCATTAATGGGATTGTTAGAACTTTTCAGTAGGGAAAACATAATTCCGAAATATACTACGAAGATATTTATATCAACATATGAAGAAGTTGGTCATGGATCTTCTTATATACCACAAGATATCACTGAAATGATAGCTGTAGATATGGGTTGCATAGGTTCAGATTTAAGTTGTACAGAATATGATGTATCAATCTGTGCTAAGGATTCAACAGGTCCATATGATTATAATATGGTTACTGCCCTTGTAAACTTAGCGAAAGATAATAATATTAGTTATGCAGTAGATATATATCCAAGGTACGGGTCAGATGTAGGAGCTGCATTAAGTGGAGGAAACAATATTAGAGGAGCACTTATAGGACCAGGAGTTCATGCGTCACATGGAATGGAAAGAACTCATTACAGTGCTCTTGAAAATACTATTAAGTTATTATACTTATATTTAGTATAAGATATTAAAACTTTACGGATTTTAGGTCATTAAAAATAATTTTTGCACCAGATTTAAAGTCATAATTTTTATTGTTATTTAGTGACTTTACCAGTGACCAACATCCATTGTACATTTTTACAACATAAATGTATTTAGTAAGTTTATTATAAAATGCTTCGGAGTAGTATCCGAAGTATTTTTTTATTAAAAATTTTCTTGAACTATCTTCTAATAGCCATGCTATTGTAGCTAAATCAAAGAAAATATCACCTCTAGCAGCAAATTCAAAATCAATTATATATAAATTTTTATCTGTTAATAAAAGATTTGATGGATTTAAATCATTATGGCATAAACCTTCCATATATGAATTTTTAACGGCAGTTTCTATGATACTTAAATTTTCTAAAACATCCGTAATGTATGGGATAGTATCAAAAAAATATTCCTTATTAGAGAATATTATCTTTCGTATTTCAACAAAGGGATTAAATATATTTGTTGAAGTTAGTTTATGAAGCTTATGAAGTTTTTTAATTAATATATTAATAAAAGCTTCACTATTAGACTCCTCGTATAATTAATTTTGTAGTGAATTTAATATGTATTTCCAGTAATAAAATTCACTACAATATGCTAAAGATTACTGGAAATTATATAGACTGTATAGAATTACTCCTAAATGT
>NZ_JAHLOD010000094.1 GCF_018917145.1 Clostridium bornimense
GGAATAAAGCTATTAGCATCAACATATAAAGATAGAGGAATAGCGAAGGTAACAGTTGATGGAGAAAGTTATTCAGTAGATATGTATAGTGCAAGTGCAAAATATAAAAATGTAGTATTCCAAAAGAAAGACTTAAAGTCTGGAACTCATAGCATAAAAATAGAGTATACTGGAAAGAAAAATTCCAAGGCAACAGGAACATTGACAGTAATAGATGCTGTTGATATTACAAGTGGGAATATAATATAGGAGAGCAAATGCTCTCCTATCTATAAAAGTAAAAGGGGGAAAAGATGTGGGTAAGCTATCAAAAAGATTGACTAGTATAGTAACAACAGTTGTTTTAACTTGTAGCTTAATTTGTGCTGATATAAAAATAAATCCACAAGTTAATGTACAAGCAGCTACTAATGATTATGGATTGGCAAGCAACACAAGGGATGGAGTAATATTACATGCTTGGAACTGGAGCTTTAATACAATAAAAGAAAATTTACCCAAGATTGCAGAAGCAGGGTATACTTCTATTCAAACATCACCAATTCAAGGAACTAAGGAAAATACTATGACTACAGCTCATTGGTGGCTTTTATATCAACCAACTAATTTTAAGATTGGTAATGCACAATTAGGATCTAGAGATGAATTTAAATCAATGTGTGAAGAAGCTGAAAAATATGGCATAAAAATTATAGTAGATGTTGTTTGTAACCATATGGCAAATACAGGGGAAAATCAAAACAAGTTTTCTCCAGCTATAGAAGACAAGTATAAAGCTAGAGAATTTTGGCATGAATATGATAATCCACAAGGAATAGATTATAACAATAGATATAGTATTATTCATGATTGTATGGACTTACCTGATTTGAATACATCTAATAAGACATTACAAAATGATATAATTTCATTTTTAAATGATGCTATTGATTGCGGTGCTGATGGATTCAGATTTGATGCTGCAAAACATATAGAATTGCCAGATGATAATCCAGGAGGAAGTGACTTCTGGCCAACAATTCTTGGAAGCTTAAAGAATAAAGATAAGTTATTTATATATGGAGAGATATTAGATACTAATAATGGTAATTCAAGAACTAGTGCTTATTCTAATTATATTAATGTAAATAGTGATTCTTATTCTAAAGAATTAAGAAAAGGAATAGGATTTGATGATAAAAGAGATGTAGCTAAGAATATAGGACAAGCATCTTCAAGTTATTATAATACTGATAATGTAGATAGTAAGAAGTTAGTAACTTATGTAGAGACTCATGATGATTATGCGGCAAATGGAAGTGGAGCAAGTAGTAATACTGGTCTTATGAGTGATTGGTATAATAAAATGGGATGGGCTATTGTAGCAGCGAGAGATTCAGGTACACCATTATATTACAATAGACCAGCAGGATCAAGTGCTTCAAATCCATTACCAGGAACAATGGGTAAGGCTGGTAATGATATGTGGAAAAGTGCTGATGTAGTAGCAGTAAATAAGTTCCACAATGCAATGATTGGACAAAAAGAATATCTTAGAACATTAAGTAATAATACTATGGTAATAGAACGTGGAAATAAAGGTGCAGTTATAGTAAATCTAGATGGAACAGCAAAGATTAATACAGAAACAAATCTAAAAGAGGGTACTTATAAAAGCATTGCATCTGATGGTGGGACTTTTTATGTTTCAGGAGGAAGACTTACTGGTGAATTAGCTTCTGGGACAATTGCAGTTATAGGTGATTTAGAGGAGCCAGTAACAACACCAACCCCAACAATAACACCGGCTTCAGGAACTACTTTTACAGATAGTTTAACTGTAACATTAGGATATAAAAATGCAACCTCAGGTACGTATTCAGTAGATGATGTAGACAAAGGTTCATTTAAAAATGGAGACAAGATAAAGATTGGAGAAGATACATCTGTTGGAAGTACGGTAAAGGTTACTTTAACAGTTACAGATGGTAAAACTTCAAAGAGTGAAACGTACACTTATAAGAAAGTAAAGGTAGGAGAAAAGGTAACCGCATCTATTATTAAACCTAGTGGATGGAGCAACGTATATGCTTATGTTTATGATGAAAGTGTTACGCCAACTAAAGAAGTAGAAAAGTGGCCTGGAACAAAGATGACAGATATGGGAAATGATAAGTATACTATAGAGATACCTAAAGGATGGAGTAGTGCAAAGGTTATATTTAATAATGGCGGTAGTAATCAAATCCCAGATGGAGTGGGAACACCAGGATTTGATATTTCCAATACATCTATGATTTATAAAGATGGAAAATGGCAAATAGATGAAACAGATACACCTATTGACTCACTTAATGTTAAAGCTACACCAGACAAAGCTACATTTACTACTAATACTTATGAAATAACATTAGGAGTAGAAAATGCTACATCAGCAACATATTCAGTTGATGGTGGTAAAAAGAAATCTTTTAAAAATGGAGACAAGATAAAGATTGGACAAGGGAAAGTAGAAAATTCTAAAATTACTGTTGATTTAGAAGCAACAGATGATAAAGATACTGTTAAAAAGACTTACACTTATACAAAGAATGCACCATCAACAGGAGGAGGTAGTATTGGAGGCGGTAGCATTGAAGGAGCTATCGGTGGTAAGTATGGAACTAATCTAACAGGTTATGGTAAAAATAAGACAATAACAATAGATGGAGATTTTAGTGATTGGTCTGAAGATATGCTTGTTGCTCAAGGAGTAGCTAATGATGATCCAAGATCATTTAGAGGTACTCATGAAGGACCGGTTTATGATGATTATGCTCTATATAGTGCTTGGGATAATGATAACCTTTACTTAATGTGGCAATATACAAATGTTACTGATGTTATAGATCCTGTACAAGGTTATCCAATAGGTGGAGATGGAAAACCATATAATGGTGATATACCTCAAGTTATAGCATTAGATTTAGGAACAGGCTATTATGGTGATGGAACTTGTAAATCAATGAAACCAGATGGTACTTATACTACAGGACCAATATGGAACTTAAAGGTTAAATATGAAACTAGTGTAGATACTTTATTATGTTTTTCTAGTAAACCAGGTGTAGGAGAACCATGTTTATTTAAAACAGATTCTGATGGAATGTTTAACTATAGTACAGGTATTGGATTTAAAAAGGCTGGAATATCATTTAAATATGGTGATGGTTTCTTACCATCAAAACTCATAGGAATAAAAGCAAATGGATATGAGGGATATGTACCTGATGATTTATATACAGACTCTTCTAATTGGATAGATTTTCTTGAAACTAATCATAATACAAAGCAAGATACTATGTATGAAATGGTTATTCCATTAAATGCATTAGGAATTACAAAGGATTATATCGAAAATAATGGGATTGGTGTAATGCATCTTTCAACTTTTGGTGAGTCTACTATAGGATGTAATCCACATGATAAGTCTATGTTAGATGTAGCAACAGAACCATATGTAACAGAAAGAGCAAATGATCCATCTACATCACTTGAAAAAGCGGATTGGGATAATATAACTGTACCTTTAGCACGTATTGGAAAAGCAGCAGGTACTACTCCACCTACACAACAAAATTTATCTGTATATACTTTTGGAGCAGATAGATGTTCTCCACAGGTAGAAAATACTACTCTTAATTTAAGTGCTAGTGGACAAGGTGGAACTGCGCCATATACTTATAAGTTTGAGATTAATGGAAAGATGTTACAAGATTTTTCAAGCAAATCAACTTGTAAGTGGACACCAACAGAAGTTGGGGATTATGTTATGAAGGTAACTATTAAAGATGCTGATGGAAAGACAGTTACTAGAGAAGTAGATTATGAAATAGAATCTTCAGGTGATGTAAGTGAATTAAAAGCTTCATTATTGGCAAGTCCAAGTGATTCGCAAACATTAGGAAAATCAACTACATTTACAGCAAAGGCAATAGGAGGTAAGGCGCCATATAAATATAAGTTTACTATAGATGGAAATGTAGTTGAATCTGATGAGAATAAGTGTGTATGGACTGCAAGTAAAGAGGGAACTTATGATATTAAGGTAGTTATAACAGATGCTGATGGAAATACCGCTAATTCAACTATAAATAATTATAAAATTGAGAAACAAATTGTAGGTAAGCTATCAATAGATAGTTTTTCGGTAAATCCTAAATCTGCAAAGGTAGGAGAAACAATAAAATTATCAGCAAATGCATCTGGTGGAAATGGAACAATACAATATAAGTTTGTAGCAAAAAAAGGTAACAATGAAACAATAATAAAAGATTACTCAACAACTAAAACTGTGACATGGACACCATCAGTAGCAGGAGAATATGAATTATTAGTTTATGCTAAGGACAGTGAAGGTAATAGTGATTCTGCTACTACATCATGTACAGTAGAAGAATCAAGTGAAGAAGTAGTTATAACAACAGATAAGGCATCACCACAAGTAACTGGAACAGCAATAAAAATAACTGCTAAAGCAAAAAATATAAATGGTGCTAAGTATATGTTCTCTATCTTTTCATATGAGGATGGATGGGAAATAGTACAGAAATATTCAACATCAAATGAATATGTTTGGATACCTAAAAAGTCTGGAAAGTATAAAATAGAAGTAGCAGTAATGGATTCTAATGGTAATGAAATTGAAAATAGGATTAACTATAATATAGCAGCGAAAATAACAAGAATAGAAGAAAATAATAGCAATATAAAATATGCAGGAAAGTGGTCAACAGTGCAAAATAGCAAGCATAGTGGAGGAGCAGTAAAAGTAGGAAAAACAGCAGGAAGTAGTGCAGAGTTTAAGTTTACAGGAACAGGAATAAAGTTATTAGCATCAACATATAAAGATAGAGGAATAGCAAAGATAACATTAGATGGAGAAAGTTATTCAGTAGATATGTATAGTGCAAGTGCAAAATATAAAAATGTAGTATTCCAAAAAAATAACTTAAAAGCTGGAACTCATAGTATAAAGATAGAATATACAGGAATGAGAAA
>NZ_JAHLOD010000095.1 GCF_018917145.1 Clostridium bornimense
TCTGTTTTTTATTCTTGTTTTCATTATTGATTTCATTAAATTAGGGTAGCTCTTCTCAGAGCTACCCTTTCCTTATTCATTCTTTATTTTTCTTAGTCAGTCTTTTTTTTATTCAGACATAAAACTCACATTAGTAGTTATTTTCACACATATATGTAAATGTAATACTAGGCTTTAATGAATATGAATCAGTTACAGATGTTGCATAATGTTGGAATTGCCATTTTTGCTTTAGTGGAGTTGGTGTAGTTGCATTAAACATATCCACCTCAAAAATAGATGGTCCTGTAGATCTATACCATGACTTACCATATACACATATACTTCTTGTCTTTCCAGAAGCATTATACTTATTAGTCTCAGTTCCACCTAAAGATATTGTTTTAACTATTGCTGAATCTGGAATAGATGATACATTGCTTAAATCAAAAGTTTGAATACTTGAGTATCTACTATATGTTGTTAGTTTTGTTGTTGAAAGAGACTTCGTATATGTCTTTGTTGTATAATCAGGAGCTCCTACTAACATTGTATATGCAACTTTTTCAGTTATTTCATCATCTGAAGAGATTCTTATATAATATGTACCTGCATTTGACACATCGAATTTTCCTTGTCTCTTAAGCGATTTACCAAATTTATTTTCATATACCTTACTTTTTTCAGAATTAAATACTGTAGCTGTAACTGTAACATATGGAGCATAAATTGTTAATGTTTTTGTTCCTTCTGAAAGATTAACTTTGTACCATCCAGCATCTCCTGTACTCTCTAAAAAACAACTTGATTCTCTCTTTGGAAATAGTCTCAAAGAATCATAAATTGTATTTTCTGTTAGTTGAAACGCTGTTTCCTGTGTACTATTGTCTACATTTTGAGAATCAGTATATACATATGCAGCAGATGCAGTTGTATTTAACATACTAGTAAATAATAAAAAACAGATAGATGATATTAATACCATTGTAAATATTCTCTTTTTCTTCATATTTTTTCCTCCTTTATAGATAATATATAATCATACAATGTATTATTTGTCTATATTTTTACGTTTTATGTAATATATTTAATTATATATATTTTTTATATAATTTAGTTAAGTTTTCCTTTTTTGTTACGATAATAATAAAAACATTATTCTTTTATAACAATATATTATTTAGGAGAGGAGATAAAAATAATGTATATAAATCGCAATGTATGTAATAGTAATCTAATCAGTACTTACATAAAAAACTTAAATACTTCTAATACCACTAATTCATATAAAAAAACTACTAGTAACTTGTTAAGTAAAAGTTCTAATACGTCAAATTTAAAATATTCAAATCGTTTAAAAGGTAATTTAACAGAATTAAAATTCGAAAATAATATTTTAAACATAGAACGAAATACTCCTTACAAAGTAAAAACTCTATTACATGGCTATTCAGACATAACAATTACTAATTCTGGAGTAGAAAGACTTTCTTCTATATTAAATCCAGATGTAGATTATAGAGATTATCTATCAACCGATGAAATAGAAGATTCAGGTAGAGTATTTGATTTTATCAACATATTAAACAAAAATATATCATATGATGAAAAAATAGACTTAATTAGAATTTTCTTTCCTCAAACAAAAGAAGGTAAAGCAATTCTTGAAGGAATGGGGGCAGAAACAAACAATTACATTTCTTTAGATGGTGGAGAAAATTATGTATATTTTGATGAAAGCGGTTGGTTATATACTAATGAAGAATTGATGAATTTAAGAAATGGTTATTTGAATGAAAACTTCTTCAAATTAGGATTTACTAAAGATTCAAAAATGATTATCGATGGCACAGAATACAAATTAAACGATAACGGATATATTACAGGTATACCAGAAGATGCTATTTGCACCCCTTCCCATGTAGAATTAATTAAGTAGAATATAAATATTATACAAATTAAGGGTAGCGTTTTAAAGCGCTACCCTTTCCTTATTCATTCTTTTTTTTCTTTGTCAGTCTTTTTTTATTCAGACAAATTTTCTTTCTGTATATTACATATTAAATATATTTTTGCATTTATATGGTATGTCCCTATCTGTCATAATCGTATCCCTAATAAATCTTTGTATATTAAACCTATTTGGATATCCATATCCACAATAATAAATTATACCTATTAAATTTTCCATCGATTTTATTGCATATTTATCTAATTCTCTTATCATATCATAAGACATATATGCAATGTTATCATATTCACTATAATCTAATTTATTTTCTCTTACATATTGATCCACCTTATATGTTAATTCCTCTACTTCACTTGCATATTGAAGTATAAATTGTTCTAATAAAACCTTTGCACCATTATAATGTTTTATTATTAATTCAACAACAAATCTTCCAGCATTCCTATCTATTAAGTATTCATAAACTTTTCCCATATTATATCTACCTGTATTATACATATCAATCATATCATCTACTGGACTTTTTATAATATTATAATTTTTAATATTTAAAAACTCTTCTAATAATTCTTCTAAAGATTCATACCTTTTATCTAAATTTTTATTTGTTGCTTTTTCTACTACCCCTGAATATTTATGATGTATAGAAACTATCGAACCTGAAAAAATATAATCTATAATTTGTCCGATTGAATACATATCTGTAATCTCACTTGCATTCTTAATATTCTGTTTTTGAACAGGATCTATGAAATGCGCTGTTCCTACCCCCATTTCTGTTTGAGTTTGTAATGAATAAATTTCACCTTGATTTTTCCCTAGGCCAAAATCTGCTAATTTGAAATGATTATTTATAACTAAAATGTTATTATAACTAAGATCTCTATGTATAACATTTCTACTATGCAAACATATCATATCCCTAATTATCTCTTCTGATATAGCCTCTTTATATGCATCATTCATTACATCATAGTTTTTTTCAATAAATTGCTTTAATGTTTCTTGTGCAAATTCCATCATGAAACTTTTTTCTACTTCTGAAAAATCAAAAACTTTTACTGTGACATTAGTATCATTTAAAGACTTCATTATTTCATACTCTCTTTTAAATCTGCTAACATATTCCATATTATTTTTAAATTCATCTTTTAAACATTTCTCTGCAAAATATATTCCATTTTTCTCTCTTTTGTACACTCTCGCAAAAGCACCTTCTCCCAAAGGCTTTTCTTTTATTATATCTATCACTTCTATAGAATCATCTCTGATACATAATTGTTTTCCACATAATTTAAGAATTTCTCTATTTACTTGATTAACAATCTTATCTATAACATTATCTATTTCAAAATTTTCATAATCATTTTTAAACTTAATTATCTCTTTATATGATAATGATAGGGTAAAAAATTCATTTATTCTTCCTTGCATAAAAATACATCTAATTTTTTCTTCAGCATACCTCCATCTTGTTGGAAATCCTTGCCCATATATATCTTCAAATCCCATTTGATTAAAAAATTCTACCAATTTAGGACCTGATCTGTATGGAAAGTCTATTTTAGTTTTCTCATCGCCTACAAATGCTTTAGATATCTCTTCAATTATATAATCGTCTGTTAATAAAAAACTTCTCATAATTCCTCCCTAATTTAATTAGAAATCAAATTCATTAGCATCACTGTCATCTATACCTTTACTTATATCTTCAAACTATACCACATTAATATTTCATAATTAAAAATTAATAAAAAGTAATAGCATTAGTATTCTATAATTCGATTTTAGCCTGTATTTCTATTACTCTCTGTTAGGGCTATCATTTAAATATTCATTTATATAAATATCATTAATAATAGTCATTAATTTAATTATTCTATTTTTATTACTATTTATAAAAGGATTTATCACACTTTGGATTATATATGATAATAATATAATCATCCCCAATACTGTAAGAAGTAATATCACTCCACTCACAACTTCTTGCCATCTAAAACTTTTTTTAATTGTATCAATTCCTAATATTGTAGTCATAGAAAACGTTAAAAGTGGATAAATAATTACTTGCCACGATGCGATAACTTTTCCCGCAATTTTAATATCTTGTCCAACTATTTTGCTTGTTTTCTCACATTCTTTTAAGATATACTCTACTTTCTCCCTACTATTAATATTAAATTCATATTTCAATATATTATTAAAGCCTTTCATCCTTTTATAATATTGTTTTCTTCTTTTTCTATAATTTTCAACATCATTTTTTTCAATCTTTAACTCCATAATAACTAATCCTATAGTATATAAAATAAATCCAACAAATATCATTTTAATATTATGTTTTAACAATGCTCCTGTAATGAAAATCCCAATACCTAATATTGTAATAATCATCATGTACAATATAACCTTATTTGATATAATAAAATTTTTCGCATTTCTCCATTCACCTCTTCTCTTACTAGAGTTATGCTCATTTCTTTCTCTGCTTAAACTAGCATCTCTTAAATTCTTTTTATAGCAAAATTCTTCATACGCATTTGCTAATATAATTACCATATTACTCATATAATTCTCCTGTTACTTTAAATAATTCTTTATAAAAATCTAATTTTTATGTTAGTGGCTTTTAACCTTACTTTCTTATACAATTTAATGTATTTCTTAATATTGAAGTTAACATTCATAAGATAGAACGTTATGAAAAATTATATAAATATATATAATTCCTTACTTTTGATTGGAATATAATTCGTAATAATCACCATTGTTTTGTAAGCGTCAAAGTTTTGGTACCTTTTATCAATTAAAAAAATATATTAAAATATCCCGGTAGGGCGATTTAAAGCCCTATCGGGATTTATTTATTTCTTGATTTTGACTTTTAGATTG
>NZ_JAHLOD010000096.1 GCF_018917145.1 Clostridium bornimense
GAAAATTTAATTTTACTCATATCCACTATTTCCTCCAAGATAATTTTAATTATACATAAAAAAGTACCTATAAACTAGACACTCTTTTTTTATGTGTCCATGTTATAGGTACCATTTTAAAATATTAGTTAGCAACTTAACTCTTTTTCTATATAATTCTATATACTATTATTGACTACTCTTTGAATATGCATACTTAAATATACTATCTCAGCATCCTCTACATCATAATCATATTGCTTTTTTAAAAACTTCTTAATCTTTATGGCACACTTATATGATTTATTATACTGCTTTTCTATTAGTTTTAAAAATTCATCTTCATTATTCTCGATTTTGATGTTATTAAACAATCTATGTGAGAAAAATTTCAAGTGAGTGATAAGCCTATCATAAGATATATCATTTTCTCTAAACTCTAACTTAAACGTCTTTTCAATAATGCCACTCATTTCTTGTACTAACTTAGTAACTGCTAACGTCTCTGTAACTTCAACATTATTCAAAGCATTTATAAAATGGAAAGCTATAAAACCAGCCTCATCCATTGGTAACTCCACTCCAAATTTAGAGTTAATATATTTTAATGCCCATACCCCTTCATCATATTCTTTTTTATGTATTCTTTTTATTTCCCACAAAAGATTATTTTTCACCATCATATTATCTTTATATCTTTTTAATGCAAAAGATATATGATCAGCTAAAGATAAATAGATATGATCATTTAATTTGCAATTGAACTCAGATTCACAATGCGAAATTATAGCTTCTGAACACTCTAATACTTCTTCTGGTATATTTTTAAGCATGTTTTTAACTTTGTCAATTCCGCCTTCATCTTCTAGAGTAAATATTTTTTCTATTCTGTTTTTATCTACTTCTTCTCCACTTTTTTTCCCAAAAGCTACCCCTCTTCCCATAATGACCATTTCATTATTAGTATCAGGATCTATGGTAGTTACAGCATTATTATTAAGAACTTTTAATATTAGCATACCAATCACTCCACGTTATATTAATTTACAATAGCAATACATGCATAGTATATTATAAATTTATATGAAAAAAAACAAAAATTATGTCTTAATGAAAATAAAAAAAGGAGCGAAGTTTCGCTCCTTTTATTTTATGGACTATTGTAATTCTACAACAGCTCCAGCTTCTTCTAATTTAGCTTTCATTGCTTCAGCTTCTTCTTTAGCAACGCCTTCTTTGATAGCCTTAGGAGCTCCATCTACGATTTCCTTAGCTTCTTTTAATCCTAAACCAGTTAATTCTCTAACTGCTTTGATTACTTTGATTTTTTCTTTAGCTTCTTTTAAGATTACGTTGAATTCAGTCTTTTCTTCAGCAGCAGCACCACCAGCAACTGCACCAGCAACTGCTACAGGAGCAGCAGCTGAAACTCCGAATTCTTCTTCGCAAGCCTTAACTAATTCATTTAATTCTAAAACGCTCATGTTTTTTATAGCTTCAATTATTTGATTCTTATCCATTATAAATTGCACCTCCGAAATTTTTAAATCTAATATTCTTTAATGTTTAAATTCACATTAAGCTTCTTGTTCCTTCTTTTCGCTTATAGCACTTAATAAGTAAGCAAAGTTTGATAC
Source organism: Clostridium bornimense (assembly GCF_018917145.1). Lineage (GTDB taxonomy): Bacteria > Bacillota > Clostridia > Clostridiales > Clostridiaceae > Clostridium_AN > Clostridium_AN bornimense_A. Next base: position 1,617 of record NZ_JAHLOD010000096.1, read on the forward strand.
TGGAGACTTGATGCTTCCAAGGAACTTCGCAATAAGTACTTCTCTTGAAGGAATTTCAGCTATTTGCTTAATTGTTTCAGTACCATATACAGTACCTTCAACTATACCAGCTTTTAATTCAATAGCCTTATGGTTTTTACCAAATTCATTTAATAATCTAGCTGGTGCAGTAGCATCTTCGTAACCAAAAGCAACTGCTACTGGTCCTTCTAAATGCTCTTCTAATCCTTCAAAACCTAATTCCTTAGCAGCTAATAATACTAAGTTGTTTTTGTAGATTTTGTATTCTACTCCAGCTTCTCTTAAAGTCTTTCTTAACTCTGTATCTTCATCAGCTTTGTTACCTTGATACTTTGTTAATACTATAGACTTAGCATTTTGCATTTTTTCTTTTATTTCTTGAACTTTAGCTTCTTTAATAGTTCTATTATTGCTTGCCATCTACGTCCACCTCCTTACAGATTTGACCTGTATAATAATTAAAGGCCTCCCCGTAGACACAAGAAGAGACCATAGTAATCTATTAGTCAGCTACCTCGGTAGGTTGTTTTCACGTTACGGCATAGCCACCTACTGTCTACGGATGAGCACATTATATTTCATTTTCACACGAATCATATATTAACATAATAATTATGTTATGTCAATAATAATTAGTCTAAAACTCTGTTTGGGTTAAGTTTGATTCCAGGTCCCATTGTGCTAGAAACTGAAACAGACTTAATGTATTGTCCTTTTGCTGCTGCTGGCTTAGCTTTGATTAAAGCTTCCATTAAAGTGTGGAAGTTTTCCTTTAACTTTTCAGCTCCAAAAGATTTCTTTCCAACTGGAACGTGAACGATAGCTGTTTTATCAACTCTATATTCAACTTTACCAGCTTTAATTTCTTCAATAGCCTTAGTTACATCAAAAGTAACTGTTCCTGATTTAGGGTTTGGCATTAATCCCTTAGGTCCTAATACTCTACCTAATCTACCAACAACACCCATCATGTCTGGAGTTGCTACAACTATATCGAAATCAAACCAGTTTTCCTTTTGGATTTTATCAGCTAATTCTTCAGCACCTACAAATTCTGCACCTGCAGCTTCTGCTTCTTTAGCCTTTTCACCCTTAGCGAAAACAAGTACTCTTACAGACTTACCAGTACCATGTGGTAATACTACCGCACCTCTTACTTGTTGATCTGCATGTCTTGGATCTACACCTAATCTAACATGTAGTTCAATAGTCTCATCAAATTTAGCTTTAGCTGTTTTTATAGCTAAATCCATAGCTTCATCAGTTGAGTAAAGAACATTTTTATCTATTAGCTTTACGCTTTCAACATAATTCTTTCCCATGTCTTATCCTCCTTTGTGGTACTAACGGTTGTTACCTCCCACTAATTTACAATGTTATTATTCTACTACTTCGATACCCATACTTCTAGCAGTACCAGAAATCATGCTCATAGCAGCTTCTAAAGATCCAGCATTTAAATCTGGCATCTTTAATTCAGCAATCTTCTTGATTTGTTCTGTAGTAACCTTACCAACCTTAGTTTTGTTAGGTACTCCTGAACCACTCTCTAATCCAGCTTCTTTCTTTAATAGAACAGCTGCTGGTGGAGTTTTTAATATAAAGCTGAATGATCTGTCTTGATATACTGTAATTACAACTGGAATTGTTAATCCTGCTTGATTAGCAGTCTTTGCGTTGTATTCTTTACAGAATGCCATGATATTAACACCGTGTTGTCCTAGTGCAGGTCCAACTGGTGGTGCTGGTGTTGCCTTACCTGCTGGCAGTTGAAGTTTAATTAAACCCATGACTTTCTTAGCCATAATTTACACCTCCTGAATTGTGGTATGGCGGAATAAATTCCTCCCACTATTAAAGGCTAACGCCTCAATAGCTAATTAGTCTATTTTTTCTATTTGTTTAAATTCAAGTTCAGCTGGGATTTCCCTGCTAAACATATTAACTAATGCTTTTACTTTGCCCTTATCGTGATTTATTTCCTCGATAACAGCACTCATTCCTTCAAAAGCTCCATTAGTTATACTAACAGTTTCTCCTACCTCCAAGTCTATTGCAATGGTATTAAGATTTATACCCATAGCTTCAACCTCTTCATCGGTAAGTGGTACTGGTATCTTAGGATCAGGTCCTACAAATCCAGTAACTCCTCTAGTATTTCTAACTATATACCAAGTCTCATCGTTCATCATCATATGAACAATTACGTAACCTGGGAAAACCTTTTTCTTAGTGATTTTTGTTTCACCATTCTTTTCCTCAGCTTCTTCTTCCTCTGGAACAATTATATCTGGGATAAGTTCTCTAAGGTTTCTGTTTTCTATAGTTTTTTCTAAGTTAGCTTTAACTTTATTTTCATATCCTGAATACGTATGAACAACGTACCATCTCAGTTTATCACTCATTTTACTCCACGAAATAACCTTTGTTATTTCATAACCTCCTTTTACTTAAAGATAGCTTGATAGAGGTTACTAAAACCAAGATCCAACAAAGCCATAGCAATGACAAATATGCCACACACAACCACTACTGATAGTGTCGCCTTTTGAATGTCTTCTTTTGTAGCCCAAGTTATTTTCTTTAATTCAGATACTACTCCCTTTATAGCTCTAAAAGGAGATTTTTTATGACCTGATTTTGCTTTTTTAACTTTTTTATTTTCCTTAACATCCATAATTCTTACACCCCAACTTAATTTAGTGGATTACTTTGTTTCTTTATGAAGTGTGTGCTTGTGGCAGAATTTGCAGTATTTTCTTGACTCTATTCTATCCGGGTCATTTTTCTTGTTTTTCATCGTATTATAATTTCTTTGCTTACAATCTGTGCATGCTAGTGTTACCTTCACTCTCACAATCAACACCTCCTACTTATCACAAGTTAAAAATATATATCATTTACATTTTTCACTTAAAGTTACTTATAGTAATGTACCATAAGAGAATATTCATGTCAACTAATTTATATTTTCCACTTTTTTATTATTATATTATCTTTATAAACAGACCAAGTTTTCGCTTGGTCCATTATAAACTTTCTTGATTATTCAACGATAGAAGTAACAACTCCTGAACCTACAGTTCTTCCACCTTCTCTGATAGCGAATCTTAAGTTTTCATCCATAGCTACTGGAGTGATTAACTCAACGTTCATATCGATG
>NZ_JAHLOD010000097.1 GCF_018917145.1 Clostridium bornimense
ATTTTCTTCACAATAATCTTTTACAGTTAAATTTTCATCACTAGCATAATAACGATTTATATATTCTCTCCATTCATCATTACTTAATTTTTTATACATACCTAACCTCCTGATAAAATATCATTTTCTTAATTTTATCAATTGGAGATTTTAGTATCTAGGTACTTAATTTTTGACGCTTACGGATATTATGAATAATTTCGAAAAAGATCTGCAATTAGCAATTAATGATTTTGACGTATATAAAGCAGAAGAAATAATAGAAAATAAACTTAAAGATGACAATGAAAACATAGATTTATGGATAAAGTTAGGGGTTACGGTATTATGCCCTCCGTTAGTAGATTATGAAAAGGCATTAAAGTGTGTAGAAAAAATTTACGAATTAGATAATGACAACTTATATGCTTTGATATTAGAATGTTATACACATCATTTTGAATTAGGTGGTGTAGATAGCAAAATGTATCATAAGTTAAATAATATAAAAACTGATAATAAAAAATTGTTATCTATGATTAAGTATATTATGTCTTGGTATTATAGATTTGAAGATTATGAAAACAGAGAAAAACTATTAATTGAATCTATAAATTTATGTGACAGATTTGTATGTAACTTTAATGAATTGGGTTATATATTTTTTCGTCAAAATAAACTATCAGAATCTCAAGCTATGTATAAAAAAGCACTTGATAATATACAATTAGTTTATCCTAAAGAAAATTATATCGATTTTACAGACATCAAAGAACTTATATTTGAAGAAATTTTAGGTATTCATATTACCGACTCTAACAAAGAATATATTGAAAAGTCATTATTAAAAGTGAATAAACTTTTAAATCAATTATAGGATATAATAAAGTGCAAGCATTATGTAAAAGTAATGCTTGCATTTCAATTTTAATGAAAATATTGAGGGATATTATCATAATAATAAATTACACGGATTTGAAACAGGGGATGAGTTATTAACTCTTTGGTTCAGATTATTAATAAAGGTTATAGTAACATTATAAAATCAATCGAAGTATGTAGCTCTAAAAGAAATAGAAACTTTTGATAGTTGGTTAGAGTTTATTTTACAAGATTATGATAACTTAAAAGTAAGTTATATAAAGAATCCTTATAATAGTACTTCAGCTATTGTAACTAGTAAAATAGAAAAAGGTATACTAATGCTATATAAAAATAGCAATATCAATTTATCGTAAAGTTATGACCACCCGTAAAACGGGTGGTTTGCTCAAGCATTATAAGGACGTACTACTTCCAACAACTAAATGGTGTTGGCTTTCATTTCATTCAATCCATACTATTCTTTACTTAAAAACACTGTACAAAGATGATCTTTTATCAATATCTAAAGTAGAAATAAAATAATTTATTTCTACAGTGGCAACATTATTTTCATCTAATTGAGAAATTATAGTACCAAATGAAAGGTTATATGTAAATATAGTATCTTCAGTTATTTTTTCTTCTTGTAACAAAGACGAGTCAATAGATAAATTTTTTAAAAGCCAATTGTTTATAAATATAAGGTTTTCTATAGCAACATTTAAATCATCTATTTTATTATCAATAGAAATAAATATTTTACTTAATTGATTAAAGTTAAATTCAAAATCAATAGAAAGAAGCCTGCAATTATATTTAATAGAATGTAATTTGTAATGAACATATGTATTATTAAGATTAGGTTTATAGAGATTTTCAATACATATTGTATTAAAAAATTCATTAACTGTAGTGTTTTTATTCACTTTAACTATATTTGAAATTTCAAATTCACCAAGATTTTCTTTAATGGTTAAATTTATTGCATCTATATATGTAATATTAATAGATGAATAGCCATGTTCCTTAGAGATTTCGGTAGTAACAGTACCCCAATAAAACTCATAAATATTTGTTGAGCCTTTTTCTAGCTTTTTCGCAATAAATGTTGAATCATAAGATTTTATACAAGATTCTATCCATTCAATAGGGAGTTCTAATTCTTTTTCTATTTTTGAATCATCCCAGTTTTTCCACTGCTCATCATAGTCTTCTAGATATTTTACAATATCTATAGAGTCAATAGTCTTTTTAAATAGAAATGATAAATATAGTTTTCCACTACTATGAATAATAGGTTTTAGCTGGCAATAACAGGCGTTGTAATTATATAATATATATATTTCTTCCTTTGATATATATTTGAGAAAATCCTTTCTAGTAGTAGAGTTTTTAACATTAACTACTGGTGGCAAATATAAATTACCATTAGTAATATCAAAATCTTCTCGAACAGGTTTATCTTCAATAGGAGTTTGTATATTTATATAAATATAATTTTCAAAGTCATTTAAAGTAGTGAAACTTTTTTTTAGGTCAATAACACCAATATCACCTTTAAGTAAAGCATCATAATCAGAATAATCTGTATGAGGAGTAACTGTACTAATTGAAACGGGGATATATTCATGGGTACTTTTACTTTTTAAAAATATAAATTCTTTTAGCAAAAAATCTCTAAGGACCTTAACTTTTAGGCATAAAGAATTTTCAATTAATTCTGATTTAATAATTGTTGCTACTTTAATTATAATAATCACCTTCCTAAACACTTTAGTACAATATATTTATAACATAAAATTAATAAAATGTATTTAATTGTATTAAAGGTTTTGACAAATCCCTATAGTGTATTATATTAATAAACTATATTTTAATGGTAGATTTCAAATGTACGTGACGTAACTTCTGAAATCTATTTTTAATTATTTTGACCTAAAGCTTGGGTAAACTAAAAATAGACTACTGTCACAATTTAAGTTAGTTACTTGTGACAGTAGTCTTAATTAGGTCATCTATTTTTACAAAGGTATATCCTTTTTCAATTCAGAGAGGGATAGTTTTTTCTAACGCTCTAATAGTTCTTAAGGGAGCTTTATTTCTGTCACGACCATCGTGTAAACAGACAAGACAGTATAAACTTCATGAGGTCCATCATCAAAGGTAAGACATAATATTTTTGAATTATTATAAAGCTTAGATTTATAAAAGAATTTTATACGATAATATATAGTTGGAATTCCACTGTAAGATAGAAGTATAATAGCCAGCAATATATATGTCATATCTATACACTCCTCAGTTTTCTTAATTGGATAACTATTAACTACTAATTACTGTTACCAATTTTATTGGCAAATATTAAAGTAATATTTATTAAGTGAAACTGTTTTTTGAGATATATAGAAAGAAAAATAATAGCCTGCTGAAATATTAAATATATTGGAATATGGTGGTATATATATTTAACTAAGCTATTATAATTTGAAAATAATAAAATCCTTTGTTATACTTAAGAAAAGCAGATTGGAATGAAGTGTAAAATGAAAAAGTTATTGTCGCAATTGAAGCTAGATAGTACTAATAATTTAATATCCTTAACTTTGTTCGGAAGCTATAATACCAAACATTGGTATGAAAATAGTAGTGATATAGATATTTTGGCTTTAGTAAAACAGAAAGATTTTAATACAGAGATTGAGATTGAAGATAAATATAGAAACTTATTATCAGAGTATTTTCAATATGATAACATACATTTTACATTTATAGCAATGAATAATTTTGATACTTTATTTGCAGATATATATATATATATATAGATTATGAAGATAAAATAATATTCGATATAGATCTACATTATGACTTTCTTATGTATATTAGTAAATATAATAGGATAAATGATAATTTAATAAGACTAGTAAGAGAGGATTGGGAATCTAAATATGGTGTATTATAGATATAAAAAAGAGAGGTTGAATGATAAATTCAATAGTGTACATGAGTTTTTACTTAAGATAAGGAAAGCTGTTAAATTATATTCAGAGTTGCCAAATGATATTATTGCAAGAGGTATGACAGGATATTTTTCAGATTTTACTGAGTATATAATTGATATTTGTGAAACATATTTAGTAATCAATGATAGATTTAATCCAAGATTGAGTGGTATAGAACTTATAAAAGCTGCTACATCTTATGGATTGATGGATGATTATCTTTGTAATTTTATGATTAAATGCATAACTCTTAGAAATAGATTCACTCATGATTATTATAAAAGAGAAGAAGCAGAATTAGATCTAATAAAATTCTGTAATTCAGATATTTTATATTTGGATATATTTTTAGAATGTTCAAATGAAGTGATAAAACTAAACTATAAAATTGGATAAGAGGTTGCCTATTGGCAACTTTTTTGTATTTAGAAAACCCCGCGTTAGACGTGGGGTTCAGTAAAGCTTATAGCTATGAAACATAATAAAAAAACTCCTTCTGATATAATAAAAATGCGGTCTGGCAACTGCAAAAA
>NZ_JAHLOD010000098.1 GCF_018917145.1 Clostridium bornimense
ATTATGATTTTATGAATATGAATTATGAGGAAATGACTACAGAAGAAGTGGTGAAGTATATAGAAACAGAAATATCCAAGGGACGAAGTTGTAAGGATATAGAGATAAATGATTTTGGTGTTACTGAAAGAACTATAAGAAAAAGATTATTAAGAAAAGGGATAAAGATAGATACTAAAGGGCGTAACACAAGTAATATTACAAGTAAAAAGCCCGTTGTGAGTGAAGAAATATCAATACCAAAAGTTGAAAAGCAAGAGATAAAACCAATATTTAATGAAGTTGAAATGAGTAAGATAAAATACTATATAGATAATTTTGAATTAATAAAAAACATTGTAGATGGAAATAAGAATAAAACTGATACTAATAGAAATGAAATAAAGGTAACTAGTAAAGAAACAACGACTACAAGTTTAAGGATCAATAAAGAAATTTATGATATGGTTAAGGAAAGAAGCAAGAGAGATGACATAAAGATTGGTGATATTATAAATAGAGCATTATTAGATTATTTAAAAAATTATATATAGATAATCTAATAAAAAGATTAGATATATATTATAAATGAAAAAGAGGTGCATTAAAATGCAAAACATAGATTATAATAGATTTTTACAGGTACTTAGAGAAACTAAGGGAATACATAATTCACTAAATGAAATATTGAAATATGATTTTATATATCATTCAAATAAGATTGAAGGCAGTACATTTACAACAGAAGCATTACAATTATTATTTGAAAAAAACATAGTACAAGGCACACACACATTAGATGATGTTCAAGAAACAGTAAATTCATTTTATACATTTGATCTAGTGATTGATGAAGTAGATAAAAAGCTGACATTAGATATGATAAAAGAATGGCATGGGAGCTTAATGTATAGAACAAAGTTATATGATATGGGATTAGCAGGAGTGTTTAAAAAATATTCAAATAAAATACTAGGATCTAATTTTAATACAGCAAATCCATGGGAAGTAGAAGATAAATTAAGTGATTTAATAGATAGTTATAATGCATTACAAAATGTTACCATAGATGATATAACAAGATTCCATTTTGAATTTGAATGCATACATCCTTTCCAAGATGGAAATGGACGAATAGGTAGGTTTATTTATCTAAAGCAACTATTGGATAATAGACTAGCATTAAAATATATGAATGGAGAATCAGCTAAAGAATATAAAAAAGCTTTGGGTAATTGCTCAAAAGAAAATATAAAGCCTTTATTTGATTACATAGAGAATCAAAAAGATTTTATAAATGAGAATATAGATATGTTTTAAAAAATTATATATAAAGAAAAAATTCAGAATGGAAGGAGAAGATTTATGATGATTGAAAGATATATTTATCCAGCAATATTTGATTATGACACAGATGGAATTGCTGTTGAGTTTCCAGATTTACCAGGATGTTTAACTTGTGGAGATGATATTGATGAAGCAGTTAAAAATGCAAAGGAATGTTTAGGATTACATTTATATGGTATGAGAAAAGATAATGATCCAATTCCTGAATCAACTCCAGTAGATAAAATAAAATGTGAAGCAAATCAAGAAATAAGGCTAGTTGAAACAGATATAGTAATATTATGAGTTGGGAGAAAAAGATAAGGTTTAACCTTATCTTTTTTTCTCATTTTCATTTATAAAAAATAAGTCTATCCTTTTTATTTTTTTAATATATATAACTGTATTATTTTTAAGGAGATTAATATGAATTTGAAAAGAATGATTGAACTTACTGTAATATCTATATTATTAATGGTAGGTACATTAACTACAAATGTAAAAGCAAATGAGAGCACAGTAGTTAACAAATCATCTGTAGAAGAAAGAGTGATTACTCCTAGAATAGCAGGGATATTTAAGGTAACATCATTATCAGGAGCATATGTTAGATTAGGTCCAGGAACTGATAATCCTACTATAGTTAAAGTTTGGTATGGAGAAGAATTAAATTATTGTGGTGAATCTAAAAAGGAATTTAGTGGGGTAGTTTGGTATAAGGTACAAGCACATGGCAAGATAGGATGGATTAGTAGTAATGATGGATGGCTTGGATGATATTTTTTTAATAGTTTAAATATATAATGGTTGTTTTTATAAGGAATCAATTTCTTATAAAAACAACCTAATGCAATAGATGTTTTAAAGTATTAAGTTTATTAAATTAATAGATAAGGAGAGATACAATTTGAAAAAAAGAGTAGTAACAAATGTATCAATAATTAGTATAATATTAACGTCTTTTATAGTATTAACGTCGTGTACAAATAATACTATAAAAGACATTAATATTATTAAAACTAAGAAAGTTTCTGTAGGAAGTTATAAAGCACATATAATAGATAAAAGAACGGTAATTGAAACATTAACATCAGATAAGTTTGAAGGAAGAGCTGTAGGAAGTAAAGGAAATAGGCTTACAGAAGATTATTTAGAAAATCTATTTAAAGATATAGGATTGAGTTCAGTTTTTAATAATAAATATAGACATAAATATGATACAAGTAATAGTAATATAATTGGTAAAATAGATGGTAAGTCAGATAATGCTATAATTATTTCGGCTCACTTTGACCATATAGGAATTCAAGATGGTAAAATAATAAGAGGAGCTATTGATAATGCTTCAGGAGTATCAGTTTTGTTAGAGGTTGCAGAGACACTAAAAAATAAGTATTCAATAGATAAGCCAGAGTTTGATATAATTTTTGCTGCATTCAATGGTGAAGAATCAGGAATGAAAGGAAGTAGTGAATTTGTACATGATATAATAGGTGAGTATGATAACTTAATAGATATAAATATAGATTCAGTAGGTTATAAAAATGGTGGGAAAGTAACTTTTTTAAATAATAAAGGATATGATACCTTGAATAAGAGTATGGAAAAAATTTTAAAAAACAATGGATTAGAAGTAACTTTAGGTAATAAAATATTGGGAAGATCTGATAGTGATTCATTTAAGAGACCAGAAATGAAATCAATATGCATAATAGAAGAAAATGTAAAAGAAGTGATACATAGTGAAAGAGATACTCCTGAGATGGTAGATTACTCAAGATTAGATAAGATATCGAATTCAGTTATTGAATTAGTTGAAAGTATTACATATGATTAAATATGAAAAATTATTAAAGGTTATAGAACTTTTAGAAAATGAAAGCATATTAAGAATAGTTGAAGATTAAATAAAAAAAGATAGGCAAATGCTTATCTTTTTTTATTTATTTAATGCATATATGCAAAAAAACATTGATTTTATGCATAGGTTTCAAAATTTGAACTTAAAAAAGCTACCTAAACCTAGTTATACCAAGGGCTTAAGAAAATAGACATAACAATTTCTTATGTCTTGTTTCGTAATCCCTTGGTATAAATAGATATGTATATTAGTATACTTTGAATTCAATAGTTTATATAAATGGTATAAAAAATAATTAGTATGAAGTTTAGAAACAAATAAATTAAGCTATTGAAAGTTTTTCAATAGCTTAATTTAGATTAAAAGATATTGGCTATTCTGCTTCCATTACCGTCAGTAATAGAATAAGAACCATGGTAACCAAGAACAGTAGACGTACAAGCACTACCCCAACCAGCTCGACTTGAAGATTCGAAGTCTGTACTTATGCTGGCATATATTGTATAATGCTCACGAGATCCCCAAGCATAATAGTGATCTTTGCTAGGAGTACCAAGTCCACCATTAAGATTGGCTGCAAGGATTGATGCTTGAGGTATTAATAATGCAGCAAATAAAGATGCTCCAATAATTTTTTTCTTAAAAGATCTTTTCATATATGTTCACCTCCTTATATTTACATAATACCACTTCAATGTTATTATGTAAATATAATGAAAAAAAGTAAAAAAATTTAAGAGGTATAAATATGAGGTATAAAAGTAATATATTCCTAAGTATAATTTTTATTGCTATGTCATTCTTTTTATTGTTTTCTATTCACTCTATAGAAAAAAGTTTAAAATTACAATTAGATGAGAATGTTTTTTTAGGGGATAACAGTTTAAATTTTACAATTACATGTGACAATGGGGAAAAAGTTGACAATAAGATTATAAGTCTAGATAACCAATATGTGGTTATGAGAGATGATTTAGGTGGGTACAAGCAGTATGCTATATATTTTAAGGGGAAATTAAATAAAGAGCCTAAAATGATAAAAGGTAGGTTTTTCTATGAAGATGATTTTAATAAGAAT
>NZ_JAHLOD010000099.1 GCF_018917145.1 Clostridium bornimense
TTAAAAAGTTTGATTTACTAGCTTAGTACTAGTTTGCTGACTTCATATATATGAGTCAATTAAAAGATTTAACTGGTTATATGTTTCTTCTGTTCAATTTTCAAAGATCATTTGTCGCTCTCTTGCGACGCTCATTTATTATATCAAAGTTATCGAATCTTGTCAACAACTTTTTTCTTTTTCGTTGCTGCTCTCTCGCAGCGACAAGACTTATTATATAGCCTTATTAAATACTCTTTTTTTAAAACATCTTCATTTTCACAATTTATATTCATATATGTATCTCTTTCTCACTATATCTCACTAATTCTTATATAGACACACCAGATATAGTGTTCTTTAATTCATGTAATAATAATGTCTATTTATATATAAAAATGGAATTTAGTTATCTAATATATGCTATTTAGATTATCACATTTAACTTTATTTATAGTTTTTATGCCTTATGTAACATATAAAAATATCACATTAATAACTAATAATTTCTTAATAATATTTTCTTTTGTCAAAATAAATATAACAAACTTGCATCACTTAATGTAAATTAACTTTCCTCTTCTATGCAAATATCATATTTTCTCATCTATAAACATGTTTTCACTTTTACTATAAATATAGTACTTCACTTCAAACTTCATGAAAGTACAACTTTTACAAGTTTAAATTAATTGGCTTTATATTAAATATACATACTATATGAACACTAGAATACCCCTTCCCCCCAGAACTGAAAAAGCTGCCACACTTCTAGTGCAACAGCCTCTTATATTATAAGATGTACTTACATATTACTATTAATTAAATAGTATGTAATATGATCTCTCCACTTTCCATTAATATATAAATACTTTTCATTCAATCCTAACTCTTTAAAATTACACGCTTTTAATACCCCTTTAGATTTTTCATTATCTACTAATACCGATGCTTCTAATCTATGAAGCTCCATTTCTTCAAAAGCATACTCAATAAATAATTGTAAAGCTTCTTTCATATACCCTTTTCCTTCATGATATTTATCTATAGAATATCCTACTATTCCATTTTTAAAAATCCCCTCAACTATATTAGAACACTGTATCCTACCTATTAATTCTCTATCTCTAAATATCCCAAATGCTATACTAATACCATTCAAGTATTGTTTATATCCCTCAATTAATATATTTCTTTGAGAACGTTCAGTATAAAAATCTTCATTACGTGCAGGTTCAAATTCTCTTAATCTCTCTTTATTATTAATGTAATATGTACACATGTCCTCCGCATATTCAGGAGTAAGTAATTTTAAATCAATATGTTTTCCACTTAATAAAACATGATTTCTTATTAGTCCATTATTATAATTATCTCTTTCTATTGAGAATATATATTGACTTCCTCTTTCTTCTCCTAATACAAGACTATTATATAAAACTCCCTCTAAATTAAATCCTAAATCCACAAGTTCCTCTATAGGTATATCTTCATCTACTATCAATTGTATTTTAAATAATTTCATTTCAGTAAAGAATTTATCTATAATTTGTTCCAATACCATACTAAGTACAACACTATACTTATCTTTTTTATATATTTTTATTTTTACAATACAGTTTTTATTACTATCGTCTATATCTAATAAAAATAATCTTCCTAGCGTTATTCCCACATCGTCTCTTATTATATATTCATTTCTATTTGTACAAGCAACATCTAATTTTCCATTTATAAATTCCATATTTGTATCACTCCACCGTCATAGCCTTTACATATATAATAACAAAAATAAGTAAAGCTACAACCCCCTACAGTTGTAGCTTTACTTCGTTCCCCTTTTTTCATTACATATATGAATTTTATACTTCCCTTACATATAACGTTTTCACATATGTATAATCGAGGTTTATTTCCGTTTCTCCCTCGATTCTCACTGAACTTACTAGAACTTAACATCTAACATTCCCTAATCGTTCCCTGAACACGCTCTTACCTTAGTACTAACCCTTATAAACCTTGATGTGTAAACATTTTCTGTTTACGTTTTCATTATAGCATATTTATTCTTTTTTTGCAACAAAATCTTTTATAGTATATCCTCATATTTCGAATTTTTTTCAATTTATAGATATATTTTTTTTAATCTCGTCAAATAAATCTTTTATACATTTTCCTCTTACATAATTTGCACAACTATCACAACTTTCATTACTAAGTATATTTGATGTGAATGATGGATAAACATTTCTATATCCAGGACAATTTTGTGCAACTCTCATTTTTAATTCTGATGAAACCATATATATCCTCCAAATAGTGATATTTATTATTTATATTATCCATCTTATAAATTTTAATACTACTTATATAAAATTTTCTCTAAAAAGAGATTGTAACCCAAAGGAGTAAGATCAGAGTACGGCAATTTTTTAGCAAAATAGAAGTTCAGGTCACATATGCAAGGAACAGGGATATATCAGTGCACAGTGGTGGATGAAATTATAAGTGGAACATTTTGGGGTATATAGTGAGTGAGTTTCCATAAGATATTTATATTTGATATAAAACTATTACGGTTGACTAATGAAAGTTGTACCTTCATATAGCTTGAACTAGAAGCTCATGATTTATGCAAACAACACTTAAATATAATTGTTTTATATATGCACTAAATATATCTATTAGCACAATTGTAACTCTCGCGCCCTAAGGACTATAATATTTTCCCTAACCGAAACTGTGCACTGAAATTGTACCATAATAAAAGAAGGTATCGCTAACAACTTTTCATTTGTTAATGCGACACCTCCCTCTATATATCTGAGAACTTAAAATATATATTTTATAGTCCTGCTTTTTTAATCATATTCTTCCATTAAAACTGACTCTGTTTCTCTGCAATATCTCACAGTTAAGCATTGTCCTAAGTTTCTTGGACATCTTCTACACATACAATCACTTGCTGTACCATCACAAGTTTTTTCTCTATATTCCTTGCAATGTTTGCAATTATACCCATACTTCAACATCTTAATGTATTCCCCTTCTCTAATTATAGTTTTATATCTACTTTATTACTTAATGTAAGTTCATTTTCACATACTTTACATTGATATGCAAATATATCTACACCTTTTCTACTTGCTTTTCTAAGTGCTTCTCCAAACTTAGGATCTCTTTCATCATAAGGAGAAAATTCCTTCATCCCATCCATTTGAATTAAAAACATTACACCAGCTCCAAAACCTTCTTCCTTAGCTGATACTAATTCTAGTAAATGTCTTGCGCCCCTTTCTGTCGGTGCATCTGGAAATTTACAATATCCATTTTCCTCTAAAGTAACACCTTTAACTTCTAAAAAATATACTTCTCCATCCTCATTACTTAATCTAAAATCAAATCTACTTTCTCCATATGTTTTTTCTCTTTCAATTATAGTGTATTCTTTTAATTCTAGTATCTTCTTATTAAGTAATGCTTCATATACTACTTTATTTGGTGCTTGCGAATCTATATTAATTAACTTCTCTCCCTTATATGCTGCAATTAAATCATATGGAGTAATTCTTTTTGGATTTTTACCTTTTCTCAGTATTACCTTTGTACCTTCTACTAAAATTTCTTTACATCTACCGGTGTTCGGAACTGCTACTTTTATTTCTTCACCATTTAACTTTACATATCCTTGAAATCTGTTAGGTCTCTTAACAAACTCTGCTGCTACTACGTCTTCAATTTTCATATTTTTCTCCTTACATATATTTATACTTCTAGATTACTACAAAATTATTATTATTATCAACATAAGCCATAATTAAAATGTATAATCCTCAATAACTCTGTGAAAAAATAATTATATATCTAAGTAAAGGAGTGATTATAAATGGCTAAATCAGATCAACCAGCTTCATATGAAAGCAAAAGATATAAACCAACACCAAAAAATGATATGAAACCCGTTCCTGAAATTCAAGGTAAAAAGAAATTTAATTAATACTAAAAAGGGCTTGCACTATTAAATTAGTACTTAAAGCCCTTTCTATTTTTAATTCTCACTAATTTCATATAGTATTTTTATATTATCTTCTATTACATCATTAAAATTATTTTTATCATTTTCTAATATACTTATATAAAATAATTATCCTCCGGCTTAGCCGGAGGTTTTTCATTTTCGGGCGTAGCCCTTTTCCACTAGCTACGCCTAAAGGCGTATGTACGATCTGGCGCATGCGATCTTTTACTTGCTACCCTT
>NZ_JAHLOD010000100.1 GCF_018917145.1 Clostridium bornimense
TCCTTGGATGTTTCTATTTGATTTGTCTTAAAAGGAATACCCCTAGCTTCAGCAAATGAAATAAGAAACAGCCCTATTATAGACCTACAGAGATGAATTTCTGATACAGTTTGGACAAGTTGCTTGTAGATGAATTTACTTGTGATTTGATAGAGAGTTTTAAGAATATCTTGTCCAAACTTTCCTTTTAGATATGAATTTGTAGCACAATACATAGTAATACAGATGTAATACTAAAATGTTTTATATATAAAAAGGAAATTTATGGTAAATAAAGAATATTTAAAGTATAGATTTAAATTAAAAAGTAGGTGGGGAGTATGTATACTGTAGAAGAAGTAGCCACAGAATTAGGGGTTAGTAAAGTAACAATATACTCAAAATTAAAAAAGTTCCAAGATGAAGTGGTTGTGAAGCAAGGGAAAAAGTATGTTACAGAGAAGTTATTTAACTTAATTAAGGAAGACTTAAAAGTTAAAAGAAATGAAAATCTAGATGATATTAAGGTAAGTATTAATGGTTCTATTATTGAAGATAACGATGATTTAAGTAATTTAAGTGAATTAAATCAAAGTTTAATTAATACTGTTATAGATCAAATCAAAGAAAAGGATCTACAGTTAAAGACCAAAGATGATCAAATGAAAGCTAAGGATGAACAAATAAAGAATCTTCAAAAGCTTATTGAAAATAGCCAGGTACTTTTAAAACAGGAGCAAGATAAGGAAATAAAAAAACTTTCTATGGAAACACACTTTGAAGAAGTTGATAAGAAGCTTCTAGAGCTTAAAGAAAAACTAGAAGAACGTAGGAAGATTGATATTGAGATAAAAGAAAAGGAGAAAGAAAAGTTTTGGAATAGAATATTTAAAGGAAAAAAGGAAATAATTAATTAATGCATTTTCATAAAAATTCTTAATATGATAAAGGTTCATTAAATGAACCTTTATTTTATTCATTAAACAATAAAAAAATACACCCATTTGAGGGTGTTCTTGATATGAACATTATTATTTATAATATTGTAATCAAGGTATAAGTACTAAATTATGGTGTTTACAACTCTAAAATAATTATCATAGAAAGCTATTTACAGAGATTTTTTCACACACTCTAAAATTCTATATTCATCAATATTTTTATTAAATTCATAAAAAATAGCTTTTAAGTAATATTCAGAATTTGAAGATAAATTATATTGTTTTAGTAACTCTTTTGCCTCCATTGAAAATGCATTTATTAAAAGTTTTAGATACTCTTTATTCCCATCTTTTATATTAAAATATATTTTAAAAGCTAAATAAGATGATATCATATATTTGCAGTTAGATAAGTCATCAAATAAATTTTTTGTCTTATTCCAAGAAGATTTATTAAAATGATTAAGTTTGTATTTTTTTCCATAATAATCCGTGTTTATATCTGCCCATATTTTATCTAATGTCTGTTTATTTATTTCATTATTGCATCTCATGATTCTTTCTACATATTCTTGTTCTAACCCGATATTATATATATTATATTTTATAAACTCAATTTTTTTATTTATAATACTTTTTTTATAAGTGCTATATTTTTTATCATTATACAAGTAGTCTAAAACCAAAATTTCACTTAAAAGTGCTGGAACTTCTCCTATAAATGAATCAAATTCTGTATATCTAAATGGTAGATTTTTATTCATAATATAATAATGAATAGCATGTCCTAATTCATGTGCTAAAATTAATAAACTATCAATATCTCTATTATAATTTAAAAATATATAGGGATGAACATTATAAACTCCTACACAATAAGAATTATAAGATTTTTTTCTCTTTGAAACGGATCTATCCATCCATTATTAAATGCACTATCAATAATATTACAATAGTTTTTTCCCATAATTCTCATTGAATTATATATAATTTCTTTTGCCTCACTAAATTCTATAACTATATCATCTTTATTTAATTGGAATAGTACCTTCTTTAATTCATGTTCATGTATAATTTTTTTATCTGATAATTCACATTGTAATTCTATATATTTATGAAGTATATTATAATTATCCTTTATTGATTGTAATATATTGTTATATATTTTTTTTATTTCTTTTTCATCAATTAAAATATCACAGATATTATTATAGTTATTTAATTCTTGTATGCTTTTCCAAACAAATATCTTTTCCTTTATTAGATTTGCTATTTCTTCAGATTCATTATTGAATATTCTACTATAATTAATTAAATTTTTTTTTATAACCTTCAAATCATTAGATATAAATATCTTATTGTAATCACTAACATCTATATCTTTTATAATATGATAATATTTATTATTTATTTCTTCATTTTTATCTAATAGCCTATTATTTAATATATATTGCTCATCTTCAGTAATATATATTTCATTTAATGATTTTTCGTATTTTGTTATAATATGATTTTTTAGTAACTCCTCTAAAGAATATGAATTTGTGATAATTAAATTTCGTTCCATTTTTATATTATATATATCATTCCATAAATTTTCTAATTTCTTAATCATATCTAAATACTTTTTTTCTCTACCGTAGATTTCCATATGCAAAAAACAATACATATATAATTTATTAAAGTTTTCATCAATACTATCTTCTAATTCAAAAATCAAAATTATATCCTCTATAGAGGATATAATTTTGATTTTTCTCTTTATTTTAGATAGCATAATTTCTTTTAAAAATTCATATTCTTTTTCCCATTCATTATTATCTATATATAACTCAGATAAATTCCATTCATATAGATTATTCAATTACATCGCCTCTTATTATTGAAGATTCACCTAACTGATTACTATTTTTATGTATATTTCCACCCTTATAAAACTTTATAATATATCCTACTGATAGTATAAAATAATTTAGTCCTAACCCCAACCAAACTCCTCTTAAATTCAGTTGCATTACTATAGCTAAGAAATAGACTATTGCTACAATAATAAACGATACAATTGTTGAATATACTAATACCCATTTTTCATACAATAATCCTAACAATGAGTTTTTGTAAACTTCCTGAATTAAGTTAAATACTTGGATGCCTACAGCATACACTATGAGAATTCCTGTAGAATTAATTAAGTTAATATCGTTTGTAATAAGACTACTAATAATTTTAGGATTAATTATTATAATTATGCTTGCAATAGTTATAAAAAATAATGCTGATAAAACAGCTAAAATAGGATAAACTTTTATATTAGTTTTATTATTCATTCCATCTGCTTGGGAAACTAAAGTCAATGATGAACCTGCATATGAAAACATTGGAAATGTTACAATACTTATTATACTTAATAAAAGATTATATATAGCTGTAGACTCAGTTCCTAATCTAGATACAATAGACATTATTAATACTGCAAATAAGGTACATTCTACAAAATCTTGTATAGACATTGGTATAAATAACTTTAAGATTTCTTTTAGCTCAGTCTTACATATTTTTAGGTTGTATTGAATTCCGTTATATTTTTTATAACATATAATACATACTATGATGCTAGCAAATAGACCTACAACAGTACCTATTGCAGCTCCCTTAACGCCAAGTTTAGGAAATCCTAATTTACCAAAAACAAGACTCCAATCTAAAAATAAATTTATAGGTGTAGATACTAGTGTAGTATATAAATACACTCTTACTTTTTTTATATTTTTAAAATATGATGAAAAGGTAAAAAGAATCATATTTATGCCTACACCTAACATTGCAATATACATATAATCACATGCATATTGAAGTTCCTTGTTAGATAAAGTGTAAGCGTCAAAGTTTTGGTACCTTTTATCAATTTAAAAAATATATTAAAATATCCCGGTAGGGCGATTTAAAGCCCTATCGGGATTTATTTATTTCTTGATTTTGACTTTTAGATTGTCAGGAAGATTATTTGCCCAAGGCATTAGATTTTCTAAAGC
>NZ_JAHLOD010000101.1 GCF_018917145.1 Clostridium bornimense
ATTTGTCGTTATAATCATAATTACCTCCAATATCATCTTTGGTAATTATACATTAATATAACAAATAAATGTGCATTCTTAAATGATCATTTTTCTACATTCTTATCATATCATTTATATAGAAGTGTATAGCACAGATACAAGGTGCAGGTATTATATCAGTGCAGAGTGTTTGGGGTATATAGTAAATTGGTTTTCTAAAGATATTTATATTTGATATATAACTATTACAGGGGGCTAATGAAAGCTTTGCTTTCATGTAGCTTGGAGTGGAAACCCATGATTTATGAAAAAACACTTAATCATAATAGCTCTATATATGCACTAAACATGCCTATAAACACAATTGTAATTGTCGCTGTCCAAAGGAGACTATAATATTTTTCCAACCGGGGAAAATTAACCGACATTGTGAACTGTGAATTGTTACTTAGTCTTGTGCAATAATAAAAGAAGGTATCGCTAACAATTTTTATTTGTTAATGCGACACCTCCTTTTTTTACATTATAAGAATTTTATTTGTAATATTTGCTTAAAAACAGTAAAGAAAAATCTTATTTTTATAAGTAATTATTGGAGATAATAGAGTATTATACATTTATAGGTGCGTGAATAATGCTAAAGTACGTATATTTTAAAATTAAAAATGTAATTTATTACAATTAAATATAATTTAAATATTTATAAAAAAATTATTGTATTTTTTGTGAAAAGGATTATAATTTTTATATAGAGAAAGGAAAAATTTAAATTAATAGTAATAAATTTTATAAATGTGGATTTATTTCCATTACGTTTATATTATATTTATGCTATTTTGTTGTATTTGTTTATAGATAATTTGTAACACTTTTAGTTTTAGTTAATGGAATTAAATATAAATTTTAAATAATCTAAAAAGATTGTTAAAACTAAAGGGGGGAACCATTATGGGAAAAATGTCAAAGCGATTAACTAGTTTGATAACAACATTGGTGCTAACAACTGGTTTAATTTGCGTCACTGGTTTATTTAAAGCACCAGTTAAAGTTTATGCAGCCGATACAGAAGCTACTACTAATTATGGATTGGCAAGTAAAACAAGGGATGGAGTAATATTACATGCTTGGAACTGGAGTTTTAATACAATAAAAGAGAATTTACCTAAGATTGCAAAAGCAGGGTATACTTCTATTCAAACATCACCAATTCAAGGAACTAAGGAAAATACTATGACTACAGCTCATTGGTGGCTTTTATATCAACCAACTAATTTTAAGATTGGTAATGCACAATTAGGATCTAAGGATGAATTTAAATCAATGTGTGAAGAAGCTGAAAAATATGGCATAAAAATTATAGTAGATGTTGTTTGTAATCATATGGCAAATACATCTGAAAATCAAAATAAGTTTTCTCAAGATATAGAGGATAAATATAAAACTAGAGAATTTTGGCATGAATATGATAATCCACATGGAATAGATTATAACAATAGATACAGTATTACTCATGATTGTATGGATTTACCGGACTTAAATACGTCCAATAAAACATTACAAAATGATATAATTTCATTTTTAAATGATGCTATTGATTGCGGTGCTGATGGATTCAGATTTGATGCTGCAAAACATATAGAATTGCCAGACGATCCAGATGGAAGTGATTTTTGGCCAACAATTCTTGAAAACGTAAAGAATAAAGATAAGTTATTTATATATGGAGAGATATTAGATACTAATAATGGTAATTCAAGAACTAGTGCTTATTCTAATTATATTAATGTAAATAGTGATTCTTATTCTAAAGAATTAAGAAAAGGAATAGGATTTGATGATAAAAGAGATGTAGCTAAGAATATAGGACAAGCATCTTCAAGTTATTATAATACTGATAATGTAGATAGTAAGAAGTTAGTAACTTATGTAGAGACTCATGATGATTATGCGGCAAATGGAAGTGGAGCAAGTAGTAATACTGGTCTCATGAGTGATTGGTACAATAAAATGGGATGGGCTATTGTAGCAGCAAGAGATTCAGGTACACCACTATATTACAATAGACCAGCAGGATCAAGTTCTTCAAATCCATTACCAGGAACAATGGGGAATGCTGGTAATGATATGTGGAAGAGTACTGATGTAGTAGCAGTAAATAAGTTCCACAATGCAATGATTGGAGAAAAGGAATATATTAGAACATTAAGTAATAATACTATGGTAATAGAACGTGGAAATAAAGGTGCAGTTATAGTAAATCTAGATGGAACAGCAAAGATTAATACAGAAACAAATCTTGAAGATGGTACTTATAAGAGCATTGCATCTGATGGTGGAACTTTTTATGTTTCAGGTAGAAGACTTACAGGTACTGTAGCAAGTGGACAAATTGCTGTTTTTTATAAAGAGGATGCTCCCCAAGTTTCAATTTCAAAAGAAAGTTGTGATTTCACAAATACTTTAGATTTAACTTTAGGTGCTTCAAACTATGATAAAGCATATTATACAATAAATGGTGCAGAAGAAGTAGAATATAGTAATGGTAAGATTATAACTATAGGAAAAGATTCTGCCGTAGGTAGTAATATTACTGTTACATTAAAAGGTGTTTATGGCGAAAAGGAAGTGGAAAAAACCTATAGATATACAAAGGTTGAGCCATTAAAACAAAAAGTTGTTTATTTCAAAAAACCATCTAGATGGGGAACACCTAAAGTTTATATTTATGATGATACTACTTACTCAACAGTTAAGAAAATAGCAGCATGGCCAGGAGTTGAAATGACTTCAAATGGCGGAAACCTTTACAGTTATACTCTTCCAGAGGAGTGGAATGACTTAGATGCAAAAGTTATTTTTACTGATGGAACTAATCAAACTTCAGGTACAAATAAAGCAGGGCTTGAGTTAACTAGTAGAAGTATGTTATATGATAATGGTTCTTGGAATGAATATAATGAAGATAACACTGATGAAGCATTAGTAGCATATTTTGTTAAACCATCTAACTGGGAAACACCAAGAATTTATGTCTATGATGATAGTACTGGAACAGTTAAAAAAATATCTTCTTGGCCAGGAGAATTAATGACTTCAGAAGGGGAAAATCTTTATAGCTATACATTACCTAAAGAATGGAGATATGCAAAAGTTATTTTTACTGATGGAACTAATCAAACTCCAAGCGCAAATGGGTCAGGGTTTGAGATGAAAACTAATATGATTTATGACAATGGATCTTGGACTGAATATAAATAGAAATTTAGTCTAAGTTAATGCAACTATAAAAAGAAGGAGCATAGCTAACAAATGGATAAAGTGGACCCTTTGTCAAGGACAATACAAAAAAAGGGGTTAAGCAATATTTTTAAGAAGATGATTTCTATACTGTATAGGAGTCATCTTTTTTAGATTCCATTGATATCTATAATTA
>NZ_JAHLOD010000102.1 GCF_018917145.1 Clostridium bornimense
TCTGGTGATGATGCCTCTAAGGGATACACCCGTTCCCATACCGAACACGATGGTTAAGCCTCAGAGGGCCGATGGTACTGCACGGGAGACTGTGTGGGAGAGTAGGATGTTGCCAGGTAGTATGGTTCACTAGCTCAGTTGGTAGAGCACATGACTTTTAATCATGTTGTCCGGGGTTCGATTCCCCGGTGAGCCACCAAAAGACTTAGATATTAATCTAAGTCTTTTTTTATTTTTTTGATTATGTTTTAACGTTGATATTAGAATATAACAGCATAAGAAATTTATTATATATTATTGTAAAATAAGATGAATATAAAGTTTTTATTTAATATTTTATAAAGAAAGTAGGATAATCCTCATTTATCATAAATTTTAAACAAAAATAAAAGGTCATTGTAAAGTAATGATATTACAATGACCTATATATGATATAAAAATGGAAAGTTACTTTATTTTTATGGATGATGGAATAGAAATTGTGTCACCAGATTTAATTAAATTTTCATCAGATAACTTATTTCTAATTTTAATATTGTTAATAACATCATTTATAGCAAGGTTAGGAGCATTTTCTTTAGCGATAGAGAAAAGTGTATCACCAGATTTAATGGTATAGTTGATATAGTTAAAATGGACACCTTCTTTTGCTATATTTGTAGAAGTAGTTTTGGATTCTGTTTTATCTGAGTCAGTAGTATTTTTATCATTAGTAGAACTATCTTTAACAGTATTGTTTCCAGTATTAATTGTAGAATTTAAATCATTTATAGTTTTTTCTTTAGCATCTTCTATTGCAGTAGAATTATTATTTAAATTATTAGTAGATTTTTTTATATCCTTCTGTAAGTTAGTAGCATTATTATAAATAACTAATCCACCTATTAATACTAGGATCAATATTGCAGATAGACCTAATACCTTTTTCTTATTCATATTTAATACCTCCCTTCATCTAAATAATTGACAAAAAAATATTTTATATACATATTTATCAGAAAAATTTGGTATAATTTTATTTAATGTTATAATAACTTAGATACATATAAAAATAGGAGGTATACATTATGGAGAATACTATTTCAATATTAATGATAACACTTGGAATTGCAATTGTTGGTGGTTCAGTATTTATGAGTAAGAAAAATAAGAAGTTAGAAGAAACTGCAAACAAAGATATAGTTAATTATTTGAAAAAGAGAATTGTAATAAATGTAATTGTAGGGGCTATTTCAATAATTTCTGGAACAATATTATTATTTAATACTAGTCAAATGGTGAGCTTAGTGTTACTTATAATTTTATTTGTGACTATAATAGTTGGATGGTCTATAGATATATCTTTAAGGAAAAATATAAAATAATGAAAAAAAGAACAAGAAAAATAATTAAATGTCTCTTAGTTGTAATTTTTATGTTATTCATTTTTTATATGTCTAGTAGAGAAGGGGATAAATCTACAGGAGATAGTTCTGCTGTTATAAATTTTATTAAAATATATTTAGGTATTGATTTAGATATGATATCTAATGGAAATGCATCATTTATAGTTAGAAAAACTGCTCATGCTACTGAATATATGGTGTTATTTATATTAATTTATATGGTAACTAAAGAATATGAGAATATTAAAAGAAAAGTTTTATTATCATTGATAATAACAATTTGCTATTCTATATCAGATGAAGTACATCAATATTTTGTGCCAGGGAGAGATATGAGAATATTTGATGTAATGGTCGATAGTACAGGAGCTTTAATAGGAGTGATTTTATTAAAGATAAAAAATAGATTAAAAAAGATTCACTTATGAGTTTAAGTGAATCTTTTTGCGTATGGGTACATTTTTAAAATAAAAAGTTATTAAGTATAATTAATAGTATATGACAGTATAGGAGGGAAATATATGCAATATACTATAATGACACCGGGACCAACGGATGTAAGGGAAAATGTTATGCTTTCAAGAGCAGAAAAGTGTACTAATCCAGATCTTGATATCAAATTTTATGATTTTTATAAAGAAACTTGTGATAAATTAGGTAAGTTACTTAATACAAAAAATAGAGTTAGAATTCTTTCCGGGGAAGGGATATTAGGATTAGAAGCTGCATGTGCATCATTAACAGAAAATAATGATAGAGTATTAGTTATAGATAATGGAATTTATGGAGAAGGATTTAAGGATTTTGTTAATATGTATGGAGGAAATCCTATTTTATTTAAGGGAGATAGGGGTAAAGCCATAGATATTAATGAATTAGAAGACTTTTTAAATAAAGATAGTGATTTTAAATATGCAACAGTAGTGCATTGTGATACACCATCTGGTGTTTTGAATAATATAAAAGAAATTTGTAAGCTCCTAAAGAGTAAAGGAATATTAACAGTGGTTGATACTGTTTCTGCTATGATAGGAGAAGAAGTAAAAGTTGATGAATGGGGAATTGATATAGCATTAGGTGGATCACAAAAAGCTTTATCTGCTCCTCCGGGATTAAGTATTGTTACTATTTCAGATGATGCAATAAATATAATAAAGAATAGAAAACAACCTATAGCAGGTTTCTACTGTAACCTATTAATATGGGAAGATTATTATGAGAATAAATGGTTTCCATATACTATGCCTATAAGTGATATAAAAGGCTTGGCTACAGCTATTGATAATATATTAGATGAAGGTATAGAGAATGTTATAAATAGACATAGTAATATAGCTAATGCTGTAAGGAAGTCAATTATTGATGGCGGATTAGAATTAAATATAATTGAGTCAGATAATTCGAACACGGTTACTGTAGTTAAGATACCAGAGAATATATGCTGTAATAAGTTACTGAATACATTAAGGGAAAAATACAATGTATTTATAGCAGGATCATTTGGATATTTAGAAGGTAAGGTATTAAGAATAGGTCATATGGGTGAAAGTGCTAAGATTGATAAAGTTGCTTATACATTATTGTCATTAGAAATGGCATTAAAAGAATTAGGGTTCCAATGTAAAGTTGACTTAAGTAAAACTTTTCTTAGTTATTTACATTAATCGGGGTTTATAATAAATATTATATTTTTAAAACTGTCACACGAAAAGTGTGACAGTTTTTTATTGTTTAATGAATACCACAGGTTCGACCTGTGGTTCTAAAAAGCTTTTAGCTATACGTAGAAAATAAAAAACCTCCGATGTAAAATAATAGTAGGTTTGCCGACCAATACTATAAGTTA
>NZ_JAHLOD010000103.1 GCF_018917145.1 Clostridium bornimense
ACAATCTAAAAGTCAAAATCAAGAAATAAATAAATCCCGATAGGGCTTTAAATCGCCCTACCGGGATATTTTAATATATTTTTTTAATTGATAAAAGGTACCAAAACTTTGACGCTTACGTTTATTTAATTATAATATAATCTAACTTTATGAATAAAATATGAAATTTTACTTATCTGCCTTAAATCTTTTAAGTCTTAATGCATTTAATAAAACAGATGTAGAACTAAATGCCATAGCAAGAGCCGCTATAACTGGATTAAGTAATGGACCTCCAAATAAATACAATACTCCTGCTGCTATTGGTATACCAATAACATTATAAGCAAATGCCCAGAATAAGTTTTCTTTTATATTTCTCATAGTACTTCTACTTAATTTAATAGCAGTTGGTACATCCATTAAATCACTCTTCATTAAAACAATGTCTGCTGATTCCATAGCTACATCAGTTCCACTACCAATTGCCATACCTATATCTGCCTGTGCAAGAGCAGGAGCATCATTTATTCCATCTCCAACCATAGCTACAAATCTACCTTCACTTTGAAGTTTTTTAACTTCACTTGATTTATCTTGTGGCAATACTTCAGCTAGAACTTTATCTATTCCAACTTGTCTTGCTATTGCATCAGCAGTCTTTTTGTTGTCTCCAGTAATCATAGCAACTTCTATTCCCATATCATGAAGTTTCATAATTGCTTTAGCACTACTTTCTTTAACTATATCTGCAACTGCTATTATACCTGCTATTTTATTATTTATAGCTATATACATAGGAGTCTTACCTTCTGCTGCTAACTTATCAGATATTTCTTCTAATTTTCTAAGAGCTATTTTTCTATCTTGCATTAACTTTTTATTACCTAATAAAATACCTTTAGATTCTATTTCAACTTCTATACCATGACCAGGTATTGCAACAAATTTATCTATATTATATAAACCTAAATTTTTCTTTTCCCCTTCTTTAACAATTGCTTCTCCTAGAGGATGTTCTGAACCTTTTTCTGCACTTGCAGCTATCTTTAAAAGTTCATCTTTATTGATATCTCCATCTGTAATTATATCTGTTACAACTGGCTTTCCTTCAGTTATAGTACCTGTTTTATCAAATACTATAGTGTTTATCTTATGAGTAGATTCTAATGCTTCTCCACCTTTTATAAGTATCCCATTTTCTGCACCTTTTCCAGTACCAACCATTATTGCTGTTGGAGTTGCAAGTCCCAATGCACATGGACAAGCTATTACAAGAACTGCTATAAATATACTAAGAGCAAATTCTATATCTTTTCCTGATATAAACCAAGCTATAGATACTATCACGGCTATAGCAAATACTATTGGCACAAAGTAGCCAGATATTACATCTGCAAGCTTTGCTATAGGTGCTTTAGAACCTTGAGCATCTTCAACCAATTTTATTATTTGAGATATCGCAGTATCACTTCCTACTTTTTCTGCTTTAAACTTTATAGTTCCGTTTTTATTTATACTTGCACCTACTACATGGCTTCCAACAGACTTCTCAACAGGTATACTTTCTCCTGTAAGCATTGATTCATCTACAGAAGTATGACCCTCAACTACAATTCCATCTACAGGTATTTTTGCTCCAGGTTTTACAACTATTACGTCACCGACTTCAACCTCTTCTATAGGTATTTCAATTTCTTTATTGTCTTTTATAATAATTGCTGTTTTAGGGCTAAGTCCCATTAATTTCTTTATTGCTTCTGATGTTTTTCCTTTTGCAACTGATTCTAAGAATTTACCTAATAATACTAATGTGATTATTACCCCTGCACTTTCAAAATACATATTATGAATTGCCATCATATCTCCATTAAATGTAAGATATAAAGAATATAAGCTATATGATAGTGCTGCTCCTGTTCCTATGGCAATTAAAGAATCCATATTAGGTGATTTTGATAATATAGCTTTTGTTCCAATCGTGTAGAATTTATATCCTGCTATTACTATAGGTATCGTAAGGAATAATTGAATTAAACCAAAGTTCAATGGATTAATATCAGGATTTATTATTTGAGGTAATGGAAGCGGACCAAATGGTTCCTTAATCATTTGTCCCATTGCTATGTAAAATAGCGGTACTGCGAATACAGCTGAAACTATGAACTTTATCCATAAGGATTTTACTTCTTTTTCTTTTCTAATTTTATCTTCATCTACAGCATTTTTATTTTCTGCATCTCGAGGTTCATACCCAGCTTTTTTTATTGCTTCTTTTATCTCAGATAATTTTACCTTTTCTGGTATGTAACTTATTGATGCTTTTTCTGTTGCAAAATTAACATCAACTGTTTGTACTCCATCAAGTTTACCTACACTTCTTTCAACTGCTTTCGCACATGATGCACAGGTCATTCCAGAAATAGGTATTATAGTTTGATTTAAATTTATTTCTTCTAAAACTCCATACCCTGCTTTTTCTATTGCCCTTTGTATATCTTGAGATGTAACTTTAGACTCATCATATGATACACTTAATTTTTCTGTGGCTATATTCACATTTGCCTCAATATTATCATCTATTTTTTTTACAGCTCTTTCAACCGCTTTGGCACATGATGCACAGGTCATACCTGTTATCTTCATTGTATCTTTTTTTAGATAATTGCTCATCGAAATATCCTCCTTATAAATTATCAATGTATTTTATATAAATTATAAATACCCCCAAAGGGTATATTCATAATTTATATAAAAATTATGAATTATTTATGAAGTTATATAAATTTATATTTTTAATGTATCTTTATTTTAATCTTATATAAATGTCTTTATTCAATAAAAAAAGTAAGCGTCAAAAATTAAGTACCTAGATACTAAAATCTCCAATTGATAAAATTAAGAAAATAATATTTTATCAGGAGGTTAGGTATGTATAAAAAATTAAGTAATGATGAATGGAGAGAATATATAAATCGTTATTATGCTAGTGATGAAAATTTAACTGTAAAAGATTATTGTGAAGAAAAT
>NZ_JAHLOD010000104.1 GCF_018917145.1 Clostridium bornimense
CATATGATAATGATTAATTAGTGATTAGTTCACCTTATGATACTTACTTGACAAAGTATCACTTAACGGGAAATTTATAGAGAAATTATAAAGTAAAATCCCCTTTTTTAAAGGGGGCAGGATAAAGGACGGTGCAACCGCCAGATACATCTTCAAGGCAAAGCCATGAAATAAAAGGGATTTAAGCGTGGTGCAAAAGTACATATTACTTATTGAAAAGTGGTGCAATACACAGTAAAATATAATAGACAAGTCTATTAAAATAGGAAATATGGAGTGGTGCAATATGACTAAAAGATTAACAATAACATTTACAGATGAACAGGCAGAAACTATAGAAAAGATTGCTACAGTAAAAGGTATTAGCTTCGCAGATACAGTAAGGAGATTGTGTGATGAAGCTATAAAGATACAGGTATCTAATGACAATATTGATCTTGTTACTGAAATTATTGATGAAAGATTAAGAGCTATATTAAAACCACAAGTTGAAAGATTGGCTTCCATATCTGTAAAAGGAGCGATAATGAGTGCAACATCAACTTTTCTAAATGCACAAGCATTAAATGATTTTGTTCCACCTGAAAGGAGAAAGGATTTTAATACATCATATGAAAAGGCACGATTAAAAGGTATCGCTTACGTAAAGAGTAAAGTTTATGATATAGATGATATAAAGAAAGATATTTAAATAAAAAAATAATAGCATGATCCTTTAAGTTAAGAGGTGACAATAGTTTGCATAGTAATCTAGAAATAAGTTAATATAATTAGATAATATAAAAGAAAATGTTGTAAGATAAAGAAATATATAATATAATCAAAACATAAAAAACAAAAAAATAAAGTCCTTCACATCATTTCAAAGACGGCAATCAATGAAATGTTAGGAACTTATTAGGTACGGCAATACCAACAAGTAACGAAGAACTTCTGTTATATAGCGAAATTTCATTGTACTAGCCTACAAAGAAACATCAACTATATATATTCAATTAATATGAGTTAATATTATCAGAGAAACGTATTAATTGCAAGATATAAAGAAGAATTTCAAACCTTTCGGTACAGTGTACTGGAAGGTTTTTTTATTTTTATAAATGAATATTGGATAAAGTCCTGAATGGTAAGTGGTTAAAGGAATAACACTAAAAAAAACTGGTCGGCTCACCACCGATATCAACTCCGTTAGATGGAAAAAAGTTTTTTCTTAGACAAGCTATTTAAGATAGTTTCTTAGTAGTGGAGTGCCTGTCCTAGTGGAGTTTGTATTTGCTCCTAGGGGTGTGTATAGAGTTACATGGTAGTATGCTTGATAAAACTAGACCTAAGCAAGATTGATGTACATAGTGGTTGGAAGCCACGGGATAAATGCGACACGGATACCTCAATGGCTCCAAGCCATAATAATTAATGTTTGCTTATCCCCCTTGCAATTAGTATATTTATATTATATTGGTTGCAAGGGGGGGAGCGAGCCGTATTCCTAATTCACCTTGCCATAATAATTCCGCTAGTAGATAAAATCAATACTAGTTGAAAAAAATAGTGAGCGATGGGGTATAAGTTTATGAGTAAAAATAAACGTAAAAAGTATTATGCTATTAAGGAAGGCAAAGGAGTTAAGAATATAATAGTTCGAAGTTGGGCTGAGTGTGCTAAATTAGTTTTAGGATATAATTCAGTATATAAAAGTTTTTTAACAGAAGAAGAAGCTTTGAGTTATTTAAATAAGGTTGATGTAGAAAAGGTTAAAGATCAGACTAAAAAAGGAATAGAACGTAAAAAGATTAGGAAAGAAACGACTAGATCACTTAATGTTAGATTAGATAAAAAGTTATATGATGAGTTTGTATCTAAGTGTAATAAAATCGGGTTATCTAAAGAAC
The DNA here is from genome assembly GCF_018917145.1 of Clostridium bornimense. Classification (GTDB taxonomy): domain Bacteria; phylum Bacillota; class Clostridia; order Clostridiales; family Clostridiaceae; genus Clostridium_AN; species Clostridium_AN bornimense_A. The sequence continues at coordinate 1,890 of NZ_JAHLOD010000104.1, forward strand.
AGATTATAACTTCAATGATAAAAGAATGGATTGAGTAGATGTGTAAAGAATTTTAGCAAATCTGATATATTAAATAATTCAACATATAAATTATAAGAAAATAATTAGTATATTGGTAAAATATGAAATATTATAGAGATAATTCATTATAAATCTATGTGGAAATTTTTTTATATGGCTTTTCATTTTGCAAAAGTCAAAATAAAGAGATATTATAAAGCATAGGCAAAAAAGGTTATAGATTGGAGCCTATAACCTTTTATACATGCAAATATAAAATATTATATAATTTTTTTGTATAGATATATAATAACGATTTGCAATTCAAAAGTAAATCTCCTAAATTGATTTTATTTGCATGTATTTTGCCTAATAAATTTAAAATAGGAGGGATACATATGTCAGACGTAGCTATAATATCTTTAGTTGGTGTAATTATTTCATCAATAATGTTAATTCTTAAATTGATTGAGATGTATAGTAATAAAACAAAATAATATTAGGTGGTGAGAATATTTATGTTAGTTAAAAAAGATATTTATCCTGCAATATTTAATTATGACACAGATGGAATTTCTATTGAGTTTCCAGATTTACCAGGGTGCTTAACTTGTGGAGATGATATTGATGAAGCAATTAAAACTGCAAAGGAATGTTTAGGATTACATTT
>NZ_JAHLOD010000105.1 GCF_018917145.1 Clostridium bornimense
TCCGGGGTTCGATTCCCCGGTGAGCCACCAAATAAGCAGGTGTGGCGGAATTGGCAGACGCACTAGACTTAGGATCTAGCGCCTTTGGCGTGGGGGTTCGACTCCCTTCACCTGCACCACATTTTTTATGCGCGATAGTAGCTCAGTTGGTAGAGCGTCGCCTTGCCAAGGCGAAGGTCGCGAGTTCGAGCCTCGTCTATCGCTCCATAAAGGTGTTAATGTGGTTATAATTAAAATATATTATGCGGGCATTGCATAGTGGTAGTGCTTCAGCCTTCCAAGCTGATAGTGCGGGTTCGATTCCCGCTGCCCGCTCCATAAGTGAAACAGGACATTATGTCCTGTTTTTTATTTTTTGTATTTAATATTTTAATAAATATCATGAAGAATAATATGTGAAAATAAGTTATTGTAAGCAATGTATAAGGAGAGAATATGAAAGATAATAAATTTGAAAAATTAAAATTGGATGAAAAAATATTAAAGGCTATAGACCTTCTTGGGTTTGAAGAACTTTCAGAAGTTCAAAAAGAAGCGATACCATATTGCTTGAATAATATGGATGTAATAGTGAAATCACAAACAGGGAGCGGAAAGACAGCAGCTTTTGGGATTCCTTTATGTGAAAAGGTAGTAGTTGATAAAGCAATGGTTCAAGGATTGGTACTAGTACCTACTAGAGAATTAGCTGTGCAAGTAAAAGAGGAAATAGGGAAAATAGGAAGGTTAAAGAAGGTAAGGGTAGCAGCAGTGTTTGGTAAACAATCGTTTAGTGAACAAGTAAAAGAGTTGAAGCAAAGGGTACATATAGTTGTTGGAACACCAGGAAGGATAATAGACCACATAGAAAGGAGAACTATAGATTTATCTTCAATAAATACCGTGGTTATAGATGAAGGCGATAAAATGCTTAATATGGGCTTTATAGATCAAATAAGAGATATTTTAAAGTCATTATCTAAAAGTAAAAATACTTTTTTGTTTTCTGCGACTATTCCACAAGAAATAATGGAATTATGTAATGTATATATGAATAAACCTAAGATTTTAGATGTGAAGTCGAAGGTATTTAATAGAGAAAAGATAAAAGAAAGTTATATAAGGGTAGAATCACAAGATAAGTTAAGAGTGTTAAAAAAACTTATATATAGTGAAAATAGTGATGCAATTATTATATTCTGTAATACAAGAGATAAGGTAAAAGAAGTGGTAAATAGTTTAAAGAGAGAAAAGATATTTGCAGAGGCTATTCATGGAGATATGGATCAAAAAGATAGAATAAAGGTAATGGAAAGATTTAAAGATAGAGAATTTAAGATTTTAGTAGCTACAGATGTGGCGGCAAGAGGGATTCATGTAGATCATATAACACATGTAATCAATTATGAACCGCCTATGGAGAAAGATGCGTATGTTCATAGAATAGGAAGGACTGGTAGAGGTGATAAGTCTGGCATTGCGATATCATTAGTATCTACCTATGAAATGAAATTTTTAAATCAGATAGAAGAATATATAGGCTATAGTATTAAACTTGATTCTGAACCAGATCAAAGAGCAGTAGAGGTTGGAAAAGTTACTTTTAAGGATAGTGAAAAAAATAGATTTGGAAAAAAAGAAAAAGGGAAAAAAGGTGTATCAAAAGAAGTTACTAAGATATATATAAATGCTGGAAAGAAGAAAAAGATCCGTCCTCTTGATATAGTTGGTTCATTTAGCAATTTAGATGGTTTAAGTGGTGATGATATAGGGATTATAGATGTGCAAGATGTATGTTCTTTTGTAGATATTTTAAATAGCAAAGGAGAGGGATTTTTACGCCAATATAAGGAGCTAACTATTAAGGGAAAGAAGGTTAAAATACAACGTGCAAAAAAATAATAAAAAAAGTGTTGACATATTGTAAGGGATATTGTAGAATAATCTTCGTCGCCAAGAGAAAACAACGGCGGCGAGGAAAGTTCTTAAAGTTTCAAAATAATTTTAAAAAAATTATGTTGACAACTTAAAAGAAAAATGTTAAGATAATTAACGTTGATGTTCGAAGTAAGCAAAGAAAAATGCAAACAAAGAACAAGTAATATTCACTAGAAACAAACAGTTGATAGTGGGAAATAGATGTATTCGCTAGAAACAAGCAGTACTAGGAAACAAGAAGCGAATGAGTGAGAAATACTTCATGTATTCGAACGAAATGAGCGACGCAGTTGACGAAGTAATGCGTAGTTTATAGTAGAATAGAAAGAGATATTCGCTAGAAGCGAGTAGTACGAGGAAGCAAGGAACGAACAAGCGAGAAATACTTCATGTATTCGAGCGAAGTGAGTGAAGTAGCTGACGAAGTAATACGAAGCTTATAGTAGAATAGAATATGCGTCTTTAGCTCAGCTGGATAGAGCAACGCCCTTCTAAGGCGTGGGCCTGGGGTTCGAATCCCTAAAGACGCACCATATGTGTCATTAGCTCAGCTGGTAGAGCACCTGACTCT
>NZ_JAHLOD010000106.1 GCF_018917145.1 Clostridium bornimense
TCTCCATTCATCATTACTTAATTTTTTATACATACCTAACCTCCTGATAAAATGTTATTTCCTTAATTTTATCAATTGGAGATTTTAGTATCTAGGTACTTAATTTTTGACGCTTACATTGTTTTGTGTTCTTTTATTAAACTTTTTACTTATATCTTTCAAATAATCAGAAAGTATATAGTTTCCATCGAAGTAGAGCATGAATTATCTTTCCCTCTATTTATTAAGTAAAAATAATAAAAATTTTTCATGCTATCTAATCTCCCCCTAAAGAAGAATAGTATGAATTTATTAAAAATAGGGTCATATTTTGAATTTCTTAATGAAAAAAAGTTTTTATGCTATATGTTTTTCCTTGAAATATAGCAGGAGTTATTTATCCAATATAATTAAAAATTGAAAATTCTATTTTCCATAACATCTTAGGAAATTTATTTCAAAATCTTTTCTATATTCTATTCAAAGCGTTTTATTCATGTTTAAAGCGATTTATCCTGAATGAATCGTAATTAAGTCGGTTTTTGTGCATGTTTAGGGTGTTGTCGGTATGTTATAGGGACGTTGTAGATAGTTGTACGGAAAGTTACTTCTCTATAAGGAAAGTGATTTTTGAATCCAATTCTTTTGAATGAATACAAATATATGTAATTAATCTTTAATTAATTTTTTTATTCCTAAATATATACTCATATATTAACTTATTTATCTATTTAAATAGAATTTATAAAAATATAAAGAAATAAATTAATAGATACTTATAAAAATAACTTCATATTCTTATAATAAGTTATTTTAATTGCAAAATATATTACGATAAAAACTTGAAATATATTATTATATCTTAATAATATATTTCAAACATATTAAAGGAGGCGAAACACATGAACGAACATGTTATAGAGATCTCAAGAGAACATAAACATCTTGATATCTTTGAAATTAATGGAATACATATTACTTTACCTAAGTATGTAAAAAACAGCATATCTAAATATAGATTTGTGATTATAGAAGAGAAGATTATATTACAGAGAAAATGTAATATATGTGGCACTTTTTTTGATGTTCAAGAATATAAAAATAATAACTTTATTAATATTGAAAATACTGAAATAAAATACATAGGTGAAAAAAGTGGTTTCCATAACACTTGCAATGAATGCTCTAAAACTCCATCCCCTAACAATTTAGATATACCACAAAACAATTCAAATAACACAGTTCAACTAAATATTAAAATTGACATAGAATTAAAGAAATATTATCAGATACGTGCAATTGAAAATAATACGAGTTTAAAAGATGAAATAATCAAAGTGCTTAATTCTGAAAGAAAAAAATAGATTACTATCTAGTATAAAATGTATCTTTATATACACATCTATATGTATATAATATATTAATATATAAAGGCTATATAGAAGCATTTAATTCTATATAGCCTTTATAACATGTACTAAATCATCTATTGGAGTATCTTTATATATAAATATAGACTATCTATTATGCCTTATATAATTCCTTCCTTTACTAGATAATTATATCTTGTTTCCAATAAATATTTAATACATTCTACCCTATATTCTGAAAGATATTCTTTATATTTATCCACAATACTTAAAATATCACTTAACTGCACTTTAGGTAGATTAACTTCTCCGATTAGTTTTAATTGTTTATAATATGATTCAAGAATTCTAACTTTATTCTTTTTTTATTCAATCTATATTATACTGTCACAAACTTTATTTTTAAAAATCCAATCTTTATTTTATTATTATTCAAACTATTTTTTATAACAATTAATATTTATTATCTTTCTATCCATACTATTTTTTACTTCATTCAATCTATATTTTGCTTATAAAAACCTTAAATATAATAGAGAATCCACATATCCCTTTATATAAGCCTTTTCAGCATGTTTTTTCACATTAATCAAAATCTTATTAATTCTCAACTAAATTACTAAAATTTTATTAAAGCATAATTAACCTTCTAACTATGTTCCAGTAAAAAAAAGATTGACTATTTGAATTTAAAACACGAATCGTTATAAAGATAGATGAATAGCGGTCTAAGAGGGAGTTCAAAAAAGAAAGAAAAGTCTGACAATATAATAA
>NZ_JAHLOD010000107.1 GCF_018917145.1 Clostridium bornimense
GGATTTAATATAAGTTATTCATCAGTTATAAGTGTTGTTAATAAATTAGAAAAAACAAAAAAAGAAGCATTTATAAAGCAAGAATATGCTCCAGGAGATGTAGTAGAATTTGATTTTGGTACTGTAAAATTATCTACTGAAGATAGTATTGTCAGAGAGTATCAATTAGCTGTATTTACTAGTGCCTACGGCAATTATAGATGGGCTAGATTGTTCCCAAAACAAAATACAAGTTGCTTTTTAGAAGCTCATGCACATTTTTTTAAAGAGATTGGTGGTGTATTTAGAACTGTTGTTTATGATAATACAAGAGTAGCAGTAAAAAGGTTCATAGGTAAATCAGATAAGGAACCTACCGATGCATTATTAAAATTATCTATGTACTATAAGTTCGAATATAGATTTTGTAACGCTTATAGTGGTAATGAAAAAGGTCATGTAGAAAGAAGCGTTGAGCTTATACGTAGAAAAGCTTTTGGAAAAGATGTAGAGTTTAAGTCTATAGATGAAGCTAATGAGCATCTTATAGAAGTACTAAAAGAAATAAACTCTAAATGCAGCTTTGGAAGAAATAAAACAGCATTAGAATTACTTGAAGAAGAAAAAAACAACTTTCTTCCAGATATGCCGTTATATGAAACAGCTACTATTGTTGAAGTAAGAGTTAGTAAATATTCAACAGTTATGATTGAATCATCATTTTATTCTGTTCCGGATAACTACGTTGATAAACTAGTGCTTTGTAAGGTATATACCAATAAAATCTTGGTATTTTATAATGATGAAAAAATAGCTGAGCATAAAAAAATTATTGGATTTAATAAATGGAAAATAGATATAAATCATTATATATACACACTTTTCCGTAAGCCGAAGGCTCTTGTTAATAGCACAGCCTTTAAACAAATGGATAAAGTGGTTAAAGATATCTACAATGATTACTTTAAGAACAATGAAAGAGAATTTATTATGCTATTAGATTGTATTGGTAAATATAGTGTGGATGCAGTAGTTAACGCTATAAATTATATTAGGGAAACTTGTCCTACCAATATAAGTGTAGATAAAATTGAGTTTATTTGTTGTAGAAAAAATGATGAAAAAATCATATATATGGATGATTATAAAGATACAATAACAGAAAATTCATTAAATATCCTAAATGAATTTAATGATTTACTTAATAACTAAGGAAGTGATGAAATGGCATTAGAATCATATTTATCTCAAGCTAAAAATTATGCTTCTGAGTTAAAACTAAATGCTATAAAAGCCGATTTGGATGAAACTATTATGGATGCTGAAAAGAATAATTTATCTTATGCAGAATTTCTATGTAGGCTTCTTCAAAAAGAATATGATATTCGGCATTATAATCTTACACAAAGCAGAATCAAAAATGCTTGTTTCCCTTATAAAAAGTATTTTGAAGACCTAGATATATCTGCATTACCAGATGATGCTCAAAATAAATTAAAACATTTAAGCAGTTTAAAATTTATTGATGAAGGTCAAAATGTAATTTTATCCGGAAACCCTGGAACGGGTAAAACACATATAGCAATATCACTTGGGATTAAAGCCTGTTTAGAAGGATATAAAGTATTCTTTACAACAGTGCCACTTTTTATTACACAACTTAAGGAATTAAAATCATCAAGATCACTTAGAGCTTTTCAAAATAAGTTAGCTAAATATGACTTAGTAATACTTGATGAATTTGGCTACATCTCCTCCGATAAGGAGGGGGCGGAGCTTCTCTTTACTAATATATCTATAAGAACTGGACTAAAATCTACTATAATAACAACAAATCTTTCTTTTGATAGATGGAATGAAATATTAGGTGATCCTATTATGACAGCTGCATTAACCGATAGGTTAACACATAAGTCTTTTATCATTAATATGAATGGAAGTTCTTACAGATTAAA
>NZ_JAHLOD010000108.1 GCF_018917145.1 Clostridium bornimense
ATCGTTCTATTGAGCGAAAACACACACACCCTCGGAAAACGCACCATTACAACCAAAAATCCTGTATTTAGATTGTAAAATCCAAATACTAGAAACAAGTCCGTTTAACCGCGGATTTATTTAGTATACCATTTTTTCTGATATCTTTAAAGTGATATTATAAAAAAGTTATATGGAATTTATAAACATTCCTTAATTTGACGACATTGAGTGCACAGTTCACAGTTCACAGGTTATGCATTAAATACAATTGTAACTTTAGCCGTCCGCAGGACTAAAATATTTTCCTTTTAGGGAAAATTAACCTTACTTGTGCCCTGTGTCATCTAACCTGTGCCCTGTTTTCTGCCATAATAAAAGGAGGTATCGCTAACAACTTTTTATTTGTTAATGCGACACCTCCTTTTACATTTACTGTGAAATTGTGCACTGAGTTTATCTTGTTATATTTTTAAGCCATATATATGATCTAAATCTATAGGTAGTTAAAAATATTTTTATTACTTCATCACACATTAATATCATATATACTATTGTGACATTTAGATTAAATACAAATGCTGATAGTGCTCCAAATAGTATTGAACATCCCCACATTGTGGTAACATCTATAAGTAATCCAAATTTTGTGTCACCGCCAGCTCTAAAAACGCCTACCACCATAGTGGTATTGTAAGATTGGCATACAACAAAGTAGGACATGACGAACATCATAGCACTTAAGTAACCTTCCGCTATAGGGGAAAGATTCATGGTATTCATTGCAATAGGTCTAACTATTAGAATTATTAGGGCACCGAGTAAGCCAGTGGCAATACTTAGTTTTACAAATCTTTTTCCATAAGATTTAGCTTCTTCGAGTTTGTTTTCTCCAATAGCTTTTCCAAGGATTATTGCAGTGGCAGTAGATATTCCAAAGGCCACTACGGTAGCTAATTGTCTAGTAACTTGTGCTATAGAATTTGCTGCAGCAGCTTGGCTACCAAGATGACCAATTATGGCAGAATTCATTGATGTTCCAAGTCCCCACATAAGTTCATTTATAGTTACTGGAATAGAAAATTTTAAAAAGTCATTAAATAGTAATTTATCTGTTTTGAAAATATATTTAAATTTAAATTTTACAATATGATTGTATTTATAAGCATAAATAAGAATAATTATCAGTTCTGTTATACGGGCAATAGTAGTAGCTAAAGCGGCGCCTCTAATACCTAGAGCAGGAAAGCCAAATTTACCAAATATAAAGATGTAATTAAAAATTGTATTGATTATTAAAGATGTAAAGTAAACAAAAGTGGCTATTTTCACCTTTTCAACACTTCTCATAATATTAAGATATATCATTGTTATAGATGAAAAAATATAAGAGAAACATACAATTCTAAGATATTTAGCACCTTCTAGAATAACTTCTTTTTCTGATGAAAAAATATGCATAAGAGCTTGTGGAAAGAAGAATGTTATTATGGTAAATGCTATAGAAACAATAAGTGAAAATCTAAGAGAAATTCCGAGCACTTTTTCTATAGTATCTATGTCTTTTTTTCCCCAATATTGAGCTGTTAGTACTGCAGCACCAGAAGTTATACCAAAAAAAATCAATGTCATAATGTATTGGATTTGTCCTGCTAAGGATGAAGCAGAAAGAACAGTTTCACTTAGTTTTCCAAGCATTATAACATCTACAGAGGTTACTGCAACATTTATTAAATTTTGTAATGCAATAGGTATTACTAATGCAAATACCATTCTGTAAAAGTTTTTCGTATCATTCATAATTTAATCCCCCAAAAGTTGTAGATAGTGTAAAATTTATTTACACTTCTTTCTTTAAAAATCTTTATATATCAAGGTTTTAGAAGTTTTTTTGCATAAAAAAACAACGACCCCCTGATTTCTATGTTAAAATTGAATCTA
>NZ_JAHLOD010000109.1 GCF_018917145.1 Clostridium bornimense
TCTCTCCATTCATCATTACTTAACTTTTTATACATACCTAACCTCCTGATAAAATGTTATTTCCTTAATTTTATCAATTGGAGATTTTAGTATCTAGGTACTTAATTTTTGACGCTTACAAATGTATGTATGATCTGTGTTAGTCTTTATGGAACTCAGATCAAGAAAAGAAAGAATTGCAGGTATTTTGATACCGAGTGTTCTTTACGAAACTGTAGCAAAGAAAAAATCACTGAAATGCGAGAACAATTTAAATTGCTAAAACAGAATGAGAAAGAATATTTCCGTTCAGCAGTTATGCAAGATATGGTTAAACCTATTGATAGTGAAAATAAAACTGTATTAGCAACTAAACCATGTTTCACTGATGAAGACTATGTATTTCTTTGCAATATAGAAGATATCATAATTAAAAATAATAAGATTTATATAAAAAAATCGCACGAAAGAACTTAACTACTTGCGATTATATAATTTTAAAATAACTGATAGATAAATCCAATTAAATATAATCCACAGTTACCAAACTAAAAACTCATTTTTATAATTCCTACATAAAGAATATCTAAATCCTAGCATAGCCACTTCCGTAATACCTCTTAAAAAAGCAAGATTAATAATAGTAAATTTATCAATTGCTAATAAAAATATTAATCCTACAACTTGAAGTATAGCTGTAACTACTGTTGTAGTAGTTGTTGCTTTAACTCTACCGATAGCACCTAATGCTGGCCATCCGTACAACATAGCATAAAAACTAAAAATCAATAAAGGAATAAAACATTTTAGAAGTTTGCTTGCCTCTAAATATTTATTTCCTCCTAATATCAATAATATATAATCGCCAAAAAAATAAATTATACAACATCCAATAAAAATTAACGGTGTTATTAAACAAACGATTTTTGTTATTAATCTAAAATTTTTTGTTTTAATCATTTCAGGATAAATACCATTTGTAATTGGTGTATACAAAGCTTGAACTGCTGAAACAATCTGCATTGCAACGCTCCAAAAGGCAATGTCAGTGGTTGAGCAAAATAAACCTATTAACATTGTATTTAATGCAGAAAAAGCTGTAGAAGCCATATTTGACAAAAAATATACACTTGATTCTTTTAACTGTTTAATTACACAAGAAAAATTTTGGAAGTGTAACTTAACATTCAATTTTTTAATTTGTTTCCACGTAATTATGACAGAAACAAATGTACTAATAATATCTAAAATTGCAACAGAATATAGATCTGCATCATTCTTAACTAAAATAAATGTTAGAATCGTAGACAAACTTCTCATAATAACAAAACGTATAGTTAAAATATGCATTTGTTCAATTCCTTGGAATAAGAAATCAGCTAAAAAAATTGTCAAAAAAACTGGTATAAACATTAAAATTGTAAATACAAAATTTTCTCTTAAAATTGGAATCACTGTAGCACATAACAAAGTTATTGATAATGCTATTAATCCTAATAATATTTTAGCAAGCATTGTATGAGTTAAAATTTCGCCAATCTTTTCTGTGTTTTTTTGAACTTTCACTATATCTTTTGTCGCTGACAAAATAAATCCAAAATCAACAAATAATTGCATATAAGTCATCAAAGCTTTTTCATAAGATACTATACCATAACAATCAACTGATAAAACTCTTGTTAGATATGGTAATGTCAATAATGGGAAAATTAATTTTGCAATATTCATAATATATAAAGACATAGTATTACTTAAAACTTTATTTTTTTTCATTTTTATACCTCGTAAAACTAATTGATAGTGTAAAGTTTATTTACACTTCTTTCTTTAAAAATCTTTATATATCAAGGTTTTAGAAGTTTTTTTGTATAAAAAAACAACGACCCCCTGATTTCTATGTTAAAATTGAATCTCC
>NZ_JAHLOD010000110.1 GCF_018917145.1 Clostridium bornimense
CATATAGCCTAAGACAAGGGTGTCCATCGCGAGGTGGAATCTGAAGGAAGTCGGCGGCAAACCTTTGGTCTGAGGAACACGAATCACATTAGGCTTGATTTGTGGGTAAGCTTGCATAACAAAGCAAAGCCCAATAACTATCCGAAAACAAATTAAGTATATGTGGCAGATAGATGAAGGGAAAGTGTACGTTCTTACCTGGGGAGGTCTGATAAATACATTATGCAGTAGATTAAATTCGAGCATAATAACCTGCATAGTGATATGTAGCTGAATTATCAGAAGTCAGCAGAAGCCATAGTACCTACGGTAAACGCGTTAGCGTGGGGAAGGGCCGAACATTAGAAGGTTTACAACTTCGGTAAATTTAAATAATTATGATGAAGGCAGAAAACTCCTGTCGGAGGTCTAGCTGTGGAGGTAGAAATGGAAGTTCAATATAAACAGAAGATGCAAAGTAAATATATTAAATTACCGAATAGGGAAAGCGTAAACGGTGAGTTATTTGATACCAGTAGGTTACTTGAAAAAGTACTTGCTAGAGATAATATGCTTGAGGCAATGTATAAAGTAATTAGAAATAAAGGTAGTCATGGAGTTGATAACATGAAGGCCGATGAACTTCGAGAACATGTTATTAACACATGGAATACAGTTAAATCTAAACTACTGGAAGGTAAATATAATCCATCTCCGGTAAGGAGGGTAGAAATACCTAAACCAGACGGAGGAATCAGATTGCTTGGAATTCCTACAGTTCAAGATAGAATGATTCAACAAGCAATTGCACAAATATTAAATGAAATATATGAACCTATTTTCTCTAAAAGTAGTTATGGATTCAGACCCGGAAGAGGTGCAAAAGATGCCATAAAGAAGTCAGAGGAATACATTAATCAAGGTAATAAGTGGGTAGTTGATATGGATTTAGAGAAATTCTTTGATAAGGTTAATCACAACATATTAGTGCGTAAACTAGAGAGAAGAATTAAAGACCAAAGATTGATAAAACTGATAAGAAAATACTTAGAAAGTGGCGTATTAATCAATGGAATTAAAGTATCAAGCGAAAAAGGAACACCGCAAGGTGGACCATTAAGCCCACTATTAGCAAATATAATGTTAGATGATTTAGATAAGGAATTGGAAAAACGAGGACATAAGTTCTGTAGATATGCTGACGACTGCAACATTTATGTTAAAAGCAAAAGAGCAGGCGAAAGGGTAATGAAATCTATAACTAATATCATTGAAAATGAACTTAAACTAAAGGTTAATAGAAATAAAAGCAATGTAGACTTAGTATCAAGAAGAAAGTTTTTAGGATTCTCATTTTATTTCGCCGAAGGCGGTGCAAAAATACGAATCCATGAAAAGTCTATTGGAAGAATTAAAGATAAAATCAGAGAAATAACCAATAGGAATAAGGGAATATCAATGGATTATAGATTAATTAAACTAAATGATATGATTATAGGATGGGTTAATTATTTTAAAATAGCAAATGCAAGTCGAAAACTAATGGAATTAGACAAATGGATAAGAAGAAGATTAAGAGCATGTATGTGGAAACAATGGAAGAAGGTAAGAACAAGGTATAGAAATTTAATAAAATTTGGTATACCGAAGCCTAAAGCCTATCAATACGCCAATACAAGAAAAGGCTACTGGAGAATTTCCAATAGCCCTATATTGAATAAAATCTTCAATAACAAATATTTTGAAATATTAGGTCTAATAAGCATGACTAAAGTATACCAAGTCAAATAATAAACTTATTTCTAATGAACCGCCGTGTACCGAACGGTACGCACGGTGGTGTGAGAGGACGCTAAATAAAATAATTATTTAGCTCCTACTCGATA
>NZ_JAHLOD010000111.1 GCF_018917145.1 Clostridium bornimense
ATAATCTTTTGCTGCCTTGATTTTATCTTCAAAAGAATATTTATATTGTCTTCCCATAAAAAATACCTCCAAAGTAGATTTTGGTTATTTACCATGTCTACTTTAGAGGTATCATATCACTTATGTGTAGCAGCCATTTTTATAAGAAAAGATAAATCAAAATTATAACTGAAATTATTTGGGCTAAACCAATGAATAGACCATATAAAGATGCTGCTTTTCCTTGTTTTATCAAATCCTTAATATTTACTTTTAGCCCTATAGCTGCTAAAGCAATTATTTCAAGTTTGTTACTTAACTCTTTAAATACATGTGATAATCCATTAGGAATTAATTTAAGAGAACATAACGTACAGGTTATAAAAAATCCTATAACATACCAAGGCACTTTGATTTTGATTTTATTACTATTATCTATATCATTATCATTTTTTCTATATTTTAAATGCCCCAAAATTAGTACAACAATAACTAAAAATATTACCCTTATCAATTTAAAAATAGTGGCTAAATCTTTAACATTTTCATTTACCATTGCACCACTAGCAACAACTTGTCCAATTGACTGAAGCGTTCCTCCTATCATTGCAGATGTGTTAATAACTTCTTGATTATATAAAAACTTTGATATTAAAGGTAATAAAAACATTAAAAATATTCCTGTAACATTGACTATTGTTATTACAATTCCTTTTTCTTTATCGTCAGCTTTAATTATTGGAGCTGTAGCTGCAATAGCTGAGGAACCACATACTGCATTTCCACTAGCCATCATAAATCTAAAATTTTCACTAAAGCCCAACTTTTCACCTATAAATAAAGCGGCTATTATCGTTATAGACATTTGAAGAATAATTAGTAATATTCCTGACCACCCTACTTGTATTAATGCTGATATATTTAATGTACCACCTAATAATACAATTGATACTGATAATAAATTAGTCTCTGAAAATCGGTATCCTTTTTCAAATACTTTTTGATTAAGAAATAAATTACCAACTACCATTCCTAAGAAGATTGAAATTGTTGCAGCGCCTATATTAGGTATGAACTTTGATAATAGAATACTTATAAAACTTACTATAATAGATACAATAAGCCCTGGGATAATATGGAGTGTATCAGAAATTAAAAAACTTCTTCTTTTATTACACATGATGTAACAAATCCTTTCTTTTGATTTCTTCATAAGTATATATCTGATATAATCATAAGTAAAATAAATATTAATTATAATAATCATAAGCTTTACTTATGACTTATAATAAGGCACTGTTTTAAGGAGGAAGTATAAATATGATAGAAGAATTAAAAACTTTTATTACTGTAGTAGAAATAAAAAACTTTACTAAAGCAGCTAACCAATTAAACTTATCTCAGCCTAGTGTAAGCAACCATATAAAAAATCTTGAATCCTATTTTGGTGTTACGTTAATAAATAGATCAGTGAAACAGAAAAATATATTTATAACTGAAAAAGGGCATATCTTATATAAAAAAGCTAAAGAGATGTAAGCGTCAAAGTTTTGGTACCTTTTATCAATTAAAAAAATATATTAAAATATCCCGGTAGGGCGATTTAAAGCCCTATCGGGATTTATTTATTTCTTGATTTTGACTTTTAGATT
>NZ_JAHLOD010000112.1 GCF_018917145.1 Clostridium bornimense
ATTCGGAAATCTGTGGATCACGGCCTATGTGCGGCTACCCACAGCTTATCGCAGCTTATCACGTCCTTCATCGGCTCCTAGTGCCAAGGCATTCGCCCTGCGCCCTTTGTAGCTTGACCTATCATTTATTCTACTATAAACTGCGCATTACTTCGTCAGCTACGTCGCTCATTTCGCTCACATACAAAAGTATTGTTCGCTCATTCACTCCTTGCTTCCTCGTTCTGCTTGTTTCTAGCGAATAAATCTGTTCTACTATAAGCTTCGCATTACTTCGTCAGCTACGTTACTCATTTCGCTCGAATACCGAAGTATTTCTCACTCATTCGTTCCTTGCTTCCTCGTACTGCTCGCTTCTAGCGAACATCTATACTTAATTAGTATAGGTATATAAATCAGTAAATCTATAATAGATTTTAAAGTCTTTATTGTAACTATGCAATTTTCAAAGAACAATCTGTTCTACTATAAGCTTCGCATTACTTCGTCAGCTGCGTCACTCATTTCACTCGAATACCGAAGTATTTCTCGCTCATTCGTTCCTTGCTTCCTCGTACTACTCGCTTCTAGCGAACATATCACATTCTATTCGCTTTCGCGAACTTATTTTTTTATGTTGCTCTCAGCAACGAATATCATTATATAAATTTATTCGTGATATGTCAACACTATTTTTAATATTTTTTTTATTTATTTTAAAATAGCCCTAATATAAGGGCTTTAATGGCTAATTTTCATCTAAATTTTCTATAGAAAAGATAATAAATATAAAAATAAAACTATATTTCCGGTGATGCAAATTTAACTAATCCAGTATATTTAGTACCATGTCCATCTGCTAAAAAAGTTATTGCAGAAGAAAGTCCTACATGCCACATAACATGTCTATATTGTCCTAAAATAAGTTCAAATCTAGTATATGAATAATTTTCTGGTTGTTCTAAAAGTTCTTCATCATCCATCTTATCAAGATAACAATATATCTTATTTTTTATATTCTCAAAATACACATGTAATTTTTCCCTTGGAATTACATATCCTTTTGCTAATTCATATCCATCTTTTTATTCCGCAATCACACTAAGATTTTCAGGTATTCCAATAATTTTTCTTTCATCATAAACATATTCTGTTGGATCAATAAAAAACTTATCTAACGAATGCAAGTAATGAAAAATGTATCTTGAATTATTTAAATTATTGTATTCATATTCAAGATTTGCTGTCTCTAACTGATCACTAATGTTAAGAAATAATATTTCTGTTTGTGCTTTTATTTGTTGAATAAAACTACTCATAAAAATTCCCCCAATTTAATATTTTAATTTGTATATCCCATAATTGGACCTTATAAATAAAATCCTTTAAAATTAATTATAGATCAATGCTTCTCAATTTTCCAACTTCTTCTATATTTTCTTTAGGGAATAAAAAAACTCCTGAAGAATTTCTTCTTCAGGAGTTTTTTCTGATCTTTCAAAATTGAACAGAAGACATATACCGTTTTTGCTTAGGTTCTCCCTAAACATATATCCTTAGAAAGGAGGTGATCCAGCCGCAGGTTCTCCTACGGCTACCTTGTTACGACTTCACCCCAATCACTAATCCCACCTTCGGCCGCT
>NZ_JAHLOD010000113.1 GCF_018917145.1 Clostridium bornimense
TTTTTGCAGTTGCCAGACCGCATTTTTATTATATCAGAAGGAGTTTTTTTATTATGTTTCATAGCTATAAGCTTTACTGAACCCCACGTCTAACGCGGGGTTTTCTAAATACAAAAAAGCAAACTATCTTTTTATGATAGTTTGCTTCTGGTGACCCGTAGGGGAATCGAACCCCTGATTCCACCGTGAGAGGGTGGCGTCTTGACCGCTTGACCAACAGGCCTTATAGGAAATTATTTTCAACGACATATTTAATATTAGCACTTTTTTCATATATTGTAAATACCTTTTTGTATTACTTCTATATACTACCCAATTTTGTAGATTTTTATACAATAAAATTATATAAGGCAGTGCATAATTATAATGGCACCGCCTTACAAATTTTTATATTAAAATAAAATTCCTAAATGTTCTAATAGTATTTTTAATCCAATAAGTACTAACACAACTCCACCAGCAAGTTCAGCTTTACTTTTATATTTAGCACCAAATTTGTTACCTATAACTACCCCTACAATGGATAATATAAAAGTTATAATTGCTATAAGAGATATTGATGGAATTATAGAAGCTTGTAAAAAAGCAAATGTAATCCCAACAGCTAATGCATCTATACTAGTAGCAATAGCCAATGCAATTAATTCTTTTATCTTAATTCCACTACTTTGTTCCTTTTCTTCATCATCACCTTTTATTGCCTCTATTATCATTTGCACACCAATGAATGCAAGTAGACCAAATGCAATCCAGTGATCTATACTAGTTATGTATGACTCAAATTGTTTTCCTAAAATCCATCCTATAAGCGGCATCAATCCTTGAAAACCACCAAAAAATAAGGCTATAATTATTGCTTGTTTATAGTCTATCTTTTTCATATTAAGACCTTTACAAACTGCTACTGCAAAAGCATCCATCGACAACCCAACAGCAATTAAAACTAATTCTAAAGTTCCCATATTATCATCTCCTAAAATTCAAATAAAAAACTCATATATATCTGAAATTATATTTAAACTATATAAATAATACTTATAGCTCAAAAATAACACAGAATATATATGAGTCTCATTAATTAAGATAAGCTAGACTTAAAAAGTCAGTATGTTGACTTATCACGCATTTATAATACGCAAATTACTCCCTCACAAAAACGTGCTATTCAATATTTTATCATTAGCAATTTCTAATATCAATATACTTCTTATAAATAAAAAAAGAGTTTTGAAAAATAATATTTTCAAAACTCTTGTGGAGCGATAAACGAGGCTCGAACTCGCGACCTTCGCCTTGGCAAGGCGACGCTCTACCAACTGAGCTATTATCGCATATGGTGACCCGTAGGGGAATCGAACCCCTGTTACCACCGTGAAAGGGTGGTGTCTTGACCGCTTGACCAACGGGCCATCTTTACCTGGCAACATCCTACTCTCCCACACAGTCTCCCGTGCAGTACCATCGGCCCTCTGAGGCTTAACCATCGTGTTCGGTATGGGAACGGGTGTATCCCTTAGAGGCATCATCACCAG
>NZ_JAHLOD010000115.1 GCF_018917145.1 Clostridium bornimense
TAAAATGGTACCTATAACATGGACACATAAAAAAAGAGTGTCTAGTTTATAGGTACTTTTTTATGTATAATTAAAATTATCTTGGAGGAAATAGTGGATATGAGTAAAATTAAATTTTCAAAAGAAGCCATTAAAATATTAGAACAAAATATACATGTAAAACGTGTTAGCGAACTCTCAATAACCTATACTGATGAATTTAAGCGCTTATTTATAGAAGAATATCTAAAAGGAAAAACTCCTCGTAATATTTTTGAAAGTGCTGGTTTTGATATAGAAATAATAGGTGTAAAACGTTATGAACAGGCTGCCGCCAGATGGATTAAAGCCTATAATAAAGATGGCATCATTGGACTTAGGGATACCCGTAGGGAGAATTCGGGTAGATTAAGTAATGCACCATTATCTAAAGATAGTATTATTGAAAAGCAAGAAGCTAAAATTAAGTTACTTGAGGAGCAAATAGAACTGTTAAAAAAATTAGATGTGACAGAAAGGAGGCTGGTAAACAACTGCGTAGAACTAACAAAAAATGAAGTCTATAAATTAATTTATGAAACGATGTCTAATAGTCATTACTTAGGCACCGTTTCTCATTGCTGCGCAATTTTAGGAGTATCCCGTTCAGGGTACTACAACTATTTGAAATCTAGTGATATCAGACACAAAAAGGAATTAGCTGATGAAGAAGCAAGAGATATCATATTGAAAGCGTTTAACTATAAAGGCTATAAGAAAGGTTCTAGATCTATAAAGATGTTATTGGAAAATGAATTTAATATCATATACAGTCGTAAGAAAATACAACGTATAATGCGCAAATATAATATTATTTGTCCAATTAGACAAGCTAATCCATACAAAAGAATGGCTAAGGCTACAAAAGAACATAGAGTTGTTCCTAATTTATTACAAAGAAACTTTAAGCAAGGAATACCTGGTAAAGTATTATTAACAGACATAACTTACATAAAATATGGTGCGTGTGAAACAGCTTATTTATCTGTTATAAAAGATAGTTGTTCTAATGATATTTTAGCACATCATACATCTAATAGAATTACCTTAGACATTGCTACTACAACGATAGATAAACTTATGATGAATTATAAAAATCATCTTTGTTCTGATGCATTTATCCATTCTGACCAAGGCGTTCATTATACTAGTCCGAAATTTCAAGCAAAGTTAAAAGAAAATAATCTTTCTCAATCAATGTCTAGACGTGGAAACTGTTGGGATAATGCTCCACAAGAATCTTTTTTTGGTCATATGAAGGATGAGGTAGATTTTAAATCTTGTAAAACTATAGATGAGGTTATAAAGAAAGTTGATGACTATATTGAATATTATAATAATTATAGATATCAATGGAATCTAAAAAAGATGACTCCTATACAGTATAGAAATCATCTTCTTAAAAATATTGCTTAACCCCTTTTTTTGTATTGTCCTTGACAAAGGGTCCACTTTA
>NZ_JAHLOD010000116.1 GCF_018917145.1 Clostridium bornimense
TTTGGTAGTATCGGAATATCAACCGATTGTCCATCACCTACGCCTTTCGGCCTCGGCTTAGGTCCCGACTAACCCTGGGCGGACGAGCCTTCCCCAGGAAACCTTAGATTTTCGGCCATTGAGATTCTCACTCAATTCTCGCTACTTATGCCAACATTCTCACTCCTGTACAGTCCACCGCTCCTTTCGGTACGACTTCAGCCCATACAGGAAGCTCCTCTACCACTCCGTTAGGAGTCCGTAGCTTCGGTAGTAGATTTTAGCCCCGGACATTTTCGGCGCAAGGTCTCTCGACTAGTGAGCTATTACGCACTCTTTAAATGAGTGGCTGCTTCTAAGCCAACATCCTAGTTGTCTTAGAAACCTCACATCCTTTACCACTTAATCTACATTTAGGGACCTTAGCTGACGGTCTGGGCTGTTTCCCTTTTGACTACGGATCTTATCATTCGCAGTCTGACTGCCTGGGTACAAGTGTATGGCATTCGGAGTTTGATAAGGTTCGGTAAGCCTCGCGGCCCCCTAGCCCATTCAGTGCTCTACCTCCATCACTTAATTTACCAGACGCTAGCCCTAAAGCTATTTCGAGGAGAACCAGCTATCTCCGAGTTCGATTGGAATTTCTCCGCTATCCACAGCTCATCCCATGGTTTTTCAACACCAACGTGGTTCGGTCCTCCACGAGGTTTTACCCTCGCTTCAACCTGGCCATGGATAGGTCACCCGGTTTCGGGTCTACAGCATGCAACTAGTCGCCCTGTTCAGACTTGGTTTCCCTTCGGCTACGTACCATAAGTACTTAACCTTGCTGCATACCGTAACTCGTTGGCTCGTTCTACAAAAAGCACGTCGTCACACTCATAAGGTGCTTCGACCGGTTGTAGGCACAGGGTTTCAGGTTCTATTTCACTCCCCTCCCGGGGTTCTTTTCACCTTTCCCTCACGGTACTGCTTCACTATCGGTCACTAGGTAGTATTTAGCCTTGGGAGGTGGTCCTCCCTGCTTCCCACAAGGTTTCACGTGTCTCGTGGTACTCTGGATCAGTTCTGACTTTTTCGTTCTTTCGCCTACATGACTATTACATTCTGCGGTGCAACTTTCCAGTTGTCTTCGACTAGAATTTCAAAGTATTTATGAACTGTCCGCAACCCCAAGAGCAAGCTCTTGGTTTGGGCTCTTTCCGTTTCGCTCGCCGCTACTCAGAAAATCGATGTTTCTTTCTCTTCCTCCGGGTACTTAGATGTTTCAGTTCCCCGGGTTACCTTCCTTAAGCTATGGATTCACTTAAGGATACATGAGGTTTCTCATGTGGGTTTCCCCATTCGGAAATCTGTGGATCACGGCCTATGTGCGGCTACCCACAGCTTATCGCAGCTTATCACGTCCTTCATCGGCTCCTAGTGCCAAGGCATTCGCCCTGCGCCCTTTGTAGCTTGACC
>NZ_JAHLOD010000117.1 GCF_018917145.1 Clostridium bornimense
TCAATGTCGTCAACTTTAGAAAAAACAAGAGCTAGGAAATATATTCCGGTATATAATAGGATGATCCTTATGATAAAATATCTTTTTATCATAAGGAGATTTTTATATGAACAAAACGAAATTACTAATTAAAATTATTGATTCTATTCATAAATTAGTTACATCTGACGATTACAAAAATACGTATAGATTGAATAATTCTTTTTCTAGAAACAGAAAATTATCTTTTCAACAAATAATTTATCTTATTTGTTCTAATCTTAGAAAATCAATAAATCTTGAAATAGCTAGCTTTAAGGATAAATTTAAATTTATTAAATTACCTGATGTAACAAAGCAAGGATTTTCAAAGGCTAGACAAAATATATCTCCCGAAGCTTTTAATAAAATTTGCGAACTATTTATTGATAAGTTTTATTCTTTGAATACTTCATTAAATAAATGGAATGGATATAATGTTTTCGCTATAGATGGTACAACCCTTCAAGTTCCAGATACTGAAGAAAACTTAATAGAATTTGGTTACAAATCAAGCAGACATAAAACAAAAACGGCGTTAGCCACTGGCTCCGCCATATATGATGTTATGAATGATATTATTGTTGATGCAAAGATTGACAGTTATCCAAAAAGTGAACGTGTTTTAGCTAAAGAACATATAAATAAATTAGTTCATTATGATAGTAAAATAATAAATAAAACAATAATAACTCTAGATAGAGGGTATCCGTCATATGAAATGTTTGATTACATTAATGAAAAAAACTTATTTTTTGTAATAAGATTGTCTTCATCATACAAGTTGGCAAATGATATAACAGAAAATGATGAAACTATATCTTATATAAAAAATGGTGAAGAAAAAAAGGTAAGACTAATAAAAGTAATCTTAGAAAATGGAACAGAAGAAATATTAGCTACTAATATTTTTGATAAAATCATTACAATTGATATGTTTAAAGAATTGTATTTTTTAAGATGGAGGATCGAAACAAAATATAGAGAGTTAAAAAGTAGTATTAAAATTGAAGAGTTTTCAGGCAAAAAGCCAATTGCAATAAAACAGGATTTTTATGCATCAATATTTTTATCACTGATAACATCAGTAATAAAATTTGAGTGTGATAAAGCTATAGAACAAGAAATTAAAGAAAAAAAGTTAAAACATAGATATCAAGTAAATAGAAACTACTTACTTGGAGAGATTTCAAGAAAGATAATATCGTTAATAGCGCAACCTTCGGTGCGAAAGAAGTTTTTGGATGAATTAATTGAACAAGGTAAAAAAAATCGCTCAATAATACGTCCTAATCGTTCTATTGAGCGAAAACACACACACCCTCGGAAAACGCACCATTACAACCAAAAATCCTGTATTTAGATTGTAAAATCCAAATACTAGAAACAAGTCCGTTTAACCGCGGATTTA
>NZ_JAHLOD010000118.1 GCF_018917145.1 Clostridium bornimense
TGGGTCGCATATTATAACTTTCTAAGACCTCATCCATATAACTATTGGAAACCACTTAATGAACTTGAAGCTCTTGATGGTATCGATAATATGCCTGCCAAATGGCAAATATTAATCAGGTTAGGACAGCAAGCTATTTTAGATATCCAAGAAAAAAATGCTTCCTAACGGATTATATAACCAAATATAAATTTTTTTGCCTTCATTAAAGGTCTTTTTGTCATGCTCAAATTTAAATTATTTCTGTAATTTACTACTTTAAATTTTCAAAAAGATAGTGTTTTTTGTTATATTATTTTTTCATAGCAAACTTTACACTATCAAACTTAAAATCCACAGGAAATATTATATATTTGTCAGATAATAAAAAGGGTTATGAATTCACTTGGGGAAATGTATGGTGTGCAAACTATTATGAAGTTGGAGAATCTACAATTATGATTAAGTACAACTAAAAAAATCTGATGTTTTTAAAGATAAGAAGATTAGAGTTATGATCTAAGAACTGCTAACAGCACTTTATATGTATTATTAATATATATACTTCCTTCTACTATAGTAAATGTATATTTTTTATCAAATATTTGAATGCTTAAAAAGATATAATAAATGATGTAAAAAATATAATTCCAAATTTACTTAATAACTTCTTTAAATTAGATTTCATACTTTTTTCTCCCTAGTGTAATTTATATTCAATTATATACTCTCATATTAAGAATATAATATCAATAAAACTGTAATACTACTAACTATTAATTTAAATAAGAAATAGATTTTAATTTTCCAATTCTATTAAAAGGATATACTATAAATTGTGCTTTACCTTCTATATCTTCACCTTTTATATATGGACTTGTTTCCCACTTTCTAGAGTCCTTAGAAATATTTCTATTATCGCCTAAAAAGAAATATGAATCTTCTGGTACTTCATATTTTTGATACACATCAGTAACATACTCTCTTTCATATACATATGAGTCATCTAATAATTTACCATTAACTTTAACACTGCCATCCTCAAAAATCTCTACTGTATCTCCTGGTGTTCCAATAAGCCTCTTTACAAATTTCTCATTTTCTTCTTTAAAATCGAAAACAACAATGTCGCCTGTTTTTAAGTTTTCTGGATTATATACCTTTGTAACAAATAACCTATCGCCTTCCATTATCGTTGGTCTCATAGATGAACTAGGAACATTAGCTATCGTAAATACATATTTATTTATAATAGTACTTAAAACAAGAGCCGCTATTATAGGCAAAATCCAATTTATAAAAATTTTTTTCATCCTTATATCTCCTCGTATAATTAATTTTGTAGTGAATTTAATATGTATTTCCAGTAATAAAATTCACTACAATATGCTAAAGATTACTGGAAATTATATAGACTGTATAGAATTACTCCTAAATGTC
>NZ_JAHLOD010000119.1 GCF_018917145.1 Clostridium bornimense
CCAAGAAAAGCTTTAGGACACGAGCTAGATCTAGTATTTTGATAATCATAAAGAATTATCGGTTTAGCATTAGTTTCACTCATATATAGCCACATATATTTCTTAGACTTAGAACTCTTACCATTATCATTAATTACCTTCAATGTAGTTTCATCAGCATGAATGTAATTTCTATTAAGAAGTTCTTTCTTCATATAGCTATATATCGGCTCTAATGCTTTAGCAGCTGACATAGTCCAGTTACATAAAGTCTGACGACTAAGAGTAGCACCCATCATGTCAAAATAAGACTGTTGTCTATATAATGGCATAGCATGAAGATATTTAAGTGCAATAGTATGAGCAATTAATTCATTAGAAGCCATACTATTATAGAAAATAGTTTTAGGCATTTCAGGTGAAACAATCTTACTATCTTCATTTTCCTTCTCACATGGTTTACAAGCGTAGCTGTACATTACGTGTTCTTCCACTATTAATTTAGCAGGGATATATTTTAAAATTTCTTTTCTAGATTTAACTCCAATTTCAACTAATTTGCTGCCACATTTATCACAGATTAAATCATCACCTTCTAATTTATGTTCTATGATTTTTCTTTCTAAATTAGCAAGGTTATCTTTCTTACCGATATTGTTGCTTTTCTTAGCTCTTTTATATGTAATTTCTTCTACCGTAGGTTCTTCCACTTTTGAATCACTATGTTTTTCTGCTTCATTAAAAAAGCATAATTGATCAGCATCTACTTTCTCACTAGATGCTCCAAATATTTTCTTATTTCTATTTGAAATAATTTCTCTTAAAAACTCTAATTCATTTTTAAGATTTTCTATTTCTTTATTCTTAGAGTCTATTTCTTTCTCCATTTCTTCAACTTTTTCAATTAATACTTGGCTTTTTTCATCAAGTTCATTGCTAATAATTTCGTGATTCATAAGTACCTCTTTTAACATTTATTTATATAAATATTATACCACAAAAACCCTTGAAAATAAAGGATTCTCAAGGTTTTTGTATACCTATTTTTAATAATAATTAGCTTCTTTTACTGGTTTAAATTTAGACTTTGTTCTTACTTCATATCCTTTCAAAAGCCAACGTAATTCTTCTATATTCACACTTACTGCTTCTTCCTGCGTAGCAGGCCATTTAAAGCGATTTCCTTCTAAACGATGATAATATAACCAAAATCCTTCATCAAAATGGAGTATCTTTAACTTATCCATCTGTTTATTACAAAAAACAAATAATGCTTTATCAAAAGGATTGAGCTGCAGTTGATTTTTTACTATCATTACTAATCCATCTATACTTTTTCTTAAGTCTGTTGGGCCGCAGGCTATATATACTGTTTCAACCTTATCTATATTTAACACTTTAATAATAGCTCC
>NZ_JAHLOD010000120.1 GCF_018917145.1 Clostridium bornimense
CAATATCCGATACCAGAAAATAAGAGAATACTTGCTTATAAAGCAGAGTTAGAAGCAAAGAAAAAAAGAGCATCATGATAAATGCGACTAACAACGTAGTCGCATAATCATATATCTTTATTTATTTTGATTGTCTACTTGACAGGAGTCAGATCACACTATTTTGCACAACAGCTCACTTTAATTGTAAATTTACTTAAAATCTGTACGTGTAGATGATTCATCTGAACCATAAATTGTTTTTTCATTTCCTTTATCTTTCACTTTTTTACCGTATTTCTTAGATGATGGATCTGAAGTTGTATAATCTGTTTTGCTATTCACCATAATTTCACCTCTTAACTATTGACTTCAAGTTTATATTTTCCTATTTCTTATTGTTTATACGATATTATTTACCCTTCCATTATTTTAACGAAAAATTTTCTATCTCTCGGCCCATCAAACTCACAAAAGTATATATCTTGCCAAATTCCAAGTATCATCTTACCATCATCTACTATAAGCGTTTGAGATGCTCCCATCGTAGAAGCTTTCATATGTGCATGAGAATTTCCCTCAAAATGTTTATAATTTTTATCTCTTGTAGGATATACCTTTTCAAAACCATATATCATATCATGCACTACATCTGGATCTGCATTTTCATTTATTGTTATACCTGCTGTAGTATGAGGACAAAATACTATAACTATTCCATCTTTTATGCCACTTTTCTTAATATCTTCCTCTATAATAGCTGTTATATTCACCATTGTTTGTTCTTTATTAACTCTTAAATCATGACTAAATAATTTTTTCATAAACAATCACCTCTTCTAAAATAAATACAGTGCACAGCATTCCTGTTTTAAGACTTTATGAGAATTGAAAAAAATAACCTTCTTGGATAAAATGCATAGTGAAAGAAAAAAACATAATACCAAGGAGGTTATTCAAATGAATAATAACATAGTTTCATTAAATCAGTCAAAGCTTTTTATAGGAATTGACTTAGCTAAAAAAATACATGTGGCAAAAGCAATAGATATAAATGGTATACAAGTTGGTTATTTATCATCACTTAAGAATGATAGGGAAGGATTTAAAACCTTTGAATCATGGGTATATAAGATTATGAAGGAAACAAACACAGAATCTTGTATAATAGGCATGGAGCCTACCGGCATCTATTGGCAACGTATTGCATCATATATTATTACTTCTATGGATAACTGCGAAGCAGTATTCGTTAATCAGCAAAAAGTAAAATTAACAAGATTATT
>NZ_JAHLOD010000121.1 GCF_018917145.1 Clostridium bornimense
AAAGATATATGATTATGCGACTACGTTGTTAGTCGCATTTATCATGATGCTCTTTTTTTCTTTGCTTCTAACTCTGCTTTATAAGCAAGTATTCTCTTATTTTCTGGTATCGGATATTGAATAGGGGTTTCTGTCGCTAATGCAGCAGTTCTAACTTCCATAGGCGCTAAATTATTAAACCTTTCTTGATACCTATTGTTGTTATAATAGTCTATAAATTCCTTTATAGCTTTTCTTAATTCATCTTCATTTTTAAAATCATTAATATAATACATTTCTGATTTTATAATCCCCCAAAAACCTTCGGTAGGACCATTATCAATACAACACCCTACACGTGACATTGATTGTGTTAGTCCATCTTCCTTAAGCTTATTTATATATTCCTTACTTGTATATTGAAATCCTCGATCACTATGCAATAACGGCGTAGCCTTCGGATTATTTTTTAATGCAAGATCATATGTATCCAAAACTAATTTATTATCATTTCTATTACTTATAACATATGACACTACAGATCTATCATAAAAATCTAAAATAGCACTTAGATATAACTTTTTAGTACTCATTGGTATTTTAAATTCTGTTACATCTGTTCCCCATTTTTCATTTGGTTTAGTAGCTTCAAATTCTCTATGTAGTATATTTTCAGTAATTGTTTGTACAGTAGATGAACGATATGGTTTTCTTTTCTTTCGGATTTCAGCCTTTATTCCAAGAACCTTCATAATGCGTTGGATTCTTTTCTTACTGTAATTTTTCTTTTTGTCACGGTTAATATAATTACGCATTCTTCTATAACCAAGCGTATGCTTGAACTTTTCATGATATTCTTGAATCCATAGAGCAATTTGTTCATTCTCTAATTCTTCTTCTGTTTTTTCTCGATTGCACCATTTATAATATCCTGACCTTGAAACTTCTAACTTAGTGCACATCCAATTAATACTCCAACCTTTTGTTTTATAAAAATATTGAATAGTTAAATACTTAGGCTCTAATTTTCCGCGGGCTAAAATCGCCTCCTTTCGAATTCCTTCACTTTTTTTAATAGTTCTACCTCCATATCTTTTTCTTCTAGCTGACGCTTTAACCGTATGGTCTCTCTACGAAGTCTTTCTAATTCATCTACTTCATCATCAGATTTATGATGTCCACGCTTATCTATTAAACCATCTTCTCCATCAATCTTATATTTACGTACCCATGTATAAACTTGAGTGTAAGATACACTAAACTTTTCTGCTGTATT
>NZ_JAHLOD010000122.1 GCF_018917145.1 Clostridium bornimense
CATGCGACTTCTACTTCTTATGCGGTATTAATCTTCCTTTCGGAAGGCTATCCCCCTCTATAAGGCAGGTTACCCACGTGTTACTCACCCGTCCGCCGCTAACTCCACTCCCGAAGGAGTTTTGTTCGCTCGACTTGCATGTGTTAAGCACGCCGCCAGCGTTCGTCCTGAGCCAGGATCAAACTCTCAATTTAAAATGTTAATCTTAGTTTATTACATGTTCTTCATTAGTATTCTACTATAAACTTCGCATTACTTCGTCAGCTTCGTTATTCAATCGTTCACATACAAAGTATAGTTCACTCATTCACTCCTAGCTTCCTCGTCCTGCTCGTTTCTAGCGAATACGAGATTCACATAACATACCATTAACTTCAAGTTTGATTACTAGCTTAGTACTAGTTTGCTGACTTCATATATATGAGTCAATTAAAAGAATTAACTGGTTATATGTTTCTTCTGTTCAATTTTCAAAGATCATTTGTCGCTCTCTTGCGACGCTCATTTATTGTATCAAAGCTTTTAACACTTGTCAACAACTTTTTTTCTTTCTCGTTGCTGCTCTCTCGCAGCGACAAGACTTATTATATTTCAAAGTTCATATAGTATACTTTAAAAATAACCAATTTATTTGAATATATCCCTTAAATACTATTATATACTTTAATTTTCTCTCTTTTTCTTATAATGATACACCCGATACCGAGTGCCTTTATAAAACACTAATATAAGCAATTCTCAATTCACATTTCAGTGCACAGTTAGGGCAGTGCACAGTTTCGGAATGAATAGGTAAGAGTAAATGGTGAATAGTGTAGGTTTATTTTCCCTTGTTTTGAAAACATTTTAGTCCTGCGGCCGGCGAGAGTTATAATTGTATTGATAGATATGTTTAGTGCATATATAAAACTATTATACTTAAGTGTTGTTTTTTACGAATCACGAATTTTCACTCAAAGCTATATGAAGGTGCAACCTTCATTAGCCCCCCGTAATAGTTCTATATAAAATACAAATATCTTAAGAAAGCTATCTTATTTTATGCACAAAATTATTGCACTTATAATCTCAGAAATTCCCCAAAGGGAATTTCCTCCATCACTCTCTCCTTGTAGTTTATTATTCTCTTATTTACTCGATATTTCTTAGAATTTCATATCAACTTATATCTATTTTTATATTGTATAAGTATACTAGTTGTATAGCTAACGCTTTTCAA
>NZ_JAHLOD010000123.1 GCF_018917145.1 Clostridium bornimense
ATTATTCAACGATAGAAGTAACAACTCCTGAACCTACAGTTCTTCCACCTTCTCTGATAGCGAATCTTAAGTTTTCATCCATAGCTACTGGAGTGATTAACTCAACGTTCATATCGATGTGGTCTCCTGGCATTACCATTTCTACTCCGTCTGGTAATTTGATTGATCCTGTTACATCTGTTGTTCTGAAGTAGAATTGTGGTCTGTATCCATCAAAGAATGGAGTGTGTCTTCCACCTTCTTCTTTCTTTAATACGTATACTTGACCTACGAATTTCTTGTGTGGAGTTACTGATCCAACTTTTGCTAATACTTGACCTCTTTCGATTTCAGTTCTTTGGATACCTCTTAATAATGCTCCGATGTTATCTCCTGCTTGTGCTTCATCTAGTAACTTTCTGAACATTTCGATTCCTGTTACTGTTGTCTTTCTGATTTCATCTTGCATTCCTACGATTTCTACTTCGTCTCCTACATGAAGTACTCCAGTTTCAACTCTTCCTGTTGCAACTGTTCCTCTTCCTGTGATTGTGAATACATCTTCTACTGGCATTAAGAATGCTTTGTCTGTTTCTCTTTCTGGAGTTGGGATATATTCATCTACTGCTGCCATTAATTCATGGATGCATTTTGATTTTTCTGGATCTGTTGGGTTTTCTAATGCTTGTAATGCTGATCCTGTGATTACTGGAGTATCATCTCCTGGGAATCCGTATTCATTTAATAATTCTCTTACTTCCATTTCTACTAATTCTAGTAATTCTGGATCGTCTACCATATCAGCTTTGTTTAAGAATACTACGATGTATTGTACACCTACTCTTGATGCTAATAGGATGTGTTCTCTTGTTTGTGGCATTGGACCATCTGCTGCTGATACAACTAAGATTGCTCCATCCATTTGTGCTGCTCCAGTGATCATGTTCTTAACATAGTCAGCGTGTCCTGGACAGTCTACGTGTGCATAGTGTCTGTTTGGAGTTTCATATTCAACGTGTGCTGTGTTGATTGTGATTCCTCTTTCTTTTTCTTCTGGTGCTTTATCTATTTCGTCATATTTGAATGCTTCTGCTCCACCTGCAAGTGATAATACAGTTGTGATTGCAGCTGTTAATGTTGTCTTACCGTGGTCTACGTGACCGATTGTTCCAATATTTACGTGTGGCTTACTTCTTTCAAACTTTGCCTTTGCCATTGTTAATTCCTCCTAAC
>NZ_JAHLOD010000124.1 GCF_018917145.1 Clostridium bornimense
TAACATACCATTAACTTCAAGTTTGATTTACTAGCTTAGTACTAGCTGACATTATATAATGTCAATTAAAAGAATTAACTGGTTATATGTTTCTTCTGTTCAATTTTCAAAGATCATTTGTCGCTCTCTTGCGATGCTCATTCATTGTATCAAAGCTTTCAACACTTGTCAACAACTTTTTTTCTTTTTCGTTGCTGCTCTCTCGCAGCGACAAGGATTATTATATCACCACATCAATTCTACACTTATTGAGTTCATATCAAAATTTAATAATAACTCTTTAATATTATCTTATATCAATATTTTACTCACTTTTTCATACTTTGATACACCAGGCACACTTGTAGTGTATTTTAAAAGAAATATAGGATAATATGTATTTTTATTTATATAATACACATTATCCTACCTACTTTTTTCATCTTATATTTCTATTCTATATACATAGATTCTATTAATTTAATCCCCATATTAGTTCTAAAATATTTATTTTTTATAACTTTTATATTTTCAATTTTCATATTATCCTCATCAATATTAACTAAAAAATCACTCTCTATTAATATTTGAAAATCTATTTTATCAATTTTATTATATGAATGATGATTTCCTATAAGGAACTTTATTCTTTCTAAAATATCTTTTTTTATATTAAATTCATTTAATAATTCTTCAGCAACTGCTGGACCTTCTATTTCTTGATACTTTCCTGCTGAAGAATTATATTTTCTTTCTGCATTCTTTATTCCTATATCATGTAATATAGCTGCTAATTCTAAAGCTCTATATTCATCTTCTTCCATATTTTCTTTAGATGATATTAATTTTGCAAACTGATATACTTTAATTGCATGATTTATTCTTTTTACATCACCATCAAAATATTCTATCATCTTTAATAGTATTTCCTCTGTCATTAGATCTCCCCCCTATATTTTTTGCTTGGAACTTATTATATTTGAAGTTTTATATTACCAGTTGTTATATAAATCATAACTACCCGTTAAACGGGTAGTTTGCTCTGCGCCTATAAGGCTTTGTTACTGGCCGTGCTATTCGCACGTTGAATTAGTCTGCCGACCGCAGTCCTTTTACCGGCTGCACCTA
>NZ_JAHLOD010000125.1 GCF_018917145.1 Clostridium bornimense
AGATTCAATTTTAACATAGAAATCAGGGGGTCGTTGTTTTTTTATACAAAAAAACTTCTAAAACCTTGATATATAAAGATTTTTAAAGAAAGAAGTGTAAATAAACTTTACACTATCTAAATATTCTAGGAGGGTCAATTATGAGTTGTGGTTGCGGAACACATGAAAAAGACGGAAAAGCTATTGTTGATAGAGTAAGAGAAAAAGGAAAGGCAGACATGAGATTATCTACTCCTCATGTAATTACATGCTCATGTGGAGAAGAGTTCGTTATGGAAACATTCGTAAGCGTATGTCCAAATTGCAAAATGACATATGGTGTTACTCCATGTTCTCAATCTGACAAAGAAAACATAAAGCCTGCTGGTATTAACTACTAAGAATAGATATACTTTTAACTTGTAAAAAGCTGCCACCTTTAAGTGACAGCTTTTTTATTGAAATAAGTTACATATTTACTATAAGTATAAATCCAATTCCTGCAGAAATTAAAACAGTGAATATCAGTGCTACTACATTTATTATTTTTGTTGCCTTCTCTCTAAATACTTTATAGAAGGCATAAAATATACCTATTCCAATAATCCCACCTAATGTATTTCCTATAATATCTGTTATGTCTGATGCCCCAATTGCAAAAATAAATTGTAATATTTCAACGGCAAAACTAATTATAAAGCCTGTACCAACTTTTTTGATAAATGTCCATTCACTTTTTAACATAGATATATAAATACCAAGAGGAATAAATATAAGTACATTGGCTATGATTTCTTTTACATCAATCATTCCATTAACCATCATAGATTCTCCAAATGGAATTAAATTAATACTTCTAGATGTAACCAATCCTTTAAAACTAAATTGCATTTTAAATAGAATTATCCATATTAATGCAAGGATATAAAATATAAACAAAACCTTTGTAAGATAGTTTTCTTTTCTTTTCATGCTTTCATCTCCTCGTATAATTAATTTTGTAGTGAATTTAATATGTATTTCCAGTAATAAAATTCACTACAATATGCTAAAGATTACTGGAAATTATATAGACTGTATAGAATTACTCCTAAATGTC
>NZ_JAHLOD010000126.1 GCF_018917145.1 Clostridium bornimense
TTAGTTATGGATAAAGATCTATGGAAAAGGTTAAAAATATATTCTATTATCAATGATACAACAATATCTGATGTAGTTGAGAATTTAATTAGAGATTTTATGAAGGATAAGGATATTTAGATAGGAGGTATAGTTATGGGTGCGGATAAAAAATATTAGAAATTACAAAAGATATTAATTAATGCAAAGAAAAAGAGTTATTATTAGTAACTCTTTTTTGTTATATAAATACTATTTTCTTTTTACAAATTCAATTGCTGAAATGTAAAACATTGCAAAATAAAATAAAAATGCTATCAACATTCTAAGTATGATTTTTTTATAAATATATTTATTAGATTCTTTTGAATATGTGTTAAATAAATTATTTATTGAATTATCAACATCAGAATATAATTTTTTTTCATCAGTATCAGGAACTTTTTCTAAATATGATTTAATAAATAAATCAGGGGTAGAAATATAATCACTTTTAATATCAATGCAGTCTAAAGCAATCATTGTTTTTATAGGTAATTCTGAATATTTTATATAGCGCTCACCATCATTTTGTGTTGGATTATTTTTTTTATAATTAAAATAACTCTTAAAATCTTTATGAATAGAAGAATGGATAGAATTAGGGTTATTTGTGAAGTTTGTACCTGAGATTATAAAATATGAATGAGGAATCCAAAATAAAAGTGTAAAAATAAGAATACCGATAAGTTCTTTTTTTGAAAGGTGTTTCAAGCAAATCACTCCTTATAATAAGTTATAAGGATATAATTACACTAAAGGAAGTTATTGTCAATAACTTCCTTTAGTGTGGATTTTAATATGAAGTATTCCATACTCCAGATTTTGTGCGGTAACCTATTACATTTGGAACAGATACTATTTCATATATACCATTTCCACGGTTAACAGCATTACCTTCAAATCTTGCTCTAGTAAAGCCTTCATTGGCCATTGTTGTTTTTACTGATGAGTAAAAGGACTTAAAATCTAGCAACTTATTTCTATTTGCTGTTTCAACAGCAGTAGTAGCCAGAGTTACCATAGTTGAATATACTGCA
>NZ_JAHLOD010000127.1 GCF_018917145.1 Clostridium bornimense
TATTTAAATGTCCTTACTGCGGTAGCACACTCTCTGAACGTAAGGAGCGTAAGCATTTTAAAATACATAAATGCATCAATACTAACTGCTCTTACTACAAAAGGAATTTGAAAAAACTCCCGAAGGGTCTTGATGATTCTGATAAGTATAAATATAAGCTTCACTATATTTACAGAGAATTTAGTATTAACTTCTTTGAAATGGACTTATACGAAATCTCCAAACGTGCTACAGGATTTAGTTTTAAAAAATTTAATCCACATATAATGGGACTATGTCTTACTTACCATGTTAACCTTAAACTGTCTACAAGGCAGACTGCTCATGCCCTAAAAGAAGTTCATGGAATTAAAATATCTCATACTATGGTTGCTAATTACGCTCTGACAGCTGCCGCTGTTATAAAGCCTTTTGTTGATACTTTTGACTACAAGCCATCGAAAATACTTTCAGCTGATGAAACTTATATAAAAGTAAAAGGTATCAAACATTACGTTTGGATTGTAATGGACGCTTGTAAGAAATCTATTCTTGGTTACCAAGTATCCGACACACGAGCTGTTGGTCCTTGCATTTTAGCTATGCGCATGGCTTTTGACAAATTCGCTAAATTCCCTAATAAAGCATTAAAGTTCATCGCAGATGGATATAGTGCATACCCTTTAGCTAAACAACAATTTGAGTTAGAAGAAAATAAAGCTTTTGACTTAACCCAAGTTATTGGTCTTACCAATGATGATCCAGTATCTACAGAATATAGATGGATTAAACAAATTGTTGAACGTCTTAATCGTACATTTAAAGCTTCATATCGTGTTACTTGTGGTTATGGTAGTGCCGAAGGCGCATCCTACGGATTTTCTCTTTGGGTCGCATATTATAACTTTCTAAGACCTCATCCATATAACTATTGGAAACCACTTAATGAACTTGAAGCTCTTGATGGTATCGATAATATGCCTGCCAAATGGCAAATATTAATCAG
>NZ_JAHLOD010000128.1 GCF_018917145.1 Clostridium bornimense
AACTACCTCGTTAGAGGTATAGAGTTGATTATTTCGTAGCAATGAAAAAATCAATCTTACAAGTTTTCGTCCAGTTAGTGCGAGTGCCCTTTTATGTTTGTGAATTAATGCTTCATCATACTTTTTATGATAATAAGCATTGTATTCAGAATTATATCTAAGAATGCTGCCTGCGGCTTCAAGGAGATAGTAACGAAGGTATTTATTGCCTGTTTTCGTTAGAAAAGTATTTTCAGCCGTAAAACCACCTGATTGTTTCTTTCTCCATGTTAAACCAGCATATTTTGCAACGCATCCTTGATTATTAAATTTATTTATATCACCTAGTTCAGATATTATGCCTGCGGCAAAGACAGGACCGATACCTGGTATCGATATAAGACATTGAAATTGATGATTATTAAATCCTTTAATAGCTCGTGCTATAGCTTTATCTAATGATTTAACTTCTTTTTCTAAAGCTTTTATACAGTTTAAAGATGCTGCTATAGTAGCATTTAAAGGATCATATAGTGACTTATCTAAGCGATAAGAATCTCTAGCTGCCTTTTGTAACAACTTAGCGGTAGCTTCTGGATTAGTAAATCTATTTTTGCTTTTATCCACAAGAAAGTTTATTAAGTATTCAATAGAAGCACTGGCTATTTCTTCTGTGGACATAAATTCTGTTAAAACCGCTAAAGATGAAGCACCGAAGGTGTTTGAAAATGGATTTTCATTTCTGTCTAGAACAGCTAGTTCACTAAACTTTAGAAATATATTTGAGAGAATATATGATTTTTCACGGCTTATATTTTCAATAAGATGAAGCCTACATCTAGTAAGTCTTTGAAGTGCTATATATTCTCCACCCTTCCAAGGTGCTGATGTTATTTTACCTACTCTTGCAAAGTCTGCAATTACAAAAGCATCCTTTGGATCGGTTTTATCAATGTCAACAAAAGATTTTTTATAAGCACAAATTACT
>NZ_JAHLOD010000129.1 GCF_018917145.1 Clostridium bornimense
GATTCAATTTTAACATAGAAATCAGGGGGTCGTTGTTTTTTTATGCAAAAAAACTTCTAAAACCTTGATATATAAAGATTTTTAAAGAAAGAAGTGTAAATAAATTTTACACTATCTTATTTTTCATTAGGGGAGTTATATGAAAAAACGGATGATTACTATTTATCATTTATATACTTTAACAAATATGTTTCTATACATACTTCAATGATACAAGATGACTTCATCCTTATCTATGAACGTTATCAAAAGGAATTAGAAAACAAATATAAAACTCATGTAATTGAGAGTTTATATAATTCAAATACAGTGATGATTAAAGATGCATATATAGATAAACTAACAAAGGTGTTAAATAAAAATTACCTTTTAGAAAACCAATTAAAGTTCAATGATGCTATTAGTATTGGTGTTATTATGCTAGATATTGATTATTTCAAAAAATATAATGATGGATATGGTCATATCAAGGGAGATATCATATTATCATCAGTAGCTAGTAAAATTAAAGATATCTGTGGAGATAATAATATTGTAATTAGATATGGTGGAGAAGAATTTCTTATAATATCTTACAACATTGATAAGCTTTCATTGAAAATATTAGGTGAGACTATTTGCAATCAAATACATGATCTGGAGTTAGAACACAATTTTTCAGAGGTTAGCAATTATGTTACTGTAAGTGTTGGATGTTACTACAAGATTTTAGATAAAAATGATACTTATACAAATCTTATAGAATTGGCAGATAGCTGCTTATATGAGTAAGCGTCAAAAATTAAGTACCTAGATACTAAAATCTCCAATTGATAAAATTAAGGAAATAACATTTTATCAGGAGGTTAGGTATGTATAAAAAATTAAGTAATGATGAATGGAGAGC
>NZ_JAHLOD010000130.1 GCF_018917145.1 Clostridium bornimense
TATGATACTTTTCTTCCCAACTAATATTATTTTTTTTATTAAATATCGCCATATTTTATTCACCCCGTAAATCCGTTTCTTATCTAGTGAAACACATATTTAAAACACTTAAATTTAATTAATATTATTATCATTAACAACTTATTTTTTGCTTTCATTAATTAATTTATGAACTAAACCAACGGAACATTCATACATTTTTGCAATCTCTTTTATAGTCATCCCTTGAAGTCTATACATCTTCATTGCTTCTTTTTCTTCACTAGTAAATCGTTGCTTTCGTCCTGCTCCACGAGAATTATGATTATTTTCATTTCTATTTTTCTCTTCAATATCTCTAGCATAAATTTCAATTTTTAATTTTTGAATTTCTTCTTCAAGTTCTTTTATCTCTTTTTTATATTTTTTTATCTCTGATAAGTATACTTGATTATATGCTTTTAAATATTCATATTCATCTCTTGATACTTCTATTAAATCAGAATTCATACAATCTCCTTCTTTCATAAATTAATTCATGAAAGAATTATATCATAAATATTTTTATATTCAATAATTAATTTATGAATTTCCGAAAACCACTTTTTTAATAATTAAATCTAATATCCAATTTAAATAATTTACAACTAAAACAAATCTTAAATTTAATTTTGCTCATATAAATTCTCCTCCCTTTTTATTTTTTATTTATCTATACATCTATAAAATATTATTTTGTGGAAATTTCTTGACGCTGAAAACACCTATTTTTATCAATTGCCATTTTGGTAAATATAGTATTATATAACTTTTTATTTATTTTATGGTAAAATAAGGTTTACAAAATTATATATTATATTGTTTTTATTTGTATAAATATATTAAAGGAGGGGGTTTTTTT
>NZ_JAHLOD010000131.1 GCF_018917145.1 Clostridium bornimense
CTCAGGGAACATGAAATTGTTATTTATTTGAAATCCCTTCACCTAAAGCAAGACATAATAAATAGTTATGTCTATTTTCTTAAACCCTTGATATAACTGAGTTTAGTTAACTTTTTAGAGTTTAAAATTTGAAACTTATGCATAAAAGTAGTGTTTTTTTGCATATATGCATTAAATAAATAAAAAAAGATAAGCATTTGCCTATCTTTTTTTATTTAAATTTCTATTAGTCTTTTATGATCTTAAAGCTTTTCTTCTTTCAACTATTTCTTCTGTAGTTAACCTAACACCAGAATCATTTTTATCTCTTTCTTCAACCATTTTTAATATGCTTTCATTTTCTAAAAGTTCTATAACCTTTAACAATTTTTCATATTCATCAATATCTAAAATAGCTAAATCTGGTTTGTTATTTTTAAATACAAACATATTAGTACCAGCTTTTACTGCATTTCTAATCTTAGCAAAATTTTTTACTAAGTCACTTGAGGATACTATATTATTTCTTTCCATCACTATACTCATAGCGGATTGCCTCCTTATAAAAAACCCCTTCTTTATCAAATATTTTTAACATTTATATAATCTATTATACACTAATAGTGAACAAAAATACATAAAATAATACATAAAATTTTATATATTATTTTATATACTTTTTCTTTCTAATAAGATATAATAGAATATGTAGTTAATAAATTACATATATTTTGTGAAAGGAGTTCCTTTAATGGCGTCTGATTGCACAATTTTATATAGAGAAGAAGTAGCTAATGATTTAGCTGCTTTATCAGATCAAGTTTTTGATGAATGCATGATTATGATAAAAAAACTTGAAAAGAACATACATCTAGGGCAACCATTAC
>NZ_JAHLOD010000132.1 GCF_018917145.1 Clostridium bornimense
TCTTTAATATCAGCTTTAAAAGCATTAGCTTCTTTATAAAATGGTGTAAAGAAGTCGTCATTAAAGAAGTCTGATAATAAGTTTCCGAATCCATCTCCTTTGTTATCAATTGAATTAGTGTTAAAAGGTATTAATCCGAACATATAAAAGACCTCCTTTAAAATCTTTGTTGGATTTTATTTGTTTTATTATTTATTGTTTTCTTTTTTCTTTATGTCTATATTATAGAATTTGTAGTATATATAAGCAAAATCCATTTAGTTTAGTTAAAAATTGAAATGGATTATAGCATAATGCAGTTTGAAAATATTATGATGAATCTTAAAATATCTTTAAATATCTCGCGTTTTAGCACTCGCTTGATGAGAGTGCTAACAAAATAAATTTAGTTATAAATATAAGTATCTATAAAGTGTTGAAATAAAATATACAAATGGAAATATATTTACAATAAGACTATAATTATATGGTCAAAGGTTTTAGTATATGGATGTTTTTTAGTGATGTTATTACAAAGGATTAAGCAATTGGTATATATGCAGTGCGTGCAGGGTATGAATTACAATATATAAAGAGCAAAATCGGGGATGACCTTTATAAGTTGAAGGAATCTAGTATAGGGGGATTTTGTAGAAAGAATGGATTTAGAATTTGGGATATAGAAGTTGATAGTGTAAAGTTTGCTATGAAAAAATAATATAACAAAAAACACTACCATTTTGAAAATTTAAGGTAGTAAATTAAAGAAATAATTTAAATTTAAGCATGACAAAAAGACCTTTAATGAAGGCAAAAAA
>NZ_JAHLOD010000133.1 GCF_018917145.1 Clostridium bornimense
AAATGTAATCCTAAACATTCCTTTGCAGTTTTAATTGCTTCATCAATATCATCTCCACAAGTTAAGCACCCTGGTAAATCTGGAAACTCAATAGAAATTCCATCTGTGTCATAATTAAAGCAGATGTAGTGATTTAATTTAGCATTATATTGATAAATTTATAAGTGAAAATGATCGGATATGAAAGTCATAGTTTAAATCTATGACTTTTTTACTTACTAAATGAATGGTTTTAAGTTTCTTTATAATGATGTATTTGTACCTATTTTACATAAAAAACACATAAAAAGTACATGAAAAATATATAAAAAATGCACTAAAAATATATAAAAGTTACACGAAAAACACACGAAAAATATGTGATATATACGAGGGTATTAGGGTTATGCCTAACAAGTTTGGTATTTGTCTGACAAATACGTATCTTGCTAAAATATTTTTCAGTATAAATTAAAATTTTAACTATAGGATTTATAGAGAATAATAAAGTGTACAAATACAATATATTTTAAAGCAATATTTAAGAGAGGTGTGAGCAATGTTTATAACTGCAACAGAATTGAAATTAAATATTGATAAATATCTTATTATGGCAGAAACAAATGAGATTTACATCACACAAAATGGTAAAATACTTGCAAAGCTAACAACTCCATATAAGGATCGTGTGGATGTGGCTAGAGCTCTTTTTGGTGTAATGAGTGATGATGTCACTTTAGAAGAGAGCCGAGAAGAGAGGTTATCAAATATATAAAAGTATCAATTTCTAAAAA
>NZ_JAHLOD010000134.1 GCF_018917145.1 Clostridium bornimense
AACATATAAAAGACCTCCTTATAAAATTATTGGATATCAATCTTATTAACTTTTTCTTCAGTCTTTGGAAGTTTTGGTAAGGTTACAATAAGCTCACCATTATCAAACTTGGCTGAAATAGAATCTTCTTTTATGTCTTCTACGTAGAAAGTTCTTGAGAAGGTACCATGATGACGTTCTTTTCTTACGTAGTTATCTTTTTCTTCATCGATAGTTTCATCTCTTTTAGCAGAGATAGTTAAGTTGTTATCCTTATATTCAAGAGAGATATCTTCTTTCTTGACGCCAGGTAATTCAGCTTCTACTAAATATTCATTTTCGGTTTCTTTAATATCAGCTTTAAAAGCATTAGCTTCTTTATAAAATGGTGTAAAGAAGTTGTCATCAAAGAAGTCTGATAATAAGTTTCCGAACCCATCTCCTTTGTTATCAATTGAATTAGTGTTAAAAGGTATTAATCCGAACATATAAAAGACCTCCTTATAAAATTATTGGATATCAATCTTATTAACTTTTTCTTCAGTCTTTGGAAGTTTTGGTAAGGTTACAATAAGCTCACCATTATCAAACTTGGCTGAAATAGAATCTTCTTTTATGTCTTCTACGTAGAAAGTTCTTGAGAAAGTACCATGATGACGTTCTTTTCTTACGTAGTTATCTTTTTCTTCATCGATAGTTTCATCTCTTTTAGCAGAGATAGTTAAGTTGTTATCCTTATATTCAAGAGAGATATCTTCTTTCTTGAC
>NZ_JAHLOD010000135.1 GCF_018917145.1 Clostridium bornimense
TTGTTTAATGAATACCACAGGTTCGACCTGTGGTTCTAAAAAGCTTTTAGCTATACGTAGAAAATAAAAAACCTCCGATGTAAAATAATAGTAGGTTTGCCGACCAATACTATAAGTTACAAGGAGGTGTGTCCGTTAATGGACATTGATAGTTTAGCACATAGCAAGTGGAATTGTAAATATCATATAGTTTTTGCTCCGAAGTATAGAAGACAAGTAATATACGGGAAAATAAAAGCTGATATAGGAAGAATACTTAGATTATTATGTGAAAGAAAAGGAGTAGAAATTATAGAAGCAAATGCATGTCCAGATCATATACATATGCTTGTAAGTATACCACCTAAATTGAGTGTAGCTCAATTTATGGGATACTTAAAAGGTAAAAGTTCATTAATGATTTTTGATAGACATGCAAATTTGAAGTATAAATATGGCAATAGGCATTTTTGGTGTAAAGGATACTATGTTGATACTGTAGGAAGAAATAAAAAAGTAATAGAAGAGTATATAAAAAATCAAATACAAGAAGATATAGCTTATGAACAAATGAGTTTAAAAGAATATATTGACCCGTTTACGGGTGAGCCGGTAAACCAAGGCAAAAAATAAAGCACCTTTAGGTGCAGCCGGTAAAAGGACTGCGGTCGGCAGACTAATTCAACGTGCGAATAGCACGGCCAGTAACAAAGCCTTATAGGCGCAGAGCAAACTACCCGTTTAACGGGTAGTTATGATT
>NZ_JAHLOD010000136.1 GCF_018917145.1 Clostridium bornimense
TTAAAAAGTTTGATTTGCTAGCTTAGTACTAGTTTGCTGACTTCATATATATGAGTCAATTAAAAGAATTAATTGGTTATATGTTTCTTCTGTTCAATTTTCAAAGATCATTTGTCGCTCTCTTGCGACGCTCATTTATTATATCAAAGTTATCGAATCTTGTCAACAACTTTTTTCTTTTTCGTTGCTGCTCTCTCGCAGCGACAAGACTTATTATAGCACTGTACTTTTTTAATAATATAGCAAAAATCATTATAAATTATATTTATCATTATATTTTCTTTAATATTCTACGTTTTGCTCTTAATACTATATATTGATACACTCGGATTAGTGTCACTCTATTTTTCACAAACATTATCATATGTTATATAATTTTATCCTATATTATACATAGAAACTATTACTTAGTACACTTATCAAACTCATAAATAGCAGTACTTTTATTAAAATAATATATTTATCTTTTATAACTCGTAATTATTTCTATCTTTCCTCTTTATAAAAAATTATTCTAATTTACCCTACCTTATATTTTTCAACTATGTACTTAAAATTTCAAAAATTCCATAAGAATTTTATTTATACTTATATCACCTACAAACCTATTGCAATCATAACTACCCGTTAAACGGGTAGTTTGCTCTGCGCCTATAAGGCTTTGTTACTGGCCGTGCTATTCGCACGTTGAATTAGTCTGCCGACCGCAGTCCTTTTACCGGCTGCACCTA
>NZ_JAHLOD010000137.1 GCF_018917145.1 Clostridium bornimense
ACTCTCTCCTTGTAGTTTATTATTCTCTTATTTACTCGATATTTCTTAGAATTTCATATCAACTTATATCTATTTTTATATTGTATAAGTATACTAGTTGTATAGCTAACGCTTTTCAAGAAGGATTTGTCTGTTTTTTTGCATGGCAAACAAACCTTTTTGAAAGGCCATTTTTTTTATGATTGCCTAATCGGCTATTCCGTAAAAACTACAGTTGTCAAAACTCTCATGTATCTCTAGATTTACTCTAATATTCCTTTGTACAACATATCTGTAGACGGATGTCGCTAATGCTGTGCAACGAGGTCTATGCCTTAAAGTTATGCTACTCGCGACTATGCCAAGCTAATATTTTTATACTAAGTAATTATCTCTATAAATAATTGATTCTATTCGCTACTATTTCTAAGCCGTTAGGCTGCCTTTTTATCTAATATTCCTTTTATAACTTCATTTCCATTAAATTTAGAATTATTTTTAACCATACCATGTAAAACTCGTAATAACTTGCAACATACTGCTATTTGGGCTTGTTTCTTTTTAAGCGGATTCTCTTTTCTACTAATATAATAATTATATAATTGTTTAAAATACTTATTTTCATTTATTAATGGCAAACATACTTTATAGACTATATCTCGCAGCCTACGGCTTCCGCATTTACTTATTTTCATCTTACCCTTATGTTCACCTGAACTACATTGTTTTAAATCAAATCC
>NZ_JAHLOD010000138.1 GCF_018917145.1 Clostridium bornimense
TATACCATATAGAAAGATAAAGAAGTTAGAAATAAATACTATTTTAAGGAGGTTAAGTGAATGAGTTACATAGATATACGAAATATAAAAAAGGTATATGGAAAAGGTGATGGACAAGTTACAGCTTTAAATAATATTAATTTAAAAGTTGAAAAAGGTGAAATGTTAGCAATTATGGGATCATCAGGTTCGGGAAAATCTACATTATTGAATATATTGGGATTCTTAGATAAACAAACAGAGGGACAGTATTATTTTAATGGGCAATTAGTAGAAAAATTTAATGATAAAAAACTATCAAAGCTTAGAAATAAGCATATAGGATTTATAGTTCAAAATTTTGCATTAATACAAGATTATACAGTGTTTGAAAATATAAAAGTACCATTAGATTATACTAAGTTATCTCTTAAAGAGAAAAATAAAAAAATTGATGAAGTGTTAAAATATGTGGGTATTCTTGATAAAAAAGAAAAATTGCCTAGTGAATTATCGGGTGGTCAAAAACAAAGAGTTGCTATTGCACGAGCATTAGTTAATGATCCAGATGTAATTTTAGCAGATGAACCTACTGGAGCGCTGGATAGCAGTAATATGGAGAAAATAATGGAGTTATTGAAGAAATTTAATGATGAAGGAAAAACAATAATAATAATAACTCATGATAGTAAAGTGGCTAAAAAGTGCAACAAAGTTTTATATATTGAAGATGG
>NZ_JAHLOD010000139.1 GCF_018917145.1 Clostridium bornimense
AATAATTATCCTCCGGCTTAGCCGGAGGTTTTTCATTTTCGGGCGTAGCCCTTTTCCACTAGCTACGCCTAAAGGCGTATGTACGATCTGGCGCATGCGATCTTTTACTTGCTACCCTTAAAAGGGTCTATATCATCAATTGTTAATTGTTCTGCCATTTTATCTTCTTGCAATTGATTCGCTATATATTCCTTTATTTTCTTCGTATTCTTTCCTACTGTATCTACATAATATCCACGACACCAAAATTCTCTATTTCTATATTTATACTTCATATTTCCCCATTTCTCATATATCATCAAACTACTCTTTCCTTTTAAAAATCCCATAAAACTTGATATACTCATCTTCGGTGGAATCTCCAATAGCATATGTATATGATCTATACATACTTCTGCTTCTAATATATTTACACCTTTCCATCTACTTAATTCTCTTAATATTATCCCTATATCTAATCGCTTTTCTTCATAAAATACTTTTCTCCTATATTTAGGTGCAAATACTATATGATATTTGCAGTTCCATTTTGTATGTGATAAACTATGTACGTCATTCATTTTGAATGTCCTCCTTCTGATATTTTTTGCAGTTGCCAGACCGCATTTTTATTATATCAGAAGGAGTTTTTTTATTATGTTTCATAGCTATAAGCTTTACTGAACCCCACGTCTAACGCGGGG
Source organism: Clostridium bornimense (assembly GCF_018917145.1). Lineage (GTDB taxonomy): Bacteria > Bacillota > Clostridia > Clostridiales > Clostridiaceae > Clostridium_AN > Clostridium_AN bornimense_A. Next base: position 684 of record NZ_JAHLOD010000139.1, read on the forward strand.
TTTTCTAAATACAAAAAAG
>NZ_JAHLOD010000140.1 GCF_018917145.1 Clostridium bornimense
CAAATATTTTATTATAAACGTGTCCTATGGCAGTATCTTACTGATAATAAAGGATTAGATTGTGCTCAATCTTCATTTAGAAGATATATTTCAAATCATTCTGAATTTAATGAGTATTTTAAAAGGCAAAAAAAGAGTCATATATCAAATAACTCTACTATGCGATATGAAACAGCTAAAGGACAACAAGCGCAATTAGATTGGAAAGAAAGTATTGATTTTATATTAAAAAATGGTGAAGTAATTAATATTAACATATTTGTATTAATACTTTCATATTCAAGGTTTAGAATATATAGACTTTCTCTTGATAAAACTCAAGATATATTATTTTCATTTCTAAATGAATCATTTGAAGCCTTCGGCGGAGTTCCGAAGGAACTATTAACGGACAATATGAAAACTGTAATGGATGAACCTAGAACAAAATATAGCAAAGGAAAAATAAATAATAAGTTTCAACAATTTGCAAATGATTATGGATTTAAGGTGTGCCCCTGCGTAGCAGGTAGACCGAATACCAAAGCAAAAGTTGAGGCCCCCATGAAATTACTTGATGAGATAAGAGCTTATAATGGGACTCTTGACTTTGAAGAGCTTCATGAACTAGTTACAAAACTTAATAATAGAATTAATAGTTCATGTCATACATCAACGGGTAA
>NZ_JAHLOD010000141.1 GCF_018917145.1 Clostridium bornimense
ATCGTTCTATTGAGCGAAAACACACACACCCTCGGAAAACGCACCATTACAACCAAAAATCCTGTATTTAGATTGTAAAATCCAAATACTAGAAACAAGTCCGTTTAACCGCGGATTTACTTAGTATACCATTTTTTCTGATATCTTTAAAGTGATATTATAAAAAAGTTATATGGAATTTATAAACATTCCTTAATTTGACGACATTGAGTGAACAGTGGTGGATGAAATTTTAAGTGTGATAATTTTATGTATAGAATAAGATAGTTTCCTTAAGAAATTTATATTTGATATAGAACCATTACGGGGGGCTAATGAAGGTTGCACCTTCATATAGCTTAGAGAGGTAACCCATGATTTATAAAAAACAACACTTAAATATAATAGGTTTATATACTCACTAAATACACCTAATAACATAATGCTCTCTTGTTGTGAATTGTAAATTACCTTTGCATTGAAATTGTGAATTGTAAATTGAGTGAATTGTCTGAATTGAAAAAGGGGTATCGCTAACAACTTTTCATTTAAAGTGGACCCTTTGTCAAGGACAATACAAAAAAAGGGGTTAAGCAATATTTTTAAGAAGATGATTTCTATACTGTATAGGAGTCATCTTTTTTAGATTCCATTGATATCTATAATTA
>NZ_JAHLOD010000142.1 GCF_018917145.1 Clostridium bornimense
TTCGTCAATCTATATCATATCCTGTCTAACCTTTCTATAAATAAGGAGGTGATTATATTGAATGAAAAGATAGTTAATTTTATTTTATCCCAAGGAATATGACTAGTTTCTGTTTTTTAGGAAGAAATGAAATTAAATCAGTAAAACATATACTTGAAACGTTTTCTAAATCATAAGATTCTGTGTCTTTTTCATAATATTTAGGAGTAAAATAAGATTCTTTATTTTGAGTTAGAGTAGTTTTTTTATAAAGGTTTTTACAATAATTCTTTAGAGAAATAAATATATAATTATCTAGTTCTGAATCACTTAAAAAATTATGTATATCTATTTTTTTTATTAAAAGCCATAAGAATAGATTTAAATCATTTTTATAATAAATTAAATTAAATGATTTACATAAGTAATCTATACGTTTTGAAAAATATAGATAAATAATGTCAAAGTCAATTAAGTTATCTTTATATTTTTGTATTGATGATTTTAATAAGTCCAAAAAAACCCCCTCCTTTAATATATTTATACAAATAAAAACAATATAATATATAATTTTGTAAACCTTATTTTACCATAAAATAAATAAAAAGTTATATAATACTATATTTACCAAAAT
>NZ_JAHLOD010000143.1 GCF_018917145.1 Clostridium bornimense
TTGAAAAGCGTTAGCTATACAACTAGTATACTTATACAATATAAAAATAGATATAAGTTGATATGAAATTCTAAGAAATATCGAGTAAATAAGAGAATAATAAACTACAAGGAGAGAGTAATGATATTTTCCCCTAAAAGGGAAAATATTATAGTCCTGCGGACAGCAGAGTGTTTCCATTTTTACTATAGATAAAAAAATTATGTGATATCTCCAAGTACCAACTTACATTAATATTTGTAACTTCATAATTCAAGCGACATGCTAGTACAACTGGCATAAGCCCTCTGTAATAACTTGTTTGTAAAATTTAAACATAGTAAAAAACTTAAACTATATTATGAGCTGTGACTTAGCATTTACAATCTCAGAAATTCCGAAGGAATTTCTACCATCACTGTGCCCTGTGCCCTGAAAACTGTGCACTGAAAAAGAGGCCTCGCCTACAAATTTTCATTTGTTATGATCTGACTCCTGTCAAGTAGACAATCAAAATAAATAAAAGATATATGATGATGCGACTACGTTGTTAGTCGCATTTATCATGATGCTCTTTTTTTCTTTGCTTCTAATTCTGCTTTA
>NZ_JAHLOD010000144.1 GCF_018917145.1 Clostridium bornimense
CTTCATTGGCCATTGTTGTTTTTACTGATGAGTAAAAGGACTTAAAATCTAGCAACTTATTTCTATTTGCTGTTTCAACAGCAGTAGTAGCCAGAGTTACCATAGTTGAATATACTGCAGATCCTTGTACATACTTTGAAATAAACTTACCTAGAATCATAGCACAAACACTACCGCCTACTTCTCCAGTTATACTTTTTTTATTGCCAGCTAATGCTGAATCGACATTATTAAATGCATCAACTATTGAGTTATAAGATAATTCAAAAACCATAAAAACACTCCTTTAAATATATTTTTTAATTAGTTCAGTCACTTATAAAAACAACATAAAGTTAAATTTTGTAAACTATATATTCAATTTATTTTTTATTTCTAAAATATTAGAATTAATCAATTCAAATTTATCAGTTAATTGAGTAATTATTAGTTGATAGTTATCTTCACGTTTAGATTGTTGAAGTTCTCTTTTTTCTTGAACCTTTATAACATAATAAATTAAAAAAAAACTTAAAATAGTCCATATTCCTTGGGATA
>NZ_JAHLOD010000145.1 GCF_018917145.1 Clostridium bornimense
TTACCCGTTGATGTATGACATGAACTATTAATTCTATTATTAAGTTTTGCAACTAGTTCATGAAGCTCTTCAAAGTCAAGAGTCCCATTATAAGCTCTTATCTCATCAAGTAATTTCATTGGTGCTTCAACTTTTGCTTTTGTATTCGGTCTACCTGCTACGCAGGGGCACACCTTAAATCCATAATCATTTGCAAATTGTTGAAACTTATTATTTACTTTTCCTTTGCTATACTTTGTTCTAGGTTCATCCATTACAGTTTTCATATTGTCTGTTAATAGTTCCTTCGGAACTCCGCCGAAGGCTTCAAATGATTCATTTAGAAATGAAAATAATATATCTTGAGTTTTATTAAGAGAAAGTCTATATATTCTAAACCTTGAATATGAAAGTATTAATACAAATATGTTAATATTGTTTAGCACATACTATTACTGTACCAAAAAGTAATTAAAAATTCTTCCACCTAGTATTTTCCAAACCTCTTTTTGAAATACTAATTGGTAATAATATTAAGAAAAGAGGTTGTCATG
>NZ_JAHLOD010000146.1 GCF_018917145.1 Clostridium bornimense
ATTAAATTTAAGTGTTTTAAATATGTGTTTCACTAGATAAGAAACGGATTTACGGGGTGAATAAAATATGGCGATATTTAATAAAAAAAATAATATTAGTTGGGAAGAAAAGTATCATATGTTATCAGAAAGGTATTATAAGATTTGTGATGAAAATAGGGAATTAATAAAAAAGGTTAAGTTATTAGAAAATAGAATTAAGGCTACAGGCTATTTAGAGCCTAAGACAAGGCAGATATCATCAGAGGATATATTATACATAAAAACATTAAGGAGCAAGGAGAAGCTTAGTTATAGCGAAATATCTAAAGAATCTGGTTGGAGCAAATCAACTGTATGTAGAGTTTTAAATGGAGCATATGATAATGATTAATTAGTGATTAGTTCACCTTATGATACTTTTCTTCCCAACTAATATTATTTTTTTTATTAAATATCGCCATATTTTATTCACCCCGTAAATCCGTTTCTTATCTAGTGAAACACATATTTAAAACACTTAAATTTAAT
>NZ_JAHLOD010000147.1 GCF_018917145.1 Clostridium bornimense
AGCGGCCGAAGGTGGGATTAGTGATTGGGGTGAAGTCGTAACAAGGTAGCCGTAGGAGAACCTGCGGCTGGATCACCTCCTTTCTAAGGATATATGTTTAGGGAGAACCTAAGCAAAAATGGTATATGTCTTCTGTTCAATTTTGAAAGATCATAAGAATCTTTCAAAATTGTTCTTTGAAAATTGCATAGTTACAATAAAGACTTTAAAATCTATTATAGATTTACTGATTTATATACCTATACTAATTAAGTATAGATGTTCGCTAGAAGCGAGCAGTACGAGGAAGCAAGGAGCGAATGAGCGAGAAATACTTCGGTATTCGAGCGAAATGAGTAACGCAGCTGACGAAGTAATGCGAAGCTTATAGTAGAACAGATAGGTCAAGCTACAAAGGGCGCAGGGCGAATGCCTTGGCACTAGGAGCCGATGAAGGACGTGATAAGCTGCGATAAGCTGTGGGTAGCCGCACATAGGCCGTGATCCACAGATTTCCGAAT